>CAZABB010000007.1:0-63864 GCA_964483625.1 uncultured Planctomycetia bacterium | reverse complement strand
GCCGCTTCTTAATCCGCGCATTGTGGATATGGTGCGTTATGCCAAAGAAAAGGGGATTAAGGATGTGGCTTTTTTGACGAACGGTGAACGGTTGAATTTTGAGTTGATTGATCAATTGATCAATGCCGGCCTTGACTGGATCAGTATTTCGTTTGACGGGTTAGGAGAGATTTACGAACGTATCCGTTATCCGGCAAGGTTTGAAAAGGTGATAGAAAACATAAAATATATTCGTGATTCTCGTAACCGACAGGGATTATCGAAGCCACTCATTCGTGTCCAATCGATATGGTCGGCAATAAAAGATAATCCCGGTGAGTATCTTGATTTTTTTAAACCCATCGCCGATAAAATTTCGTTTATCGCCGATCAAATACGATCCGATCAGCAAAGAGATTTCAAACACGATCCTTCTTATATCTGCCAATCACCCTGGCAGAGAATGTGTGTTATGTGGGATGGTAGAGTTTCCCAGTGTCACAGCGATTATCTCGAAGGGAACATCCTGGGTGACGTAAATGAGAATTCTTTGCGGCAGATATGGAGGGGTGAGGCTTTTGTGCGCTTGCGCCGTCTGATGAAGAACAAACAAAGGCTTTATCTTAAACCCTGTCAGATATGTTGTGACGGCGGAATTACCAGGGAGGAAGTCGTACAGGTGAAAGATAAAAAAATTCATATGAACGTTTATGCCGATCAAAAGCTGGATGTCGAACATATGGATGCCCGGCCGGGAGTGAAGGCATGAGGGTATTGGTTATTTCGGCACACATGGATGATGAAGTATTGGGTATGGGCGGTACTATCGTTAAGCACGTCCGTCAAAACGATGCGGTAACGGTATGTATGCTGGCTAACCGCGCTTATAACCATACCTATGATGAAAAACGTATTCAACGTCAAAAAAACGGCGCGCTCGGTGCAAAAGATATTTTAGGATATCAAGAGGCAATATTTCTTAACCTCAAAGATGAACAACTAGATGCCCGTACTATAGATATACTGGTGCCGTTAGAAGAGGTATTTAAAAAAGTCGTACCTGAAGTCGTCTATTTAAACCATGCCGGTGATACCAACCAGGATCATAAAGCGGCGTTTAACGCAGGCATCATCGCCTGTCGCACCTTTGCCAATCCTGCGCTTAAGAAAGTGATGAGTTATGAGGTGCTTTCGTCCACCGATCAAATACCACCGTTTAGGGAACTTGCGTTTTTGCCGAATTTTTATGTCGATATCGAACCGTACCTGAAACAGAAAATCGAAGCAATGCGGTGTTATGAGGATGAGTTTAAGACATTTCCCCATCCCCGTTCGGAAAAAGCGATCATCGCGCTTTCAGAAAAACGGGGCACAGAAATCGGGCTTAAAGTGGCGGAAGCATTTATGACGATGAGAGAGAAATGGCAATGAACAAAGAGAAGAAATGCAAGATTTTAGTACGCGTTGATTCAGGCAACCGTATCGGCATGGGGCATGTCGGTGAGTGTCTTTCTTTGCTGGATAGTCTTCAAGAAAAGGTTGATGTGGAGATTCTGTTTTTAACAAGGGATTATCATCCCGGGGTCAAATGTATTCGTGGTGCCGGATATAACGTTCAGTTTGTCTCGGGAACAAATAGTATGCATGATGAAATTCTTTTTACCGAGACCGCTATCGCCGATTTTAATCCAGATGTTTTCATCGTTGATCTGTTGCGGCTAAATCGTGTCGATAACGGAGCGATTGTCATCGATGATTCATATATGAGGCAATGGCAAAATCGAAAATTTGCCTATGTTGTTTTATTTGACGATACGATACATTCGGAAATCCCGGCTGATCTTGCCGTTAATTTTCACATTGGCCAGGATAAGAAGTTTTATGATAAGTTTTCGCAAAAAGAGAGATACGTGATCGGCCCGAAATACGCACTTCTTGACGCTCAGTTACATGGGGTGTGGAAACAGGTAAAAAAAATTCCTCCTCAATGTGCTCAGATACTGGTAACACAAGGGGGTACCGATCCGTATAAATTGACAATGAAAACGATTCAGGCTCTGGAAACGTTAAACCTTGACCAAAAAGTTATTGTCGTGGTAGGAGGAGGTTTCTTGCAAGCGCACAAAAAAGAGTTGCAAGAGATAATACCGTCTTTAAAAGGTGACTATCAGTTTCAATGGAATGTTTCAAAAAATAAGATGTATCAATTGATGGCAAAGAGTGATCTTGCTATTACCGCCGCGGGCAATACCCTCTATGAACTTGCCTGTTTCGGAGTTCCTTCGCTTATCCTGTGTCACCATAAAGATCATGATCTTGTTGCCCGGCAGTTCGTCCAGAACCAGGCGGCAGTGAATCTGGGGATAGGAACGGATGTCTCCTGTGAATATATCGCGGGAAAAACAGGTGAAGTTCTTCTTTCAGACAGCACACGGTCTGAGTTGAGTATTCATGGGAAGAAGCTCGTTGACGGGCTGGGAACAGAAAGAGTTGCCGGGCGTATTATGGATATATTGGTAAAAAAGAAAGCACAAAAGGTATCAGTTTCATGAAGAGAATTTTTCTTACCGGCGCCAACGGATATCTGGGCAGTACTCTACTTAAGTATCTTCAAAATGATTTTCAGATAAACGCGCTGGTCTATCCTTCTTGTCCCGAAAATTTTCTCCGGCAGGATTGGCCTGGGGTAACGTTTATCGAAGGGGACATGACTGATAGCAAGGTGCTTGAGGAATCCTTGGAAGGAGTAGATACGATTATCCATCTTGCCGCGATCAAAGGAGCCGGGCAGTGTGCCGATAAAGTAAGAGATGTCATCGCGACAAATGTATGGGGGACCCATCTTTTGCTTGAATATGCCAAGCGCCATTCGGTTAAAGAAATTCTGTTTGCCTCGACCTATTGGGCGTACGGTCAGACAGAAGGCCGGTTGTCGTTTCATGAAGATATGGTGCTTGCGCCGCAGGAGATATATGGCTGGTCGAAGGCACTTTCGGAGCAGGAGATCATCTCCTGCGATATGAATTATACGATTTTACGTTTCGCCAACATTTTTGGTTTCGGAAGCGGGATAAACCCGGAGGAAGTCATTTTCCATTTTATAAAATCTGCGTTTGAAGGTAAACCTCTCATATTGCAGGGTGGAGGAGAACAGAAGCTCGATTTTATTTTTATCGATGATGTATGCCGGATTATGTTAGAGCTTCTGCGGCGGCAGAATAGAGAAAATAATATTTTGAATATAGGAAGCGGCCGGCCGCAAAGTATTCGTTCTTTAGCCTGTAATGTGCGGGATGTTTTTCAACGGGTATATGGCCGGGAAGTTGAAATCGTAGATACTTCAGGAAACAGTAAGCCTGTCGATCGATGGCTTGCGGTGGATAAACTTAAAGAAAAAATAGGGGATTTGCGCCTGTATCCTTTCGATGAGGCATTGACAAAATACATAAAAGAAGTTCAGGAGAAAATGTATGATTCAAGTAGCACGGCCGTTTTTCCGAAATAAAAGCGAAATTCTGGGAAAACTTGCCGAGATATTAGATTCAGGCAGGCTTATGGGCGGGGAGATGACCGAAAATTTTGAGAAAGAATTTTCCGCTTATACCGGTACAAAATACGCTCTATCGGTAAATTCCTGTACGACGGCTTTAGAGATCGTATTGCGGTTTTTAGATGTAAAAGACAGAGAAGTCATCATCTCTACCAATACGTTTATCGCGACCGGAAACGCGGTCCTGTTTGCCGGCGGCCGTCCGGTATTGTCTGATATCAAGGGAGGTACGTATAATCTTGATGTTACCGAAGTCGAAAAAAAGATAACCCCTAAAACAAAGGCAGTCATTATTACTCATATCGCCGGGATAATCTCAGATGATATCGAGTATTTGAAAAAGCTCTGTACGCAAAAGGGAATTGTTCTTATTGAAGATTGCGCTCACGCGGTTGGCGCCAGTTTTAAAGATACCAAAGCCGGAAAATGGGGATATGCGGGATGTTTTTCTTTCTATCCTACCAAAATAATGACGACGGGTACCGGCGGGATGATTACGACCGATTCCGATGACCTTTATGAATTTGCCCAGAGCGTGAGATGCCATGGCCGGGGCCGGGCGATGTCTGAAATTATTCATATAGGGAATGACTGGTTTATGGATGAGATTCGGGCTGCAGTGGGATTGTATCAATTGCGGGATCTTGAATCTATGCTCGATACGCGTAAACATATCGCACATAAATATTGCGAATTGTTAAAAGCCGTCAAGGAAATTAGAGTGTTACCGGTTTCTACCGGTTCCGTTCCCAGTTATTATAAATTTCCTGTCCAGCTGGATAGTACAATCGATGCCGGCCGGTTTAAAAATGAGTTTAGAAATACACATAACATTGAGCTTGAAAGCGTATATTGGCCGGTTTGCCATTTACAACCGGTATACCGGGATTTATTCGGGCATCGTGAAGGCGATTTCCCGGTTGCCGAAAAGGTGTTAAAACAGCAAATCACTTTGCCGATTCATCCGTTCATTACCGATGAAGATGCCGAATATGTCGTAAACAGTTTGAAAGAGGTGTTATGCGGATAGGGATTCATCAGCCGATGTATTTACCGTGGGCCGGGTTGTTCGACCGGATTTCCCGGTGTGATCAGTTTGTCTTACTGGATAACGTGGCGTATTCAAAAAATTATCTTATTAACCGTAATAAAATCAAGACGGCGGGAGGTTGGATTTGGCTTACCGTTCCTGTGCTTATGAAAGGTAATTTTGGTCAGTTGATCAAAGATGTACATATTAATAACGCCATCAATTGGAGAAACGATCACTGGCAGAGTATTTATCATGCGTACAAAAAAGCGCCTTATTTTTCCGATTATGCCGGGTTTTTTGAAAAGATGTATCAGACAGAATGGACGTACCTGGTGGATCTTATTGAAGCATCGTTATGTTACCTTCTTGAGAGCATCAAAGTTGATACGCCCGTAAAAAAGGCGTCGGAGTTAAAGGCAGCAGGGAAAAAAGAAGAATTGTTAGTAAATATCTGTACAGATGTTAAAGCGGATGAGTATCTTTCCGGCCCGGCCGGCAGGGATTATCTTGATTTGAAAACGTGGAAAGGAAAAAAAATTAACGTTACCTTTCACGATTACCGATATCCTCAGCATTCCCAGCTTCATGGTGACTTTGTTCCGGCGATGTCGGTGCTTGATGTGCTGTTTAATCACGGACAGGAGAGTTTGAGGATTATTACCGAAGGGCAAAATTTACCTTCTCAAGAGGGTATTGCTTTGAAGAAAGTATAAAAGAGATGAATACGTTTAAACAGATAGAAATCGGCAGGAAAGTAATTGGAGGAAAGGGGAAGCCGTTTTTTATTTTAGAGATCGGGTGCAATTTTGAGGGAGACGTGTCGCGAGCTGAGGAGATGATTCGTATCGCGGCAAAGGAGGGGGCGGACGCGGTCAAATTCCAGACATTTGTTCCTGAAAAAATCGTTACTCGCACGGCACCTAAATTCTGGGATATCGAGGGATGTCCCGGTCAGACGCAGTATGAGGAGTTTAGCCAGACCCCGCTTTTAAAATTCGATGAATACCGGTATTTGAAGAAAATTGCCGATGATGAGGGGATTATCTTTTTTTCCACTCCTTCCGATGAGGATTCAGCCGATATGCTTGAGAAACTTGATGTGCCTCTTTATAAAATAAGTTCCATGGATATTACCCATCTGCCTCTTTTGCGGCATGTGGCGGCGAAAAACAAGCCGGTGATTATTTCTACCGGTGCTGCGTCAATGGAAGAGATTAAGGAGGCGGTCGGTATCCTTGAATCACAAGGAAACGGACAGATTGCGATTCTTCATTGTGTGACAAATTACCCCACTCAGGTGCAAGATGTGAATCTGAATATGATGAAGCACCTGATGGAAACATTCCCGCAGTACCCGGTGGGATATTCCGATCATACGCTTGATTCTGTTTCAAACAGTGTACTTATTGCGGCTGTCGCGCTGGGGGCGAAAGTTATTGAAAAACATTTCACGTTCGATAAAACGCGGCCGGGGTATGATCATGCGATTTCCGCCGATTATGACGATCTCAATCGTCTGATGAAGGGATTTGATACTGTCGGTCGGGTATTGGGATCGAGTGCGAAAGTTCCTTTAGCCTGTGAGGAAAAAGCGCGGCGGTGGGCAAGAAGGAGCCTTGTTGCTAAAAAAGATATCGGCAAAGAAACGATGATTACCAAAGAAATGATTATAGTGAAACGTCCGGCAACGGGTATTGCGCCGCGGTGTTTAGAGGAGATTGTCGGTAAGAAAGCAAAACGTGATATTAAAGAAGATGAGGTCTTAACATGGGATATGGTATAGAGGGGAAAATTTTAGGAGTAACCCCGGTGAGGGGAGGCAGTAAAGGTATTCCGCGTAAGAATATTAAGGAATTAGCGGGAAAACCGTTGATTGCCTGGACTATTGAATCCGCCCGGAATTCAAAATTGCTGGATGAATATATTATTTCGACCGAAGATTCAGAGATTGCCGCAGTGGCTGAAAAGTATTCAGCTAAGGTCCTTGCACGGCCTTATGAGCTGGCACAGGATGAAACATCGACATTGGCTGTATTACAGCATGTGCTTGAACATATCAGCGCCGATATCGTCGTATTACTGCAGGCGACATCTCCTATGCGCTATGCCGGCCTCATAGATGAATGTATAAAAAAGTTTATCGAGACAGGAGCCGATTCGTTGGCTACGGGTTTTATGTGTAAATATGCTCCGTATGCCAGTAATAACAAGCGGCGGCAGGACATGCAAGGTTTTTTTTACGATGACGGCAACGTATATGTTATAAAAGCTGATGTAATACGAAAAGGCGACCGGTATGGAAAGAGGATAGAGCAGGTTTTGCTTGATAGGAAATACAATATTGAAATCGATGAAGAATTTGATTTCTGGCTTGCGGAAGAAATATTAAAGAGTACAGGTGGAGAATGAAATTAATAAAAGCCGTCGGTATTAAAATAAAAAAATTGTTTGTCTGGATATATCGAGTATTTATCCCGATTACGTATGTCAATCTGTATAAATGGCCTTTCCTTTATTGTAAGAATTGCCGCAAAATGGTCAAGGTGATAAATATTGAAGAAGAAAGAATCAAAAAGAAAAGTGATACGCTTTTTATTCTTGGCTGCGGCAGTTTGATTAAAAAAGTCACAGAAGCAGAATGGGACGTTGTACGTAGTTTTGACAGCCTGGCGTTTAACTATTTTTTGTACCATCAGTTTGTCCCGACCTATTTCCATTTTGAATATAACCGTGATCCTTCCGTAGGAAGGAGACAGACCGAATTGTTTAAAAAGAGAAGGTGGGACTATCGGAATACGGTCCAAATGGTTTCTGATCGGGCCTGGAAGAGAGGGATGCGACCCTGCCTTATTCCGGAGTGGTTTTCGCCAGATTCGACTGTCTGTCGTTACAAATACCCGAAATTCGTAAATTGTCCGGCAACGCGTTGTTTTCGTGCCGACGACTTTAAAGGGCGTTATATGTACCGTGGCACTCTCAACGAGATGCTTTATGTAGCATTCGAAATGAGATATAAGAGAATCATCCTGTTGGGTTGCGAGATGAATCATGGTGTGGCGTTTTATGAAGATTACGAAGAGGCTCAGTGGGCCGTAAACGAAATCAAACACGCTCCTAAAGAAAAAAGAAGAAAACAACTGTACGGAGGGATGTACCCTACGAAAAATAAACATCCATTTGATGTAACCGTTCATGCGTTCAATGATTTTGTCTTAAAACCGGCCGGTATTGAATTGCATGTTGCCCGTAAAGAAAGCGTATTATATCCCCGGGTGCCTTATATTGATGTGATGGCTCTTAAGGAAAATAAATATGGCGGCCATATACTTACTTAATCTAACCCATATTCGCGACGGCAGGCCTTCTCAGGAAGCTATCCCGCTTAATCTGGGATATCTTGCCGCATATCTAAAGCAATACCTTCCTGAGGAATGCGTTATACGTATTTTTAATCACCCGGATAAATTCGAGCAGGCTTTAAAGAAGAAGATGCCGGATATCCTGGGGGCAAGTAATTATATATGGAATTCTCGGCTCAATTATTTCTATCTCTCTCTGGCCAAAAAACAGAAACCGGATCTGGTTACTGTTATGGGCGGGCCACATTTTCCTAAAAGCAAAAACAGGCAAGAAGAGTTTCTTCGTCACCATGGACAGGTAGATTTTTATGTCTATCGGGAAGGTGAGATCGCCTTTTTAGAGCTTGTACAAAGATTACTTGCGGCGGGATTGGATGTAGATAAGATCAAACAGGGGCCTCTTGAAGGATGTTGTTTTATGAGTGAAGAGAGATTTGTCGGTCCCGGGGAACCTAAACGGGTCGATTCTCTTGACAGTATCCCCTCTCCTTATTTAACTGGTTTATTAGATGAGTTTCTTTTTGATGGATTTGTCCCGATCTTGCAGACTAACCGCGGCTGTCCTTTTTCCTGTGCGTACTGTGTTTGTAGTGATCAATATTATAATAAGATATATGAGTTTGATCTTTCCCGAGTTTTGGCGGAAGTAGATTATATCGCCCCTCGGGTAAAATCCCGGTCATTACATGTTACCGACAGTAACTTCGGTATCTTTGAGCGCGATTGTCGGATCGCACAGAAATTACGCGAAACAAAAGAAACAAACGGCTGGCCGCTTATGGTAAACGCGGCAACGGCAAAAAGCAATAAAGAGAGGGTTGCTCGTTGTATCGGAAAACTTGGCAAATCGATTTATTTCTCTGCCTCTGTGCAGAGTTTTAACGAGGCTACTTTGAAAGAAATAAAAAGGGAAAATTTGCCTTTTGAGCGTTATAAAAGCATCATGGACGAACTACGCGAAGAGGAGACCATGTTTTCCAATTGTGAACTTATCATCCCCATGCCCCGAGAGTCGAAAGAAACTCATCTTGCCGGTATAAAAAAAGCTATAGAGGCCGGGATGGATTTTGTAAATCCCTATACCTTGATGCTTTTAGAGAATACGCCATTAAAAGAGGACGCCTATTATGATCGGTTTCAGATGTTAAAAAGATACCGGGTAATCCCTCGCAATTTTGGCGTATATCAGGGGAGTAAGATAGTAGAATCGGAAACGGTATGTGTTTCAACCGATACGATATCTTGGGAAGATTATCTCTATTTAAGGGGATTCCATTTTGTGTTGTCTTCGTTTTACAATTTTCAGGCGATAAAAGAATTAGTACGTTATCTAAAAGAGATCGGCATCCCACTTTTTGATTGGTTGACGGATATTTACGAGACGATACGAATTGATAAAGGGAGAGCAGGAGAGATTTATCAATGTTTTTGCCGGGAGGCAAAAACGGAAGCATGGGAGGATGAGGGTCAACTGCTGAGTTGCTACGATGACGATGTGCATTTTCAGAAGCTTCTTGCGGGAGAACAGGGGGATAACCTCTTATTGAAATATCATGCGATTTGTCTAGATAATTTACCCTCATTCGTAGATTTAGCCCTCAGGGTGACGGTGCGAAGGTGCCCTCATCAAGCCGACAGGCGTATTTTAGATGATTTGGGCCGATATTGTGTTTCGCGACGCGGGAATATATTTGATACCTCTAAAGAAGATGAGGTCTGTGAGGAATTCTCTTTTGATATTCTGTCCTGGGAGAAAAACGGATTCCGTAAGGGTATAAAACAATTCCTCGGTACGACCACAATAGTTTTTAAAATGACAGATGAGTTGAAACAGATCATTGCTGATTATGTCAGATTATATGGAAATGATGCGAGTGGGAGGGGAAGAATATTAGCAAGGATTCCGTTAAGTCTCCTCTCTCGGGGATGCGAATATAATTCAATTGTAAAAACAATTATTCCTTCAGGGAAGGAAAATGCGGGTTAAGAACATGTTTGATGCTTCATTATTGAAAAAGATTCGGATCTTATGGAAAAAAATCTTCTGGCATCTCACTGAGCCGTATTATCGCAAAACAGATCCATTGCGGTTTTTCGATTTAAAAACAACTCCTTTAATCCCGCGCGCTTTAGAACAAAAAGGATTGTTGTCCTTCGGACGATCTGTGCGTGTTTTAGAAGTCGGGCCGCTCTGGGGATGCGCCGCGCGTGATCTTAATCGACGTATCAATATAAAAGAAATTGTTTTTATTGAGTTGCCTGAACAGAAAGCTACCTTGGATTTGTGGCTGCCGGAATTGAGAGTGCCTTACCGCGTCATATACACCAATATAAGCTTTCTTACACCCGAACAAACTCAAAGAATTGGCAGGTTTGATCTTATATATTGTACCGGAGTTATATATCATGTTGCACAACAGTTACGTTTATGTAAGATCCTATTTGATTTTTTAGATGATGAGGGAATGCTTGTCCTGGGAAGCTATGTTATTCCTTCCCAGGATAATATCGTGAAAATATACTGGCCGAATCGATGGGAAAGGAAAACATTAGGCAATCATATTCCTTCACGGTCAGCACTGCAGTCATGGTTGGAGATGGTCGGATTTAGTGACGTACGTGTACACGATGATATGTATTCTAAGAAAATGAGAAAGCATCGGACAGTTCTTACAGCTAAAAGAAAGACAGGGACATCTACACCAGCGTATCTTTGTTTGGATCCTAAAAGGGAGAATGAGACATTTACGCCTAATGAGGTGGAATATCGTCCGTTGAATTATATACCGTAAAGTTGAAAGGGAGGGAAAATGAAAAAGAAAATTGTGTTTTTATCCGGAAAACGTATTTACCTGCGTCCGTTGTCCGATAAAGAGTTTACTTATGAGTATTTATCCTGGTTAAACGATCCTGAAGTAAACCGTTACTCCCAGCGCCGGAGAAAACCCACAAATTGCTCTCAGATGACACAGTACATTAAATATTATTGTGATCATCCACAGGAAGGTGTTATTCTAGCTGTCATAGTCAGAAAAGATGAGATGCATATAGGCAATGTCGCTTTAGTGAATATTGAAGAGGTAAATCGGTGTGCCGAGATTAGTGTTCTTATCGGCAGGAAAGAATATTGGGGAAAAGAGTATGCCGCGGAAGCAATATACCACATAACAAAACACGCGTTTATGAACATGAATCTTAATAAGGTATATGCGGGTTCGATCAATCCTGCTTTTATTCGTTGCGTAGAGAAATTGGGCTGGAAGAAAGAGGGGACATTAAAGGAAAGAATCTGGTCTCAGGGGGGGTACCATCATCTTGTGTACATGTCGTTATTGAGAGGTGAATTTTCCTTAATTGATGAATATGAGTCTGAGAGAGAGGCTGGCAAAAGATAAAGAGCAGATGAAAATTATTGCCATAATTGAAGCGCGGATGGGATCGAGCCGTTTGCCGCAAAAAACATTGGCCGATATAGCCGGTAAGACTCTGCTTGAGCGGGTTATCGAACGTATCCGGCCGGCAAAATCGGTGGATGATGTAATTGTTGCCACATCGGTCAGCACGCAAGATAACGCGATTGCTGAGCTTTGCCGTCGTAACGCCATAGCATGTTTTCGGGGCAGTGAGAGGGATGTGTTGGGCAGGGTGTATGATGCCGCTAAAGAATACCGGGCCGATATTATTGTACAGTGCGGCGCGGATTGTCCTTTTTATGACGCGCAGTTAATCGATATGCTGACGTATATTTTAGCCTGGGGTGGTTATTCTTATGTCGCGAATGATATGAGGCTGACGTTTTCCGAAGGTGTTGACGCTCATGTTATCAGGTTTGACGCGTTAGAGGAGGCAGCGAAAGAAGCCAAAGATCCCCGCGAACGGGACGATACGCCGCGATTTATCTGGAATCATCCCGAAAGATTTTCTATTTTTAATCTTGAGGCTCTGCCGGGGAGTTTTTATAACCGCCCTGAAATCAGGCTGACCGTGGATTATCGCGAGGACCTGGAGCTTACCCGCAAGATATATGAAGGGTTGTATAAAAATATGCCGCAGTTTTCTACAAGACAGCTTATCGCGTTTTTGGATCAGCATCCGGAATTGAGAAAAATAAACAGAAATTGTGAACAGAAATCAGGAGCATATATAAAATGATAAAAACAGCGATCATTGGATGCGGCGACATTGCCGGTGGATATGATGAAGTAAAACAGAGTGACGGAGTATTTACTCATGCCGGCGCGTATCGTGAATTCCCTGATATTCAGATTGTTGCGGCGTTTGATACCAAGAAAGAACGTCTCAAAAGTTTTTGTCAATATTGGAAAGTGGAGAAACCCTGCGCAACGTTGGAAGAATTATTGAATGGTTCCTATGATATTGTAAGCGTATGTACTCCGGATATGACTCATGCCGAAGTTATGGATGCTATCTTAAAGCGGAATTGTACAAAATATATCTGGGCGGAGAAGCCGTTTACTGTTTCTTTTGATTCGGCCCAGCAGATTATCGATAAGGCGAAAGAGAAAAAAGTGGGCTTATGGCTGAATAACCAACGCCGCTGGGAACCTTGTCATCTAAAGATAAAAAGCCTTATTGAGGAGAACGCAATCGGTAATATTATTCATGTGAACGGATATTACGTAAAAGGTATCACGCATATTGGCTGTACGGTGGTCGATACCTTGCGATTATTATGCGGTGAGGTGGAATGGGTGATGGCGTACCCGCCGTTTGAACAGGGGAGTTACGGACAGGATAAATCATTACGCGGGGTTTTAGGATTCGGTAATGGGATAACGGCAAATATCGTCGGCTGTGACCGGGATGCCTATACCTATAGTATTTTTGAGATCGATATTATCGGTACCGAAGGGAGGATTAAAATCGAAGACAGCGGAGATATGATTCGTATCTATAAATTGAAAGAGTACAGTCATTATCCCGGATTTAAAGAGTTGGTTTTTTGCGAGGAGAGAGTTACGGAACTTAAATGGGCCGTAAAATATTGTCTGGGAACCCTTCGGGATGATGTATTAGAGGATCGACGGTCAACCTTTTTTGCTCAGGAAGGGCTTAAAGATCTGCGGGTTATCGAATGGTTAAAAGAATCTGCCGCAAACGGCGGGATAAAATGTGCGGTAAAGGAATCGGCAGAGGACAAAAATGGTATCATTGTCTAATTCAAAAAAGCCAAAAAGAATTCTTGTTTTTTCCCGTGAAGCCGGCGGCGCGGCGGCGCTTGCTCCTTTGTGTACAGCGATGATCGAGGAAGGATGGAAATTGCTGATTTTGAGTAAAGATTACGCCAAAGCCGTATTCGATCGTTATCAGTTAGCACATGTTGAGTTCCTTGAGTTTACGCCAGAGAATGTTACGGCGGTGATCAAAAGCCGTTGGGAGGAACTTCCCGATCTTATTCTTACCTCGGCGACCAGTTTGCCGCAGGTGGACATGACGGAAAAATATTTATGGCAGTGGGCGAAAGAACAGAATATTCCTTCTATCGGGATGCTGGATCAATGGCAAAACTATGCTTTACGTTTTAGCGGTACAAAAGAGGGAGAACATCTTGCGTTTTTACCTGATTATATCTTTGCTATGGATGACTTTGCCCGGTCCCGGATGGTAGAAGAGGGAATCTCTTGCGAAAAGATCGTTGTTGCCGGCCAACCGGCGTTTGATGTTATACGGGAGAAATACGTTACGCAAAAGATACGGTTTGATACTGTAAAAGACCAATTGGGGATTTCTTCCCAAAGAAAAGTCATTACGTTTGCCGCCGAAGCGTTAAAGAAAGATTTCCAGGATTGTTTGGGATATGATGAACAGTTGGTCTTACAGTTTCTTGGGAATACGTTAAATGCAATAGCCGGAAACAGCAACTTAAGTGTGGATTTGATCGTTAAACTTCATCCCCAGAATAAAAAGGATGATTTCTTATGGGTTGATTCCCAATGGCCTCATCTTAAGAAACATATTGTCGATAATGAATATGCTTCCTGGGAGATGATCGGAATTTCCGATGTCGTCGCGGGAATGGCATCGGTAATGTTGTTGGAAGCGTTACTTATGGAAAAGATCGTAATATCGTTACAGTTGAATTCTCAAGTTCCTTCTCAACTTGTCGCTACCTATACCGGCGCGATCCCTTTTATCCATACCGAACCGGTGGCAGAGAAAGTATTACAGGAGATATTGTTGGATGAAAAGGTTCAAGAGGAATACAGACAGACACAAAAGAAGTGGCAAGTTCCGGAAAACGCAGTTTTACATTGTATGAATTTTTTACGTTCAGTATTAGGAGGTGAATATGCTCGCTCTCTTGGGTGGTAGTCCGGTACGAACCAAGCCTTATCCGCCGCATGTAACAACCGGTGATGAAGAAAAAGAAGCGGTTTTGCGGGTTATGGACCGGGGAAGGTTATCGGAATTCGAAGGTTCAAATAATGAATTTTTCTTAGGCGGGCCTGAGGTTCAGGCGTTTGAAAAAGAATGGGCGCAACATTTCAAAGTTAAACACGCTATTGCCGTAAATTCCGCTACCTCAGGCCTTATGGCGGCAATCGGTGCCTCAGGTATCGGCCCGGGCGATGAGGTTATTACGACACCCTGGACGATGACGGCAACAGCAACGGCAATTCTCATCTATAATGCCGTACCGATTTTCTGTGATATCGAACCGGATACGTTCTGTATTTCCCCTTCCGATATAGAAAAAAAGATCACGTCGCGTACAAAAGCAATCATTCCTGTTCATATTTACGGACATCCGGCGGATATGGAGCCGATTATGGAGTTAGCCCGTAAACATTCTCTGGTCGTTGTCGAAGACGCCGCGCAATCGCCGCTTGTGCATTATCATCAAAAACTGACCGGAACGATTGGGGAGATGGGAATTCATAGCTTAAACGCGAATAAAATTATCCAGACCGGTGAAGGAGGGATTATAACCACCGATAACGATACGTATGCACAGAAGCTGCGTCTTATCCGTAATCATGCCGAAGCGGTTATCGCGACAGGAATGGAAACCGATACGTTATGTAACATGCTTGGGTTTAACTACCGGATGAATGAGATTGAGGCGGCAATCGGCCGTGAACAGCTCAAAAAACTTAAAAGCCTTCTTAGCCAGCGCCGGGAATTAGTGGATTATCTTAACGAGAAACTTAAAAAATACGACGGATTAATGTTACCGGCCATTCGCAAGGGTTGCGAACATAGTTTCTACCGCTATGCCCTGCGTCTTGATCCGAAGAAAATTTCGGTCGGTGCGCCGCGTATTGTCGAAGCACTGAACGCCGAAGGGATGGATTTCTATCCCGGATATTTTCCCGTACATACATTCCCGCTCTATCAGCAAAAGACAGGCTTTGGCGATAAGGGGTGTCCGTTTAAGTGTCCCTGGTATAAAGGAAATCCTGATTATTCGCCTCATCAATTTCCTCATATTCAGGGTGCATTGGAATGGAGCCTTTCGACGGAAGTCATCCATCCGCCTTTGACTTTTCGGGATACGGATGAGATTGACGAGGCATTCGGTAAGGTATGGGATAATATGGACCGTTTAAAAAATGAATATGAAGTCAGGCGCACACGATAGAAGAGAAAAATATTTTGAAACGATTGTTATGTTTCATCAACGACATCTGAGTAAGCGGCATTTTCCGTCTCACTACGCAATCGCTCATTTAAAAGAGACATCAGAGATGAACTGTTTCTTTCCGTCGTTCCGGATGTCAAAAGTTTTCTTTACGTACACAAAAAAAAGAGCGTGGGCGAAATGGGAAGTTGTCGTTATTTACAATATTTTTATTTTAGAGGATTTAACCTCAGAGGATATAAATGATTTACAGGATCATTTCCGGTCTTTCGGTAGCGACCTTCTTATCCTGGTAGAGGATTACAACGAAACGGCATTGAGATTACTCGAAAAGTTACAGACGAAGGATGTGAATTATAGCCAGCAAAAACTATTGGCTTATGTAGATAATATACATTGTAAATCAGTAGGAGATACAAAGAGTGTTTCCATCCGTAATTTTGTTTTAAATTATGACGAAATGAGGTATGTGCGGTTTTACAATAAGGTGCTCGGTTATCTGGGGACTCGTATCGACAGGCAATTTATGAATAATGTTATCTTGCGGCCATCCTTTAACCCAGAAGGTTACTTTATCGCCGAAGCGAATGGCGAAATGGTCGGTTTCCTCGCAATTGAAAAAAATCCTTGGGGGGATCCTAGTGATACATTTGGGTATATTTATCAAATAGGGATAGATCAGCAATATCGAGGAAGAGGAGTGGCGGATGTTTTGCTCAATGAAGCTAAAGGGTTCGCCGGCAAGTACAATATTGACCGTATCGGAGTGGGAGTCTC
Source organism: uncultured Planctomycetia bacterium (assembly GCA_964483625.1). Classification (GTDB taxonomy): domain Bacteria; phylum Omnitrophota; class Gorgyraeia; order Duberdicusellales; family 4484-171; genus JAFGQU01. The sequence continues at coordinate 47,563 of CAZABB010000007.1, read as the reverse complement.
TCAACATAATCGTCCGGCAATCCGCTTTTTTGAAAAACGGCAATTTTCCCATGCGTATGAGATAAAGGGATTTCTAATAACCAGTTGATTCTTATTAAATAGAAGAAATGGATTTAATAAAAAAAACTTTTTCTGCCGTGAAGAAGAATTTGTATGTGCAATATTTATGGCGATGGACTTTTCACCGCCGGATGCTGAAAAATTTTCTCGAGAAAGAGCCTAATGTAATATTTGATAAAGAGAACAGCGTGTTTTTTGTTTATCGCAAAGATTTAACCTGGAATGAAAAAATATGGGCGCGTCGTAGTCTGGTGAAAAGCTTGAAATGGATTAGGCCAACAACAGAAATAAAGCTCAAGGATATCATAACCGGTTATTATGACCGCTGTCTCGAGCAGTATCTCTTTCAGCGTCTGCAGCAAAATATACCCAATGAAGACACTTGTTGGTTTAGGTTGGCCCAGAATAATAAATGTATTGGGTGGGTTGACCCTCACATGTCCTTTGACGATTCTGCCAGGAAAGTTTTCTTAAGTGAACGTAAAGAATATAAAGCAAAATGGGATATCGATTCCATATCGCCGTATTTAGAGAGAAGAGAGGATGGATTTGTGCATGTCCGTTCATCACACCAGCATATATGTGATAGTAAAATCCTTGCTCTTTATAGGAAGATTAAACAGGAAGGGTTCGATAATAAACATTCTTCACTTTCTGCTATCATACTTGGCTATTCTACGGTGACCGGCCGATATAACGTTATTTCGGGAAGGCATCGTGTTGCGGTGTTACGATATATGCTGTCTCAACATGAAATAGATCCTTCGCTGAAAATTAAGTGCCATGTTATCAAGTACGATTTCGATTCCTTGGTGTATACCCGTCCCTACCAGGAGATTTGTAAACAGTGTAACGACAGCGGCATTTTCGATTACCAGAAATGGCAAAAGCATCTCCGGGGGGAATGTATTCATGAATAAATATGATATCGTATTTCTTTATGGATTTAATCGCAAACACGGATATTACCTTAATTTGGTTAAAGCGTTGGTGAAAAATTATAAAGTGGGTATCTTTGTTGATCCGGTAAAAACAAAATCTCAGCGTAAACAGAAGGGTACCGATCAATCGTATCTTAATGAACTTATCTCACATGGAGCTGAACTTGTTGTTAGTCCTTGTGAATGCTGTATTCTTTTTGCTGCAATCTATCACTATTCTCCCGAATGTTTTAAGAAAGTCCGGTTAATGGTTTCTTTCGAACAGGTAGTGGGATATGCCCGATTCTCGTTAATCCCCGAACATCTTGAGGTATTACGTCAGCAATTGCCGATACAACTGATCTTTGCTGAAGACATACGATTATTACAGATATGTTTAAAAAACAGAGGGAAAGAGGCTTTGCTGTCTGAGGTAAAGGTGAAACCCATACAATTTGTCTATACCAATTGTTCTGTCTTTTCGGAAAATTTCTATTTAGATTATCTGATTATATTTCCCACCCATTTGGGATTTAAGAGGGATCCTATGGATTCTGCCGATATTTCTCAGAAAATAATGTTTATGCGAAATATCAATCAATTGCTTGCTCAGATCCCTCGAGAAAGCAGAGTAGCTTATAAGCTTCACTCTTTACGAGACGGAGGAGCCGCTTTTGTGCATATCAAGTTAGAAAAGATTTTGAATATGTTGTCTTCTTTTCTTTTAAGAATGTTTTATCGCATTATTTCCAATACGTATTTGGATAAAGTATTCTTATGCAAAGAAATAGTGCTTGTCCTTGAATATATTTTCATGAAACGACGCTGTGTGAATTTTTCCGATACGACGCCTTATCATAATTTCCCGGTAGAGTTGTTTTATTCCAATATTCGTAAGGGAATTATTACTGGTAGATCAAATGCTGTCTGGGGTGCTCTTAAGGCAAGAATCCCGGTCTATAATTGTGATGATAACAGTGGTAAAGAACAATATGGGAATTTTTCCCATTTACGGCAGAACTACGATTATTTTGGTGTGCCTTCCTGTTGCGGTAAATTATCTTTTGACGAAAAGAATTTTGATAAAGTAAAACAGGATGACAGTATTGATCTTATTGAATATTTGACAGAAAAACTTGAGAAAGATAAATGTGTAAGGGGAGGGAAAACAGAGTATGATTAAGCAGAAAAATTATATTAATGGGAAATGGGTCGCCGCCAATTCCGGTAAGTATTTTAAGAAATTAAATCCGGCAAACAGAGAAGAAACGCTGGGTATATATCCGGTATCTAATAAGAAAGATGTGAATAGTGCCGTCAATGCGGCGCAGAAATCGTTTGATCAGTGGGGCATGATGTCGGCTTCCGAGCGTGGCAATATTCTTTTTCGGATAGCCGAGTTATTGAAAGAAAAAAAAGAAGAACTTGCCCGGTTGATTGTGAAAGAAAACGGTAAATCTTATAAAGCCGCATTGGGTGAGGTTGATGGGGCAGTAGCGATGGCGCGGTATTACGCGGCCGAAGGCCATCGCTTGAGTGGTCAGACAGTTCCTTCCGGCAGCTCCAGGAAGATGGCGTTTTCGGTACGTGTGCCGGTGGGTGTGGTGGGATTAATTACTTCCTGGAATAATCCATTGGCAGCATTTTCCTGGAAAGTGTTTCCCGCACTTATCTGCGGGAACACGGTGGTGTTGAAACCGGCTGAAGATACACCTGTCGTTGCCGCTGAATGTGTAAAGATTGCTCAAATGGCCGGGTTGCCGGCAGGAGTGTTAAATTTTATTCATGGGACAGGGGAGGTTACCGGAAGGGTTCTGGTTGTGCATCCCGGTATCGATATGATCTCGTTTACCGGATCAACCGAGACGGGAAGAGAAATCGCTTCGGTATGCGGAAAGAATCTAAAGAAAACGTGCCTTGAATGCGGCGGGAAAAATAATCTTGTGGTGATGGATGATGCGATCATAGAGAAGGCGGTCGATGCCGCGGTGTTGGGGGCGTTCAGTAATGCGGGGCAGAAATGCGCTAACAGCGGCCGGATCCTTTTGCACAAAAAAATTGCGGATAAATTTAAGAAGTTGTTTATCGCTAAGACCAAGAAAATACAGTTAGGCGAGGGATTCGATTCCCGTTCTCAAATTGGCCCGGTTATTAATGAGAAGCAATTGAAGCGTATCCATCAATTCGTATTAGACGCGCAAGAAGAGGGGGGATGCATTCTTACTGGTGGTGCGCCGGAAATAAAAGGAACATGTAAAGACGGATATTATTATCAGCCGACGATCATTGAAAACGTTTCGTTACATTCAGGGATCGCTCAGGAAGAGGTATTTGGGCCGGTAACGGTATTGTTTACGTTTTCTACTCTGAACGAAGCGTTAAAGATGGCCAATGATTCTCATTATGGATTAAGCAATTCCATCTTTACTCAAGATATATCGTTGGGCTGTGAATTTTTATCCCGTACTGAAAGCGGTGTGGCATATATTAACGGGCCGACTTCCGGCGCCGAAATTCAGCTTCCCTTCGGCGGGATCAAAGATTCAGGAACTGGATTCCGTGAAGCCGGCAAGGCTTCTTTAGATGCCTATTCGGAATGGAAAACATTGTATATTAATTACTGAAAAAAGAGGGAAAACATATGGATATTCCTTATATGATACCACAGGATGCATTCAAACGCGCTTCGGATCTTCTTAAGAATAATGGGGGGAAGAAGGATACGGTGCTTGCACTTTTAGCCGACATGTGCCGGGTGAATGTATTGACAATGATTGTTCATGCTTCTTCCGGGCATATCGGAGCGTCATTTTCCATCCTTGATTTTCTCACGGCATTATATTATCACTGGATGAACCATGATCCTCGCAATCCATTGAAAAAAGACCGTGACCGCTTGATCCTCTCTAAAGGGCACGCGGTTGTGGCTCAATACGCGTTACTTGCCGCTCAAGGTTATTTCCCAATCGAACGTTTGGCTGATTTCCGGTCATTCAAAGGGCTCCAGGGGCATCCGGATATTACCAATACCGGCATTGATGCTAACACCGGTTCGTTAGGGATGGGGCTCTCTAAAGGCAAGGGGATGGTTTTTGCCAATAGGATCGATAATATACCTTCTTCTGTATATGTCGTTCTGGGTGACGGTGAATTGGCGGAAGGGCAAAACTGGGAAGCTTTACAAAACGCGGCCGCCTACGGCTTGAAAGAGTTGGTGCCGATTATCGACCGCAATCAGTTTCAGACCGACAGCCCGGTATCGGAGATTATGGATATGGGCAAGATTGAAGAAAAGTTGCGTTGTTTTGGCTGGGATAGTATTGTCATCGATGGGCATGATTTTAAACAGTTATGTTTTGCGTTTGAAGAAATAAGAAAAAGAGATAAACCGGTTGCGGTCATTTTACATACGACCAAAGGTAAAGGTGTTTCGTTTATGGAAGGAAAACTTGATACCTGGAGCGAGAAACATCCTTATCATTGGCACGGCCGTTGTCCTAATGAAAAAGAACTTAGGGAGGCTTTAAAAGAAATTTATACACGAATTGACCGTTATACGGCCGAATTGAATATCGAAAGAATTCCTGTTATTGATACGCCTTCTCTGTTTCATACGGAAAACAAGAATGCTTCTTTAGCTGCCCGGGTGACGACAGGGTTTGCCGAGAAACTTTTAGAATTAGGTGGCCAGATAGAGGATATGGTTGTTTTAGATGCTGATTTAGAACGTGATTGCCTCTTGGATGAATTTCACCGTGCCTATCCCGGTCGTTTCTTTCAAATTGGTATTGCCGAGCAGGATATGGTTTCAACCGCCGGAGGTTTAGCCAGAGAAGGGAAAATTCCGGTCGTAAACAGTTATACCGCGTTCTTGACTTCACGGGCAAATGAACAAATTTTTAATAACAGCAGTGAAAAAAGTCACATTATTTATATCGGCCATTTTGCCGGATTGCTTCCGGCTAAACCGGGTAAATCGCATCTTGGGATACGGGATGTCGCTTTATTGAAAAATATCCCTAATATGTTGATGATTGAACCGCTCAATGCTCATCAGGCCGCTTTAGCTTTTGAATATTTGGTTCGCAATCACACCGGCCCGGGATATCTACGCCTGCGTAATATTCAGGCGGAAAAAGAAGTAACCCTGCCGGATGATTACTTGTTGAAATTGGGTGAAGGGGTAACACTGCGGCAAGGCAAAGATATCCTGGTTACTGTTTCCTGTCCGGTCTTAACGTTAGAGGTGCTTGAAGCGGCGCAAAAGATGGAAGAAGAAGGTGTTTCGGTGGGGGTTGTTCATCTTCCCTGGTTAAATAATATCTCTCTTTCCTATATGAAAAATATTTGCCGTCAGGTGCGTCTTCTGGTTACGGTTGAGAATCATATGGTACAGGGCGGGGTGGGCGATGAGATCGCATCGTTGGTAAGTGAGCATTTCCCGGGTATCTATCATAAAAAAATAGGAATAACCGAATACGGCCAGTCCGGTGCGACCAAAGACATTCTTAGACATTATCAATTAGATAGCGAAGGAATCAGGGCACAGACGATAGATTGTTACCAAAAGATTTGCGTGACCGGCAGGAAAGGGTGCTGATGAAAGAGAAAGAATTCCAAATCGGTGGGCGTCTTATCGGGTCCGACCACCCCCCGTTTATTATGGCGGAGGTGGGGATCAATCACGAGGGAGATATCAATAAGGCGTTACAGATTGTTGATGCTGCGGTGGACGCAAAAGCCGACTGCGTAAAATTTCAGTCGCACATTGTGGATAAAGAGATGATCAAAACAGATATTACGCCGGAAAACGCGGATGAGCCGTTATGGAATATTATCGAACGCTGTCAGTTGACTGAGAAAGAAGAAATCGCTTTAAAAGAATATTGTGATAAGAAAGGTATTCTTTATTTGTGTACGCCTTTTTCCCGGGAGGCTGTGGACCGGTTGGAAAAGATGGATGTGTCCGGGTACAAGATCGGTTCGGGAGAGTGTAATAATTTGCCGTTACTTGAATATATTGCCAAGAAAAAGAAGCCGGTGATTCTTTCTACCGGCATGAACGATATGAGTTCTATAAAACGTTCCGCGGCGATTTTTGAGAAATATCAGTGTCAATACATGTTGATGCATTGTACTTCGATGTATCCCACTCCTTATGAGAATGTACGGCTGGGAGCTCTGGGAGAATTAAAAGAGCATTTTAATGTTCCGGTGGGTTTAAGTGATCATTCTCTGGGGATTTATACCTGTATCGCTGCGGCGGCTTTAGGGGCAAGTGCATTAGAGAAACATTTTACGATAAGCAGGAAATGGCCCGGTCCCGATAATCCTATTTCTTTAGAGCCTCATGAATTGAGAGATTTGGTGCAGGGAGCAGATGCGGTATTTAAAGCCCGGGGCGGCAGAAAAGATATCCTGAAAGAAGAGAAACCGGTTATTGATTTTGCCTATGCCAGTGTGGTAACAATCCGGCCGGTGAGAAAAGGAGAAGAATTATCCGAACAAAATATATGGGTGAAACGTCCCGGGACAGGAAAAATTTTAGCAACCGAATGGGAACATGTCGTGGGAAAAACCGCTCGGCGGGATTTACCGGCCGACGTTCAGCTTGCGCCGGAAGATATTGAATAAAACTTTCAAAATGTTAAAAGGAGAACAATGAAAAAAATATGTGTATTCAGCAGTAACCGTTCCGAATATACGCGCCTTAAATCGGTCATGCGGGCGATTCAGGAACACCCCGATTTAAAATTGTACACCGTTGTGGCCGGATCGCATCTTTTGTTCCGGTACGGCCTGACCAAAAGAGATATTGAAGCCGATGGGTTCCCTATTTATGAAGAGATCTATACGGTGGTCGAGGGGGAGAATCCGGTGGCCATGGGGAAATCGGCCGGATTGGCGATTGTGGAGTTGACGACTTGTCTCAATAATATTAAACCGGATTATTTAGTCGTCGTCGGCGACCGTTACGATGTGCTCCCCGCCGTTATTGCCGCATCGTATGTCAATATTCCTGTGGCGCATATTCAGGGGGGAGAGATTACCGGTTCGATTGATGAGGTTGTGCGTCACGCTGTCACCAAGTTTGCTCATATTCATTTTCCCGCAACCGAAAAAGCAAAAGAAGTAATTTTACGTATGGGCGAACATCCCGACCGGGTATTTACGGTGGGGTGCCCCTCGATCGACTTGCTTTTATCTGCGGAGGCGCTTTCTAAAAAAGAATTGTTCTGTGATAAAGGCTTTAAGGAAAAAGACCAGATGAAGCTTGATCACCGGAAGCCGTTTTTGCTTATCGTTCAGCACCCGGTAACGACCGAATATGAACAAAGTTGTTTTCAGATTACCGAAACATTGAAAGCAGTTGAAGAGTTAAAAATGCAGGCAATTATGATCTATCCTAATCTTGACGCCGGGTCGGATTACATTGTTCAGGGGATCACCCGGTTTGTGAGTTCTCAAGATGTCGACGATTTTCTCATTTTACGTAAACATTTCTCTATGGAACAGTTTTTTAATCTGTTACGGACCGCCGATTGTATCGTAGGTAATTCCAGTGCCGGGATCCGCGAATCCTGTTATTTCGGGACACCGGTAGTTAATATCGGTACCCGGCAGAATTTCCGTCATCGCGGTAAAAACGTCACTCAGGTTGATTACAATGCTTCTCAGATTTTCGCTGCGGTGCGGAACCAGTTGGCTCACGGGAAATATGATCAAGAACACATTTATGGTGACGGCCATTCCGGCCGTCGTATCGCCGGGATATTAGCGGCTGAAGATGTAGCCATTCAGAAGACGTTTTATCAGTCGGTATGACCGATTCTTAGAAGGAGGGATATGAAAGAACCGTACGATCAAATTAAACCTCTCTACCGGAAAGAGGATCTGTTTTGCGTAAAAGATGACGTGTTTGTGATTGTAGGCGGAGCAGGAAAGATGGGAGAACAGTTTGCTCTTACCTTAAGTTCTTCCGGAGCGAAAGTGGTCTTGGCCGATATTGATCAGCAAAAATGCGCTGATTTGGCTGCAAAGGTTGCCGAAGAGACTAATGGCACAGTTGTCGGAAAAGGATGTGATGCTTCGTGCCAGGACGATGTGCGAAAGTTGTTTGGCGAAGTAGACGATCAGTTTAAAAAGGTAACCGGCGTAATTTGTAATACGATGGCTAAACCAAAAGGATATTACGCGCCGTTTGATGAATATCCGATTGAGACGTTTAACAAAGTCCTTGCCGGTAATTTGAGTGCCAGTTTTCTTTCGGTCCGGGAGGCTTCCCGGTATATGAGGGAAGGAGGGACAATCGTATTAACCTGTTCGACCTATGGGATTGTCGGACCGGACCAGAGGATATATGAAAACTGTAAAGCCGGCAGTAACCTTTACGGTGATGAGTATCCTTTGAACGCACCGGTTTCCTATTCGGCATCAAAAGCCGGGCTTATCGGTCTGTGCCGGTATCTGGCCACATTATTAGCCAAAAAAAATATACGGGTGAATCTTCTAACGCCCGGCGGAGTATATGACGGGCAGGAGGAGGAATTTCATAAGGAGTATGTCAGACGGGTGCCGTTGGAAAGGATGGCGGTTTGGTCTGATTATAACGGGGCGATATTGTTTTTATGCAGTCCGGCGTCGCGCTATATGACCGGAAGTAATCTTACCGTTGACGGCGGCTGGTCGTGTTGGTAAGTAAAAAAGATTAATAAGGAGTTTGTGGCATGAGTACGATTACCGCGGTAATGAATGCAAGAACTCAATCTTCGCGCGTACCTCAGAAATTATTGCGTGATTTCGCGGGTACGACGATCATCGATCTCGCTCTGGAGAAATTGAACGCGTTTGATTTTGTGGAAGAGCGGATACTGGCTGTGGCTGAGGATGTGTTTGTCGAAAAAGCAAAAAACTATCCGCAGGTAAAAGTAAAGATGAGGTCTCCCGATGCGGTCCGGAGGGGACATGTTCCGATAAGTTTGAGATACGCGCATTATCTGGATATTAATACCGATTACGTTTTAATTTTTAATCCCTGTCATCCATTTATCAAAGTTGAAACGTTAAAGAGCGCGGTAGAAACGGTAAGAAAATACCGTTACAATTCGTTTACCTCAGTCGTACCCTCGACCGAATGGGTGTTTGATGCTCAAGGTAATTCATTGACCAATAAGGATCCGCGGATCGTATCGACCAATCAGGGGCCGTCCCGGACCAAGGCCGCGCACGCGTTTCACTTTATCAGGCCGGAATTTTTCCGTACCGAAGGGATTTTATGGACGTTTACCGCGAACGATCCGGCGGTTATTCCTATTCTTGAGGAAGAAGCGCTGGATATCGATACAGAACTGGAATTTGAATTATGTGAATTACTGTATAAAAAGAGGAAAAATGAAAGCAGCTAATTTTCTGGTTATTGCTAATAAACGGTGCGGTACAAGCTGGCTGAATAAGAATCTTGCTGACCATCCCGAAATCTTTATGGTAGGGAAAAAAGGGGTGCATTTTTTTGACGAGCACTATGAGAAAGGCATTCCTTTCTATGAACAGTTTTTTGCCGGTACGGCCAATGAAAAATGGCGGGGAGAAACGGAACATTCTTATTTCTGGGATGACCGGGCACCTGAGAGGATTCATGAAACGCTGGGAAATATCCCGCTTATTCTTGCTTTACGCCAGCCGGTAGACCGTGCATACTCTTATTTTCAGTTAAAGCATCGTTTTCAGAGTGAAGTCCCGTATGGTTTTGAGGATTTTTTTATGAAATCCATAAGAGAAGAACACCCCATGGTTACATGGGGCTATTACGGGAAACAATTAGAGAAATATCTCAACTATTTCCCTTTAGAAAAAATGCTTATTATCAAATTTGAAGATATTACCAGTGATCCCGGTCAAGCAATCAAAAAAGCATACCGGTTTTTAGGGGTCGACGATAACTTTACTTCTCCTTTTCTTCATCACCGCTGGACCGCGGCGACTAATATCCCTGGTCATGTCGGACGCTGGCGCAAAGAAGCGTTCTATACCTCAAAAGCGGCACACTTTATCAGAACGGCGTTGAGGAAGATCGGTCTTAAAAAAGTCAAATTATATCGGTCTTTTTCTCCACCGCCATTGAGCCGCAAGCTGAAGAAAAAGCTGACAAAATATTACGATGACGATATTCGGTTATTAATGAAGCTTACCGGCATTGATTTCAGTCATTGGCTGTCGGAATCGATTTGAAGAAAGGATACGGATGAAATTCAGGATACCTTTTATATCATCGTTTTTAGAATATGGCGTTATTTTCTGGCGGGTGGCCCGCTGGAAAATTCCTTTGTTTGTAGGAGTAAGTTTCCTCTCGGGGGTGAGTGAAAGTTTCGGCATCAGCCTGGTGATTCCTTTACTGAGTCAGACGAATATTTCAAAGATGGATAACAATATTCTTACCCGAATCCTCGCGAAAATATTCGATTTTTTCCATATTCCTCTTACAATCAACTCTATTTTATTGGCTATGGGTGTGGCGTTCTTATTCACCACACTGCTAAAGACAACTAAGAATGTATTGAGAATATATATAAAATCTTCGGTAGAACGCGATTGGAAGAAGATCCTGCTGTCTTTATGCGGTAAGGTAGATTATCAATATTTCATTAAATCCAGTACGGGATTTTTTTCCAATGTGATTGTAACCGAAATGCAAAGGGCGGTATCGGCATTTTCTCAGTTCTGCATGCTCATCGCTCATATCATCAATGTCACCGTGTACCTTACTGTTTCTTTTCTTTTATCATGGCAGATTACCACCGGCGGTATTGCCGCGGGAATTCTTTTTATGGTGATCATGCGTAATATGTTCCGTCTTTCCAAACGATATTCGAATCAGACGTCACAGAATAACTCTCTTCTGCAGGAAAATCTCATCCAGACCATTCAGAGTTTTAAATATCTTAAGTCCACGGGGTATTTTAAGAAGCTCTACGATAAGCTTGCCTGTACCTTGGATAATCTTTTTATCCTTCAGATGAAGCAGGGGTGGATACGATGGATATTGCGGTGTACGCTTGAGGTAGCGGCGATATGGCTGGTTTTAGGGCTTGTTTTTTATCAGGTTACGATTCAGGGACGTAGCTTAAGCGCGATCGTAGTCCTTATTCTGTTTTTTTATAAAACAATGGGACAGATCAATCTTTTCCAGACATCCTGGAACGGAGTATGTGATATGGTGGGGGGGTTTTTGACTGTGTCCCGCACATCGGAAGAACTTAAAGACCGGCAGGAACCTGCGGGACAGAAAAAGCTTTCTCATTTTACCGAAAAGATACAATTATCCGGAATTAACTTTGCCTACGGTGCAAGACAGGTTTTGTTTGATATCGATCTCCGGATAAAGAAGAATAAAACGATTGCTCTGGTGGGAGAATCGGGCGCGGGTAAATCGACGCTTGTTGACCTGATCACGGGGGTATTAAAACCTTTTTCCGGAACGATAACCATTGATGGAGTTGATTATCGCGATATCGACCTGGAAAGTTTGCGGAAAATTGTCGGGTATGTGACGCAGGAGATCGTGATGTTTAACGATACGATAAAAAATAATGTAAGTTTGTGGGAATGTGTTTCCGAAGACAGAAGTTGTGAAGAGAAAGTTAAATCTTCGTTACGGAAAGCTCATTGTGAGAAGTTTGTTTTAGAGACGCCGCGATCATATGATACCCATATCGGTGACCGGGGTGTCCGGCTTTCGGTAGGGCAAAGGCAGCGGCTGGCAATTGCCCGGGAACTCTTTAAAGAGCCGGAAATCCTCATTTTTGATGAAGCGACAAGCTCGCTTGACAGTGAAAGTGAACAATCGGTACAGCAGAGTATCAGTGAACTGAAAAATAAAAAAACGATTATCATCATTGCCCATCGGCTTTCCACGGTAAAAAACAGTGATTATGTGTATGTGTTTGACAAAGGGAAGATCGTCGAAGAGGGAACATTTGCTCAATTATATGAACAATGCGGGTCACGATTTCGGCGCATGTGTGATTTACAGGCTTTATGATGGGAAGTGAATCGTTGTTCTATCTTTTGGGATTTCAACGCAGCGGAACCACGCTACTATGCCATTTGCTTGACCGTCATCCCGATGTTCTCTGTGTCGATGAGCCGGAGTTATCTAAGCTTATTGTCTTTGGTAAGTATGATGTGCTTCAGAATGTTCATTTTCCTTCTCTGAAAGGAGCTTTGGATTTTTATAGCGTCAAGCCGGAAGAGTTCACAGAATTGGCAGAAAAATATGTGCGGCAGAATATCGATGCCGATATGTTTTTGCGCAGAAGCTATCACTTGTTCAATCGTAAAGGAGCGCGCCGCGAGGGAGTAAAGGAGGTTTGCGATTTGACCTCATTTCGCTATCAGTACTTAAGAAAACTTATTTCTTTCCACGGAAATGATGTGAAATTCGTCTTTATCGAACGAGACATTAAAGGGGTGGTCAATTCGTTTGTCAAGCTTGGTTTTTTTACACCGGGAAAACGAAAGATCACCGATTGGAATATGAAACAATTCGCCAAAAAATATGTGCAATGTGTAAATGATATGGAGAAGCTTTTGCCCCGAGGTAACACGTATTATTTGACTTTTGAGGATTTTATGAGGCATCCGGAGGAGAAACTGAAGGATATCTTTTCTTTTCTCAATGTCGATTTTTCGTTGCATCTGGTCCGTTCTATCCTTGATACTCCCAGCCAGGGCATCCGTCAAAACTACAAAGGGTTGCGTAAGGGGATTCCTTCGGGGTGGCAGGAGAACTTGAATGAGAAACAGATCAATTGGCTGGAAAAGTTGTATGAGAAGAAACGCGTTTGTAATAAATTTTTTCCGGCATCGGCCGGAACTATAAAAGATAAGGTATGACCAGGCGCAATATCAGAAAAAGTAAGTGGCACCAGGAGATATCCGACTATTTTGGATTAGACGTGGCTCTTCTTGAGAAAGCGGTACCGCCCCAGCGTCTTAAGCCCAGTCAGCAAACCGAGCAGTTTCATCAGGCTCGCCGAAAAATTGTCGAGAAGTTTATGTCTCAAGAATCTCAGGATATCTACGAGAAGATTTTGCATTCTAAGCCGCAGGAGATCGATGACGCGCAGCGTTCACGTTCCTGGCAGGAATATATCTTTGTCTGCCTCACCGGCGAACGCAGGAGTTTTCAGCGGATTGATTTATACAACCAGATAATAGATTGTATCGTTAATCCTTTGGTAATGTATAAAAAGAAGTTGGTTGTGTTAGATTATGGGTGCGGATCCTCATTATTTACCCGGATGATATCTGAGGATTATCAAGAAGCAGCTACCACAATTTCTGCTGATGTTTGCCGATTTGCCGTAGAATTTTCTATGGAGCGTAACCGTTTGTATAATCCTTATGCACAAGGGATTTTAATTGAAGATGTAATGTCGGTTCCTCGTTTAAAGGATGTCGATCTGATTTTAGCTCAAGCGGTATTTGAACATCTTCCGAATTCTACACATCAGATACAGGGATTGATCGATGCTCTCTCTCCGGGTGGGATCCTTATTGAGAACTATTCGGGGCACTCGCAAGTTATGCCTCATAAATCGGATACGTTTAGTGCCTATGCGTTACGTGATAAGAATTTAGATATGATGGCTGAACAATTGGAACTTTTCTATGGAATGATGCCGCCGAAAAAAGACGGTATTTATGAACGCGATCGCGGAACGCGGTATTGGATCAAGAAAGGCTATGACGGGAAAATCCTTGTTCAAATTCAGCGTTCGTTGTCTCAAAGAAATTCTTTGGTATCAAGGTTTCTTAAAAAAGCAAAGAAAATATCCACTCGTTTTATGATTACTTAAAACCAATGAAAAATCTAAAATCGTTTATTAAAAAAAGGCTAAAAAAGTTTTTTAAAAAAACATCTTCTTATCCTTCCCGTATTGTGATCGAGTTGACCAATCGCTGCAATTTAAATTGTCCGTATTGCCTGGTGGGGATGCAGAATGAGCAGGAGTCGGTGGCTCACGCCGATTTAGGCCGGCCATGGGGGCAGATGGATATTAATTTGGCTGAGAAGATCATGCGTGACGCACGGGATTTTGGCATGAAAGAAGTGATGCTCACGTTTCAAGGGGAACCTCTTTTACATGATAGATTTGTCGATATTATCCATTTAGCCAAAAAATACGGGCTGAAAGCGGTGGTGTTTACCAACGGTTTGTTGTTAGATGCCCAATTTTCCCGGAATATTATCCGCGCCGGGTTGGATTCTATACGGTTTTCCGTCGACGGGCTGACCGAGGAGACGTATCAGAAAAACCGGGTGGGAGGAACATTTCAAAAAGTATTTCAGAATATGAAGGATATGGCACAGATTGCTCGCGAAGAAAAGAGCGATATAAATATAACCTGGCAGTTTATCGCGTTACGGAATAATGAGCATGAAATTCCTCAAGCACGAAAGAAAGCAAAGGAAATCGGTGTTTCTTTTCTGGTAAAGACATTTGCCGAGAGTATCCCTGAACTCACTCCGCGAAACTCCAGCTATCGTCGCAATTTACAGCTTAAGCCGTGTACGGATATTTACCGGATGTTCTGTGTTTACTGGAACGGAGATGTTGTTCCCTGCTGTTACGATGTTTCCGGCAAAGAGATTCTGGGGAATGTGAACGATAAGACGCTTCGTGAAATCTGGGAAAGTCCGCGGTATATGGATTTTCGGCGCCGCGTTGATCAGGCGGTCAGGAATCCGGGGGAAGAGCCGTTTTTGTGTCGAAGCTGTTTGAAGTGGGGTCTGCCCCAGAAAAGAAAATATGGGAATAAAAAAAGTCAGCTGTCAATTAAAGATGAAAAAGCGGTTGCTGCCTAAACAGGGAATTTATATTTCGTTAAAAGGCCACTCTTATGCTCAGGGAGGGGGAGCTAACACATTTTCCTGGAATTTTAATTCTTATCTGAAAAAGTACGGGATGCCTCGATCGGGGAATTTATTAACCGCGGCGAAAGCAATCGTGATAGCCGATAAAGTAAATCTTTTCCTTTTGTGGCTGGCTAAATGTACGGGGTGTTTTATCGTTCATCGCTTAGATGAACATTTCCAGGAAAATGAATCCAAGGTACGGAAAAAAAAACATAATCGTATTAAGAAAATCAATAAACTTGCGGATATCACAGTATTTCAGAGTGAATTCGTCAAAAATAACGTATTGCCGCATCTTAACGCGAAAAAACATGCGGTAATCCTTAATGGAGCCGACCCGGAGATTTTCTTTGACCGTCATGCGCCTCGGGATTATATCGGGCATGTGACCAATTCGGTAGGTGACAAAAAACGTCTTGATCTCTTAGACGATACGATTGGACGGTATCCTCAGGAAAAATTTTTACTGGTCGGCAATCATAATAAATCACCTATACGCTTTGACCGTCATTCCAATGTAACCATGATCGAGGCGGTTCCGCGTCAGGAGCTGGCTGATTATTATCGAAAGATGAAATGTCTGTATTTTCCTTCCGAAAACGATCCGTGCCCCAATACGGTAGTTGAAGCGGTTATGTGCGGAGTCCCGGTTTGCTATAATCCGTTAGGCGGAACAAAAGAAATCGTGCAAGATTGCGGTTTGCCGCTTGATCAATTTGATGTGCTTTTGCGTAAAAGTCATGAATTTCGTTCCCGGTGCGCCAAAAGAGAAGATCTTTATTTTAAACGGGTAATACAATGTTATTTCTCTCTTTTAGAAGAGAGACTTTTCAGTTAATCAGTTGTATTTTATGTGTCCTCTGGAGTGTGAATTGAATAATTTCAAAATAGGCTGGGTTATACCTCAGAGGTTGCCTTATGCGCGAGTTATGGCATCAACCCGTCTCAGAGTTTATGATGTGATGCGTGGATTAAAAAAACAAAGAATAAAGACCGGGTTTTATTCTCCGTTTTCCCGGTATGATGTTGTAGTATTTCAGAAACTGTTTAATTCTAAGGCCGTTGATTTAGCTCATAAAATAAAGAAGCGGGGAGGCAAGGTTGTTTTCGACATAAACGTTAACTATATTGATGCTGATGAGATGTTTGTAACGAAGCAGCATCAATCGGAGATAAAGAAGATGCTGGGGGTCGCTGACGTCGTGATTACGTCTTCGGAACATTTGAGGCAATTGTATTTGCGGCACCATCCGGACGTAAGGTTTATCGGAGAAATTATTGAGGATCGTTTTTTTACATGGGAGAAGACGCATAACAATAGGGATCCGGTGACGCTCGTTTTTTGCGGTTATGCCGTTAAAGCTAAAGAATTAGACCTTATCGGTGGTGTGTTGAGGTCTTTGTATGAACGTTACCGAATAAAGCTCATCCTTATCTGTGAGAAAGACCCTCATCTGGATATTATTCCTTATACGTTTTTCCAATACAGTCACCGCCATATCCCTCAGTTGTTGCTGAGTGGTGACATAAAAATATCTCCCCGGGATCTTTCCCGGCCGTATAATTTAGGGCATTCCTTTACCCGCATCGGGTACGCTATGGCGTTAGGCCTTCCCGTCGTCGCAAGTCCCGTTCCGTCCTATCAGGGGTCACCGGCATTGCTTGTTGATGCCCCTTCACAATGGCAAGTGGTTCTCTCTGAGCTTATTGAGCAGAAAGATGTACGGCAGCGGCTGGGAAAAGAAGGGAGGACGTTCACTCGTAGTCATTTTTCCTCAACCCGTATCTTAAAAGAGTATGAAAACTTATTTCAGGAGTTAGCCGGCTAATATGAAAGTATGTCTTTACTATAGGACAATCAATAAACCCTGGGGAGGGAGTAATTCATTTATCGCCAATCTTAAGGATTTTTTTCTTACGCAAGGAGTTGAGGTTACCTTTGATGCGAATTCTCACTACGATATATTATTGCTGAATGGGGCGTATAAGGCGCCGGGGAAGATGTTAAAAATAAAAGAGATTTCCAGCCTTCGTCGTCTCGGATATTCGTCATCTTGGATGAAGATATTTAGGGGACCGAACCGCCGGCGTTTAAAGATTATCTATCGTCTGGATGGCTTAAGATCGATATATGCTGGAAAACGCAGTCGGATGGATGATATCCAGCTTGCGTGTATCGACTATGCCGATCATATCATCTTTCAGAGTAAATTCGCTCATGAGATTTTTAGGCAACAGGGATATGATCGGAACAATTTTACGTTCATTCATAATGGCGCCGATCAGAAAATATTTAATATGGACGGAAAGATTCCTTGGAATGGCAAAGATATCTTTAAACTTATTGCCTGCTCCTGGTCTCTCAATCCTTCCAAAGGCCATCGGATGATAGCTGAGTTTTCTCTCTTAAAAGGGGTAGAAGTCAGCTTTATCGGCCGCTGGCCGGAAAAGGTCAATCGGCATCGGGTAAAACTACATGGCATCGCCGGGCATAAGCAAATAGCCGGGATGTTTAAGCAGGCGCATGCTTTTCTTTTCCCCTGTTTGCACGAAGCCTGCTCTAACGTGCTCATTGAAGCCCTTTCCAGCGGCCTTCCCGTACTATATGTCGCCAGCGGTAGTAATGCCGAAATTGTGGGAAACTGCGGCGTCTGTATCGATATATCGGATATCAAAACAAGCCTGGATCAGATTCGCGAGAATTATGGCGATTTATATGCCTGTTTAGAGGGAAAAAACCGCGGGTTTTCCATAGAACATGCGGGAAGAAGATATCTGGATATCTGTAATAGTTTAATGGTTAATTCATGAATGGATCGGTCTTTATCCATGTCGGTTATCATAAGGCGGCAAGTACATATCTGCAGAAATTCGTGTTTCCGGTGATTGAGGCTAACTATGTATTTTTAGCCGGGTATAAACGGCACGTATTGGATATGGTCCAGTCGGAGACGTGTGACGATCGAGGTGTGAAGAATTGGATTGAAGCTGAGATAAGAAGAAAATACGGTAATAATCCTTATCCGGCGACCGTCCTTTCGCACGAAGAACTATCCGGTATGCCTTGCGGATATAAGACGGTTAACCCTATGATGGTAGCCGATAATTTACGCCGGCTTTTCCCGCAGGCAAAAATATTGATTGTCGTACGAAATCAATTTTCGTATCTCCGGTCGATATATACCTATCGGGTCGCGATTAAAGGAGAGGAATCGAGAAGTTTCGCTCAATTCTTAGAAGAAGAAGGTGCTCTGGGCTTATGGGAGAAGCTGGAATATGATAAGCTGGTTTCTTATTATATCTCCTTATTTGGAAAGGATGCGGTGTGCGTGTTGCCGTTAGAATTGCTTAAAAAGGATACTGGTGAGTTCTGCAGGAAACTCTCTCTTTTTTTAAGAGTACCGGTTTCTCCTTCTGGCGGCAAGGTCGTCAATGAAAGCACAAAATTGTTGCCGGTCCTACGATTCTGGCGGCCGGTTAATTTTTTATTTGCGCGGTTATTGTTGAGTTTAAAAGCGTTAGGGATCGAGACAAAGGAAGAGTATCCTTATCAACGTTTGCGCTATACGTTTTACGGCATTAAAAAAGTAAGTACAAGATGGTTAAACAGGCTTTTTTGCAAGGCAAAAACGTTAGATATGCAATTCTTGAGGCAGGATCAGGAATTAGTAACCCGTTATGCGGCGAGTAATGGGCGATTAGGGGCGCAACTGCATATGGATCTTGGTGAATTGGGGTATCCGGTAACACAGGATCAAATGGCCTGCCGGCGGAATATATAAATCTTTCAAACGAAAAGACGTATCTGTGTAGAATCGGGAAATAGCATGAAAGAACAAATCTGGTTGAGATCTTTGCGGGAGATGGTCTTAAAATTTTTAGGCCATATGCGCAGTGATATTCAAAAAGGATACTATCGGTATTCCTACAGCGGGGATCTGTATAGCGAGGAGAAACATTGGAATCTGGGCTCAAGTGTCTTCGCGCTTAAAATCTATCATACGTTGAACGTCCCCAAAAATGAACATATTAAAAATATCGGTAAATATATCCTCTCTTTTCGAAAGAAAAACGGAGAGATCTATGATGAGTTCATTTATCGCCGGGCTTCTTTACCCCATTTTTTTTCCTGCCTCCGGCACATGAATTTTTCCAACCTGCGTAAGATTACCTATCGGCGAGCCGATACCCGGCAGAGCTATTCGGCATTAAGTTTGTATCATCTACCTGTTTCGAGTGTCCGGTTTATTCTCCCGCATGATACGATAGCGTTAGACGGCTATCTGTCACGGTTAAACTGGTATCAGCCCTGGCATGCGGGAAGCCAGTTCAGCCACTTGATGTTTTTTTACCTCCAGCAACGAAAGAGTAATCATTTGAGCCAGGATCGGTATGAGGCGCTTATCCAATATGCGATTGAATGGGTTAACCGTCTTCAGCATCGTGATGACGGCTGTTGGTATAAAGGGGATGTTCCCTTGCGCATTAAGTTAAACGGGGCGATGAAGATAATAACCGCGCTTTTGGCTATAGATCGGCTGCAATTCGATTATCCGGAAAAATTAGTCGATTATGCTCTTAGGGCCGAAGAGGATGAACATGCCTGTGACCTGTTTAATACGATGTTGGTATTAAATTACGCAAGTAAACTTCTGGGGCGTACGTATCGGCAAGGCGAGATCGAGAAATTTGCGTTAAAGAAACTTTCCGTCTATCGGCGGTATTACCATGAAGAAGAAGGGGGGTTTTCTTTCTTTTTGAATAGGGCTAACAGTAACTATTACGGCGTAAAGATTACCAGAGGTCGGTATGAGCCGGATATCCACGGTACGATGCTGTTCTTATGGGGAATATCCCTTATAGTTCAAATCCTAAAAGAAGAGAGAAACTTCGAGTTCAAAGAAGTAACGGCATGAAGCTTGCTGTGTTTTTTACCTATGGCGTGTCGCTTAAGGTGTGGTGTGACAGCGGACTCATTCAGAGAGAGAAGCTTATTTACCAGGAACATCTGCGCCGTCAGGTTCTGGATGAGGTGTATTGGTTTACCTATGGCGTAGATGACGGCAGATATGAGAGAATGTTGAAAGAAAAAAAACAAATCCCTCGAAATATTGGCGTGATACCTATGCCCGGGATATTTAATTTTCCCTTAGGAAAATTGTTGTATTCTTTTCTGCTCCCTCTTATTCAGAGAAAAGTTCTAAAAAAAGTTAATGGCTTTAAGACCAATCAGTTCAATGGGAGCTGGGCTGCTGTCTTGGCTCGCTGGCTGTATGGGAAACCGCTCATTGTGCGCGGTGGATTTGTCTTGAGTTATTTTATCGAGAGACAGACAAGGTTTCGTCTTAAAGTCAGATGGTATAATCTCATCGAAAAAATAGCCTGTTGTTATTGCGATGCTCTTGAGATTTCCACACATTTCGGGAAGGGATATCTCATGAAAAAACATCGTATTCCCGCGGATAAAATTACTGTTCTTCCTAATTATATCGATACCGGGCTGTTTTATCCGGGAGGCGAAGAAAAATACCATGATCGTCTTATTTTTGTCGGCAGATTAAGCTATCAGAAAAATCTTTATAATCTCATCGACGCGATAAGTAGATCGGGCTTGGGACTGGATATCTACGGCCGGGGAGAGCTGGAAAACGATCTTAAAACGTACGTAGAGGAAAAAAAAGCGGACGTTTCATTTAAAGGAATCATACCTAACAATGCGTTGCCGGATATTTTAAGACGATACAGGCATTTTATTCTACCGTCGTGCTATGAAGGGATGCCGAAAACCCTTCTTGAAGGAATGGCCTGTGGTTTGATCTGTATCGCGACCGATACTGCAGGGATAAATGAGATTATCGAGGACGGCAAAGATGGATATCTTATTCGAGGCATAGCAAGCCAAGATATTCTTTTTGTGCTAAAGAAAATGCAGGAAATGGATTCGCGCGATGTGCCGGTTCGCGCGGTTGAAAAAATATCAAAAGAATATTCTTTGCAAAAAGTTGCCGATATAGAAAAGTCGGTTTTCGGGTGTTTGCAATGAATGAGATGAAGCCTATGACGCAAAAAGACGGCTATGGCACATTTGAAATTTCCCAGGCTGATTGCGAGTCTTCTCCTTTGGCATCGGTTGTCATGAGCGTGTATAACGGCCAACCTTATGTGAACAAAAGCATTGAAAGTGTTCTCAATCAGACCTTTCGTGATTTCGAATTTATCATTGTCGATGACGGTTCGACTGACGCGACGTCAGAGATTCTTGAGCAATATCGCCGGAAAGATTCCCGTATCCGTCTTATTTCTCAAAGCAATATGGGCCTGACTAAATCTCTTAATCGCGCCATTGGTGTTGCGCGGGGGAGCTGTATCGCCCGACAGGATGCCGATGATATAAGTGTTCGGTCCCGTTTAGCCGAACAGATTTCTTTTCTACAGAAAGGCTATGATTTCTGCTGTTGCCGTACGCGGTTTAAACATGACGGTTCAATTCATCCCCGCTGGTTTTCGGTACACCTGTACCCGGCCTTGATGAAATATAAGAATGTCTTTATCCACGGGACCTATTGCTTTAAGAAAAACGTATGGAAACAATTACAAGGTTATGATGATGCCTTATTGTATGCTCAGGATTATGATTTTGTCGTTCGGCTGATGGTAAACAGCTATCGGATAAAGTATTTATCCCGGGTGCTATATGTTTCTGTTAAGGACCCAATGTGTATATCCAAAATCAATCTTACAAAGCAGAAGATGTATTTTAATCAAGTGCGAAGAAGATATTTTTCAAGAAGCACAAGAGAAAGGTGATTTTATGTCCGTAAACGGCAAACAAGAGGGACGAGAACAACTTATTTCTATCATCGGATTAGCTATCCTGGGTATCTGCTGCTTATTATACTCAATTTTTGCGTCACAATTTGCCGAAATCCATGTTCTCGTGCCTTTTTTAGATTTTCCCGTATTTGTAGGAGAGTGGCTTTTGGGTTTCTGCTTTTTTCTGCTAAGTATTCTATACCTTCCTCAATGGGTATCTTCGGCCCGGCGTATTCGCTGGTTTCATTTCTGCCTCGTCGGCTATATCGCATTTATTCTCATCAAAGCATGGTGGGGATACGCGTATCTGGGATTAGGGCCATTAACTTTCCGTCATTCAGCGCTTTTTTACTATCCTTTATTTATTCTGGCGGGATATTCTTTCTCCCGAAAAGAGATCATAGACCAATACGGATTACTGAAGGTATTTTTCCTTTTCTTTTTTGTCGTAAGTATTTTGTTTGATCTGAATAGTTCGTATTTTACTTTTAACTTTATGGTCTTTATTTTTCTGATCCTTTCCATGGTGCGTTATGATGTTGTCCGATATGGTGGGATTATCGGTGCGGTGTACGGCATGGCTATGTATTATCTGAATATTTCTACCCGGGGAATTCTGATTAGTGCCGCGGCCGCGCTTTTATTTTTCTTTTTTATTTGGCTTAGCTACTTTCTCAACATAAAGTTACGTTTTAAGATGGCGATTGCCTCACTTTTGGTCACATTGGGGATTTTGTTCTCGTTGCAGGTCGATCCGACGGTAATAAAAACATTCACTAAAATTGAGCCGTATCTAAAGGAATATAAGAAAATTTCTGAATTTATCAATACCAGGAGCGATTTCCAAGGCAAGCCCTTCTTTGTGAAAGTATATGACCAGAATAATCAAGATAAGTCCGAAACAGATACGGATAGAGTTATATCTGGAAGCAGAAGGACGAGATTATATTATTTGCCGCTCGAGCTGCGGCCTCATTTGATGTTTGGGAAAAAGAGTCCTAAGGAGGAAAATAAAGACGGTAAAATCAGCCCTGTTTCTCAAGCAAGGCCTTTACATACTGCCTATGCCAATGTATTGTGGCGTATATTCGTCTGGCGGGATATGTTTTTAGACTTCTTAGAGAACAGAAACATATTTGGAGTTAATTTTGGCGTACCGTTTCGTTCCCGGACGATCGAAACTCTTCGCTGGGCAGATGGAAATTGGGTCGGGTGGCTTGAGCCGCATAATTCCTATCTCCATATGTTGTATCGTGCCGGTATTGTTGGAGTCCTGTTAATCCTGGCGGTCTGGGGCGGATTTATTTGTATGGTGAGGAAATTTTTGGCGCATCGTAATCTCAAGGGGATCTTATTATGTACGCTTTTGTTATACTGGCTTATTGTCGCCAATTTTGAAGTTATTCTGGAATTACCTTATTTTGCTATTCCGTTCTGGAGTATTTACGGGACTGTTTTGCGCTACTGCTGGGATAGTTGAAAACAACAGGATTGTTTATGGTAAAAAAAATATTTTCGCTGTTAAAGCTGATTATCTTCAATGTATTGTTAATTATTCTGCTTATTGAGATTACCTTTCATCTTGTTCCCACCGCGATGCCTGATTTTCCCCAATGGAATTATACCGCGCACTATTATGACTATAAGCGGGTGCTTAATAACATAGATAACGTCGGGCATCAAAAACCGGCAATTTTTTTCTTGGGCGATTCCTTCGTCCGCGGCGCGGAAGTCCTGCGGGGAAAAGAGTGGGTAGCATTACTTCAGAAAAAACATAGAGATTACGAGATGGTTAATATGGGATTCGGCGGAAGTTCTCAGGTCGAAGAATGGGTGTTATTTGAGTATTATGTTATTCATTCTGGCGCAAAGGTTTACGCAATATGTCTGCGGGTTGCCGAAAATGATATCTTGAGCGAAAATTTACGGCATGAGCAGATTTATCAGGAGTCGGGTAAAAAGCCTTTTTTGAATCGGTTACGCAAACAGATGGATAATCCCAAAAAGTTCGGCGAATTTAGACATTTTCTGCATATCCATAGTTGCACGTACCGGCTGATAAAGTATGTAATGAAAGGTACGACGCAATATCTGAGAAACCCGGAAGAAATTCCGTCCGGTTTGTTAAAAGTAGGAAATATCTATACTCATAAGACATTGCCTATACGTACCCAGACACGTCTTTCTTCGGAAAAGGAAGAACAACATATGCGTTCAATTGCGGTAACACGTGAGTATTTAGAAAAATTTCTAACATTCAGTCGT
The DNA here is from genome assembly GCA_964483625.1 of uncultured Planctomycetia bacterium. GTDB lineage: Bacteria > Omnitrophota > Gorgyraeia > Duberdicusellales > 4484-171 > JAFGQU01. The sequence continues at coordinate 23,587 of CAZABB010000007.1, read as the reverse complement.
GAAAACCAGATTCCTTTGATTTTTCTATATTTGCCTACAAAAAAGGTCGTATATGAGGATGATGTGGCGAAGATGCAGAATGCCGTTATCCGGGGAGAATTGAAAGGGCTGCGATTCCTTGAAGGGGTTGCGGCCGTACTGGTTGTGGAGGAGGGAAATATCGACAATAAAAAGGTTTTTAAATTTTTGACTCAGATGCATCAGTTCAAAATTGATCTTACGTAACTGATACGTAAACGATATCTGGACTTTGTTACAGTAATTACCGAATACGCTGTCGCATATTTCGGAGAAGTTCAAATAGATGATTTTACCCGACAGGTGTCTTTGCAGGGTTTCATACAGATGCTCGATAAGTTCAAGATGGGTGTCGGCAAATTTGATCTTTTCGTCTTTAGAGAGCGCATAGAATTTATTCAGCAGTTTTTGCGAGGAGTGAAAAATGATAACGAATTCCGGAGAAAACCGGTAGAGTTCGGAAGAAGGGTCCAGTATCTGACGTTCGATCTGGTTGTAATCAGACTCAAAGATGTCGAAGTAAATACCTGCTTCGTATCCGTAGCCTTTTAGGGCCTGGACCAGAAGCTGTGTTGCCGTATCGCCCAGGAGAGCGACTTTTATCGGCAGGCAGGGGCCGAAATCTTTTTTGAGATTTTTCTTCAGTTCGCTGAAACTCTTTGTGATCATGGGGTTAAGAGCTTGTTTTTGCGTGCGTACAGGGTTTTTATCAAGTTGTTCAATTTTATCAATTCTCTCTGTAAAATACAATGGATTATTTATAGAACCGATTGGCAGAAAGTATGTTGCCGATAAAGAGCTTGGCAGGGGGGGTAATCTCTGATATTATTGGTGTGTTTTTCTGCTGACCAGCTAGGAAACCGTATGAATACGAAAATACTCTGCCTTCTGCATCTCCCGCCGCCGGATTACGGCGTGACCCTGTCCAATCAGCGGATTATCCGTGGTAGATTGAAACAATCCTTTGCATTAGACCCGCAGGCCATTAATACCTCCCGGTTTTTAAGCCATATTGAACGGATCTCTTTGGGGAAGGTCTTTCTGTTTTTTCGGATATTCTGTACTGTTCTTTTTAAGCTGATCAGACACCGGTACCGGGGGTGTTATTTTTCCCTTACTCCCACAGGCGTGGGTTTTTATAAGGATTTTATCCTGGTCGTGTTGTTAAAATTATTCAGGGTCAAAACGCTGTATCACCTTCATGGCAAGGGGATTGCGCAGCAGAAAAACAGGTTGTCTAAAACATTGTATCGGATCTGTTTTAAAGGAGCTTCTGTGGTTGTGTTATCCCCTTCCCTGGGTGACGATATCGCTCGTTATGTGAAAGGAGACCGTATATTTTCGCTCTCTAACGGCATACATGAAAAAGAAGATATCGGCGATTTTCAGTTTCAGGCGAAAAAAGACAATTGTATCCATCTGCTTTTTTTATCAAACATGATACGGAGCAAAGGGGTATTTACGGCGCTTGAGGTCGCCGAAAGACTAAAGGATAAAGGGTATGAATTTGTTTTTGCCTTTGCCGGTGATTGGTTTGATATCACCGAAGATGAATTCAATGGCTGGGTGAGAGATATGGGGATCGGGGACCAGATCGTATCTCTGGGATTTGTCCGGGAGAATGACAAATACCGGCTTCTGTGCCAGTCGGATATTTTTGTCTATCCCACGTATCATGATGCGTTTCCTTCGGTGATTTTAGAGGCGATGCAGTGCGGATTGCCGGTTGTGAGTACGTCTGAGGGGGCAATCCCCGATATGATCGAGGCGGGGAAAACCGGCTTTGTCGTTGATCCTCATTCGGTTGACCAATTGACTCAAAAGACTGAGGAGCTTATCAAAAAGCCTCAATTAAGAAAAGCAATGGGGGAGGCCGCGCGGGAGAAATTCCTGCGTGAATACACGTTTGAGAAATTTGAACAGGGCTTAATCGACATATTTAACAAAGTATTCCCTGACGAACGACGCACGACGAACGACGCACGACGATAACTATGTGTGGAATTAACGGACTAATCGGAATCTCTGATGCGCGTGGTATCATTCAGTTCATGAATGACGCGCTGCGTCACCGCGGTCCCGATGCTGAAGGCATCTGGCAGGATGAACGGGTTGCGTTAGGGCACCGGCGCCTTTCGATTATTGATCTAAGTGCCGATGCGAACCAACCCTTTGTCAAAGACGGCCTGGTTATTGTCTATAACGGGGAGATATACAATTATAAAGAATTAAGAAGAGAATTGGAGAAGACCGGGGTGCGGTTCCGCACCAATTCCGATACTGAGGTGATTCTTGAGTTATTTCGCCGGGATGGCAGGGAGAGTTTCGCAAAGCTTTTAGGGATGTTTGCCTTCTGTATCTATGATACCCGGGGAGGTGAGATATTCCTGGTGCGGGATTATTTCGGTATTAAGCCGCTGCTCTATGCCCCGATAGGTAATGATAAATTGGCCTTTTCTTCGGAGTTGAAAAGCCTGCTCCTCGTGCCGGGGGTACAAAAAGAGATTGATACGCAAAGTCTGGTTTCTTCGTTGAATTACCTCTGGATTCCTAAGGAGAGGACTATTTTTAAAAACATAAAGAAAGTCCCGCCGGCAGCGTATATGCGTCTCTGGTTTGATTCCGGACAGATGAGGCAGGAGGTAAAAAAATACTGGGAGTTGAATGTTCGCGGCCGTGGCCTATCCGAAAAACAGACTATTGAGGTTTTAGGCGGGCTTATCGAAGAAAGCGTCCGGCGGCACCTGGTTGCCGATGTGGAGGTGGGAGCTTTCTTAAGCGGCGGGTTGGATTCGTCGCTGATCTCGGTTCTGGCAAAGAAGTCCAATCCTGAGATGTCGACATTCACGATATCTCTGGCGGGACGGGACCGAAAAGTTGAACAAATGCCGGACGATAATGTGTACGCCCGTAAAGTCGCTCAAAAATACGGTCTCAATCATCATGATATCCCGTTACGTCCCGATATTGTGCGTCTCTTGCCGGAAATCGTTTCTGTTCTTGATGAGCCGATCGGAGATCCGGCGGCGATTAATACCTATCTTATCTGTAAGCTGGCTCATTCACAAGGAATGAAAGTGTTACTTTCCGGGATGGGTGCTGATGAGATCTTTGCCGGATACCGGCGACATTACGCGACTCTGCTTGCCGGGGGCATGCCTGTAGGTATAAACAAGATCGGCCGGGGAGTCTCAAGCTGTCTCCCGGTAAGGGTCGGAGGCATGGGACTGAAGCCGTTACGGTGGGCCAAGAGGTTCTTTTCTTTTGCCGACTTACCCTTAGGCCAAAGGTATATGCGCAGTTATTCCTATTACGATCGCCGCCGGTTAGAGGCTCTCTGCGGGAACCGGTATGACGATGAGATTGCCGGGATGTATGACGAACATGAAGAATTATTTTTTGAACGAGAGGGCTTTGATGCAATAAACCGGATGTGTCATACCGATATCGGTATGTTTATGGAAGGATTGAACCTGACCTATACCGATCGGGCGTCAATGGCCCATTCGGTAGAAGTCAGGGTGCCTTTTATCGACCGGGATTTGGTTGAATTCGTTATGTCTATCCCCGGCGGATACAAGATGCGAAACCGGCAGACAAAATATATCCTTAAAAAGGCGGCGGGAGATTTCCTGCCGGCCGAGATCGTCTGGCGTCCCAAGGCGTCATTCGGCATGCCGATCCGGTCGTGGATCTGGGGCGATCTAAAAGAATTAATTGACGAGAGGCTATCTTTCGATACCATAAAAAAGAGAGGCTTTTTGTCTCCCGGTGTCGTCAGAGGGATGATCGAGTCTGACCGGCGGGGATATGCCGATTATGCGTACCAGATTTATCAGTTTCTGACATTCGAATACTGGTGCCGGAGGTATTTAGACGCATGAAACAGTTGATTCAGGATTTTAAGACAGGGGAACTTAAACTGATTGAAGTGCCGTGCCCGGCGGTGGGGGATGGCTTTGTCGGGGTCAAGAACCGGTTTTCTCTGATTTCGGCCGGGACGGAAAAAGCAACGATCAGTGCCGGCCGTGCTTCGCTTATCGGTAAAGCACAGAAACGTCCGGATCTTGTCCGTCAGACACTGCAGAATATCCGTAAAGAGGGGATCCGGGCAACGGTACAGAAAGTACAGGCAAAGCTCGATACCCCGAAAGCTCTGGGGTACAGTACCTGCGGGATTGTCGTTGAATCCCGTGATTTCGACCAGTGTTTCTCTTCCGGCGACAGGGTCGCCTGTGCCGGGCAGGATTATGCCTCTCATGCCGATATGGTATCGGTTCCTCAGAACCTGGTGGTAAAGATCCCCGATGCGGTCTCGTTTAAAGAAGCCGCGTTTACTACATTGGGAGCGATTGCCCTGCAGGGAGTGCGGCAGGCTGATCCCAAGATCGGAGAATATGTATGTGTGATCGGGCTGGGACTTCTCGGCCAGATCACCGCGCAGATCCTTTCCGCGGGAGGGTGCCGGGTTTGCGGGATCGATATCGATGATTTTTGTCTGCGTATAGCCCGGGAGTGCGGCATTGATTCTGCGATAAACAGGAATGACCCGGAATTATACCGTTGCCTGGATGGATTCACAAAGAAGCATGGATTCGATAAAGTCATCATTACTGCGTCGGCTGCCGATAACGACCCGCTTATCCTTGCGACCGAGATTGTAAGAAAAAAAGGAACGGTTGTCGTGGTCGGTGATATAAAGATGGATGTTCCCCGCGAACCGCATTTCTACCGTAAAGAACTCGAATTGAAGATCGCTACTTCCTACGGTCCCGGCCGGTACGACCCTTTATATGAAGAATGCGGGTTCGATTATCCTTATCCGTATGTGCGTTTTACCGAAAAGAGGAATATGGAGGCTTTTCTGGGATTGGTCGAGAGAAAGAAGATCGACCTGAATCCCTTGATCAGTCATGTATTTGATTTTGCCGACGCGTTAAAAGCGTATGATGTGATCTCAGGCAGCCAGCCGTCCATGGGTGTATTGCTTAAATATGATGCCTCCTCAGGCGAGATCTCCCGGGTTACGGTCACCTCTTCCCGAACCGGGACAAAAAAGATCAATGTTGGTTTCATCGGGGCGGGAAGCTTTGCTCAGAGCTACCTGCTTCCCAACCTGAAAGGGAATGATGTTTCGCTGGATACGGTTGTGACCCGGCGGGGAGTTTCCGCCCGGAGCGTTGCCGAAAAATTTTCCTTTCGCTGCGCTGCTACCGATCCTGAAGCGGTATATGGGAACGAAGATATTAATACCGTTTTTATTGCTACTCACCATAATACCCATGCTTCGTTTGCCAGGAGGGCTTTGGCGAGAGGACAGCATGTTTTTGTCGAGAAACCTCTGGCAATGAACACAGAGGAACTGAAAGGTGTCGTTTCTTCCTATACGCCGGAGACTATGCTGATGGTAGGGTTTAACCGGAGGTTTTCTTCTCTCAGCCAAACGATTAAAAAAGAACTGATGAAATCGCAAAACCCCCTCCTCATGCATTTCCGCGTGAATGCCGGATCCTTGCCGCCCGAACATTGGGTGAAGAACCCGGAGGTCGGAGGGGGGAGGATTATTTCCGAGATCTGTCATTTTGTCGATTTGATGGTGTATTTTTCCGGTTCACTGCCGAGGAAAGTCTATGCTTCTGCTTTGAAGGCATCTCAAGAGGGAATGGGTGCGGATGAAAACGTGACGGTAAATATCGAGCTTGAAAATGGATCGGCAGGAAATATTTTCTATACGGCTATGGGAGATATGTCGATGGAGAAAGAAAGGTTGGAGATCTTCTCCGGAGGAAACTGTTATCTGATCGATAATTTTACCCGGGCAGTATTGTACCGCCGCGGTAAAAGGAAGATAATAAGGAAGACGGACAAAGGGCATGGTGAGGAAGTAAAAGCGGTGCTGTCGGCGTTGCGTAAAGGCGGGCAGGCTCCTATAGATTTTAAAGAGATTGCTGCGGTAACACTTACTACCTGTAAGATCGCCGAAAGCCTTAGTGAACAAAGGCCCCAAATTATTGATCTGCGTGAAATCTATTCCTAGCGTCCTTTCCCAATTAGAGAAGTTTTGTGTCCGGGAGAATTTTAAAGGCTGGGACCCTTATGACGGCCTCAATTCCCGCCTGTTTAACGCATTGCCTCTGAGACATCTAAGATCAGCCCGGCTCCTCTGGATACAATCTTTTAAGAGATCGCGCGTTAATCTCCGTCCGCTTCTGGGAGTCCCCAAAGAATACAACCCTAAGGCTCTGGCCCTGTTTATCTTAGGGTACGCGAACCTCTATCGGGCCGGGGGAAAACAGGAGTATATACAGAAAATAGAATATCTGGTTGATACTCTTTTCCCTCTAGAGAGTCAGGGATATCAGGGAATATGCTGGGGGTATAATTTCGACTGGCAGTCGCGGGCGTTTTTTATTCCCAAATACACGCCGAACGTGATCGTCACGAGTTTCTGCGGTAACGCGTTGCTTACGGCTCAAGATATTTTGAAAAAGACCGCTTTTATTATAAAGGTCCGTTCGATCTGTGATTTTATCCTCAAGGATCTCAATCGGACAACAGAAAGAGGCGGCGGATTCTGTTTTTCGTATTCCCCGCTGGATAGTTCCCGGATATTCAATGCTTCTCTCTGGGCGAGTCAGCTTTTATCCCGGATGTATTCATTGACGGCTGAACCGCACCTGAAAGATGCCGCGGCGCAATCGGTTGAATTCTGTGTTCATAATCAGAATCCCGACGGAAGCTGGTATTACGGAGAAGCTCCTAATCAGAGATGGATCGATAGTTTTCATACCGCGTATAATTTGCAGGCTATATATGATTATCAGAAGTACACTCATGATATGCGTTTTGAGGATAATTTCGGCAAAGGATTGCGTTACTATCTTCAGAATTTTTTTCAAAAAAACGGCGCGCCGCGGTATTATCTAAAATGTGATTATCCTTATGATGTCCATTCGGCCGCGACGCTGATTTCATTTCTTTCCCGGACTGAATATTTTGAAGAATCTAAAAGCGTAGTTGAAGGTGTCCTGCATTGGACCATAAAGAATTTATGGAACCGGCAAGGATATTTTTCCTATCAAAGACGTCCCCTGGGTGCCGTATCTATTCCGTATATCCGCTGGAGTCAGGCCTGGATGTTCTATGCCTTAAGCTGCTACGTGAGGAGAGTAGAGGGCAAAATTAGCGTATAGCGATGAGCGGTTAGCGTAGAGCGTAGAGAGAATTAAAAGGCATACGTTACCCTTCAGGTTGGCACAGATGACCACAGATGTCATTCACGAGGGACGACCGTTCCCTTCGGTCCCTCGGAGGAAAGATAAGATACAGTAATCGCTGTAATCACATTCGTATCCAATCACCGTAATCCCTATCAAAATCACCGTAATTTCTGCTACAATCTCCGTAATCAGGGCGTATGCGCATAAAATCGTTGTCAACCATCTTAAAAACGGTAAAATAGCTTTAATTGCTTCAAGGGGAGAATATTCATATGCCACAACGTATTTTTGTCCTGGGCTGTCCCATCGACAATCTTTCTCTCAAAGAGACGCATGCGCGTATTGATGAAATCATTGCCGGAAGAGTCCCTTCTCAGCATGTGGTCATTAATGTCGATAAGATACTGAAAATACGGCGGGACTCTGAGCTCCTGCGGATTGTTTCGGCATGTGACCTCATCAACCCCGACGGCATGCCGGTTGTATGGGCTTCCCGCCTTCTGGGGACGCCGTTAAAAGAACGTATTGCCGGTATCGATCTTATGGAAAAACTGGTTGAGCGGTCTCAAAAATCAGGGTATAGACTGTATTTTTTGGGGGCCAGGGAGGATGTTATTGCAAAGGTCATTGCGCATTACCGCCGGAAATATCCCGGTATCGATATCGCCGGGTATCGTAACGGGTACTGGGATCAATTGGAAGAAGGCAGGGTGGTAGAAAATATCCGTCAATCCGGAGCGGATATCCTTTTTGTTGCGATAAGCTCACCGAAGAAAGAGTTGTTTCTTAATCGTTATCTGAAAGAGATGGGAGTGCCTTTTGTGATGGGGGTGGGAGGGAGTTTCGATGTGGTCGCCGCCAAGGTAAAACGGGCGCCGCTCTGGATGCAGAAAGCGGGCCTTGAGTGGTTTTTTCGTTTTTGCCAGGAACCGCATCGGCTCTGGCGGAGATATTTAATTGGTAATACGGCTTTTTTGGTATTATTATGTAAAGAGGTCTTCAGGTATAAGGTTTTGGGCAAAAGATCAATAACACGCTACATATGATCAGAGGCGGCCGTAAAATTTATCCGGTATATGTCGTTGTCGATATCGTACTGATTGCCGTCAGCTTCTATGTTCCGTATCTTTTAAAATATAACTCATTCGGCGATATTTTCATCAATCCGCGGCTTCCTAATTTCTACGAATATACGTTTGTTTTCATCCTCTGGGCGATCTTTCTGCTTGTATCGTTCAAAAGAAGGAGCCTGTATACGACCGACCGTGGCCTAACGATCCCGAAGGAGATGTTTAAATCTTTTATCGGTGTCTTCTCGGTAAGTATCGTTATCAGTTCGATTATCTTTTTCGCCAAATATAGATTTTTCTCCCGGGAGGTATTCCTGGAGAACTGCTTTTCTCTTTTTGTTCTTTTGAGTGGGTTCCGGGCAATTAAAAGAATTATCCTGCGCAAGCTGGTTTCGGAAGGTTTTCATAATATCAATGTGTTGGTCATCGGGGCCGGGAGAGTAGGGAAGATTGTGCTCGATGAGATCAAAAAAGTTCCCTGGTGGGGTTTTCGTGTCGTCGGGGTTTTAGATGATAGAAAAAATGACGACTTTAATGGGGTCCTGGTATTGGGGAAGATCAGCGATTTTGATATGGTCGTCAAAAAATATTTTGTCGATGAGGCGATTATTACGATTCCTTCCGAGAAGCGTATTGTCTCTCAGATTATCGAGAAAGCAAAAGCTATGCATCTGGGGGTAAGGGTGGTCCCGGAAAATTTTGAAGGCCCTCTGCCGCTTCTCGATATTAATTATATCGGGATCATGCCGCTTTTGACGTATAAAGAGCGTAAGTATCATCCTACCGAACTTGCCCTGAAGCGGATGTTTGATTTCCTTGTTTCTTTTGCATTGTTGATTGCTGGCTTGCCGCTCTATTGTCTTCTTGCGGTTGCGATTAAGCTTGATTCTCCCGGCCCTGTTTTTTACCGGCAGAAACGGGCGGGGTTAAAAGGGAAACCGTTTAAGGTGTATAAATTCCGCTCGATGGTGAAAGATGCCGATAAATTCAAGGATCAGCTTTTGGAGAAAAACGAAGTACAGGACGGGGTGATTTTCAAGATGAAAAAAGATCCGCGGATCACCCGCATCGGCCGGTTTTTGCGCCGGTACAGTCTGGATGAACTGCCTCAATTGTTTAACGTGCTAAAGGGAGATATGAGCCTGGTCGGCCCGAGACCGCCGACGATTGATGAGGTCCAGAAATATAATTACCTGCAAATGCACCGTCTTTCGGTACGTCCCGGCATTACGGGTTTATCCCAGGTGAAAGGGCGCAGCATGCTTACCTTCCGCCGCTGGGTCAAGTGGGACCTGTGGTATGTGAATAACTGGTCGTTCGGGCTCGATCTGCGTATTTTGTGGTTGACTCTCCCTGCCGTATTCAAAGGGCAGGGTGCCTATTAAAGTTTTTATAAGTGTTTAAACGTTTTTTTTACCGCAGTATACATCTTTTTTCTCAACTCGGAACCCTTTTCTTCAGCCGCCGGGGAAATCTTCCTTTCTCACTTTCTCCTTTAACATTATCCGTAGGTCTGCTGATCGTAATATCGGCAAGCTTTATGCGCCAGGTGGTGGATTCCCTGCGGAACAGCATTTTGGGTGGTAAGGGAGTGGAAGTTTTTATTGTATCGTTGCTCGCCGGAATTGGGGTCCTGTTTGTTATCCGCGTATTGAGAAAAAAAACATCTTTTATTCGTAAGTTTCTTATTTTTACGATTATTGCCGCCGGCTTTCTGGGGATGATGCAGCTGGAATTAGCGGTCGAGAAAATCCATATTCTTGAGTACGCGTTTTTAGGATGGCTGGCCCTGGGTGATACCACCCGAAAATATCCCAAAACGAAAGGTTTTCTGATCGCGGTTATATTTTGTGCTGTGACAGGGTATATCGATGAATTGTTTCAAGGGGTTTTACCCTACCGTTTTTACGATAATCGTGATATTGTATTGAATGTGCTGGGGGCTTTAGAGGGTATAGCGCTCTATTTTTTTTATAAGCGATAGTTATGAAAAAAAATATTATTTTTTTAATGCTCCTCTTGTGCGGTGTATTCATTTATTTTGACGCCGCGGCAAAATCTTTAAGGATGCACTTTATCGATGTCGGCGAAGGAGAGGCGATTTTGATCCAGACTCCCGATGATAAGAATGTTCTGGTTGATGCCGGCAACTTTATCTCTGCGGTAAAAGTAGAGGATTATTTAAAAAAGCAGGAGGTCGATGCATTAGAGTATATGATATTCACCCATCCCCATCTCGATCATATCGCCGGGGGATTCAATATCGTTCAGCGGTTTGCTGTGAAGAACATATGCGATAACGGGCATGACCTTTCACAATTTGTCCGTCGTTCTGATGTGTATCGCTGGTATGTAGAGCTTATAAGAGAGAATAACCGTTATTTCCCGCTTCAAAGGGGGGCTCAATGGAATATCGGTAATGTTCAGTTTACCGTCTTGTGGCCGCAAGAGGAGCATCCCGGCGGAGATTTTAATGCGAATTCTCTGGTAATTATGGTAGAATATAATTCATTTAGCTGTCTTCTTGCCGGCGACGCTACGGTCGGAGTAGAAAAACAGCTTTTAGAAATGCATGACAGTATCAAAGCTGATGTGTTGAAAGTAGGCCATCATGGTCATCATGATGCTTCTTTAGAGGAGTTTTTAAAAGCCGTGTCGCCGAAGGCGGCGGTGATAAGCGTTAATCGAGATAACTTTCGTGATTACCCTTCAGATAAAATTTTAGATAGATTAAAGGATTTTAACGTAGCAATATACCGTACAGACCAGCATGGTGATATTGTCTTCTCGATAGATAAAAAAGGGCGATTCTCCGTCAAGACGGATAAAGCCCGGAGTTTAAACCATTGACTATGAATAGTATTGCCAGATTGAATATTCTTAAATGGATCGATCGTGTCGCGTTTGGATCCTTCTGTGCTCTTGCCTATTTTTTGCCGATATCGAACGCGTTTATAGAATCTTTGATCGGAGTTATTATCCTTTGCTTTCTTATAAGGCTTGTAGCCTTAAGGCCGTTGGCTCAGGATATTCGTTTTCTGGCCTCACGCCGGTTTAACCGGATAGCTTTTCTTTTTTTTATTTGTATCAGCCTATCTTTAATCACCAGTAATAATCGTCTTTTGAGCTTCAATGCTTTGCTGTGTAAGTGGGGGGAAGGGATACTGCTTTTTTATTTGGTACAGATTTTTATCAATAAAACACAACTCAGAAAAATAATAGCTGTGTTTTGTATCTCGGCTGCGTTATTGAGCATTGACGGAATCTATCAGTTTATCACCGGAGTAGATTTTATAAGAGGGTTTCCTGTTGTGAAGGTGCATAATTTTAATGCTGTCGGCGGGGCCTTCCGGCATTACAATAACTTTTCCTGTTTTCTTATCGTTATGTTTTTTATGAATATCCATTTCTTATGGTTTCTAAAAAGAAAATGGGTAAAAACCCTGCTTACAGTCAACTCATTATTGATTGTAACGGCATTAATGTTAACGTATTCGCGGGGAGCCTGGCTGGCGTTTCTTTTAACTGCTATTATTTCCCTGTTTATCATTCAGGATAAAGTCATACGCGGGACGTTACTGGTGGTTTTAGGGGCTTTCTTTATCGGTGTTTTTACGCATCCGATGATAAAAGAAAGATTTTTATTTTTACTTCAGGATACTTCCGGCCGGTCTGTTATATGGAAAGTGGCATGGCAGATGTTTAAAGAGTCGCCGGTTTTCGGCAAAGGGTTAGGCCTGTTTATGGAACTTCTGCCGCAATATGCCCGGATATCATTGATGCCGCAATATACTCATAATTGTTATTTGCAGATTCTGGCCGAAACGGGAATAATCGGCTTTTTCTCTTTTCTCTGGTTCCTTTTTGACATCGTAGGTAGAGCCTATAAAAAAATGATACAGAATATAGAGATATTAACTCTTGGTATTCTCTTAGGATTATCCGCCTTTATGATTCACATCTTTTTTGATACTCAGCTTTTTTCCTTAAAACTCGCTACATTATTCTGGTTGACGATAGGACTGTTGGGGGTAGCTCTTATCGATAACCGGGAAGAAAAAAACAGCCGGGAATGAAATAATAATTCCTTAACCATCCCTTTTCATATGAATATTTTAGGGATTTCCGCATTTTATCATGATAGTGCCGCCTCTCTGGTTGCCGACGGCAAAGTCATCGCCGCCGCCCAGGAAGAACGATTCACCCGTAAAAAACACGACTCAGCCTTTCCCTCCCATGCCATCAGGTATTGTTTGAAAGAAGCCTGCCTCGGGGGTAAAGATATCGATTATGTGGCGTTTTATGATAAACCGTTTCTGAAATTCGAACGGCTTCTCTCGGCGTATCTTGCTTATGCTCCCAGAGGGATTATGTCCTTCCGGAAAGCGATGCCTCTCTGGATTAAAAAAAAGCTGTGGGTAAAAAGTCTTATTCAGGAGGAGTTACGGTACGGCGGTCCGATCATTTTCCCCGAGCATCATCAGTCTCATGCTGCCAGCGCGTTTTTCCCCTCACCGTTTGATGAGGCGGCAATCCTTACCGTTGACGGCGTGGGGGAGTGGACGACGAGCAGTTTCGGTGAAGGGAAGGATAATCTCGTAGAATTGCATAAAGAGATCCATTTTCCTCATTCGCTCGGACTTCTCTATTCCGCGTTCACCTATTATTTGGGATTCAAGGTGAATTCCGGCGAATATAAAATGATGGGATTGGCTCCTTACGGGGAACCTCGCTATAAAGATTTGATTTTGTCGGAATTGATTGACCTTAAAAAAGACGGTTCTTTTCGGATGAATATGGCGTATTTCAACTATTGCGTGGGATTGACGATGATAAGCCGGAAATTCCACCGTCTTTTCGGCGGCCCGCCGCGTCGACCGGAATCGAAAATAACCCGGCGGCACATGGATGTTGCCGCATCGATACAGAAAGTGTGTGAAGAGATTATGATGCGTATGGCACAGCATGTGTATGAGGTAACGCATCAAAAAAATCTCTGTCTGGCGGGAGGGGTTGCGCTTAACTGTGTGGCCAACGGCCGGATTTTACGGGAAGGGCCGTTTGAACGTATCTGGATACAGCCGGCCGCCGGTGATGCCGGCGGCGCGTTAGGCGCGGCGCTCTTTGTCTGGTATCAATATCTGGAAAACAAACGGATTGTTGACGGAATCAGTGATGCTCAGTCTGGTTCATATCTGGGGCCTGAGTATTCCGATGATGAAATCCATCATTTTCTCAAGCGGCAGAATATTCCTTATGATAAATTGGATGAGGCGGAGATACCGGAGAAAATTGCCGACCTTATCGCTTCCGGGAATGTTATCGGATGGTTTCAAGGCAGGATGGAATTCGGGCCTCGGGCTTTGGGGAGCCGGTCTATTCTGGGTGATGCTCGTGCGCAAGATATGCAGCAGCGAATCAATCTAAAAATTAAGTTTAGAGAGAGTTTCCGGCCGTTTGCGCCGTCGGTTCTCAAGGAGAAGGTATCCGATTATTTTGAAATCAGTGCGGAAAGTCCCTATATGCTTTTGGCCGCTCCGGTGGTAAAGGAAAAACGTGCCGACAGCTCTTCTCAAACGGCATTGGCCGGTTTTGAGCAACTGAAAGTCAAACGTTCGGAGATCCCTGCGGTAACGCATGTCGATTATTCGGCGCGTATTCAGAGTGTGAGCGAAGATATCAACCCCCGTTACTATAAGGTGCTTAAAAAATTTGACGAAAAGTACGGTTGTCCTGTGATTATCAATACGTCGTTTAATGTGAGGGGGGAGCCGATCGTCTGCACCCCGCAGGATGCGTATCGGTGCTTTATGCGTACACATATGGATTATTTGATTATGGGGGATTTTCTTCTTTCAAAAGATAATCAGCCCGAAGGATGTATTGACCATGAAGCAGGGGGTGCGCTTGAACTTGATTAAACGTTTCATGAAGGAGTGGGCAGGGGAGTGTGACCGGACGGAGTTATTTCGGTTCGGCATCTCTTTGGGAATCGTCCTGCTTATCTGGGGGAATATATTTGTTTTAAAAGGAAAAGGCGGTGAACAATACTTTTTTTCAGTCGCGGCGTTGTTGTTTTTGGGCAGTTCTTTTATCCCGTATGCGCTCTGTCCTTTGTATAGTATATCAAAAGCAGTTTTACGATTGTTGAATCTGGGCGTATCGACGTTTATATTGCTGGTTGCATACTATCTGGTAGTAACCCCGATCGCCTGGGGAATGCGATGGAGAAGGTGGAAATTCCTTGATCTTCGGTTCAGGACAGGGGATACAACTTATTGGCTGCCTTCTCTGAGAAACCCATCTCGCCAGTCGTATGAAAAGCAATTTTAAAAGACATCCTGCAATGAAAAAGCAGCAGGATGCCTCGATCGCATCGATTAAAGAAGGGGTTACAGTGATGAAAGGTTTTATTAATCATGGTGAAAATCAATTGCTGTCTTCAGGTGGATCTATTTTATATTGAAAATTATGTCAGGAGGGAATATGAGTAAACTGTCTGTTTTAAAAGAATTCTGGGAGTTCCTGAGGGTACAAAAATGCTGGTGGCTTCTTCCGATCGTTATCGTTCTTTTATTGTTGGGGGTATTGATTGTCCTCACGGAAAGTTCTGCGGTGGCCCCTTTTATTTACACGCTGTTCTGAGGAATGTATTGTGATATATCACTTGCTTAATATATGCAAATATGGTAAAAAAAATAATAGGATCCGTATAGTGGAGAGATGGAAAATAAAGGGGGGAGTGGATGAAAAGAAATTTTACGTTACTAGAAATGATGGTTATTGCCGTAATTATACTGGTTCTGGCTACCCTGGCTCTGGGAGGGTACCGGCATGTTCTGGAGAACGCCCGGAAAAGAGTATGCACCACGAATTTACGGGCGCTGAGTTCGGCGGTCGAAATGTGGGCGCTGGAAAACGATTTTCTCCCGGCGACGCTGGGACAATTAAAACAAGAGCATCTGGAACGTGCCTATGCTCAGGTAATAAACGAGGGTGGTTGGCTGACACGTGCTTCTTACGCGCTTATAAAATTTGATACCGCCAGTGAAGTGTACGCTCAGTTTCTGACCCCGGAAAATCTCAGACGGTTCGGCGTAAGCGCGGACATTTTCCATTGCCCTTCCGACCATACTCCGCCGCCGGGAGGCGTTTCCTATGGGATCAACACCATGTTACCCCGAAGATGGGATGATATTCCCCCTGACATGATTATTGTTGGCGATTGCGATCAACACACATTTTCGGGTTCCGGCTTTGCGAGACGCCATCGCAAAGGGTTTATGTTGGAAGACAGTTTTGCGCTCGTATGTACAAACGAACAGAACGTGTATGATACGTCTCAAACGAATATTTCCGATGATGGTAAAATCAATAGTGGACATGGTTATCCGGAGTATCCCGACGATAATGATTATGATTATCCCGGCGATAATGATTATGATTATCCCGATGACGACGATGACGATAGCCACCAAACCATTGATTGACGCTGATTTTGAGAAGGGTACATGGATAATGAGGGGAATTCTTGGAAGGCTCTGGTAACAGCGGTAATCGTAAGCAGAATGAATGAGTAGACGGGCGTGATTCCATGTATCCGACCAGCCCCATAATTGAGTGATAAAAGATAGACATTTTACCTACCCTCTTTCTATCTGGTTGATCTTAATCCTCTGGTATCTTCTTTTTTTCGTCCATTTCTCTCACCCTTTTCGTCTGAAGCTTCAGGATTTCTTCGCGGCGCATTCTTTTTACTTATTTAATGAGGAGCCGCCTCAGGCTCAGGATATCATTATTGTTACGATTGATGAAGAGTCGCGTCGTCGGCTCAAACAGCGATGGCCGTGGCCAAGAAGCGTCACGGCGCAGCTGATCAACACGATCGCTTCCTTTTCGCCTCGCGTGATCGGATTGGATATCATTTTTTCGGGGACGACTGAACCTGCCGACGATCAGGCTCTTGCCGAAACCTTTGCCCGGACCCAGAATGTAGTACTGGGGTATATTTTACGTCAGGAGAATTCAGAACTGCCTCTGGATATGTTCGGTGATTCTGTTGCCGGACTTGGTTTTGTCAATCGTCCCGTGCAAAGCACTTCGGGATCAGGTTTGAAAAATACCAGTGATGTATATAACGTGGTACGTAATATCCGTACGTTCTACCAGCGGGAAACCGGACCGGTCGATGTGTCCATCGATATCGCTTTAGTTTCCCGGTATCGGGATGTCTCCGAAGACGAGATTCGTATTATGCCCTCCCGCGGCATCTATCTGGGGGATGAGCTGTTTATCCCCTCACCGGGAGGAATTGCTTCTCTTGATTACCTGGTGCATCCTCTGGAGTTCAAGCAGATTCCCGCTTATCTTGTCCTGGAAGGAGCAGTTGATGCGGAAGATTTTCGGGACAAGATTGTTCTGGTGGGCGCGACCGATCCGCTCATTCACGATGAGCATATTACTCCCCTGGGGATTTATCCCGGTGTTACCATTATCGCCAATGCCCTGGTTATGATATTGACGGAACGTTTTCTTGTGTCGGTCCTCGGGTGGCCGGCGGTTGCGGCGTTTTTTATGCTGGGGTTGGGGATACTTATTGTCAATAAGCATTGGGGATTTCTTCGGGCCAGCGCGGTCACAGTTTCTCTTTTGCTGGTTCTGTTCTTCGCGGCGTTATACGGTCGGGCGAGAAGCATACAATTTGATTATTTCAGTCTGTTTTATTTCTGTGTCTCGGCGTATCTGGTCTCAAACGTGTATAAATACACGTATCTTATGTATATGAGAAACAAACTGAAAAATCTGGCGGTCAGTGATGCCCTTACCAGATTCTATACCTACCGGTATTTTCTGGCAAAAGTCGATGAGGATTTTAAGGACACATCGAAAACCGTAATCTTCTGCGCGTTTCGTTTGACCGATTACAATAAGCTTTCTTTCGAGCTCCATTTCAAGCGGCTGCAGTCTTTAATTCAGACGTTCTCTCATTATTTCCGTGTGCAGTGGGAGAAAAAGCTTAAAAACGTGATGTTTTTCCGTCTGGCTCAGGATGTGATCGCCCTAACGATTGTGGGTGCCGAAAAAGATTACGTTGAAGAACTATCGCGAAATTTTCTTGCCGGGGTAAGGCAAGTGGAATTTGAAATCGAGAAAGAGAAATACAAGGTGAATCTTCAGGGGGTTTTTATTGCCAAGCTCAAAGGGCAGAAAGTGAAAAGTAAAGAAGTAATCTCCACCATGGAAAAGTTTATCCGGAAGTTTCCTAAAGGCGGAGAAGAGGATCTGGTTATTACTGATGTCCAGGAACGTATCTGGGAGGAAGCTCAACAGGAGTCGGGGCAGGATATCATGGATTTTCTCGAAGTTGACTTGAAAGAACGAAATCGCGAATTAGAGCAGATGGTTGAAGAGGTAATCGAGGCGAAGAAAGATGTAGAGAAGTCGTACCTGGAAGTCATTCGTTGTCTTATTAAGGCGCTGGAAGAAAAAGATACCTATACCGAAGGGCATTCCGAACGGGTTGCCCGTTACTCGGTGGCCATCGCCCAAGAATCCGGTGCGGGCGAAGAGGAATGTGCCATATTGTACAAAGCCGCTCTTTTACATGATATCGGCAAGATCGGCATACCCGATTTTATTCTCCATAAAAAAGAACGGTTAACCGATGATGATTACGCGCTGATCAAACGACATCCTTTAACCGGGGTCGATATTTTAAGGCCGTTTAAACCGTTCGAGAATCTTCTTCAGACGATTCTCTATCATCATGAACGCTGGGATGGGACCGGATATCCTCACGGGATAAGTGGTGAAAAGATACCCGAAGGAGCGCAGATCCTGGCGATTGCCGATTCCTATGATGCCATTACCTGCGGAAGGGGATATAAGAAGGGGACCCCGCCGCAGGAAGCTCTCGGTGAGATCGTAAAGAACAGCGGATCTCAATTTAGCCCTCAATACGTGGAAATTTTCCGGCGTGCCTTTGAGAAAAATCCTGCCAATTTCTAAAAAAATGTTTATAAATCGTCACAAAGACACATCCCGTACCGATATTTTTCATATCAAACGGGACCCCGCTGTATACAAACACTATAGAGCGGGGAGGTCACATAGTCACACGTGCGAATTGACAATTTCCCTTTAATAATGTAGTATATTTTCTTTTATCGAGGGTATCCTCGTTTGGGATTTGGATATTGGTGCTTGGGATTTACTTTGCGAAGCAAAGTTTTGGGGCCGTAGTTCAGCTGGGAGAATGCTACGCTGGCAGCGTAGAGGTCAGGGGTTCAAATCCCCTCGGCTCCATGTTTTTTATATTTTTACGTGTGTCGTGTGACCTGCTATTGCCGAGGTGGCGGAATTGGCAGACGCGCCGGTCTCAAAAACCGGTGAAGGCAACTTCATGCGGGTTCAATTCCCGCCCTCGGCACCATTATAAGTCGTTAGTCGTTGGTCGCTAGACGTTCGTGAAGGAGAAAAAGACTATATACTAAAGACTATATACTATAGACTGAAAAGTCGGGAGGCAGACTTGGACTTCATAAAAGGCCTTCGGCCATCCGCCTTACGGCGGAGTGAAGTTCAATTCCCGCCCTCGGCACCATGAAGACGTAATGCGTATCGCGTGATAAAATACTATTTATTGTAGGAATGTTGAATGATATATCTATCTTTTATTATTGATAACAACTTGGTGGTAGGAGAAAATACACAGATAAGTGATAATCACCGTAATCCCGTTTAAGCCACTGTAATCGTTAGTAGAAAGGTTCTCTTTGCTGAAGCTAGGTGTTCAAATTTCTATTGCGGGAGGAATTGATCAGGCAATTGATCGAGCAGCGGCCCTGAGATGTAATACGATGCAGATCTTCATCCGTAATCCCCGCAAATTTCGCCGCGGGTCTTTGAAAAAGGATGAAATCAGCCTGTTTAACGCGAAACTGGCTAAATCAGATATCCATCCGCTGATTATTCATGCTTCATACACGCTTAACCTTGCCACTCCTAAAAAGTTCCTTCACTGGATTACAGCGAAAGAGTTTATAGCTGACCTCATCGAGGCCGAGAAAATCAATGCTGATTATTTTGTGATTCACGTGGGGTGCCATAAAGGCACGACCGAGGAGAAGGGCTTGAAACGTGTTGTCAAAGCGTTAAAGAAAGTTCTTAAAGAGACCGTTCATCTTAAGATAAACATTCTTCTGGAAAATACCGCCGGGATGGGGACGTCTCTGGGGCACACCTTTTCTCATTACCGGTCTATCTGGCAGGCTCTGGGTGCGCCGCAACGTCTGGGTATATGTCTGGATACTGCGCACGCTTTCAGCGCCGGATATAAAATCAGTGAGCCGCAGGGAGTGGAACATCTTCTGGCTGATATCGATGCGGCGGTGGGGCTGGATAAGGTAAAAGTCATCCATTTGAACGATACTGCCGATGAGTGCGGTTCGCATAAAGATCGTCATGTCAATATCGGAGAAGGAAATATTAAAGAAGAAGGATTCTCGGCGCTGATCAATCATCCTGCGTTGCGTGAGTTGACGTTTATTCTGGAAACACCGAAAAAGGAGGATGATGACGATATGATGAATCTGGAAACGGTAAGAAGGTTGTATAGAACATGAATTATTCTGTCGATACCGACAAAAAATGGCAGGCTTACTGGGATAAGATAGGTTTGTTTAAAGTTGATACCTCCGATACCAAAAAAGAGAAATATTATTGTCTGGTCATGTTTCCCTATCCTTCCAGTGAATTGCACGTAGGGCATGCTCGTAATTATGTGATCGGGGATGCGGTTGCGCGATACAAGATTATGTGCGGGTTTAACGTCTTAAGTCCGATGGGATGGGACGCGTTTGGGCTTCCGGCGGAAAACCAGGCGATTAAACACAGTATTCATCCTAAAACCTGGACATTTCGTAATATCGAACGGATCACTCAGCAATTAACCAGTTGGGGCATCGGGTATGACTGGGATCGGGAGATCACGACCTGTAAACCCGATTATTACCGGTGGACTCAGTGGATCTTTTTACAGTTATATAAAAAAGGGCTCGCGTATCGGAAAGAAGCTTATGCGAACTGGTGCCCTTCCTGCAAGACGGTACTGGCCAATGAGCAGGTAATTGCCGGCCAGTGTGAACGTTGCCAGTCCGATGTCGAACAGAAGAAGTTGAATCAGTGGTTCTTTAAAATCACCGAATACGCCCAGAAATTGCTGGAAGATATCAGCCTCCTGGCTCAGTGGCCGGAAAAAGTAAAACTTATGCAGCAGAACTGGATCGGTAAATCGCAAGGGGTAGAGATTGATTTTGTCATTCCTGAGACGTCGGAGACGATTCATTGTTTTACCACGCGGGTGGATACCCTTTTCGGGGCAACCTTTATTGCGTTAAGCTGGGATCATCCTCTCGTGGTACGGTTGGTGAAGGCTCATCCCGAGAAAGAGAACGTGCAACGATTTATCGATAAGATAAAGAATCAGCCTCTTTCAGCCCGGCTGGTCGATAATTTCGAAAAGGAAGGGATCTTCCTTCATGCTCATGCTGTCAATCCCGTCAATGGCAAAAAGATTCCGTTATGGATTGCCAATTATATCCTTACCGAATACGGAACCGGGGCAATTATGTGTGTGCCGGCTCATGATCAGCGTGACTATGAGTTTGCCAAAAAATATGAATTGCCTGTCGTTGAGGTGATTCGTGACCCATCTGCCCGTTCAGAGAGTGCCTCTGTCGAAACTGCGTATACGGGCGAGGGGATCATGGTGAATTCGGGAGACTATACCGGCATGGATTCTTCGCAAGGTAAGGAAAAAATCGCCGATTTTCTCGAAAAAAATAACCAGGGACGGCGTCAGGTGAATTTCCGCCTGAGAGATTGGCTTATTTCCCGTCAACGGTACTGGGGTGCGCCTATTCCGATGCTGTATTGTGACGGGTGTGGTGAGATTGCCGTTTCCGAAGGAGATCTGCCGGTTATCCTGCCGGAGGATGTGGAATTTCTTCCCACGGGTCAGTCGCCGCTTACGTATGTAGAGGAATTCCTGCGGGTGCGGTGTCCGGCCTGCGGCAAGCAGGCCAGGAGAGAGACCGATACTATGGATACGTTTGTCGATTCGAGCTGGTATTTCTTACGGTATATTTCTCCCCGGGCCGAGGAGAATCCCTTCGATGTCGCGCCGGTGAATCGCTGGCTCCCGGTCGATCAGTATATCGGAGGAGTAGAGCACGCTATCCTTCATCTTATGTACTCCCGGTTCATCACGAAATTCCTTTACGATCAGGACATCGTGGGTTTTAAAGAGCCGTTTGAAAGGCTGTTTACCCAGGGGATGATCTGTAAAGATGGGGCCAAGATGTCAAAATCAAAAGGGAACGTCATATCTCCCGATTATATTATCAATAAGTACGGCGCCGATACCATGCGGCTGTATATACTTTTTATCGGTCCGCCGCAGCGGGATGCGGAATGGCAGGACGAAGGGCTTCTGGGGTGTTGGCGGTTTATTAATCGGGTTTTAAGGCTTCTTGAACAATTGCAGGAGTATAAAGCAGCTGAGGTAAAAGAACTGAATGATCAGGAAAAAATGTTGCTCAAAAAAGCCCATGCGACGATTCGGGATGTTACCTGCGATTTGGAAGGAGATTTTCAGTTCAATACGGCAGTCAGCAAAATTATGGAATTGGTGAATTATCTGTATAAACTTCTCGATACGGGAAGCATAAGGAAACCGGTATTCGGTCAAGTCCTGGAGACGATCTTTTCTCTTCTGGCTCCCTTTACGCCTCATCTGAGTGAAGAGGCCAACCGGCTTCTGGGAAATGGCGATTCTATTTTTCATCATCGGTGGCCTCAGGTGAAAGAAGAATACCTGCATGAAGAGGAGATAGAGATACCGGTTCTGGTTGACGGGAAGGTAAGAATGCGGCTGAAGATACACGTGGATTGGGATCAGACGGAAATAGAAAAGCGCGCTTTAGCCCAGGAGCGTGTTCAGGCTTTCCTCAAAGGGCATCCTCCGAAGAATGTCATTTATGTAAATCGAAAGGTCCTCAATATCGTAACCGTTTGATGAGGGTTTTTACTGACTCAGAAAGAAAGTTGCTTCTGATCATTGGCGCTCTGCTTTTGGCCGGTGCTCTGCTCCGGCTTCTTCCGGTGAAGTATCCGTCGAATTTTTCTCAAAATTCCGTCGCCGTCAGCCATGCTCCGCAGCCGGTCGATATGAATCAAGCTTCACTTGAGGAATTGATGTCTATTCCCGGGATTGGTCAGGTCATTGCCGAAAGAATTATTCGGTATCGTAGTGAGGCCGGACCGTTTCATCACGCCGAAGAACTACTCAAAATCAGGGGTATCGGGCCGAAATCTCTTGCTGCAATCCGCGATTACATTACGTTCTGATTTTCCATGGGAGGATTTTTTCCTTTTTTTTGTTTTTTAAGTGTCCTGTTCGGGACCGGATGGGGAATCGTTCAGGGGAACCTTTTTCTTGCCGTATCGGGTTCGGTTTCGATGTTTCTGGGGTCCTTCTGGGCTTACCGGAAGCAGCATTGGCGGCTTTTTGAAGTATCCATTCTGATTTTTTTTGCCTTTATAGCCCAGGTGTGGGTAATGCCTTCGGTTTCTTTCCCGCCTGATGAGCACCTCGCAAAGAGGAACACCTGTACGTTCGGAGTGAAGACGATTGTCCGCACCCGGAACCGGGTGCAGTCATTTCGTGCCAATATCTACGAAATAAACGGAAATCCCGTGCGTATCCGGGCTCGGGTACGTGACTTTTCTTCCCTGCCAAAACAATATCCCTATCGCTATCGGGCCGAAGGCACATTATCTCTGCGCCGGTACCGTGATTATGAGTACTATCAACTCTGGATACCGAAGGATTCATCTCAACGCACATTGCCGGATTCCTTTGTAAGGGATATCGTTTCTGAAGTTACGCGGAGCGTTATCGGGGTGTACCGGAAATATTTACCTGAGGCGGCCGGTTCGTTTCTGTCGGCGGTGTTTTTAGGCAGAAGGGAGTTTCTCAACAGAGGGTTGAGAGACAGTTTCTCATCGGCCGGGATTGTTCATCTCTTGGCGATCAGCGGTCTTCATATGGGGCTTGTCATGTGGATTCTGATGTATCTGTTGAAGATATTGGGGATATCGTTCCGGCGGCGTATCATATTGTCCCTGGGCGCGCTGGCTTTCTATGTCGTCCTGGTAGGGGGGGCGGTCGCCAGTATACGCGCGGCGATCATGTGCGGTATTTTTGGCCTGAGTTTC
>CAZABB010000006.1:0-77681 GCA_964483625.1 uncultured Planctomycetia bacterium | reverse complement strand
GTCGTCGATATGAACGAAGACAATCCTGGTGATACCGATTATACCGACGGAAAGATTTATACCTATACGACAACGATTCCCTACGGTCCCGATACCGATAATTGTTCTTATTATTTCGAGGCCAACGACGGCGAGGGCGCCGCGACCGGCGCCCCGACAACTCCAATTAATGCGCCGGATGTCTTACAAACCTTAAGTGTCAGTGTATCATCTGCTACCTATGATTTCGGCATCGTCGATCCGGGAAGTTATACGACGACGGCTTCATCGATTACGGTGACCAACGACGGTGACGGGGATGAGGATTTTAAACTCCAGATCACGACCTCACCGGCCGATTATACGGTCGTTGAGACCGCGGCAAACCCGGGTGCCGATCAGTATAAGCTCCTTGCGATGTTCAATTCGGTCGCGCCGGGCGATACCTTTGACGGTGATGCGCCGGCAGAAGGGACCAGCGATATTATTTTCGAATCGGGCCAGAAAGACTGTGACACGACCAATTTCGCCGGCGACCAGAACGGTGACGATGTGCCGGCAACCGGCACGCGGGAGCTCTGGATCCGTTTCGGCGCCCCGTCTTCGACCTCGACCGGCGCTCAACAGACGATCGTGATCACCATCGAAGCCTTCGCCTCCAGCGAATTCTAACCTACCTCCACTCCGGGAGTGGCGGTTCATTCCTTTTTCTCTGTATATACAACAAATACTTTAAGGCGTATAATTATAATAAACCAATTTGGGTTATTGCCCGGGCAAAAGGGAACATCCCTCCCTCCACTCCCGGAGTGGGAGGAGGGTGGAGAGAAGGAGTTCATTATGCCAAGAAGAGAATCCCTTGTTACGGGCGAAGTCTATCATGTCTACAGTAAAAGTATTGCAAAATTTAAAATTTTTAATAACCCCCGAGACTATGAATACATGCATCAACTTATCCGCTACTATCAAATACTCTCACCTGAAAAGAAGCTTTCTCATTTTCTGGAATTGGAACAAGTAAAAAAGAACGGGTTTGAAAAAGCTTTTATTCCTGTAGCCAAAGACAAAGAAAGATTAAATAGTATTATTGCCTATTGTATTATGCCTACGCATATACATTTGCTCTTAAAGCAGAATTGTGATCAAGGAATCGTCCATTATGTGCGTAAAGTTTTTGACGGATATAGCCGGTATTTCAATTTAAAATATAAGCGAAAAGGCCCCTTATGGGAAGGCCGATTCCAGAACAGGTTGATCGAAACCGACGAGCAGTTGCTGCATATGACACGGTATATTCACTTAAATCCTGCAACCTCTTTTTTAGTGGATCAACCTGAAGAATGGCATTTTTCTTCGTATCGTGAGTATATAGGGTGGGAGACAGCAGAAGCCAGGCTGTGCGATTACGATGATATGCTGGATATAAAAATCAATAGCTATAAAAAGTTCGTTCATGATCGGATTTCATATCAAAGAGAATTGAGTAAAATCAAACACCTTTTGCTGGAAGAATAGGAAGGTGATTACCACCTCCACTCCCGGAGTGGAGGTGGTAAGTTGGTTTGTAAAAACAGGCGATGGTAAAATTATAAGTTATTGTGTGCCAAACAGTTGTGGGTTAAAAAGTCGCGATTTTTCCTTGAAATGCTACCGAGTGATATGGTATATATTATATATAAATCGAGAGATCTTTTGACAAAAGGTGAATACGATAATGGCAAACCCCATGAAAATGGGGGACGCAAAGCCGTGGACCTAACGGAATTTGAAAGAAAAAATCCTATGGTTGCCAGGTTGCCGAATACGTACCTTTTTTAAAGGGATAAGAGTACGGTAATCCGCACGCATAGAGAACTAAACGTGCGGATTTTTTTTAACGGTAACCCCCGCACTATAGGCTCAGGCTGTGAGTGCGGGGGATTTTTTTTAGAATCCGGCCAGGTTACGGTATAATAAAAGATAAGTGGGAATACAGGGAATCCTCTCATCGCGCAGCTAAAAAGGCATCTCATAACCGCTTACACAATCAGGGATATTGCTCAATAGTGCTTTAGGATCTCTTCCCCTTGCCCAGGAGAAGAATGACGCGCAGGCTCTTCATAATTTGTACAATCTGTCTCTCTGTCTTTACGGCATCGTTTTTTGTCTTTGCCGACGATCCGGAAACGGGAAACCTCGTTTCCTGGTGGGAAATGGACGAAGGTTCAGGCAATACCGTCGGTGACTCGCAAGGCTCGAACGACGGGAGCCGTTCGGGCGCAAGCTGGACGACATCCGGCCTCCTTGACGATGCGCTCGATTTCGACGGTACCAATGATAATGTAAATGTTCCCGATGATGCCACGTTAGATATCACCACCACCCTTTCAGTCGAGGCCTGGTTCAATGTCGATGCCGGTCTCTGGCGGTTTAAGAAACCGATCACCCTTACCAATGCCGGCTCAGCTCAGACCAACTATCAGGTCCTGGTCTCGGTCGATTATGTATCGGGGCACATGAACAATGATTTCTCCGACCTGAGGTTCTACAATTCCTCCGGCACCGCACTCGATTACTGGATCGAGTCCTATACCAATTCAAATAACGCCAAAGTCTGGGTCGAGGTCGACAATATCGCCTCAGGCACCTCGACCATCTACATGTATTACGGAAATTCCGCTGCGAGTTCGGCATCCAGCGGCGCAAATACCTGGGTATTTTTCGACGATTTCAGCTCCTGGTCGGGCTGGAGCGATTACGGGACCGGTTCGGTACAGCAGGATACGACGACGTTTTCTTCGAACACACTGAATAAAATAAATAATGACGACCCCAACGGCGGGTATAAGACGATCGGCACGACGGTCTCGACCTACCGGATGCTGGTAAGAGATTACCGTTCCGATACCGCCCAAAGCGGCGGTAACTGGGACCGGTACGGACTGGAAGATTCAAACTGGGACGGTTATTCCATCCGGCGTGAGGCCGAACAATCGGGCTCTTCCAATTTCGGGGTGGAGCGGCGCGATAACGCATCGGGAACCGATGTCGCCGTAAGCAGTCTGGCTCAGCCCTGGGGGAACTGGTATGTGACTGAACTTACCCGTGATTCTTCCAGTAATTTTACCGCGACGTTGTACGATGAAAACCATTCCTCGATCGGCAGCGCCTCCGGTTCTGATTCCAATCACAGCCCTTTTGACCGGTTCGTGGTCAGGGGCGGTAATCCATATTTTCTGGATTGGGTGGCGGTAGGGAAATATGCCTCGAGTGATCCGACCGTAAGCGTCGGCGATGAGACTCCCACCGGGGTCTCAAAAGCCGGCGCTTACGGTATCGGGGCAGACACTGCCGAAGCTCACACCTCGATCAACGGTACAACGATCTCTGCCGCAGCGGTCTCCGGCTGGAACCAGGTGGTATTGACCTATGATTCTTCCGGCGGTGCCAATAATCTAAAACTCTATGTCAACGGTTCGTTGGCAGACCAGACCACGGTCTCCGGTGCGATCAATACCAATAACCTCCCGCTTATCTTCGGTGATGATATAGGTTTCGACGGGATCATCGATGACGTAAAAATATATAACGATGTATTGACTCCGGCGGAGGTTTCCGGCAACTATGATCGGGCGATACCTCAGGTCTCTACAATCGATCCTACCTCCGGTACCGTCGGCGCAACGATCGACGATGCCGCTATCGCCGGCACCAATTTTCAGAGTGGCCTTACGGTAAAATTGACCAAAGCCGGCGAGACCGATATCACCGCGACCGATGTTTCAGTAACCGATGACGATAACCTGACCTGCGATTTCGGTCTCACCGGGGCTGCAACCGGATACTGGAACGTGGTCGTCACCAACCCCAATGGGTTCTCAGGGACACTCGGTAACGGGTTCAGCATCGAAAAATCAGGCCTTGTCTCCTGGTGGAAGATGGATGAGAATTCCGGCAATACCGTCTCAGATAGTATCGGGCCGAATGACGGAACGCGGGCCTCAAGTCCCAACGATCCGGCCTGGACAACGACGGCTGCGGCAGGTAACGCTCTTGTGTTTGATGGGAACGATTACGTCAATGTTCCCGACGATACGACGCTACAGATCACCGGCCAGCTGTCGCTTGAGGGCTGGGTGTATGAGACAACCCGCGGTAATTACGCCAAAGTCGTCTCGCGGCGCAGCGGAAACGATTTTTATTTCTTGGGCTCCGATAACGGCCGACCTTACGGTGGTATCGGGGACGGGTCAAGTTATACTGTATCGAACAAATCGTTTACCATGCCGACGGACGAATGGCATCATCTGGTGATGACGTTCAGTGATTCCGATAACGAGATGAAAATATATTATGACGGGGTCCTGCAGGAGACGATTAATGTAACCCATAATTTGGCAGGAAATTCAGGGATCAATGTATCGATCGGTGCCGATAACCAGGGCACGCAGAATTTCTGGCAGGGGACGCTCGATGAGGTGCGGATATATAATTTCGCTCTGGACGCCTCAGAAGTCGCCGACCGGTATAAGGAGACCGAACCCACGCTCACTTCGATCACCCCGGCAACCGGCGGGGTAGGGGAGACGGTGAGCGTTACGATCGAAGGTTCGAATTTTCAGACCGGTGCTACAGTTGCGTTGACTAAGTCGGGTGAATCCGATATTAACGGTTCAAGTGTGACCGTGGTCAGTACGACCGAGATCACCTGCGATGTTGATCTCACGGGTGCCGTGACCGGTGACTGGAACGTGATCGTCACCAACCTGACAGGTCAGGACGATACCTTGACTGACGGGTTTGAGGTAATCGGGATTTCGGTTGTCAGTGTCGATCCTTCGGGTGCGATGCAGGGGACATCCGTCGATGACGCAACGATTACCGGAACTAATTTCCAAAGCGGCTGTACGGTAAAACTCACCAAGTCGGGCCAGTCCGATATCACCGCGACCGATGTCACCTTTATCAGTGATACCGAGATCACCTGCGATTTCGATCTCACAGGGGCTGCGACCGGTTACTGGAACGTGGTAGTCACCAATCCCGATACAGAAAACGGGCAGCTGACTGACGGGTTTATCGTATTCGATCCCGGCTTTATTGCCTGGCTTAAGATGGATGACGGCTCAGGCTCGACCGCTACGGACAGTATCAACAGCCATGACGGTAGTATTAGCGGGGTCGCCTGGACGAACTATGCCGCAATCGGCAAAGCGCTCGAATTCTCTGGTTCCGACTACGCAAATATTGCCGATCATAACGATATCAATACCGGCGGGCCCTACACCGACCGGACGATTTTAGTCTGGTTTAAGACATCGTCCGATGTGACCACGCGTCAGATGATCTACGAAGAAGGCGGCTCGACCCGCGGGTTTAATATTTACCTGTATAACGGCCGGGTCTATGTTGGTGGTTATAACCGGGCCGAATACAACTGGTCGGGAACCTGGCACTCGGCCGCAGTCAGTACCGATACCTGGTACCATGTCGCTCTACGGCTGGATAACGCCGGCGCCTCAGTGCAGGCAAATAAGTTCCTGGCGTATGTCGACAGCATATCGATCGGTTCAGGTAACGGCGGGCAGGTTTACGCGCACGGGAATAATATCAGTATCGGGATGAACGGAGATAATACCTATTGTCATGACGGCGTCGATTCAAGTGCCGGGGAATATTTTACCGGGACGATCGACGAACTCAAAATTTACAACTCCTCGTTAAGCCCCCAGGATATTATCGATGATTATAATCTTGCCGCACCGGCGGTGACCAGTATCTCACCCGATACGGGTTTGAGCGGCGAAACGGTCGATGATGCGGTTATTCAGGGCGGAAATTTCCAGACCGCGGTGACGGTAGCGTTGCAGAAAGCCGGCGAGACTGATATCGATGCGACCGATGTGACGATCGTCAGTTTAAACCAACTTACCTGTGATTTTGACTTGACCGGAGCGGCGTCAGGCGTCTGGGATGTGGTCGTGACCAATCCGACGGGGCAGAGTGATACGATCGTCGGCGGATTTTCTATTAATCCCTGTACGCTTTCCTGGACCGGCGGAGCCGGATATGTCTCCGACGGCCTTGATCCTGAGACCGGGTACTCGACGACGAACTTTATTTTCCAGATAGAGTATACCAACACAAATGATACCGCGCCGGTAACGATGAAGTTGTATCTGGATAAAAACGGTGACGGCGATTACGGCGATGCGGGTGAGGATATCAATATGGGCCTTGCCACATCCGGCGATCCCACCAAACGCGACGGCGATTATACAAACGGCGAATGGTATGTCACCACGCAGACCATTCCCTACGGGCCAAATACCGATAACTGTTCGTATTACTTTGAGGCCGACGACGGGACCTATAGTGCGGTAGGAATGGGAAGCCCGGCGGTACCGACTGATCCCGCCGATGCGATCAACGCGCCGGACGTTCTGCCGACCTTGAGCCTTTCTCTTGATACCAATACCTGGGATATCGGTCTGGTTGATACCGGTAGTGTGACGACGATGGCCGGCGCCCAGAAGGTCACCGTGACCAACGACGGCGAGATTACCGAGACGTTTACCTTATCGCTCGCCGATCCGGCCGACTGGACGGCGGGTTCCAGTGCCGCAAATGAAGTCTATGTTTTAAACGGAGCCTATTGTCATGCGACCGACGATACTCCGGTCGGGGGTGATTTTAACGAAGGCGGTTCAGAAGACGTGATCACGACTTCGACACAAACCGCCACCGGAACGAAATTTACCTATAGTACTGCAACGGCGACCGGAGATAACGTGCCGCCGACGAAAGAACGGGCACTGTTTTTTCAGTTTGAAGCCCCGACGGCGACAACGGCGACCAATCAGCAGACAATTATCGTCACCGTCGGCTGTCAGGCGTCCTGACGGTCTTTTCTAAGCCCTTTTTCTCACTTTGTATCCGCTCCCTTTGCGCGGGGGAGCGGATATTTTTTTAACAAGGATTACAATGATTGCAAAATGGTTTAAGATGATTTAATTCAGATGTGATTACGGTGATGAAAAAGATAAAGATTATGGAAGATGAAAAGGAGAAACGACCGTCAGGATCACTTTGTAATCAATGGAATCAGGTGCCGCTCCTTTTATGGCAAGGGCACCAAAAATCCTTTACATTTTAAAGGTAATTTATTAATATAGGAATTGCTTCTCGGTACCTTAATTATGTATGCATAAAAAGGAGGAATTTATGGTTGAAGATCTGATGAATCAGGTGTTTTTCGGTAATACTGTCTATGAGTACGCCCGGGCGCTGGTGATCTTCGTCTCGGCGTTAGTCGTAGTCAAGATCCTGCAGTGGGTCGTTATCCATCAGTTAAAAAAATGGACTGAGGGGACGAAGACGACGATCGATGATTTTTTTATTCGCATCATCGAAAAACTGGCGATCCCTCTTGCGTATTTCGGTACGTTTTATATATCTCTTTCGACTCTTCAGACGCCCGATTCGTTCAAACAGGGTATTCAGGTCGCGGGTATTGCCCTTGTTACCATCTGCGCGGCGCGGCTTGTAAACTTATTAGTCCAATACGGGTTCCGTGTGTATTCTGCCTCGCGCGGTCGGAATATCGAACTGCAGAACAGCCTCGAAGGGATTTTAAAAGTCGTAAAATTCCTCGTCTGGTCGCTGGCGTTAATCCTGTTTCTGGACAATATGGGGTTTAAAATCTCAACGGTCATCGCCGGCTTGGGTATCGGCGGCGTGGCGATCGGTCTTGCCGCCCAGGCGGTATTAAAAGACCTGTTTAGTTATTTTTCGATCATTTTCGACCGTCCGTTTGAGGTGGGAGATTTCATTATTGTCGGCGATTACTTAGGGGCAGTTGAGAAGATCGGCGCCAAGACGACCCGGATACGGAGTCTGTGGGGTGAACAGCTGATTTTTTCCAATACCGATCTTACTGATTCCCGGGTAAAGAACTATAAACGCATGGAGAAGCGCCGGGTCATGTTTAAGCTGGGAGTTGTCTATCAGACTAAACTCCACCAACTGAAAGAAATCCCCGGCATCATCGAGGCCGCGATCAAAGACGTTCAAGATACGGTATTCGACCGGGTTCACTTTTTCTCCTACGGGGATTTCTCCCTGGTATTTGAAGTCGTCTATTACGTGATCGGCGCCGATTATAACAAATACATGGATATTCAGCAGGAGATCAATTTCGCGATAAAAGGAGAGTTCGAAAAACGCGGTATCGAGTTCGCCTATCCTACCCAGACGTTGTTTGTTCAAAAAGAACAAGCGTAAAGGCGGAAGAGGCAAGAATCATTCTTTGGTGAAAATAGTTATTGACAAATAGCCTTCTGCCCGGTAAAGTACGAACGTTATGGATAAACTCGTACCTGTGTTTAAAGAGAAGAATATACGTGTAACGCCTCAGCGGCTCCAAGTGTATGCTATTCTCAATAAAAACCATCAGCATCTTACCGTTGACCAGATTTACTCCAAAGTAAAAGAGCAATTTCCCGCCATCTCTCTGGCGACGGTCTATTCTATTTTGGACCTGTTTAAGATGCACAGGCTGGCCCGTGAGGTGCGCATCGAGTTCGATAAGTCGTATTTCGAAATCGACTCCGGCGCCCATCACCATTTCTTCTGCCGCCGGTGCGGTCAGACGTATGATTTAGATCTTCATTGTGAACATAGGGAGAAAGAGCAGGTTGACGGGCATCGGGTGGAGGATTTTCAGGGGTGCTTCTACGGAACGTGCCGGGAATGCCAAGGGAAATAGTCGTTCGTCGATGAGGCTTCGTATATCATAATGGAGCCAAGTATAATCAGTAAGGAAGGAGCGGACAGATGAAAGAGAAGATTGAGAAAGCATTGGAAGGAATCCGGCCGATGCTCCAGGCAGATGGCGGTAATGTTGAACTGGTCGAGGTGACTGATGAAGGTGTCGTGAAAGTAAAGCTGACCGGTGCCTGCGGCGGATGCCCGATGAGTACCTACACGCTCAAATTGGGGATCGAGAAACGCCTGAAAGAAGAGGTCCCGGAAATAAAATCGGTAGAACAAATATGACAGTAAATGCAAAACACGGGATCCTAAATCCTAAACAAATTCAAAATCCTCATGTTCTAAACGGAGAACAAGGATTTATTTCGGATTTCGATATTCGGATTTCGAATTTTATTAACCATGACAGATTACATAAGGAAATGAAGATGGACAAAAAACTCGTCAAAGCGTTCAACGATCAGATCAAGAATGAGCTTGCTTCAGGCTATCTGTATCTTTCCATGGCAGCCTATTTCGAAGCGAAGAACCTCAGCGGATTTGCCCGGTGGGTGAAAGCTCAGGCTAAAGAAGAAGTAGGGCATGCGATGAAGCTGTTCGGCCATCTGACCGAACGAGGTGCCCGTGTGGAATTGCAGGCAATTCCTCAACCGGAAATAAAATTTTCATCGGCAGTGCAGGTGTTTGAGAAGACTCTGGCCCATGAGAAAAAAGTAACGGGTCTGATCAACAAACTTTATGAACTCAGCCAGAAAGTCAATGACTATCCGGCAAGCATCCTTCTGCAGTGGTTTATCACCGAACAGGTCGAAGAAGAAGCGACGGCAGATTCGATCCTGCAGAATTTGAAGAAGATCAAGCCCGATTCTGCGGCGATGTTGATGTACGATCAGGTGATGGGGAAACGAGAGTAACAAGAAAGTCACCGAGACGCCACGACACCAAGTCACCAGTGAAAAAGACAGGGATTCCCGTGACAGGTGACATGGTGACCTGGTGACAAAATTGTGACGAAAGGAGCAATTTTATGACCCCAGTCGAAGCATTACAGTTGGCATTGGAAAAAGAAAATGACGCGCTCGATCTTTACCGTAAGTTGGCCCTTGAACATCACGCGGTAAAGGATGTCTTTGAATTTCTGGTGAACGAGGAAGAGAAACATAAGAAGATGCTGCAGGAGAAAATACGTCAGTTGCAGCAATAAAAATCGAGCGTTTAGCGAATAGCGATCAGCGGATAGACTTGAAAATGAGAAGCTAACGGCTATAGACTCAAAACGGAGGGAACTATGGAAGAAAAACAAAACCGCCAGAAGGAAAAAACCTATATCTGCAAAGTGTGCGGCAAATCGAAAAAGGCGTCCCAGGGAGAAGATGATCTTGAGTGCTGCGGCGAGGATATGACGTCCGAAGAAAAAGGGACCTGGAACGCGTAAGCCCCTTTAAAAAAACATTTGACACCGAAGGCGTTTTGTAATATATTAATATTCGAATAATATAATATGAATAGACGCCGCCTGTCATCTAAAAAAGACTTTACTCATTGCGCCGAGCTCCTGCGCGCCCTGGCGCATCCTACCCGTCTGATGATCCTCGTGGCGCTGCTTAAGAAGAAGGGGTGTGTGAAGGATCTGGAGCAGAGGCTGGCAAAGCCCCAGGCGAATATCTCTCAGCATCTTGCGATCCTGCGGAAAGAGGGCATTATCGGTTTTATCGAACAGGGCAAAAGTAGGTGTTACTATCTGAAAGAGATCAAGAACATCGAAAAAATTCTTTCATGTGTGGGGTAAACAGTAAAAAGGAGGTAGAACATGGCTTTGAACGTTACACGCGAAAATTTCGAACAGGAAGTAATTCAGTCGGATAAACCGGTATTGGTCGACTTCTGGGCTCCCTGGTGCGGTCCGTGTAAGATGGTGGCGCCGGTGATTGAAGAGGTTGCCAAAGAATATGAAGGTAAGCTGAAAGTAGCGAAAATCAATATCGATGACGCCTCCGATATTGCCTCTCAGTATAACGTAATGAGCATCCCGACGCTGATGGTCTTTAAGGGGGGGGCGATTCTGAGCCAGACGGTGGGGGCTCTTTCCAAGGACGAACTGGTAAAGCTGCTTATGCCGCACCTTGGATAATAAACAAATCGTATGGGCAGACTGAAAGACAACCTGATCAATGTGCCTTTGAAATACCCGGGATGGGTGATCGTCGGGGTTGTGCTTCTGCTTTTAGCCGCGGCGTTTCAGTTCCCCAAACTGAAGGTGGATACCGATCCGGAAAACATGCTTTCACCCAAGGAAGCCGTGCGGGTATACCATGATTACGTGAAAGAATCCTTCGAACTGAGCGATCTTTTAGTCGTTGGCGTCATCGAGAGAGAAGTTCCCCGCGGCGTTTTTACCGCCGCTTCCCTCAACGACATCGCCGCTATCGTCGGTGAGATCAAACAGATCAAAGGAGTGATATCCAGAGATGTGATCGCCCCGACTGAGGTCGATGATATCCAGATGCAGGATGGGATGCTCGTGATCGAGAAGCTCCAGGGCGGGCATGTTGAGAACGATACGCAGGCGGCCGATATCGCCGCGCGTGCTCTCGACAACCCCATTCTTTCGGGAAAGCTCATCTCGCTCGACGGGACTCAGCTGAGTATCTATATCCCGATCGTCGAGAAAAAAGAATCGCACCGTATCGCTACAGAGATCGAAGCGATCATCGCCGAGCATGATACCGGAGCTCTGGAATTTCACATCACCGGTCTACCCGTTGCCGAGGATACCTTCGGGGTCGAGATGTTCAAGCAGATGGCATCGTCGAGTCCGGTGGCGATGTGTCTGGTCGTCCTCCTGATCTACCTTTCGTTGCGAAAATGGTCGTTAAGCTTTATCGCGATGGCGGTACCGCTGGTCAGTATCCTCTACAGCATGGGATTATTGATCGGACTGGGATTTCCTCTCCATATCATGAGTTCGATGATTCCCATATTCATTATCCCCATTACCATCGGTGACGGCACACATATTTTAAGCGCCTTCCACGATGTCTACCGCAAACATCACGATAAGCGGAAAGCCCTGCGGCATGTGATGGAAGATCTCTGGTCGCCGATTCTCTATACTTCGCTTACGACATCGGCTGGATTTGCCTCGCTTGCCACCACTCCGATCCCTCCGGTACAGGTATTCGGTCTTTTTACCGCGTTCGGAGTGATCTGTGCCTGGATATTCAGCCTGTTCCTTCTGCCTGCCTGTATCGTCCTTCTTCCCGAGAGAGCGTTTGAGAAGTTCGGGATGGAGCATCATCAGGAAGGTACCGACCGGTTTGCTGAGATCGTAAAGCGGATCGGGGAGTTTTCGCTTCGCCATGCCCGCAAGATCCTCGTTTTGACGCTCCTGGTACTGCTTGTGAGCGTGCTCGGCATATTCCAGATACGGGTAAACGACAATCCGGTAAAATGGTTTGCCCCCGAGCATAAGATCAGGGTTGCCGACAGTATCTTGAATGAGTATTTCGGCGGGACCTATATGGCGTACCTGGTATTTGAGTCGGAAGAAACAAACGCCATGATCGAGCCCGAGATGCTTACCTATATTGACGATCTCCAGAGGTATCTGGCCGATATTCCCGTGGTGGGCAAAACCTCATCGGTCGTCGACATCGTAAAAAAGATCTCTTATGAACTCAGGGATGAAGATCCGCAGTATTTTGCTCCGCCGGCCTCCCGCCAGGCGGCGAATCAATACCTGTTTTTATACCAGAATTCGGGTTCTCCCGACGATCTGTTTAAGTTTATCGATTATGACTATAAACGGACCAATATCTGGCTGCAGCTCAAAAGCGGCGATAACGTGGATATGACTTCGGTTATCGAACGGGTCGATTCCTATATCGATGAACACCCGCTTCCCGGTAACGTCATCTACAACTGGGCGGGGTTGACTTATGTTAATGTGGTCTGGCAGGAAAAGATGGTTAAGGGAATGTTCCATTCGTTTATGGGAAGTTTTATCGTGGTCTTTGTGCTGATCAGCCTTATGTTCCGGTCATTGCGGCTGGGGTTTCTGGGAATGATCCCGATGACGATCGCCGTGCTGGGCATCTACGGGTTTATCGGCCTGATCGGGAAAGATTACGATATGCCGGTCGCGGTCCTTTCGGCGTTGACCCTGGGGCTCTCGGTCGACTTTGCCATCCATTTTATTGAACAGTGCCGGACGAAATACCGCGAAGATCGCGATCTTAATCAGGCGCTGATGCATGTATTTGCCGAACCGGCCCGCGCCATTACCCGGGTTGTGATCATTGTCGGTATCGCTTTTCTGCCGCTTATGCTTTCATCGCTTGTGCCCTATAAGACCGTGGGGGTGTTTATGTCGGCGATTACCATTTTAAGCGGGCTCAGCACCCTTATTCTGATCCCGGTTCTGATTTCGATACTGGGGAAAAAATGGTTTGAATCGCCGTTACGGTTTCTGTCGCTCGAGCGGGCGTTTCAGCTTGCGCTGGGTGTACTGCTTCTGGGAAGTTTCCTGGGAGCGCATCTGGTCCACCGCTGGTTTTTGAGTATCGCCTTTCTTTTATGCATCGGATTGATCCAGTCGGCGTTTACCGGGTTCTGTCTGTTGAAAATAGTATTACGAAAAGCCGGGTTCAGAGAAAAGGGAGGGAAAGTATGAAAGGGATGATCGTTTTCTTTATCATGGCGGTGCTGCTGCTGGGGACTCAATGTGCGGTGAATTCGTACGCGGCCGATATTGATGCGCGGGCGACGGTCGAGGAGATGCTTACCAATTATTATTATTCCAACTCCGACGGACGTTCGCGCGCGGTGATGGAGATCGTCTCCCGCACGGGGCAGACCCGTACGCGGGATTTTGTGATCCTGCGCAAAAACGTGCCGGATAGCCGCGATCAGTTTTATTATGTCTATTTCTACGAACCCTCCGATGTGCGGGGTGTGGTATTTCTGGTGAATAAGCATATCGACCGTGACGATGACCGGTGGCTGTATCTTCCTGCGATCGATCTGGTGCGCCGGATTTCGGCGAACGATAAGCGTTCTTCGTTTGTCGGGAGTGATTTTACCTATGAAGACGTCTCCGGCCGCCATCTCGATGATGATACCTATGAGTATATGGGAGAGATGGTATTGGAAAGCGAAGGTCTTTTAGATAAACGCAAGGCGTTGAAGATCAAGGCCGTACCGAAGGATACCGCGGGTGTTGAATTTTCCTACCGGGTTATCTGGGTCGACAAGGAATATGTTCTGCCGCTGAAAGTCGAGCATTATAATAAGCGCGATGAATTGTATAAAGTCTTTGAAGCGCTCGAAATCGAGACTATCCAGGATACGCCTACCATCACCAAAGGCGTTATGCGTGACGCAGAGACCGGAGCGCACACGGTGATGGAATTTCAGGAAGTCGAATACGAATTGGGTATCGCCGAGGATATTTTTACCGAA
Source organism: uncultured Planctomycetia bacterium (assembly GCA_964483625.1). Classification (GTDB taxonomy): domain Bacteria; phylum Omnitrophota; class Gorgyraeia; order Duberdicusellales; family 4484-171; genus JAFGQU01. The sequence goes on along the minus strand of CAZABB010000006.1, from coordinate 63,491 downwards.
CGGTACCTCAGACGGCCGCCGCGCGAATGGATCAAATGAAAAGTCACACGTCACACGACACAAGGTCACACGTGAAAAAATACAGAAGAAGTAGGAAGTGGAGGTTTAGGGGGCTTCTCGCGGGACTGGCGGTCATGATGGTCGGGGTTTCGGGATATGCGGATATGCTTGGCTCGCTAAAGGGCATCGCAAAGAATTTCCACGGGTTCGAGGAGGTAATGTTCGGATACCGTCACGGGGACGATTACACCAAGCGTCCCGACTATAATGTCCTGGAGAACAGGTTTCAGTTGAAGCTGAGGTCGTTTCCGGAGAAACCGGATATTCTCTACGATTATAACGCGGTATTTAACTTCAAAGGCGATTTCACCGTCGATGGGTACTATTCGGGTAAGACCGATTTCGACCTGCGGGAGGTGAACCTGACCGTTTCTCCCCTCGATGCCTGGGATGTGAAAATCGGCCGTCAGATACTGACGTGGGGGACCGGGGATTACCTGTTTATCAACGATATATTTCCCAAAGATTACGTTTCTTTTTTTACCGGCCGGGATACCGAATATCTTAAAAGTCCTTCCTGGGCGGTCAAAACGTCGTATTTCGGAGAGAAATTCTGGCTGGATATGGTGATGATCCCTTATTTTGAGCCGAACGTTATGCCTTCGGGAGACCGGATATCCTTCTATGATGTTTTACGCCGGCAGTATTCGGGGCGGGATTCCGAGTTTTTCCGGCGAGAACCGCCGCACCAGGCCGAGAACATCCAGTACGCAGTCCGGCTCTATCATCAGGAAGGTTCTCTGGAATGGGCCGTGTATGGATACCGGGGATTTTATTTAAGCCCCCTCGGGTATAAGAATCCGGCCAATGCCGAGTATTACTATCCCCGGCTCAATGTCTACGGGGGAAGTCTGCGTGCCCCGGTTCTAAACGGGATCGGCAATATCGAGATGGGATATTACGATTCCCGTGACGATGAAGGGGGGACCAACCGGCTGATCCCGAATTCTTCGGTTAAAGCGATGACGGGATATTCCCGTGATTTTGCCGGAGACCTGTCGCTGGGGTTTCAGTATTTCTGCGAACGGATCCTCGCCTACCACGATTACCGCAGGAATCTTCTTGCCGGGGATCTCAGACAGGATGAGTTCCGGCATCTTCTGACGGTTTCGCTCGTAAAACAGTTCCGGAACCAGACGATTACCTGGGATAATTTCGTGTATTTCAGCCCGTCGGATTTAGACGGGTATTTCCGGATGAGCCTGTCGCGGAAGTTCGGTGACCGGTTTACGCTTACCGTCGGCGGCAACTACTTCTTCGGTGAGGATGATTATACCGAGTTCGGCCAGATGGAAGGCAATACGAACGTATATACCCGGGCGAGATATATTTTTTAAGGTCACACGTCACACGGCACATAGTCACACGTTTCAGATCCTAAGAAGCACATATCTGTTTTCGGTTTTTACGTGTGACCTGTGACTATGTGACCTTGTGACTTTAATAAGGAGGAGAGTAGTATGGAACGGACATTACGGGGAATTGCCGGGTTTTTCATCCTGGGGTCTTTGGCACTGGGATACTGGGTCGATCCCCGCTGGTATCTCTTTACCGCCTTTGTGGGCCTGAATCTTTTTCAATCGGCGTTTACCAACTGGTGCCCGATGATGTTTTTCCTTCGGAAAGCAGGGAAATGATCGTCCCGCACCTCAATATTCCGTATGAGCGGGATCCCGCCTGCATCAAAATTGCGGTGACGGGACAGATAAAAAGAAACACGGATGATCGCAGAGAAGATATCTGTGTTCATCTGCGGTTTCCCAATCAGCGGTCATCTGTGTCATTTTGTAAAAAATGCGAGCCGTCACATGAGGCGGTATTGTAAGGAGAGAATCCCTCGCGGCAGGAGGAAAAGCGAAGGCCGGCTCTTTCCGCCTCTTTTTTTACGTTCAGGATGAGTTTTTTCCGTAAATTTTGCGGCAGATAGCGGTAGTTCCCGAACGTCTCACCCCTGTTCATATAGAGGTCTTCCCAGAGCTCTTTATGCCGCCTGAAGACGGCACACATCCGTTTGAAATTATCCGGTTTTGTTTTGTACGTCGAGGTGATAATCTGCCGGGCGCCAGCGGATCGTATCCGGTCTATGAGAACCGGGACCTCCGGTGTATTGAGCGGGAAGATCAGCGGATCAAGCCGGTAGATGACCGGTATGTGAGGCGAGAGGCGTGCTATCGTATGAAGGCGTTGTTCGGGAGAGGGAGCGTTGGGTTCGAGTTTCCCGGCAATCTCGCAATCGGCGGTGGTGATCGTGATGGCGACAACCAGCCGCCGAAATTTTTTGAGAACATCCAGATCGCGTTCGACCAGCGAAGATTTGGTAACAAGTAACAATCCGATATCATGCCGCAGGAGTACCTCAAGCATCTGCCGGGTAAGTCCGGATTCTTTTTCCTGAACAGGATAAGGATCGGATGAGTTGGCCGCGGTGAGGGTAGTCCCGGGCGGTATCTTTTGTATTTCTTTCTTCAGGCGGGAGATGCAATCTTTTTTGGATCGTACCCGGCCGAAACGGACAATGTAGGATGAGGCGTAACAATAGAGACAGCCGTGCTCGCAGCCGGTGTAGGGTGAGAGGCTGTATTTGGGAGGACAGCTGCAGAATTCGTTGCGCCAGGGATCGAAGGGGGTAATGAGCCGCATAGGCTTTTATTTTTTATTGTAGAAGAACTCCCCGATAAGTCAATATGATCAAAAGCGTTGAAGCCAAAGGGATAATGCGGTATAGTAGGGGATGCAAACAGGGTAGTCCATAAAAGGAGGATATGCTATGTCAGAAAAGGAAAATCTCGCGCAATTAACGGTCATGATCCAGAATGAAGAGGCCGCCGGGCGGCTGTATGCATGGTGCGCCAAAAAAGTGCCCGCTTTAGATGATTTCTTCCGCAAACTGGTTGATGAGGAACTCGACCACGCCCGGGTTCTTGCCGATTTCCATAAAAAAGTTCAAAGTAAAGACGTGGCGGTCGATACAGGACGATTCAGCATGTTGGCGGTGGAGGCGTTTGCTCAAAAGATCGACGATCTTATCGTTCGCGTTCAAAAGGCTTCGGTGAGCGAACGGAATGTGCTTGAGATGGCGTTAGAGGTCGAAGACGCCTTTTTAGAAAAGGACTTTTTTGAAGTTATCGAAAACGATGCCGATCAGCTTAAAGACTTACTGGGTGCTTTGAAGAAGATGACGAAAGACCATCGCGAACGGGTACGCCAGAGACTGCGGGAGGTTACCCTGGGAGCCCACGCACCGGGGGTGGTGACGTTTTCCGGCGCATCGCTTCATTGTGCCGGCCGGCCGCTGGTTTTAGGCCGGAGAGCAAGTAGTTTCAGCGCGGTCGATACCGGTTTAAAGCCCGCAGGATTGGGCGCCTTTGCCGGGAAGGTAAAGATCCTGACCAGTTTCCCGTCCCTGGATACGCCGGTCTGTGACCTGCAGGTGAAGGAATTCAATAAAAAGGCAGCAACATTTTCCGATGACGTTGTGATCGTCGGGATCAGCTGTGATCTCCCTTTCGCTCAGAAGCGGTTCTGTCAGGCAAACAGTATCGATAAGGTGACTACATTAAGCGATTACCAGTCGCTTTCGTTCGGGAGTAATTACGGATTGCTCATTAAAGAATTGAAATTGCTTGCCCGGGCGGTCGTGATCGTCGATAAAAACGATGTCATTCGGTATATCCAGATCGTACCCGAGCTTACGCAAAGCCCCGATTATGAGGAAATCCTGAAAGCATTAAAGAGTATCCTCGCGTCGCCGGCGCAGGATGCGCCGGAAGCAGGGCATTGTGTCGTCTGTGAAGGAGGTATTTCTTCATTATCCGAAAGCGCCGTTACCGAACGGTTAGGTGAACTTTCCTGCTGGGAATCGATCAAGGCGACCAAAATCAAAAAACAATTTTCGTTTTCACATTACGGCGATGTACAGCTTTTCGCTCATCTGATCGCGGAAGTGGCAAAAGCCGAAGGGCATCATCCTTCGGTCCGGTTTGGCTACAATAAGTTGACCGTTATCCTTACGACTCACGCCGCGGGCGGACTTACCGAGAATGACTTTGTTATGGCCGGGATAATCGATGCGATGTATACTTATTAATACTGAATTCTAAGAGGAGGACGAACGATGCAAATAAAAATACATGACGGCAAACCGGTGATTACCGATTTCAGCGGATTTGACGCCTATCGGATGGCGCTTGCGGTCGAAAAACAGGGCATCAGTTTTTACGAAAAAGTTCTCGCATGTACTCACGATGAGAAGGCTCAGTCGATGCTGAAATTCCTTATCGAAGAGGAGAGAAAACATCTTTCGTTTTTCGAGAACGCCCTTACTGAACTCAGACAAAAAGAACCGGATCCCGGCGAGGATAATGATCTCCTGGGTAGTATGGATTTCGGCATCTATGAACCGTACAATCAGATGAAAGAAATGTGTGAGGTGATCAGCGATGTCGGCCGGGCGCTTAATCTGGGGGTGATCATTGAAGATAAATCCATAGCGTTCTATCGGGCGTGCGCCGAACATGTCATTGCTGATACCCGAAAAGAACTGGATGAGATCATTTCCCAGGAAGAAAAACATAAAGAACTCCTTGTGAATATCCTCAAGATAGAGAAGGGGGTGTAAACGAACAATGGCGAAGTATGCGTTCGATGATATCCTGAGGTGGGCGGTGAATATCGAGCAGCAGGGAGAAATATTCTATGAGAAAGCGCTGCGTCTGACTACTGATAAACAGCTGCAGAAACTGTTTGTGTATTTGCGGGACCAGGAAATAAAACATGCCCGGCGGTTTACCCGGCTGGCCAATCGGACCCGCCGCCGCAAAGGATCGTTTAAAGCCGACAGCCAGTTTGAGGATCTGCTTGATGCCTTTATGCGCGGGATGGCGTTTTTCGATGTCTCTGAGGTTCGGGATACGGCCGTCCAGCAAAAGAATGCGCATGTGAGATTGCTTAAGCTGGCGATGGATGTTGAGATAAACACGCTTATTTTTTATCAGAAAGTCCGGGAATACGTTAAAGAGAAACCGGCTCGGGATACGTTGAGCCTGATCATCGGCGAAGAGGAAAAGCACCTGCTCAAACTGAAAAAAATTCGTATGTACCGGGATTCTCTCTATGCCGGATTATTTCGGTAGATCCTATCCATCATGAATAATGAATATCGATTAATGGTGATAAACAGGATGTTTTTGGCGGGATGGTGTATATTCATTTTCACCGGCTGTGTTCTGCTTAAAATTCCCGGGGAAGCGATCGATACCGCGGGGAAAGTCGTGACGACAACCGGAAAAGTCGTCGAATCAACGGCAAAGATCGCTCATACCGCGGGGAAAGTCGTAACATCCCCGGTCGCCCAAAAAGGAATCATTCCCGGCGGCGTTCTTAAATAACACCGTAAAATCCCCGTAAAATCCCCTCGATTATTTCATCTAACCCATTCATTGGTAATAATTTAGGGATAATAATAAAACCGCCATTGACGAAGAACGATATTTTTACTATAATTGACCATTACGTTCAAATGTAGATTATGAGTACAAACCTCGCGCAAAAATTTACCTTCTTGTTATGTGGGCATGCCCAGAGCGGCAAGACCTCTCTTATCGAAGCAATCCTGTATAAATTAGGCGCATCTTCCCGGTTCGGTAAAGTCGATGACGGGACCAGTATCAGCGATCATGAAGAGGATGAGAAGGACCGGAGGAGCTCGATCAACCTTTCGGTCGTGAATGCCGAAGGAAAGGACTATTCTTTCCAGTTTATCGACGTGCCGGGATATCTTGACTTTGTCGGAGAACTCTGCGCGGCCGTTCGTGCCGTCGATTTTGTGGTCATTGTGGTTGATGCCGCGGCCGGCGTTGAGGTGGGTACCGAGAAAGCCTGGGATCTGGCCCGGCGGGAAAATCTTCCCTGTCTGTTTTTCATTAATAAAATGGATAAAGCGACAAGCGATTATGCTTCTCTGGTAAAAGAGATCCGAGAAACGCTTACCAAAGACGCCGTGCCTATTGCCGTCGTTGAGTCGGGTAAGGTCGCGGGAGTTATCGAACAGAAAGATGCTTTCAGTGACGCCTACGGGCAGATCGTGGAAAAAGTTGCCGAAAGTGATGATGCGCTTTTGGAGAAGTACCTTGAAACCGGAGCGCTGGAGGAAGCCGAATTTGTCCCGGCGTTACGTAAAGCAATCGTGCATTCAAAAGTATTTCCTATATTGGGAGGTGTGGCGGTTGAGGAGACCGGTGTTCAGTTTTTAATCGATTTTATCCGTAAGGAAATGCCGGCGGTTTCCGATGCCCTGCCGCGTACGGTAAAAACGTCTGAGGGAAACGAGATGACCGTTGAGCCTGACGCTGGCGGAGAATTTGCCGCTCAAGTGTTTAAGACGGTGATCGACCCTTTTGTGGGGCAAATGAGTATTTTTCGGATATTTTCCGGTACCCTCTCGGCCAGTTCGGACATGTATAACGTAACGACTCAGACCAAAGAAAAGGTCGGCCAGATATTTGCCTTGCAGGGCAAACAGCAGATCGCGAAAGAGCAGGTTTCCGCGGGAGATATTGTTGCGGTGGCAAAGTTAAAAGACACGCATACACAGGATACTCTGGCTACCGCGGGCAAGAATTTCGTCTTTCCCGAGTTGGTATTTCCCTCGCCGGTCTATTCGGCATCGGTCAAACCAAAATCGCGTAAAGATGAGGAAAAAATATCCACGGCGCTTTCGCGTCTGACCAGTGAAGATCCTACTTTTTGTGTTTCCCGTGACGAACAGACCAAAGAACTGATTATCTCCGGGATGGGGGAATTGCATTTAAACGTCATCATTGAGCGGATGAAACGCAAATACGGCGCGAATGTCGATTTAGGGACCCCTAAAGTCCCTTACAGAGAAACGGTGAGTAAACCCGTAAAAGTCCAGTCGAAATATAAAAAGCAGACCGGGGGGCACGGCCAGTACGGGGACGTTTCTATCGAGGTTGAGCCGCTGGAAAGAGGCAAGAATTTTGAATTTGTCGATAAAATCGTCGGCGGCGCAATTCCGCGCAACTTTATTCCTTCGGTGGAAAAAGGAATTAAGAAAGCAATGCAGGCGGGGATTCTTGCCGGATTCCCGGTATCCGATATCCGGGTAACGCTTTTTGATGGATCATACCACCCCGTAGATTCATCCGATATGTCTTTTCAAATTGCCGGGTCGATGGCTTTAAAAAAAGCGATGGAGCAGAGTGAAACGGTTCTTATCGAGCCGATCATGAACGTGGAGATCGTCGTTCCGGAAGAATTCATGGGGCAGATTACCGGAGATATCAATTCCCGCCGGGGCCGGGTCATGGGGATGGAGATGCGAGGGAAAAACGAAATTGTGAAGGCAAAGATTCCCCTGGCGGAAATGTTTAAGTACGCTTCCGATTTACGTTCGGTTACCGGCGGCCGCGGCAGTTATACCATGCAATTTTCTCATTATGACGTTGTCCCGCAGCGTATTGCCCAGGCGATTATTCAACAAGCCAAAGATGCCAAAAAAGAAGACGGATGAAGATTGCCAGCTTTGGTTTGGACGTCCAACCCGGGAAACATAAATATCATTGTCAAACGTTCGATACGCTCGTCGAGAAGTTTTCTCCTCAAAAAGCAACACCGTACACGGTCGAATTTATCGGCGAGGATTTCGAGAAAGCCGACGCGGTCATATACGCCAAAGTTCGACAGTTTGACTATGTGTTCTTTGATCTGGAAAAAATAGAAAAACGCCTCCAACGCGGCCCGGAGCAAAAGGAACAGTCTATACTGGAGAAAGCGCAGGGACTGCTTGAACGCGAGGTGCTTCTCTGTGATGCCCACGGTGAATTCACAGAAGAAGAGCATGGCTTGTTAAAGAATCTTTCTTTTGGCACCTATAAGCCGTCTCTGGCTGTTGAGAGAGGAGAGGATCGGGATAAACTTATCGCCGATCTACTGAAAAAAGCGCAGGTCTTTTTATTTTTTACCGCCGGGAAAAAAGAAGTTCACGCCTGGAGTGTGAAACAAGGGGCGACAGTTGTTGAGGCGGCGGGGCGTATTCACAGTGACCTGGCTCGCGGGTTCATCAAGGCTGATGTGACCAAAGCGGCCGATCTGGATAAGTTTTTCAACATGGCCGAAGCCCGGGCGAAAGGATTGGTCCAGACGGTAGGCAAAGAATACCTCATCCAGGCGGAAGATATTATTGAGGTGAAATTTAATGTGTAAGGAGGGATTGCAGTGATTTAAAAGAGCATGATTACAGTGATGAAAAAACATTTTTGTTTTTAATCACCGTAATCCCGGGATAATCACCGTAATCATTTGTATATGATTAAAGTAAGAAGAGCGTTGATCAGTGTATGGAATAAAAAAGGGCTTCTTGAGTTCGCCCGGAAGCTCAAGAAATTCAATGTCGAAATTATCTCTACGGGAAAGACCGCGGCGTTATTGACCAAAGGCGGAGTTCCGGTCAAAAAGGTGTCTTCTCTTGCCGAGTTCCCGGAAATTCTTTCCGGACGGGTGAAGACCCTTCATCCTAAGATTTTCGGCGGGATTCTGGCTAATAAACGGAATCCTTTGCATATGGAGGAAATGAGGAATCTCGAAATCGACTCGATCGATATGGTTATCGTGAATTTCTATCCGTTCCGGCGGATGCTGAAAGAGAAGCTTACCTTTGATCAGATGATGGAGTATGTCGATATCGGCGGCCCGGCGATGTTGCGGGCGGCCGCGAAGAATTTCAAAAATACCATTCCGGTCTCTTCGCCTTCCCAGTATCGCAGAATCATCGATGAATTGGAAAACCAGAAAGGGATGCTAAATGAGGCGACTTCCCGTGATTTTGCCTGTGAGATATTCCGGTTGACCAAAGAATATGATGCGGCGATTTTCAGTTTTTTGAAAAAACAGGATATGCTGGTGTGGGACATGGAGAAATCCGCTTCTTTGCGTTACGGAGAAAACCCTCATCAGAAAGCCGGGTTGTATAGACTTTCGGGGACAGAAGGTGTCGAGTATACCCAGATACAGGGAAAACCGCTTTCCTTTAACAATCTGTGCGATCTGGATACGGCTTTCGCTATCGTGAAAAGTTTCAACGAACCGGCGGTTGCCGTCTTGAAGCATTCTTCTCCCTGCGGTGTCGCCTGCAATAAAAAACTCAATCGCGCGTATGAGAGCGCGTATAAGTGCGATCCGATTTCGAGTTTCGGAGGGATTGTGGGGGTAAACCGCAAGATTGACGGGAAAACGGCGCAGAAAATATTAAAGAGTGATTTCAAAGAATGTATTATCGCCCCGTCTTATTCCAAGGAAGCCTTGAAGCTCTTTTCAGCCAAGAAAAATCTGCGTGTTCTTGAGATGAATTTTTCTAAGGTTGCCAATAATAAAGATATCAAACGCACGATTTTCGGATACTTGATTCAGGATAACAATACGGCGATCCTGGAGAAAAACCAGATGAAAGTGGTTACAAAAAGAAAGCCTACCCAGCGGGAAATGACCGATCTGCTGTTCGCCTGGCGGGTGGTTAAGTTCGTCAAGTCCAACGCCATTGTTGTTGCCAAAGGTGGGGCGACGCTGGGCATCGGCGGCGGACAGCCTTCCCGGGTGGGATCGGTAAAAATCGCCATCGCCAACGCCTCTAAACCCGTTAAAGGTGCCGTATTGGCATCGGACGGATTCTTTCCTAAGCCCGATTCGGTAAAGTTGATAAAGAGATACGGAATCAAAGCGATTATTCAGCCGGGGGGGTCGATTAAAGATCAGTCGATAATCGAATTATGTAATAAACTCAAACTTTCGATGGTGTTTACGGGTATCCGTCACTTCCGCCACTGATCCGTCACGCAGATGATCGAAAATGTTCCGAGATAGCACGGTAGAACCATGGAGCGATGCATGAACTATAAGGAAACAGTCGCGTATCTGGATTCGTTTATCAATTACGAGAAGAAGCCGCCAGATTCTTACGCCCGGGCGATGAAGCTGGATAGAATGCGTCTGCTGCTTAAGCGATTGGGCATCGAGTACTCTCGACTGAAATACATCCATATCGCGGGGACCAAAGGAAAAGGTTCGACGGCGACCTTCTGCGTTTCAATGCTTGCCGCATCGGGGTATCGCGTAGGACTCTATACGTCGCCTCATTTTTTTGATCTGACCGAACGGATTGCCCTTTACCGTCGGTGCAAACAGAAGGCGATAGGCAAAACAGGAGGAATCCATGTAAGTTCGATCTCCCGCCCGGAGGTTATCGCGATTATCGCTGAATTCAAACCGGTTCTGGAGAATATAAGAAGCGCCGGAGGGCACGATACTCCGACGTTTTTTGAAATCTATACCGCCCTGGCATTGCGTTATTTTCTGAAGAAAAAACCCGACTTTGTCGTTCTGGAAACCGGATTGGGCGGAAGGCTTGATGCGACCAATGTGGTAACACCGCTCATCTCGATTTTAACCTCGATCGACTATGATCATACGCAGGTTCTGGGCGGAACTCTTCCGGAGATTGCCCGCGAGAAAGCGGGGATTATCAAGCCGAATGTTCCTGTCGTAAGTTCCCATCAGCGCCCCGGTGTCTTACGGGAAATCAAACGTGCCGGCCGACGAAATCGATCGAAAGTCTTTCTTCTGGGAACCGATTTTGATTTTGAAAATGTTATCCTGGGAAGTGAGGAGTCCCGGTTTGACTTTTCTCGGCAGGACGAGCACCTGCGGGGCCTAAAGATCGGGATGAAAGGAGTTTGTCAAATCACGAACGCTTCTCTAGCTCTTGCGGCGATGGGAGTTCTGAACGATGAGGGAGTCCTCAACGGGTCCGAGGGATTTCGTGTCGGGATGAAGGCTGCGTTTATCTCCGGCCGGTTTGAGCTGGCCGGAACCAATCCGCCGGTTGTTCTTGATGTTGCTCATAATCCGGCCGCCTTCGGAGTGCTGGCAAAGAATCTATGTGATTATTACGGGGGTGAAAAAATCGTTTTTATTTTCGGAGCTTCTTCGGATAAGGATGTTGCCTGGATGATTCATAAGATACCTTATGCAGAAATCATTTTGACCCGCTTCCAGAATCCCCGCAGTATGCCGCCGGAAGAAATTATGAGAAAAGCGAAAATACAAAAGGCTCATTATGCCCGGGATTCCCGGCAGGCATTGGACCTGGCGCGGGATTTGATCCGTAGAAAGAAAGGAACGATGATCGTAGTGGCCGGATCACTTTTCCTGGTTGCCGATGCCAAACGGGCGATACGAAGGCCGAGAACATATGTCTGAACCGGTATCCGGTATAAGCCGGTATAATCATAACGATACGATCTGCGCCGTGGCGACTTCTGCCGGAAAAGCGGCCCTGGGAGTTATTAAAGTGTCCGGTCCGGACGCGATCTCTCAGGTGGCGGCATTGTTCTTGCCGGCAAAAAAGAAAGATATTCGCCGGGCGCGGGGATTTTCGGTTCATTACGGATGGATCGTAGATAAATCAAAAATCAAAAATCAAAAAGCAAAGATGGGGAAAAAAGCGAAGGTGGTAGATGAGGTGCTGGTTACTATGATGCGCAAGCCCCAAAGCTATACCCGTCAGGATGTGGTAGAGATTTCTTCTCACGGCGGCGCACTGGCGGTGAATAAAATCGTGGAACTGCTCTGCCAGCGCGGGGTACGGCTGGCATTGCCGGGCGAATTTACCTACCGGGCGTTTATCTCAGGTAGAATTGATCTGCTTCAGGCGCAAAGTATTGTTGATATTGTTGAGGCAAAAAATGAATCGGCACTGGCTCAGGCGGCGGCTCAGCTGCGCGGTGAGTATTCACGTAAAATCAGCCGTCTGTCTGATGAGATAAGCGAATTCGTTATGCGTGTTGAAGCCTCCCTCCAGTTCCCCGAAGACGAAGAAGAAACGGCCGTTTCGGATGATGAGATCAGGAATCATCTGGAGAGCATAAGGCGTACGGTTAAGATTTTTCTTGAAGACGCCCGGCGGGGTGATCTGGCCCGCGGGGATATACATTGTGTTATTTGCGGCAAAGCGAATGTCGGTAAGTCGACTCTGTTCAACCGCATCTTACGTCAGGAACGGGTTATTGTAACCCGTACTCCCGGAACGACTCGGGATGTTATTCAGGAAGAGATATATATTCGCGGTGTGGCGCTTAAAATGCATGATACCGCCGGCATCCTTGAACCCAGGGATCTGATTGACAAAAAGGCGATTGAGAAATCGCAGAGGAAGATCAAAGAAGCCGATCTTGTCCTGATCGTTCTTGATTCTTCAAAACCGCTTGGCCCTCATGACCGGTTTTTGCTGGATGCCGTTCAGGACAAGAACGTTATTCTCATTTTCAATAAAATCGATTTACCGCAACGGCTCAAGAGTGACCGGTTAAACCGAATGAAAGCGCGCCGGGTCAAGATGAGTGCTCTGAAAAACAAAGGGATGGCCGCGTTGGAGAAAGCTGTTGTGGCTGCGGTTTCATCCGGCCGGACCGCGAAAAATCAGGATGTTCTCTTTTTGGCTCAATGGCAGAAGGAACTTCTCGTTCAGATGGAACGGGAAGTGGAGAAGGCTCTTCAATTCCATCGGGCCGGACATTCGCTTGATTTCATTCATTTCTCTTTGCGGGAATTATTCGCGAAAATGAATGTGCTTACGGGTAAAACATTGCACGATGAGGTAATGGATAAAATATTCACCCGGTTCTGTATCGGGAAGTAGGGTGAGACACAGAGGATCGCAGATGAGGAGACGTATCTGCCTGCCGGCAGGCAGGGATCATCGCAGATAAAAATCAGCGATCATCCGCCGGGCTCGCAGGGTTGTTCTGTGGTCATCTGCGCATAAAAGGAAGGATGAAACATTATGGATAAGAAAAAAATAGGTCAAGGGGCGAAAATCATTTTAGAAGGCATCGGTGCCGATCTTAAGCGTAAAGATATCGCGACCACACCCCGTCGAGTCGCCGACATGTATGAAGAAATACTTTCGGGGGAACATAAAGATCCGGCCGATGAACTGGATATTTTCCTGGAGCAGAAGCACGATGAGATTATCCTGATCAAGGGTATTCCGCTGTATTCACTCTGCGAACACCATCTGCTTCCGTTTATCGGAACCGCGCATGTCGCCTATATCCCTCAGAATCGCATTACGGGTTTGAGTAAGATTGCCCGGGTTGTGGATTGTCTGGCCCGGCGACTCCAGGTTCAGGAGCGCCTTACGACTTCGGTCGCCGATGTGATCATGAAAAAACTCAAACCCAAAGGCGTCATGGTGGTGATCGAAGCCGAACATCTCTGTATGACGATGCGGGGGGTGAAAAAACCGGGGGCAACGACCGTGACCAGTGTGGTTCGCGGGATCTTCCGTTCCAATCAGAAGACCAGAGAAGAAGCGTTAAGCCTTATTTCCTCAAAAAAATAAAAAAGCAAATAACAAATATTAAAAATACATATCAAACATAAAAAATAAGAAAGAAAAAACCTGTTTTTGATTTTTGATATTTTATATTGCTTCCCATTCTTCAAATGCTGAGCCCGGCAACTCCCAGTAAAATTGAGAAGCACGGGTAATGATCAAACCGTTGCGGTAGGTATATTTTGTTTCCGGGTACACAATATATAATTCGTCTTTTGCCCGCGTTACCGTCACATAAAACAGGCGGCGTTCCTCCTCGATGGATTCCGGTGTCCCCAGCGATTTCGGGTGAGGGAATTCATAGTCACAGAACCCGATAAAAAATACAACGTTCCACTCAAGACCTTTTGCCTGATGTATGGTTGAAAGGACGAGAAGTTCATTTGAGTCTCTCGGCGACACTACCGTTTCCCCTTTAAATTCCTCATATGAGCCTAAATCGAGAAGGAAATCTTTTACGCCCGCGTAACTGTGAGCCATTTTTGCCAGTTCTTCAAGATCCTGAATACGGTCTTGGGGGTTATCGAAAGAAAGATAGCAATGATCCTGGTAGGATTTCATGATCGTGCGTACCGCTTGCTCGGCTGATGAGTTCTTGTCGATCTGACTGATGAGTCGGGTGAATTCTTTGAAGCCTTCCCGCTGCCGTTTCGGCAGTTCTTTTGTAACCGCAGCGAAATTCTTCCCCTCCTGGTTCAATTTATGGTATATTTTCGCAGCGTACCCCCGGCCGATGGCCCGATGCAGGCAGACGGCGCGTTTAAATGAAATTTCATCGCGGGTGTTCATCTGGTAACGCAGGTAAGAAAGGACGTCTTTAATGTGCGATTGTTCGAAAAATCTCATTCCGCCCCGTACGATGTAGGGGATATTCCGTTTCAGTAGTTCCATTTCCAGCTCCAGCGCTTGAAACCGGGAACGGAATAGAACGGCGATATTTTTCAGCGTCATTCCCTCGCGGATGAGGTCAAGGACTCTCTGGGCGACGAAACGGGCCTGACCGTAGACATCTTTGGTTTTTACGATTACCGGGATTTCACCCCCTTTCTTTACCGCCTTTAATTCTTTGGGGAACTGGTTTATGTTATGTTTGATGATCTGGTTTGCCAGGTAAAGGATCTGGGGTGAGGAACGGTAGTTGGTTTCCAGTTTGAATATCCGTGCGCCGGGGAAGGTCTTGGGAAAATCAAGGATATTATTGATATCGGCGGCGCGGAATGAGTAGATGGACTGGGCGTCATCGCCGACAACGAGAATGTTGTTGTGGAAAGAAGATATTTTCTGGAGGAGTTCGAACTGAATACGGTTGGTATCCTGATACTCGTCGACGAGGATATAGCGGAACAGGCGGCTGTACTTTTCGGCCAGGGATTCATTCTGCATAAGCTGGAGCCACCTCGACAGCAAATCGGAGAAATCCATAACATTGGCTTCTTTCTTTTTCTTGCCGTAGAGATGGATGACTTTTTTTATCGCCGGGATGAATTCTTCCAGATGGGGATAACAAGAACTTATGACTTCTTCGGATTCTTTCAGGGAGCTGACCGAAAGCGACCAGATATTGCTTATGACATTTTTCTTGGGAAATAGTTTGTCCCGTTTGTCCAGCCCGAGTTCTTCGATGCAGTCGTCGAAAAAATCGAGCGAATCTTCCCGGTCGATAATCGTAAAATTGGAGGTATAGCCTAAGACCGCGGCCTCTTTCCGTAAAATCACGTTGCCGATATGGTGGAATGTCCCCGACCACAAATCATTCAATGTTCGTTTCAGGAGGCTTTCGGCCCGGTGCGACATCTCGGCCGCGGCTTTGTTGGTGAAGGTGACCAGAAGGATTTCTTGGGGCGGGATGCCTGTTTCCAGAAGATGTGCCAGACGGTAGATAAGCACCCGGGTTTTGCCACTGCCGGCGCCGGCTAAAACCAGAGCCGGACCGTCAGCTTCCCGGACGACTTTGCGTTGTTGTTCATTCAGATTGCCGTCGAATTCGACCGTATGGGGAGTCTGGAATGAATCTAACGAATATTTTTTCATATGTTTCGGGTTAGCCCGTTTTTGCGTTTACCCGTTCATAACAACGGGATAACGGAAGCACGGGTGAACTGCCAGGATGGTGTATTTTACCACACGGCGTAATATTTTAAAGGTTTTCCCGGTATGATGCGGTTTTTCCAGGTGGAACCATGACAGAAAAAAGGAGAACCGGGACAGTAGTTTCCTGTTGTCATCTCCTATCTTTCCGGCATACAATAGATCAAAACAGAAGAACCGATTATGGTCGCCAAGCTTTTTTCTCTCACATATTCTGGTCTTGAGCTTCATCGGGTCGAGGTCGAAGTCGATTCCCAGCGCGGCCTGCCGGCTGTATCTCTGGTCGGGATGCTTGATACCGCGGCTAAGGAAAGCCGGGATCGGGTCCGTTCCGGCGTAAAAAACAGCGGCTATCTTTTCCCGGCGCAGCGGATAACGGTGAATGTCGCCCCGGCGAACGTGAAAAAAGAAGGTTCTCATTTCGATCTTGCCATCGCATTGGGAATCTTGCAGGCGTCAGGGCAGATATCCGTCGTGTTCTCCGATTGTCTAATTCTGGGTGAACTTTCCTTGGAGGGAGGTGTTCGCGGCATAACCGGTGCGTTTCCCGCCGCGCTGAAAGCGAGAGAACTCAAGAAGAAATTGATTATTCCCCAGGGCAATGCTCTTGAGGCATCTCTGGTTGAAGGGGTAGAGGTATATCCGGTAAGGAGTCTGAAAGATGCGGTAGGATTTCTTTCGGGGACGATTCCTAAAGAACCGGTCCGGCCGTCTCTTGAGGATAAACTTGAAGGAGTGACGCCTCGTTATCCCGTTGACTTTGATGAGGTAAAAGGGCAGGTATTTGCCAAAAGAGCGATGGAGATCGCCGTAAGCGGGATGCATAATATGATTCTCATCGGCCCGCCCGGGGTCGGGAAGACGATGCTGGCTCGCCGGGTCCCGACGATTTTGCCGGATATGTCCTATGAGGAAGCGCTTGAGGTTACCAGAATTTACAGCATTGCCGGTGAGCTTGACCCTCAGCGGCCGTTTCTTAAAAGGCGACCGTTCCGCAATCCTCACCATACCGCGTCGGGAGTGGCGCTGGTGGGAGGGGGGACACGCGTTCAGCCGGGGGAGATTACTCTGGCTCATTACGGCGTATTGTTCCTCGATGAACTGCCGGAATTTTCCCGCAGTTCTCTGGAGGCGTTACGGCAGCCGATTGAGGAAGGGTCGGTTCATATCGCCCGGGCTTCACGCCGCGTCCGGCTACCGGCCCGATTTTTATCGATTGCGGCGATGAACCCCTGTCCATGCGTAACACAAAGCAAACCGACCGACGGGAAACACTTACCATCACCATACAGCTTGAATTAGACCTGCTCGAACAGAGAGGCTATTACACCACAAAACCAAAGACTTTCGGGCAGTATCTGAGAAAGGAAAGGATAGACAGGGAAATGACCGCCGGACAGATGGCGGGACAAATCGGATGCAGTCAGGACATACTCCTCGCATGGGAACAGGACAAACGGACACCAGAGATAAGAAGCCTGAAACTAATCCTACAAAAGATACAGATACCGCAGGAAGTCCTCAAAGAAACCCTGTCAAAAAGATACAGCATAGAAAAGTCCCTTCTCTTCAACCACGAAGAGATCAAACAAAGACTAATGAATGGAGAAGCTAATAAAGGAATTGTTCTGAGAGCACTACGCCTGAGCCTGCTGAAGACCCACAGGGAGATGGCAGAGGAGTTAGGGATAGACCCTTCTACACTGCTGGACTGGGAGAATGGAAGGCATGAGATGAGAAAGGGGATGGTGGAAAGACTGGGAAAAAAATACGATGACCCTCTGCAAAGAATGCCACCTATTCAAAGTGCATAAATTCGAACACAACCCATTCAGAAAAAAATTCAAATCCTCTTAACAACAGCCATTAACTCCCTCACCCCCATCAATACAGCTTTCTTTAATATGCCCCTATCAGAAATATATGCTATATTTTCTTTAAAGGAGATATTTAGTGCCTGACAAATCACCTGATAAAAAATGCCCCGGCTGTGGCAGTTATAACACTTCTGAGGTTGCTGGCTGGCGAGAAGCGGACAAGTCTTATGAAAGGTTTGAGAACTGCTCTTTATTGCTCGGCGAGGATTCTTCGGAAGGGAAAATCATACCATTAAAAGGTGTCTGGTTCTGTCTATCCTGCAATTCATTATTCGACGGAAAGACCATAATCTGCGTAAAGGAATAAATCTATCCCTTTCGTGGCTTAGCCTTTTCCGATTTAGCTGTTAATGAAAAATCTGCCCCTAAAATGGTGAAATAATCCTTATCAAGCTTTTTGAGAGATTGTTTCTTATCCCTCCATTCCGCAAAACTTCGAGTCAGGCCTTCAAAAGAGTTAAGAAACAGGGATTGGATGTGTTTTTGAGGAGAAATCATGGGGGAAGATTTTAGAATATGGCTCTTAATGACTATATAAACAGCATGGGTTATCACATCCTTTAATGTCCCCTCCGGATGCGCTTCTAAGAATTTCCGCATTTGTTCTTTTCTGTCTGCATGGAATTCGTATGAGAATCTGACGAAATGAACGAGGAGAAGCCGCTGCAGGATTTCTTTGTCTTTTTTGTCTAATTTAGATGGAGAGAGAAACCCTCCGCTGAGAGGAACCACTTGACCGGCCTGAACTATCAAAGCATCCGTTATCATCTCAAGCTGGTTTTTGTATTCTTCGCTCTCTATCTTTTTCAAAGCGGCAGACTTAAATCCTCGTGCTTCTTTTCTCATATCCCTGTTTCTCTCTCGAATAGCTTCCTGTATGTCTGCCCTATTAGTAAACAATACCCATGCCTGATACAGGATTTCCAGTCTTTTAAGTGCCCCCCGTACATCCTCAGGCGACATCTGCTGATATTTCCGTCCTGCTGTTCGTCCATCAAGCGATAACAATTCGTCTGCAAGATTTAGATAAGGTTTTGCAGTGTTATTAGCCTCTTCAGAATAGGCAGGTAAAGATTCTTCAAATCGTGATAATTGCGTATTAAGCTGCAAACATCTCGTTCGCAGTTTGCTTTTAAGAGAAAGAATCAATTCTTTCTCCTGTTCATCCCAAATCCAGCCATGTTTTTCTTTCTTTGCCATTATCGACCTTACTCCAGTACATGTTCTCAAGATTAATAATCTTTTTCCTTTTTAATCAAAGATTATCTGCTGCTTTTCTGATTTCTTTCAATGCAATCAAAACATCTTTCTTCGGCACATCTTTCCCGTCGGCAATCATCTCAAGAACAGTCAAAGGCAGAGTAAGATCATTGCGGAGAGAGGCTTTCTTCTCTTCTTTTTGCGTATTCTTTTTCATAAGGCAAGCTCTACTTTCTTGCGAGCAGAACCTTAAACCTGCTGTGTCCTGGAACAGATTTTACTGATACTGATTTAAAACCTGCTTTCTTGCACAATCTCGACCACTGCTTAAAGTCGATGCAATATTCCCCGTCGTTAAGGATATGCTTCTTCCCGTTGTCAAACATCCTCTCAAAGCTGTCAATTCCCGACTCTTTCAGGGCAGAAATCCACTCATCGGCAAGGACATCGAGAATCCTTCTCATCCTTCTTTCATCAGTAAGCTTTCCGGTAGTGTCCATGTCGATATCTCCGATAACCAGTTTACCGCTGGGTCTGAGAATCTTATGGATAGTTTTCAGGGATTTCAGCTTGTCTTTTAGGTGATGAAGCGTAACAGTAGAAGCCACAACATCAAAACTTTCCTTGCCGAACCTGAGAGAAGAGGCATCCATCAGGCTGAGTCTCATTTTTTCTCCGATGCCAAGCTTCTCAATCTTCTCACGGAATATCCCAATCATCTCTCGGGAATTATCGACACCCACAACCGAACACTCCGAAGCCCTCAAAAACCTGAGGCTCAGAAGGCCAGTCCCACACCCGATGTCCAGAACCCTGTCAGAATCCCTGACGCCCGAGACCGAAACGACCAAATCCAGCAGACCGCAATGAAACCCCATACTGCCTAAGGTAGAATCATATTCATTCGCCCAGTCGCCGAACCAGCGGACAGAAGAACCTTTTTTTCTTTTCATAAACGAACCTTCCTTAGAATCCAGCTATATAAATCTTTTCCACAGAGAGGAAAATCAACAATCCGAAGACTCCCCGAATATGTCCCGGCCAGAAGAATCAACAAAGAAATCAGACCTCTCCTTCAAGACAGCCAGATGAACGGCCTTAGCGAGAAGAGAGCCGATACGGTCAATACGGACATCCATAGGTATTTCTTTATAGTTCACCAGAATTCCTTATAAATCTATTCTCTGCCTATCATTGACAGAGATTATATTTGCATCGAATAATTCCTTAAATCTTTCTGCCCTCTCAGTGTGTATAGGAATAATGTTCTTAGGTTTTACCGCTTGTGCGAACTTAATCAAGTCCGCAACGTAAGCGTGGCCTGAGACATGCACCTGTATAATCTTAACCCCATTCTTATCCCAGAATTCCTTTATGTCATCAAGATATCCTTCCCACTGCGAATATATGACTGAAGTGCCTTTGAGCAACCGCTTGTTCCTGAAGATATTCCTCATGGTGTAAGAATCCTTAACAAGCATTTTTTTCTCAAGAGAGAACACTTCTTCTTTTGTGATTTTCGCCCTCTTAAACTGATACATCTTTTTCCCATTAAGAACTTTGTCCGTGTATTTGTTCGGGATGAAAAATATCCTCATGTTCCTGCCCCAATCATATTGAGGGAGTCCCTTCGAGATGTCTTTCAGCTCATAAAGAACATAAGCAGTATAGGGGTCAACTACAAACAAAGTGTCCGTCTGCATGCACGCCCTGTATGCAGAAACAAGCCTGTCGATATTCTGGGACGAGCAGGACAAAAAAGTGAGATTGCCTTGAGATTTCAAAAGAGACACCAGCTCTTTCTCGACATCATCCTCGGTCTTGCGTTCCTCATTTTCCCTTGAAAGCATTGTGCCTTCCATAATCAGGTAATCAATATCCTTCGGAGGATTTTCTATCATGGAGCGGAAAAGCACCGATTTTCTTCCATGCGCCCTGAAATCGCCAGTATAGAAGATTCGTTTCCCGTCGGCTTCTATGAGAAAAGCCATTGCGTCAAAGCCTGAATGGTCAACAAGGTAAGGAGTCACCCTGACATCCTTTATTTCAAAAGTCTTCCAAGCCTCCACGACCCTGACATTCTTAAGGTTGCAGTTTGTCTGGCCAAAAAGATAGCTGAGCTCGACAAGCTCCTTCGTGCCCCGGCTCATGCAGATTGGAATATCGGGATGCACAAAGGAAAGAAGGCCGTAATGATCCTGATGGGCATGACTCAGCAGAACAGCGTCAAAGCCCGGCTTATCATATAATCCCTCAACGTCAGGAAGCAATCCATCCCTTATGAAATCCTTCATGGACTTCTTCTTAACGTCCTTAGAAAAAGTCTCATCACTCAAAGGAAGACCGAAATCGACAAGAAGCCTTGCATTCCTGGTCTGAAGCTCAACACAAGAACCGCCGATTTCCTTAGTGCCACGATAAATAGTTAATTGCATTTTGGCTCTACTTTGTTAAAGTCTATCTCGTTCTTTATGTGAAGAATCCTGATATCTTTATCCTTGCCTCTAAGTTCTTTTATGTTCGGTTCTGCTAAACCGCCATAGCCACCTACAACAACAATGCCGAGGACAGGCTTAACAATACAAACCTTTTCTATGCTATTAATCAAACCCAATATCTTTTTCTGCTCAAAATTCTTTTCATAACACTGCTTATATTCTTCAAAATGGTCTGTAACCCTCCTGACATATCGCTTTAGCTGACCGCTCACTGCGCCTTTCAATTCCTCATTCTTTCCCAGCTTTACTTCAAGCACGCAAAACTGAAAATTATCCCCAGAAACCCTTTTGAGGCCAAGCAAATCTATCTTCTCCCTGCTCGAGTGGTCAACCACCTGCCTGTCAATTACGACAAAATCAGGTCTGCCGACGTTATCAGTCATAATCATCTGCTCAAAAGCAAT
This sequence comes from uncultured Planctomycetia bacterium, assembly GCA_964483625.1. Lineage (GTDB taxonomy): Bacteria > Omnitrophota > Gorgyraeia > Duberdicusellales > 4484-171 > JAFGQU01. The sequence goes on along the minus strand of CAZABB010000006.1, from coordinate 41,956 downwards.
CTCCTCCTGATAATTCACGTCCCTGACCTTCTGGCTGAGAAACCTTAAATTAGCTTCAGAGAAAAAAGACTGCAATTTCTTTGGAGAAATGAAGAAATCAACATAGTCACCTGATTTCTGACCATCAAAACGGTCATTCATCTTCTTATCAACAAACTTCTTATTGATTCCAACTTTATAATCCCTGTTGCGAGCTCGAAAGGTAATCTTGCCTATACTGTTACCCTGATAATACAGATTAAAGTAATCTTCCCTGATTTCGAGCGAATACTCAAAGCCAGACTGCTTTATCTTATCCACAAGGAACTCAAAATCTTTGCAGATAATATCCTCAAAAATTCGTTCATCTGAAATATATCTGGAAATCATAGGTTTTTTCATTATTATTCCTCCGGCAAAACGTCACTACCTTGTCACCTCAATACCAAATTAGCAGAAGGCAACATAAATGCTTTATTTAACTCTTCAATCATCGCCGTCTCATTAATTGACTTCTTTTCCGCATTGAATATTTTAGTAAGACTGATTGTTCTGACATGAATCTTAACAGTCTCTTTTCCAGCTATAACATGCCTAAGCTCTTTATCAGTGAAAGGCTCGGCCACCTCTTCATTGGAAGGATACAACAAGATTACATCCTCATACTTTTGTTCTTGCGATGTCGAATAAGTAAACATCTGATAAAAGTCTGCTTGAGACAAACGCCCATGAAGGGCGTATGAATCAAGAGTTTTATACTTCGTATCCAACAAAATAAGTCTGCCTGAAGAGTCCTTAATGAGAATATCCCCTCGCATCTTGAATTCGTCGAACAGCTTGCCAATATAAATCTGGTCTTTAACAAAAACAACTTCGTTTTCCCCGCCAATAAACAATTTACTCCTGTTTCTTCTAACGAACTCAAAGACAAATTCCTCAAACAGCCTGTTCATGTCAAACATGAACACGAAAGTCTCGAGCTTGGAAGCTGAGAAACGGATGCTCATGTTTTCAAGGAATAATCTGCACAGGTTTACCAACGGCTCATATGAATTGTTGAGACGGGTAAAGTGAATCCTATCAATATCCGCACAGGTAATATTCACCAATTCAACATCACATAAATATATGAGGATATCCTCAAGGAGCTTCTTATTGGACACAGACCTCGATATCCTTATGAGCATCGAAACAACATACTTAAAGAGCTGATTCATCAAATTATTCTCAGTGAATTCATCAAACCTGCAACAATACCTCGAATCATCAAAAATATTCCGCCTGACATTCTCACTGATTAAGAATTTTCCCTTCAAGAACGGACTATTTTCTTCACGGACAACATACGTCTTTTTAAAATCCCTCCGCAAAAGCTCCCGAAGAGCCTTAGCAAACAAGAAAATCAATATCTCGAAAAAGTCATCCTTGACCTTCCCCAGATTACCGATTTCGTGCTCCTTGACCTGAATCTTCCTTGTATATCTCAAAAGGCAAAGAAGGAAATGGAGATTATCCGGCTTGTCCTCCCCAAAAACTTTAGGCACGACCTGAATCGTGTAACCAAGAACACGGACAAAACCCACATAATGAGAAGCCTTAACCCTATCATGCAAGAGGCGAAAAATCTCGCAACCGCTCCGGGAATTAATCCTCTTCAAAAGCCTGATGCCTCGTTTGCCAATCTTTACCTCAAGCTCAGAGAGGGGAATTTCTTCAAATTCTGAAAGCGATATAACTTTATTTTTTAAGACCATTTTCTTATCCGATAAATGTGTTCTTCAATACCTGAGAGAACAAATCAGGCTCATAGCGGACAATTTCGCAAGGATACTCCTCATCAAACTCAGAGCCGAAAATGCCCTTGTATTCAGCCTCTAAAACCTTAATGAAACCGCTACGTTTCTGAGAATTATGCTCGCCGAGAACAAGCCTCAACTTATCCCAATCATTATAGAAATATTCCTGAAGCAGAGGAATAATCTTGTCATACCAGACAGCATGAAGATCATACTCGAAATCTTCAGGCCCAATCTTCAGAAAATAACTATGCCCTATAACATGGTCTTCATCAAGCAACACCTTAATCCTTTTGTTCAAGGCAATAAAGGACTTCTGCAAAATCTCAATAAAATCCCCATCGACCTCCTTCTCGGACAACAAGTCAGAGATAATCTTGGATTCTGGAGCAATCCTCTTAAAACTAAACCTTCGTCTAAGAGCGACATCCATCAAAGCTATACTCCTATCAGCAGTATTCATAGTGCCGATAACATAGATATTGGGAGGAATCCCGAAATCGATCTCCTTGCTGTATGGAAGCTTGACGACCATCTCGTTCTCCATGCCAAGCCTTTTATCATCCTCAATAAGAGTGATTAACTCCCCGAAAATCTTAGAGATATTCCCCCTGTTAATCTCGTCGATAATCAGCACATAATTCCTGACCTCTTTCTTATTGTCTGCTGGTTTAGCAAGAAGCTCCTGAAGGTTCTGTTCAAGCAGCCAGCTCTTGCTTATCTCATAAATAGTCTGCTGGCTGAAATTCTTCTTCATAACTTTCTCTACGGGAATATTGCTGTCCGTAAGAAGCCACTCGACCTTTCTGAAATGGCGATAATTTATAGGTACATTTTCATCATAATAATATTCCCCCACAACACGACCAATAGCACGCAAGGAACGGTTTCCTTTAGAGACAAATACAAGGTCATCTTTCTTCATGATATTCTTGAAGAAGTGAATCGCTGTTACATTAAAGACAGAATCTTTATCGCTTCCTTCATGCTCTTTGAACTTCTTGGCGACTTTTTCCTTAGTATCGGCTCCCGTATAGTTAACATCTTGCCCCCAACCAATGGCTATGATGTCTTCTTGCATACAGAAATCATAAATATCCTCATCTTCCTTGAGAGTGTTGCCGAGCGACATTTTGAATACATTCCTCTTAGCAAGGTTCAAATCAATCTTCTTCTTAGGACTTACATAGTCAGACCTTGCGCTCTCGACAAGCGTCTTGAACACGCCAGACTCAACCATAGGCATTTTTTCTTCCTTGTCATACCTGAAACCCTCAATGAATTCCTCGTAGCTGAAAGACTGATGGAAAGTAACAAAAGTGATATAACCGCTATCCTGAAACTCACGAAATTTAGCAACGAGAGCCTTCCTGTCCTTCCACGAAAAGGAAGGATCAACAATGCGAACAGCCTCCTCGTAAGCCATATAAGTCTTTCCAGTCCCAGGAGGGCCGTAAAGAATGACATTCTTGGGGCATTTCTCATCGACAACCCTTAATTCTTCGTCAACCTCTTCTTCGTCAGGCTCAGGTTTAACAGAGGCGTTAAGCTTTTCATACTCAGGCTTAGCTTTCTCAAAGAGAAATTTCTCGAGCTTGTCTACATCAACGTTAGAACCATCCTGCTTCTCAAGCTTCTTGTTCTCCGCAATCTTTGCGCCGTTAGTCATTCCATAAACAAGCTCGTTTACAGGATTCACCCTCAAAAAGATTTGATAAGCCTTCTGATGGCTGTCCCTATCAGGAGGATAAAGAGCAATCCAGCAATCGCTCGAGCCATAATTATTATTCCACCCAAACCCGTTAATCGTTGTCTTGGAATCCTTCATATTCAAAACAGTCTTGAAATGGTCAGCAATCTCGGTCAGAGAAGAATTGACGCTGTCCTTATGCTGGTCATAATAGACATAAAAAAGAATCTTGAAAATATTGTTCCACTGCCAAAAAAAGTTTTTACCCTTCTCAAGCTTGAGCATTGCCTCCTTGAAATCAGGATAATCCTTGAAATAATCAACATCCAGCTTAAGAATCCTATCCTTGAACTCGTCAATAATCTCAAGAGAAACATCCTTGTCATCAAGAACCTTATCTATTACCAAGAATTTAAGGAAATTAACAGGCTTCAAAACGCCATTCCAGCTAATGCTTCCTTCACGAAATTTCTCAAGCTCGCCCTCAAGATACTTCCTGTCAAGCCCCTTAATCGCAACAAGGAAACTTTCCTCATCATCTTCAAAGCCATGAAGCTTATTAGCAAGATTGCTCAACTCCTTAATTTTTGATACAAGAACAGCTTTATCCATAACAGACCCCCTCCCAAATAATTAACAGGGCATAAACCCCTACTCATATAAAAACTTTATCAAAATGCCGAAAAACTTCCGACAAACTGTCAAGAACTAATATAAATATTAATAGCTCACATTATATCATGAAAACCTGCAACTGCTTAACCAAAATCGAAGCGTCAGACAAACCACTGAAAGAGCTAAGGAAGGAAATGTGCCCCAAACACAGGAAAAACTTTTGGCGATGGATAGGGAATTATCCGGATATCTGAGCGACGCCTATTCTTTAACATTCCACAAATTAAGGTCTCGATATTTTTCAGGTAATTTAACCTTGCATTGCTTAGGTGAAAAATGCAATTCACCAAAAGGGACTTCTATGTATTTATTATAAGTCTCTATATAAAAAACCCAAATAACCGCAACTCCTTTCTCAAGCACACGTTCACATTTTTCTATCTGTTCTGGCTGACAATCAAATCTAAATTTATGAGATGCTTTATCTTTCTTAATATCGGCTTTAGTTTTGACTTCAAGCACTTCCAGCTCCCCATCCTTTGATAGCCTTAACATTTCAACAGTATTTGACCGAACGAGCTCCGCAAGAGAATTCCAAGAACCAAAGACTTTCTTTAGCGCAATCTCAAAAGGCAGGAAAAACGATATCATGTTCATATCATCGCAATTCTTATACCCAAGCACTTTAAACCCGTTAGACAAATAATAATCCACCATTTCATTCTCTCTACGATATCCGTCCTTTTGCCTGTTTAACTGTGCTTTAGTTTGCATAGAGATTTATATTCAAGAAGATTACTTAAACCTTTCTCCCTTTCTTACAGCTTTCAGCGAATGTCTCAGCCCACACACGATAAGCCCTGTCCCTTTCCTTTGAGGAAGGAAACGGCGCAAAGGTGACGGAAAGCTCAAAATCATACTTTCCGCACTTACCTCTGAACTTCATGTCAGGCTTTTTCTTTCTCAAATTAATCACCTCTTATAGTGAATTTACGATAAAGATGTTCTCCTTCAGGACATCAACGTATTTGCGAAGCTCCTCAATCTTTTCCTCGTCAGAGACGGGAGCCCTCATCATCTTCTCGACAGTGAGGAGTATCAGGAAAACATCGAAGATTCTCACCCTTTTCTCAAAGCCGTTTTTTATAGTCCCGCATTTCTTATACCCGCTAAGGAAAGGCCGCTTCATGTCAGGGTAAACATCCGCAACATGCCTGAAGAACTTGGAGAAATCCCACTCGTTGAGTCCTGCAAAGGCATCCCCGAAATCATAGACGCCGTTAATCCTCCATGAAGGATCATTGATTACGTTGATGTTGTTTGCCTTGTAGTCCCCGACAAGCAGACAAGGTTTCCCTTCAAACATAACAATATACTGGGAACAGAATTTCTTAATCTCCTCAAGAGTAATTAGCCCGAAAGCTTCCCTGACAAGAGGAGAAGAAAGAAGCGAATCAAGCTTCGTCAGAATAAAAGACCTCGCCGAAGGAAACGCAACATCACCGTCAAAGATAAAACCGAAAGAATCAAGAGCGACCGAATGGATGCGGGCAAGGACTTCGCCGGCAGAGAAAGCAAGAAGCCTCCTGTCATCGGAATCAACAGTCTTTAAAGCGTCTTCCAGAGTCATGCCGGGAAGCCAGCCCGACAGGAGAAACTTCTCGCCTGAAATTATTATCGGAGGGACAGGAACAATCCCTTCAAGCAGGCCGTAAGCGACAGATTCCTTCCCGACCTCTCCGTTGCGTGAGACCCTCAGGCACATGTTCTTATCAGGGGAAGAAATATCAACCCTGAAAACGCTCGAGACTTTGCCAAGAGACGAAGGGCAGACGCTCTTCAGGCTACAGGAAGGAAAAGCCTTCCTCGCAACCTCAAGGACAAAATCATTGCTGACTTTTATTCGCTCTTCAAACCTCATCTTTTTTCTCCAATGAAAGATACTCATTGACTCTCTGCTTCAGGGCAGAGAGATCATAATAAGACCCCTTGCTACCACGTTCGATAATTTCAGAGCATAAATCAAGGATGCTCTGTTCATCCTTGAGCTTGGTGATGTGCTCAAAAAAGGACTTCTTGAAGCAGTCGATGTTTTCGCCTACAAGTTTCTTCACGCTTTCAGGCAGTGCAATAATCCTGAACTCGTTTTTCAGAGATGAAAGGCTCAGCTTGTTCTTCCTTGAAAACTCGGCCTTTGAAAGCCCGCTCTGGGAAAACTCCCAGACATGCTTTTCAGCGATATCAAGAAAAGTAAAAGGTTTCCTGCCACGCTTTTTCGGAATTACTTTTTCTTCAACAACAGGCTCGGCAGAGGACTTGACAAGAACCCTATTAATGCAGCCAGCAAGCTCGCTTTCAGAAACAGGCTTGAACAGCAGAGCATCAGCCTTAGAGACCTTGAACTCCTCATAAGCTTCAAGCGAAGCGTTAGCTGTGCATACAATTACAGGAAGCTCAGGGCGTTCAGCCTTCAGTTTTGAGGCCAGAAGAAAGCCCCTGATGTCAGGCTGGTTGTCATCAACAACGGCAACAGAACAGCATTCAAGGGATGATAAAAATTCTTCTTCGCTCCCTGTTATGAAATACGAGAACCCCAGCCTGCCAAGAATCTTCTCATACAGCTTACGCATGAAAGCGTAGAACTCAAGAACGCAGACCTTCTTTTCGCCCTCATCTGAGACATGAGGGGATTCATCAAGGACTGCATTTTCGTCATAGGACTCCTCATTAATTTTTCCAAAGGAATCCCTGATGCGGTTGAATAATTTTTTTATCATCAGGACACCTCCCGGATTAAGGACATAAATCTGACCGCCAAATAATACGGTTTTCTGGCTGTTAAGAGCGAGTTAAAGAAACGGCCAGACTTCAGTCGTGAAAGAAATTCTTTTCTGGCAGAACCAGCCAGAAAACCGTAAAAACACGGATTCTGACCGGAAAAATTAATCATAATTAAATGTGCAACTAATATAGTTATAATCATAGTAAGAGAAGCGTGCCCTTCCGCTTTTTGTCTGTTACCACTGCATACCTCCTTGTCGTAGTGAGGCTCTCGTGCCCCATCAAATCCGCAACCGAGAAAAGGTCAGCCCCCTGCTCAAGAAGCCGGGTAGCGAAAGTCCTTCTCAGAACGTGAGGCGTCAAACAATCCCCCAAGCCGGAATTTACTCCGAGACACTTTATCCACCTCTGGATAGTCCTTACCGAAATCCTGCTGAGGTTACGGCTGATGAAAAGGGCCTCGACTCCGGGAAACTTTTTCCGAAATTCCATCCATTCATCAAGAGAGCAGACAAGCTTATCATGGACAAGCGGAAGGCTTCTTTGTTTCCCGCCTTTCCCGATAAAGTTCAGATAACTCTCAGGCGGAGCCGAGATGCTTGAGACATCGAGGCTCGCAACCTCAAAGACCCGCAGGCCGAGAAAATACATGATATGCAGGATGCAATCAGTCACCCTGCCTTTAAGAGTGGGAGGATAATCCCCCAGGGTCTCAAATATCCGATTTACTTCTTCTCCCGTGAGAACCCTCTGGTCTTTCCGGGGGATCCTCAGCTTTGGAGCTTTGAGGAATGGATTATTTTTCACGAAGCCTTTCGCTGTGAGAAAGACGTAAAAGCTTCTGAGCGATGCTATCTTTCTCGCAATCGTTACGTTCTGGCACTTCCTGTCAATGAGCCACTCAATGAATCCATCAACGTCCTTGCCCGAACTCTTGAAGATATCCGCACCGAAAGCATTGCAGAAAAGCTTCACGTCATTACCATACTGCCGGATAGTGGCAGGGCTTTTCCTGCAAATCTTCATGTGCCTTTCGTATTCTTTGAGAATTTTCATGGCATATCCTTTTTTATCGAGTGAATCCTCAGAAGGTTGGTTTCTTCTTCCTTTAACAGCTTTTCAGCCTTTCTCCTGAAAACCCGCAGGTAGATTTCCGCTTCCTCTGAATCGACATTGAATATGTTTTCGACTTCCCGCTTCAGGTCAGGACTGTTTATGATTCCTTTCAATTCCGAAATCCTTTTCTCGACAGCTTCAACATCGGCGGAAACCGCTTCGGTAATCTTTGCCGAAAGCGGAGGAGGATTCTGGCCTTCGGCGATTCTGTAAGTTATTACAAAATCGCCGAGCAGTATTTCAGAGTCCTCAATCCCATAAACCTTCAAATCCTCAAGCCTCGCAAATTCAAAATTCAGCCTCTTTCCGGAAGCAGAAACAGTGTTATACCTGTTATAAAAAAACGGGATTTCCTTTGAATCTTTGAGAAGAGCACTGCCGGAAAAATAATAGAAATACGAGCTGTCAATCTTGTTATAAAGATGCCTGAATGATTTATCCTTCAGGATAAACTTGTATTCGATAGTCTTCATCTTCCTGTCTTTCCTGACGTAAGACTTGTTATCCGCTTTCAGTTGGCAGTTATGGCGGTAGCCGAATGACAGAGGAGAATTCCCGTCAAGGACAATGACTGAATCCTTTCCAAAAGAGCCGATTATAAGATACTCACTCTGGACACCGCTATCATTCACGACAAGGAAGCACTCATAATTCTTCAGGTCATTGATATCCTCAACAGTGGCCTTGAGCGTGCCTAACGCTTTCCTGATGATGTGATTAGTCCCGCCTTTCGAGATTACCGCCGATGAAACAAGAATAATCATGATGCAGGAAGCAAGGACTGAATATTCTCCCGAAGACCTCAAGAGCATGTTCCAATTAAGGGAGAATCTTCCCCAGGCATTGCCAAAACCCAGAAGCTTGACACCTCTCTTCTGGAATGAATCAAGGACAATGTGAGAGAGCATTCCAATCAGGAGATAAGGAATCAAATCAGCCCTTATGAAATAAAGTATGAATGAGAGCAGGGCCACAAAAGGCAGTGAATGAAAGAATCCCCTGTGCTGAACAAGCTTCGAGAAATTCACTTTGCCGAAAGACAGAATGGAAACAAGCCTGTGAAACAGCCACCCGATTATAGACTTAACGTTATCTATGTCGGGAAGCAGTCCCGCAAACATCGTGAAAAGAATTGTCGCCCATGATACGTTCAGGCACCTGAAGGCGACTGCTATGAGAAGCATGCCTGCCGTAGCTCCTGCGATATGAGTAGGTGTGGTCATATTTTTTCCTCTTATTTGAATTTATTGCTGATTCTGTAAAGAAGAATCCCCAGGGCGAAGATAATCCCTCCGCAGACCATGTCCGTAACCGTGCCGAGCCCCCGCATGAAATACCTGTAAGCCATGAAGAAAACCACACAGAGCATGATGCTCATGCCTATCGGATATTCCCTGCGGTGAGACGATGCGTATTTCTCGAGAATGTCTTCTTTATTGACTTCCTTTTCCTTGGTGCATCTTTCAATTATTGCCTTCATCCTGCCGGGGTTGCCTGCCGTCTCAATCAGAAGCTTGCTTTTGATCTCCTCGTAATCCTCGGGCTTAATTTTGACTGAATGACATTTGATTAAATCATCAAAGAGAATCCCCATCTTCTCGTCATTCATCGGCCTCACTTCAAACCTGTCAAAGCCCTGATAAAATTGTCTTGTCTTTGAATCGGACATATCCTTCGGCTCTGCCACGATTGAAACCTTGCCTGTCTTAAGAAGCTCTTTAATGAAAATACGCATTGAGTCAGGGAGTTTCTTCATCTCCTCGATGAAGATTACATAAGGCAAATCTGAATTCTTAATACCTGTGATGATGCGTCTCTCAATCTGCTGCTGGTTTCCTTTGCGGAATTCATTGAAGGTCTGCTCTTTGCAGTCTTCGTCATGGATGTCGCCATATTTCTCGGACATTACGAACATAATCTGTTCATAATCACGCCTTGTCCCATGCGCCCTGACGTAAAGAAGTTTCCTGTTTACACGCTCGGAATTGCAGAATGCCTTGAATACCCTCTCGAGGACAAAGGTCTTGCCGACAGTCTTCGCACCCTCGATAATCGTATTGATGCCTTTGTTCACGAGACGGTAAAGCTCTTTGACAGTCTTAATCCTTCCTGTAATCTGTAATAGCCTGTCTATTATCATTTTTGATTACCTCCCGTATTGATTTGCCAAATGCTCGTTGAGGAAATCAACGGCCTTCTGCCTGAGGTCATACACCGACATCTTCTCGACGTATTCATCGCAGGAACAGAGCCCCACACTTCCGTCGGGACGTCCCCTGCCGTTCAGCGAAAGCTTCGGTGTGATGAAAACTCTCGGGACAGAGTAAGGATGATTCCTGTTTGTCTCTATCAAAATCTCGAAGGTCTCGCCGTTGTCAGTCTGAATTTTCTCCGTCCATACCAGCCTGCCGTTTCTGTGGGTGAGCACCGCTTCGGTCTTTGAGTTCATCAGCTCGCTTTCGGCATAAACGAAACGGGGGCGTCTTGTCCAGAACGAATCTTCCTCGAGAGGAAGCCCGAATTTGCCGGCAAGCAGTTCAAGACACATGTCTCTTTGAGAAAAATTGTTTTTCTTCCAGTTACTTTTCATTTCTGTTCACACCTCCCTGAATGGTTGATTTTTAGAATTATTTTTTAACGAGCCCGCAGAGTTCGTAAATCCGGCGGACTACCTTTTCCCTTTCAGCGAGCTTTTTCTTCAGAAGCTCCTCATTTTTGTCTTCCTGCTTCTCACCATCCGAAGCTATGCTGAAGCCTTTCTTTTCAAAGAACCTGTTTATCTTTTCCTCGATGGACTTGTCTTTATGCAGGGACTTGAGCACCCTGACCTCTTCGTTCAGGTCTTCGAGAAGAGAAAGCTCATCCGATATCCCCTGGGAAATCTCAAGCCTCAGCCTCTCGAATCTCGCAATCATCACTTTCATGTTCGGGTCGCTCTCGGGATTTATCTTCCTGATCAGGTCTGAAACATAAGTGCAGACACTCATCGCCGAACCTGCATAATCACCGAAGTATATTTTTGAGCCGGAGGACAGGGGGAAATTCCGAAGCAGGCCGAGCCCCTTGTGATAAGAAATTATCTCGAGTGCAAGAACATTCATGTCAGGATTGTTCCTGAACGCAATCTCTCTCACGGCCTCGAAATTCTCGAGCGGGGATGCTGAATCAAGCAGGCGGGAAAGGATTACCGCCTCGCCCTCATGAAGCTCCTGTGGCTGGTTAAGATAGGGCGTGATGGAAGCGCACCCTGAGAGAAAGATAAGAAATAATAATATTGATAATCTTTTCATGGCTCTCCTTTGGTTAATGGGTATAAACAAAAAAAAGGGCTACCCCCAGCATTTCTGCTGAGAATAGCCCTTGGTTAAGGCGCGATAAAATTATCGCTGGTAGTGCGTGCTACCTAAAATCTAAGCTAATAAGATTTTTTACTCGATATCATCAAAATATCTCCTGCATATGTCCCGAATTCCCCCCTTTTTCTATCGGTTTCCATTTGGTCTGAAACGACCTGTCGAATTTCCATTTACAATTTTTGCACTGATAGCCATTAAGCATCCAATCGAGCATCTCGTCGAGATTTTGTCCCGAATAATGCTTACTACGGAAATCTTCACTCATATAACATCCATGCTTGATGAAAAGAAGGAAATCCGTCTGTATTTCTTCACGATGTTCTTCCAAGCGAACATTCTCAAATCCATATTTTGAACCGCACGCAGGACATTCCGTTAATCCTTCAAGCAACGAGCGGACTTCAAAAACCGAAATAAAATGTTTTTCATACCTTTGGCAGCGGTGCGCAGAAATCAAATATTTATCCCAGATATCTATCGTTACATAACGGCTTTCATCAGTCTCATAAGCTCCGCTTCCGAATAAAGGCGAAATATCTCGAGAGCCAAAGGCCGCAATTCCCTGATGAACGCATCCGGAACTATTACAAAACAAGCACCTGCGGGATTCGCCTGAAATATACAATGCCTCTTCATAACTGCCTGCTTTATGAATGAAAAGGTTACCCTTTTTATCCTTCCAAAGATAAAGAAGCTGGTTAAATGGAGTAATCTTTGAAAGTCGCAGTTTTCTGCCATCCGGTAAAAGAACATTATCATACTCAGGGACAAGAATAGTCTCCCCCCCAAAAATCTCTACACTAATCATTTTCCTGTTCTTAGGAATTTTCACTCGTCATTCTCTTCCCATATAGCAAAAAAGCCACTGTCCTTTAGGAACAGTAGCTTTACAAAGCTGCCTCGCATTAAGCGAGTCCGTGGTCAGTGCCCGGAAAGCGTTTTCAAAGTAAATATACCATATCATTTTGTCAGTGTCAAGGGCATTATATGACAAAATCAAAAAAAATTCAAAAATTCTTAAAATTTCACGACAAAATCCGTTCAGAAAGTATCCAGCAGAGAAAAAAAGAGCGAAAATGACCTTGATGCCTCATGCCGACAGGCCCCAAGGGGATATTTTTGCACTGCCTCCGTTTCCAGTCCGTTTCGGGGAAAAGAGCGCAAGCTCTGGCCGAAACGGAAAAGCTACTCTAACTAAACATAATCTTTGGGTGATAAATCTAAAAACAATCTTGTCCTCACTAATCAATTACTATGAACTTCAATAACTATAAACCAGTTGCTTATTACACGCCGTTCTTCCAGCAGTATCTCTATTCATCTGGCAAGCCCTGCAAGCCCGAAAGAAGCCCTGCTTCAGGCTTTTCTATCGAGGAAATCCTTGAACAGGACTCCGGCAAGCTTCTCGATAAGGTCGTGAATACCGCCCTTTCCGTGGCTTACAGGCTTAAACTTTATCGGGCTTCTTCCTATGCTCTTGAATCAAAATGGAACGAGCTATCTGGACAGATCGGCGAGCTTTCAGGCTTCAGGACAGGCTACAACATGAACATCGAGAGAAGGAAATCCATGCTCGAAAAAGAAAAGAACAGCCTGGAAATGCGGATGCTCGAAAACAGGCATGAAACATGGAAAGACCTCAACGAACCCATCACCTACTTCATAAACGAGTGGCACAAAAGACAGGAACTAAAACAGGACAGGAAGATTCTGGGTTAAAAATGGACACAGCAGAAAGCACAAATGAATTGATTCTGAAGCTCGAGACTGAGTGGGGCTCGGATAAAGCTGAAAAACTGAAGCTGATACACGCAATAGGCGATGATGAGCGGAAAGAAAGGCTTGATAAGATTCTCAGGCTATCGGCAAACAAGCTCCTCAAGGACAGGCTACTCAATGACCAAGTGATGCTCCCCCCTTCGACAGAGCGGGAGTGCGGACAGGGAGATATAACACTCGGAACGGTCTGTTACGGGAAGAATTCCGACGGAACGGACAGAGAGCTTTATCCGCTACGGATTTCTCTTGAGGATGCCATGCAGCACATCATGGTTTCGGGGCTTACAGGAACAGGAAAAACGCTTCTTTCTTTCAATATCGCTGTCCAGATGGCAAAGAAGGGCATTCCTGTCTGGATTGTGGACTGGAACCGCCAGTGGAAATCATTGCTCTCGCTACCACCTGAGAAATATCCTTTTGAAGTGCGGGTCTTCACTATCGGCAGGGACATCTCTCCGTTCAGATACAACCTTTTCTTCTCGGGCCCGAAAGGGATATCGAGAAGGAGCTGGATTGAGATAATAGCGGAAAAACCTCTCGCCAAATCCCTACTGTCAGGCCAGGGATCAGGAAGCCTCATTCTGAACGAGGCGGAAAACCTTCTCGACGGCTACGAGGAGGGAAAGCTCCGTCTGCTCCCGAACATCGAGGACATCAAGAAGCGTGTGGACAGGCAATTCCTGCGGGGCAGGTCTGCTCTCTGGAAGGACTCGGCCCTTCGAGTGCTTAACAGCCTTCTCCGCTCAAATACCAAAGAGCTGTTCGGCTCACGAAACCCGATGGACGTCTCAGAAATGCTGAAAAGGCCGGGAATAACCATTCTCGAAATGGACATAGAACTCCCCAACAGCCTGAGGATACTCTTCCAGGAAGCCTTGTTCCTGCATATTCTTCTCGAAATGCTCAGCAGAGGAGAGTCCGAAAAGCTCCGGCTCTTCCTGATATGCGAGGAAGCCCAGCACCTCTTCCCCTCAAGCCAGCACGAACAACAGATAGCTGGGGAAATCCTTCAGAATCTTTACCGTGAGGGACGCAAGATGGGCCTCGGGCTATGCTCGATTTTGCAGGAGCCAAGCTCTGTTCCCAATTACGCTTACCAGTGCAAGACCCAAATCCATTTCACAAACAACACCTACAAGGACATCTCGACAGTATCAAACGCCCTGTTCCTCAAACCCCACGAGACAAGATACCTCGACTACATATGGGTCGCCCAGGCAGTTGCAAAAGTGAAAGGCAGAGCCAAGAACTGCCTAATAAGGACACCGCAACCGCTCCCGATAAGAAAAGTCAGCGATGAAGAACTCAAAGAGATAGCAGGAAAATGGCAAGAGAAAAACTGAGGCTCGTAAGCTTCCACAATGAAGAAAGCTTCTTCCACCTTGAACGCTCAGAGGAAGCAAGAGCGATAAAGATAATCAAGGCACTCCCGAAATATGTCCAATGGACACCGATAAGCAGGCTCGCAAAAGACATAAGGCAAAGCACTCTTTCGACAACAAGCACAGCGATAAGACTATGGGGAGCGAAGAAAGCAGAAAAAGATGACAAGGACGGAAAACCCCAAATTCTGATACGAGCACCCATAATCCTGCTCAGGAAAGAAAAATACAATCACAGAAACAACCAGCAAGGAACAAAATACCTCTGCCCGACGATATACTTCAAAGCTTCATGAACATTCTTAAAACTGTGGGGATACCCATAAATAACGATAGTTATTTATATTTTAAAAACGCAACCATGCAAAAAGCCTAAAATGACCTGAGGGAAAAAATGAATATAGGAAAACCCTGTATACTCTGCGGGGAAAAAACAATCCCACTAACAGGAATATGCACAAAATGTGGACTGCTTCATCACACCCTACAATACAAAAAAGGCAAATATATATTTCGCTTCATTAACGGAAAGTCCTTCACCCTGCCAAAGGATGGCAAAAAAAGCATGGACGAATTCTGTAAAGAAAACAAAAACTCCATTCTGGCAATACTCAAAGAAGAAGAAAAACACAGAGAAGACAAAACCCTCAGTCAGGAAGAACTCGCCCCCACATACCTAAAAGGCGAAATGTGTCCATTCACACAAATATCAATAGGCCAAGAAACTCATATCGGCGGTTACGGCGGAGGAACATACGTCTGGCAACACGCCCCATGCATAAAAGAATTCTGCGCTATTTGGGACAACAAGAACAAGCAATGCTCAATCAAAACCATTTCTCAAAAACTAATTCCGACAAAAAATTAATCCCTCATTTTCTCCTCAGAAAGATATCCCAGACTACGAATACTCTTAAACAAAAAGTGCTTCCTGAGTGCAAACCTCTTCAATCATTCTCTTTCCATGAGTAATTCTTGAGTGAAATCTTTTTCTACCTCACCCGTATTCACTCCTTAATCAAAACAATTTTGTGCAGAAACGCAAAGCTACGAAAGGAGGTGAATTGTGTGGATTCGCAAAGACCAGATGAATGGCACTGAGGAAGTGCTGGACTGGGTAGACCTTGACGGAGAAATCTGGGTAAGTGTCCCGGAGAAAGGAGAAAACCTATGTGGAATAAGCCCACAGCGGAAGAACTTGCAAAGCTCCCGCGAATGTATTCAGGCGAAAGCACTCCCCTGAAGGAGAAAGTGATCTATATGCACTTTTTCATCGGCGGATGCGACTGGTATGCCTGCGAGTATTGCCTCGAAGACGAGATATTCTTCGGGTTTGCTGTGCTCAACGGCGACCTCGAAATGGCCGAATGGGGAAACTTCAGCCTCAAAGAACTTTCAGACCTGCGGGTCAAGTTTCTTGAGGTCGACAGAGACCTATACTGGGAGCCAAAGCCAGCCAAAGACGTATCTCTCATTGCCGAAGCACAATGCTGGTAAAACACACAGAGAAGTTGCCGGACAACCTTTAAACCGGCCCCTATGAAGGTGAAAAACCTATCTAACTCATTCTGTTAAAGGATTGAGGACAACAGCGGGGAAAAGCCAAAAACACCACCACTACTACCACTATCAGGGGTAAGGGGAAACGTCCAGGGCATGACGGAAAAAACTGCCCGTCTTATACTCACATAACAGAAAGGGGGTAAACGATGGCTATACAGCTACCGACGTTCAGAGGCTACACCGTCGATGACAGGCTCAGGGAATTCAGAAAAGCAATTCCCGACAAGTGTCTCGAATTCGTGGCCTTCGACAGCAGGAAAGGAAAACGCCTTCTGTCACAAATGAGAAAGGAGAAGCAATGGCCTACACACCCGAACTAAGCAACGACGACAGCTCAACACTGAGAAGGATTGCGTGGATGCTCGGCAAACCAATGACTTATGCGATGGAGTGGTGCTTTGCAGAACTAACGAAGCACATAGACGCAACAAAGGTCTGCCAGGCATGCAAAGACCCTTCAAGATGCGAAGGCTGTCAATTCCAGAGAGGGCGGCAGTAATGCCCCCTCATCTTTTCTAATCAAGAATTTCCTGCAAGGATCACAGACTCTTCAGTATCTTTTCTCCCGTGTCTGTTATCTTGTAGACCCGCCAGCTTTTCTTGTCGGGCGTGATGCACTTAATGAGCCCGTTCTTTTCGAGCTGGAAGAGAAGTCTCGCCGTGTTGCCTGTGTCGAGCTTCAGCTTTTTGCACAGCTCCATCGGCCTCTTCGGGCCCTTCCGCAGCTCTTTTAAAACCTGCTTCCTTCTCTTGCTTGAAAGCACGTAACCGAGCAATTCGTCAGCGTCCATGATTAGCTGATTTAATGAAAACATTTATATAAAGTAAATAACAGAACAATAACAGAGCTTTAAGAATGGATAAACCGGAAACAATCACGTATAAAACAACCATCCCAGAAGTAAAAAGGACTCTGAGGCTGGCAGATAAAGACAAAATTCTCTTTCTTGAGGGCGAGAAAAAGATAATCATTGTTTGCAGTGTTCCAAAAAGCCACAGACATTTACTTTTCCCGTAAGTAAATATCGGGTGAAAGCCATTTAAGGGTGTCCATCACTACGTCTGAGTAAGGGTGATAGTGGAGGAATAAAATGGCAAAAGAAAAACAGAAGCAGGAATTCGAGGAGAAGCAGCCTGTCTTCAGAAAGAAGATTCGGGCAAGCAAAGACGGAAGCTGGCTCATCATAGAGACCATAAGGACAGACTTTGTTCACGCCAACTACTTGCAGGCAATTCTTCAAAAAGGTGGCTCAGATAAAGAAAATCCAAAAGGCGGATTTTCTAATCTTAAACCTCTGAGGAGGATTCAAGATGACGCAGGACTCGCTTGAGGAACGATGCAGGCAGGCAGTGCTTAAAATCTCGAATGACGTCAAAGAGATCAAAGACCTTCTTGGACACTTCATAGAGAACTACAGAAGCGACTATTACGACGCACTCGACGGCATAGCCTACAAAAAGACACTCAAAGATTACTCACAGCAAAAGCAATAAATGAGTGATAACTTTTTATTTATTTTTTATCTGGATTGTCCTGCTTATCGGAGAGCAATGCAGAGAAATGTGCAATTAAATCTTTTATCTGATTATCCTGCAAACTAATCTTACGGTTCTGAATCATAATAATAAGCTTTTGAAGAACATCCTCTTTTGCATGTTTACACTCAGATTTTAACCCTTCAACATCAGCTTTCAAAGTGCTTATGTCTTTCATCATATCATTGCATAAATTGTCTATCCTGGAAATATCTTTTGCCTGATGCTCAAAATCTGCCTCAATACGAATGAGACTCTCCCTAACAGGTTTTAAAAAAGCATCTGTAAAAAAACCATAAGAAGTTAATGGGATTTTAGGGCCTTGGGACATAACCGTATTCCTTCGCTTTCTCCATAGTAGCCTCTACCTGAGCATGAGTATGCTCATAAATACTGTGGATTCTGTCACCTATTTCACGAATTTTATAAAGTTCTTCATACATGCTTCTAATCTGCTGTTCAGCTTCCTGCCTCTGCTCAATAGGTATTTTCTCCAACATAGCCTCTAATTCCTTATCCATATCTCTATTATTGTTATCCTTCTTTTTATTCTTTTCGGTATCAGCTCCGGAAAAAGCTAATTCGACAAATGCTTCTTTTGCAACAAACTTGGCTTGCCCTGAGAATTCTTCAACCATGACTATCGGAATATCCTCATGCTCAAGGCGAATCTTTTCCAGCCATTGCTTTTCTTCCTGGCCAGGCATCTTCATATCAACTATGATTATGTCAAAGTGAGATACTTTGCACTTCTCGTAAGCCGCCTTGGAGTCAGGCAGTTCTGTGATAGAAGAATATTTGTCTTTAATTGCTTTTAAAACAATTGCCTTAGAATAGTCTTTTTTGTATGTTTTCTTGCCAAGAAACAAGATTTTTTTATACATAATGATTCCCTTTCAACAACCTAAATTATACCCCCAAAAAAGACTAAAACAATAAAAAAGACACTCAAAGACTACTCGAAATAGAAGCAATATTTGAGTGAAATGTTTTTATCTCCTTTTTCTTTTATTTTTCCCATGCCGGACATAAAGGCTCTCCTGAAAAAGATGTCGAACGGAATCGAGGAACAGAAGCGAAACATCGACTCGTTCGCAAAAGCCCAGAACGCAACAGTAACAGACCTATACCGCACAAAGTATTATGCTGAGCTGATAGAAAAGAATCTCGACCGCCTCAACTACTATCTCGAGGAGCACAAGAAAATAAGACCGCAGGACAAAGAGGATTACGCCCGAAACCTCAACAATATCTCAATCCAGACCAACATCATCAAGGCAACCCAGCAGGCCATGAACGACCAGATAAGCAATCTAAGGCGGACAGGCGAAATTCAGGAGAAGATATGCGGAAGGATGGTGTCTCTCAAAAAAGAGATCACAAAGCTTCTCGAAAAGGCGGAGAAAATTCTCAATCCGACAGGGTAAAACCCTATCCAATACATGAATGAAAAGAAAGACTTAAAAACCTATCCAAACTTCTAAAATACACCATAGAAACGATTGCCGAAAAGCCCCAAAACAGCCAATACAAGGCTTAAAACGGCAGAAACAGCAAAAACATATCCAATACATAAATGCCGCTGTAGTATGGCTCTTATTTGACTGTTTCTGGTGTTAAACGGGCTTGCTTTACATTTACTTTACAAATTTTAAGAATGGCTATCGAATTCTATGAGTAAAGTAAAGCGAGGTTGTAACCATGATAGACGTATTTGAACGGATAAGATACGTGAAGGAAATCGTCCAGGCAATGTATCCGAAAATAACCCGGGAAGAAATAAGATATCACCTGAAACGGATTGCGAGGATGAGACGAGAGAAAATATCGGAGATGAGCGAGAAGGAGCAGATTATCAACTCCCTGCTTCTAAGGCACAACATCAAGCCAAGCACAGCCCATACATGGTATAGAGTCCTTAATCTCCCCCTGTATCTTCAGCAGGAAATCCAGGAGAAAAGGCTGTCCATGACTGAGGCTTTTTCTGAGAATCTGCAACGCAACAGGCCGAACGAGGTCATGGCCGAGGAGCTTCGGGCCGAGATAATCGGCTATGTAGAGAAAATCGCACAGAACGATTTCCTGAGAGGTGGCGAATATGCAAACCGATAAACAGCCAAATAAACAAACAAATAAACAGCCCGAGCAACACGGGAAAAAGGACATACAGAAAACGGTCAATCTGACAGCGGAGGAACTTTACGAGCAGATACTGACGGGAGGAATCACGCAGCGTCAAAAGAAATTCCTGATTAGGGCATTCAGGGAAAAAGGCTGCCTAATCAACCCGAGACCCAAAAGATGGATTCAGAAGAACAGAGGCAAGGAGCCGTTCAGACCAAAAGACCTCCCCCCTCTGTTCAGGCACATGGATAACCTCAACTGCATGATGGCAAGCCTTGTATCATGCGTGACGGGAACCCGTCGGGAAGAGACAAGCGAAATCCTCAAAGAAAACATAGACTTCGACGAATGCAGGATAAGGCTAATAGTCACGAAGAAAGGAGTGCCCCAGGACGTGTATTTCCCGAAGTCCCTGATACCGCTCCTGAAGAAATGGACACACTACACGAGAGACAGCAAGTATCTCCTGCCCTCGCACCAGACGGCGGAGAAACCGATAGCAGTAACCACGCTGTCAAAGGAGCTCGAGAAGGCCACCCAAAAATCGGGACTTCTTGAGACCCTATACATCAAAGAGAACGGCTACAAGGCAAAGAAATACGGCTTCCACAGCTTCAGAAAATTCTTCTGCTCAATGCTCATCAATTCGGGCACACATCTCGAGACCGCAAGAAGGCTGATGAGGCACGAGAAAGTCGAGCTGACGGCGAGGACATATACACAGCTTGGCAAGAAGAACCTGACTTCGGCAATGGATCACATAGACCCATACGCCGAGGCACGGCCAACGCACCAAGAGAATGGGGATAATCCATGCACCCGGACTCCACCCAATCAGCACCCAGCAGACACAAACGGAATATTTGCAGGGCAATACATCCAGCTATTCAACGAATTCCGTAACGGCAGGATAACCGAAGAAGAATACCGCAGGCAAAGACAAGAATTAACCGAGATACAAGCACTGATGAAGGGTTAAGAGGCACTGCCGACCACCCTCTCGTGAATGTCCCGCAGAAGCTTGAGGGTGGCAAGGTCATCCCGAAGAGCGCAATCCCTGATGAACTGGCTCATGTTAAGGTAGCCCATGCACTCCATACGGTTGATGAGGAGATCATACTGTCTCCCCGACAACCGCACATTAATCAGCCTGCTTTTAACCATGAAAGAATGGTAACGGGAAGGATATAAAAGATTTGCACTCAAAGGATAGGTCTGGGAAAAGAACACTCAAAGAAAAGGTAAAATAATAATCAGAGGATTCCTCCATTATAGACATAATTCTCCATTGATAACAAAGAGCCAGCACAGATAAGCAAAAGGATAGAAAGGATACCGCCGAGTATGCCAGCATGGACAGCAGGATTAGAGTACTGCTGAACACCAGAATAAGTAATGCCCATAAGCATTAATATCATCACGGCTGTAAAAGTTACGAGCACCCCTTCAATCAGTCCTTCTGCCATGCAATATCAAAGCTGTTCTTTTCTATTTAAACCTGACGAAAAGTGCCGCAACTCTCCTGTCACCATTCTTGAATACTAAAAATAGCAAAGATATTAATAAGACTTGTTATCTCTGTATTCTCGATAAAATGCTAAAACCAAAAATCGAGATTGATACAAGCAGGAAGAACGATACCCACGCAAAGATAAACATTCCCAAAGGATGCCCCTTCACGTGCATAAAAATCCTGACAGGCATAATGAAAGAGCTGGAAATGGAAAAACCTCATTCTGAAGAAAGGCTAAAAAGCCACAGATACGAAGACTGGCAGGGGCAAAGCGAAACCTACACAGGCAAGCACTCCACAGCAAGCGTCATCTACAACGAAAACTCCATACACCTGATAGCAACGGACAAAACAAAAGAAGGCCAAGACAAGCTCATACAGTCATTAAGAGAACACTTCATCCCTACGGCATAAAACCAGCGAGCCAAAAAAAATAAAGAGGCTCAGGCGAGCCCCTTAATGGCAAACAAATCGTCGAAGACGCCGGCGAGCTCATCGAAGAAAACATCTTTCCTGATTCTCGACTTAATCTCGTAAGTCTCCCTGTCGATTCGCTGGTATGTCACATCGTACGAGTCATACCCGATGTTGTAATGCACATCCACATTGACAACGCCCCTTCTGTCTTTGAAGTGAAGGCGGAGAGTATCATCATCCATCTTCACAAACGTCTTGAAGCCGAGGCAAGCAAGAGTCAGCTTGTCAAGGCCCTGGCAGGACAACTGCCTGACTATAGTTTCTACTACTTCACTCATGGTAAACACCTCCAAAGATTTTTCAGCGGTCTTTGGAGGCCTGAGTGAAAGGCACGTATAGCAGACCTCTCATTAAAGCTTTAGGATAAACATATCCGACCCCGCAATTCAGGGGAAAAGCTTTAAGAAAAGAAGGTCTGCGTGTGCCGAAATATCCAATATACAAAAAATATATTAAACAGAACCCCTAGTCAGGCATAAATGACAGGATTTAGACGCAACTACAAAGCAAACAAAATAGCGTGCATTAACATCTTTATGATCTACAAACAACAAGGCATGGAAAAAGCTCTCGAATACGCCGATAAAATATTCGGCAAATCCGAAGTCAGCAACGAATTCCTGGCAAAAAAACTTCTCCTTACAGATAAAGGCGGATGGAAAAATGACTGGCTTACAAATATGTATCGAGACCTAGAAGAAGTTTTCGATAAATACCGTATCTAAAAATAAGCGACCCCCCGTGGAGGATGAATATCCTTCACTTCCTCAGGCTCGGGAACTTCCTGCAAATTAGCAATGAATAGCACACTTTTCGTATCATCGGAAGACTCACTCCAAGCAACAGGACGATGACGCTCATCTTTGATGAAAATCTCAGGATTAAAAGCCTCATATTCCTTAACCAGAAGCAAATCCCCCACGTAATAGATATCCTTCTTTGAAATCTTAATGATAACCTTCGCCGGATACCTCATTTCCCTCCTGATAGAAGTCTTATGCCTCCAAATCAGATATTCATCATTCGACATCTCAACAACCTCAGAGAAATCGCCCTGCTTCTCTTCGCTATAACACACATAGACACCATTCATACAGACCACCTCGAAAACACAAGGAAGTTTATTCTTAAAGCTTATGCTTCAAAAAGTTAACTAAGTAAACCTGTAAAAAACATGCTGTATTTATCCGAAATCGGACGAGAGTTACCAATTCTCAATCAATACTTACCTAAAAAGTATAAAATGAGTGATAAATTTAAAACAGCGTTTCCATTTATAAACGTAAAAAGATGGTGAGCATAGAGCTGTTAGCATGGGTTGTCAAAGGGCCAAGAAGGATAGCGATTATCAAAGCTATGGATTACCCGATGACAGCAAGCCTCATACAGAAGAAAATCAAGCCCTACTACAACAGGGCGAACTGCAACAACACGACAGACGTGCTCAAGGCATTTGAGAAAAAAGGGATAGCGGTAAGCAGAAACGGAGGCAAGACAGCAAGAAAACTGTATGAGCTGACCGACGAAGGCAAAAAGCTCCGAGAGGAGATAATCAGGCACATCATCATCCCGATAACGGAAAAAGAACTCTTCTCGAAAATCAATCCGGACGGGGAAAGCGACGACATAAAGGTGGCAAGGATATGCGACGCACTCAGGGAATTCATAGACAAAGGCATAGCCAAATGCCTCAACCCCGAACAGAAAAACGGAAGGCTATACGTACTGACTGAGGAAGGGGAAAGGATTAGAGAGGAATTGATGGGGAAATAGAGATAAAGATATATCCTCTGAATGGGATTAAAAGTTCCGGAATATTAATTCTTGAAAATTCTGAGACAATTTATCTCTGACTAAATCCGCTTTACTTCTTAACAAATTAGCTTCTTTTAACTTACCAGATATTTTCTTTGATATCTGGCACTGCCTTACAAAAGAAATTCCATTATCAGATGCAGAGGGAATCAAGAATTTGCCTAAGTCTCCGGGTTGAATTTCTATTTGCCCAGAAGAACCAGAGAACCACTTTTCAAACTGTATCTGCCCCAAAGGAGAACGAAGAAAGTATAGTATAAAATAGGGGTCATAATCTGAGTTAAGGCGTAAAATAGAAATATGCCCATCCACCATAGCGGGTTCATCATCCTCATATATATCTACCTTGCCTAAAGACCCATAGCCTGTTGAAGCAATTAAAATATCTTTTTTAAAAATTTGAGCAGTAACCTTCTCATCATAAAATTCCTGTGATACTCTTAAGCAATTATCCATATCTATATAAGAATTCTTTAAATCTATAGTTTTTATGACTTTCACTTCCCCCTCTTCCATATATACAGGCTGCTCTCCTCGTTTAATGGGTTCGCTGCAAGCATCATTAAGTTCAACAGTATGAAATATTTTAATTAATTCTTCGTATAATTTACCTTTGGGTTGATTAAACAAGTAGTGAAGCCTATCCAAATCTTCAAAAAAGGAAAAACAGGAGTTCGTAGATTCTCTCCCTTTATGAAAAAAGTACGTTTTGGGTATTTGAGACTTAAATTCTAACTCGTCAATTATAGAAACCTTAATCTCTATGAGCTTATCTTCACGCATTTTTATTATATTATGTAATTCTGCTCTAATTTTATTTATTTCATTCAGTATGGTCTTCTGTTGCGTCTTATCTGGAAGGATTACCTTAATTCTTTTAATTTCATTAAGATTAATATTAGGCTGACTCGAAATATGCTGGAATTTCTGAAAAAACAGATCACCAATAACTGAATCAAGATATTCTACGACATAATGGGGGATTACTATATCTTCATTCAATCGCAATATTGCTACGGCTTGATTACAATTTGCCTCTTCTTCATAAGAATAAATCGCACAACGACCTATTGTTCCCGCCATCGTTATTAGAATATCTCCCTTTTTTACCTTGGAAGACTTAAGCACTCCTTCATGCATTTCTTGTTCAATCTTAGGGCAACTTTCTATATCAACCTCTCCGTTGATGATATTTGAAGCTCCTAAAAATGGCACTCCTTCTTCCTGATACTTAATTCCTCGAGGCGTTTTGCCACTGGTAATTTCCTTCAGAACTTGCTTATCGCCTATAGGAAGGATATTCTCGAATCTGCTTTTACTGAGTAGCCGATTAATTTCATCATAACGCAAATGATTATAATTTTCGTCAAACCTGTCATCAATCTCTTCTGAAAATCTGTAGTAAATAGAAGTGTCAAACATTTTTCTTTTTCCCGACAAATCTTTTTCTATTAAAGGCTAAACCATCATATGAATCCAACACATTCTTCTTGAATTCCATATAATTTTTCAGAATATTTTTCTTGTTGCCACTAAATAAATGATTCTCACACACCTTGCCTTTTGTATTCAAACCGACTTTATCCACATGCGCAAAAAAGATAGGTTCTTGCTGGACTGCATCTAAATCTTCTTTCTTTATACAATACAATATCGAGGTCTTTGTGCTTGTATGAGAAATAGGGATGAAGGTATCTCTCGTAAGAGAAATCACCGCCTTAATATAAAAATGCTCCTTTACAAAATTTCTAACATTAGAATAATCCTCTGTATTCAAAATGCCCTCATCCAAAATAAGAAGCAGCTTCCCCCCACGCCACTCTGGTAAAGCATCCTCATTTCTAACAGTCTTTAAATAATGATACGCAGCGTTTATGAATAAGGCGCCACCTTTCATTTGTGTGCCAGAGACCTTATGTTCAACAGTCCCCCGGGCAATGTCTTCTTCTAAATTAACAATTTTCCTTTCACATTCCTCAATGTTCTTGCTTATCCTTTGGACATTCTTCTGAGATTGTGTCTCTTTTGCCTTCAATAAACTTTCTTTTAAGGCATTGAGCTTGTCCCTCAAAGACTTCAGATTATCTGTGGATACATTATTCTTTGGAATTACAGCCATGCGTTCCTTCTTAAAAATATCATCATAGCTTGTCTTTTGATATGATTGGTCACCCAAAGGAGGATTTGTAAGGATTGCATCAATTTGATTATCAAAATGAAATAATAAAAGACCGTCTTGGTCCATAATGTTTGTTTTCCCATCTCCGTGTATATACATATTCATTTTTGCCAGCTTTGCCACATTAGGGTCATAATCTGAGCCATACAATTGTTTAACCTTAATATTCTTGACTTTATCATCCTGATTTCGTCCTCGAACTTTTTCAATCATGTCATACATAGAATATATAAGGAATCTTGCTGTGCCGCAGGCGGGGTCTAATACTACATCATCATAATCCAGTTCTGCCATATGAACCATAAATCTCACGACATTCTCAGGAGTAAAAAACTGCCCTGCCTTAACATCTTTACCTGCCCGCATACCCAAAACCTCATATGCAGCGCCGAGGCCATCTACTTTAGTAGTATAAAAGTGATATTTCTCAAACGGCTCAATATAGAATTTCAGGATGAAATTGTCGTCCAGTTTATCGGACAGAAAATCAGAATCAGTAAAGACCTTCGCAGACTTAAGCTCTTTATCTTCCTTTATCAACTTAAACAATTCATGTCCTGCTAATTTCTCATCATTGATATACTCTTGAAATTTAGGAAAGGTGTGCCTTTTAAATCTGTTCTCTTTACCTTCAAATTCTCTTTTTTCTTCATAAAGTTTAATGAAGACCAGAAATATAATATCTCTGATTGCATCAGTATGGGTAATTCCCAATTCTTCTCTCAACTTATTTTCGAGATTGAGTAAATCTTTTACTAAATTCTCAACGGTCTGCTGATGCCTATTTTCCTCTTTAATTTGAATTTCTCTTTTGAGTTGCTCGTCGTCGGAAAATAGTTTGTCATATAATATCCTCAAGACACGCTCATCATCCAGAAAATTAAGATATTCATTAAATAACCCTATAATCAGAGTTTTATTGTATTGTTCCTTGTGAGATTGAATTAGCTTGGTAATAAAGAGCTCAAAAGAAGCGAAAGAAAAAGGCAATATCTTAAGGTCGTTTTTCTTGCTATTTAAGATATCATGATCTCGAATGGCATTCATCATGCGGTAATGTGTCTCAGGAGATACATAAATAGTAAAACATTTCTTTGAAGTGTATGTATTTTTAATCTGCTCTAAGTGGTCTTTTATTGCCAAAAATTCCCTGTCTGCATTGGATTTTGTTGTCTTCGTTACCTCTACAGTGATATGGTAAGTCGAATTATAGAGCTCAATGTCAGCTTTATTCCCCGGTGCAGAGGAATCTTTAGTGCCATTGTGTTTAACGCTAAACCCTCTCTTTTCAAGAGCCCGTTTTAAATCAGCACTTATCGTCTGCTCGAGTTCTTTGCGTGCATCAAGAAAATCATATTTGCTCATTTTGAATTCTCCTCTAAGAATTTCTTTGTGGCCTGCTCTATTACGCCTGACCGTTTTGCATTAAAATTTTTCTTGCAGAAATTGTCCAATTTCTTAAGGATTTCTTTATCTATAGTTATCCCTATGGATTGTTTTGATTTCCCTTTTTTTGGCATTTATCTAACTCCTGCAGAAAGTGGTATTTATACTTTTTGTGTTTTTTGCCCTATTTATATTATTTATCATATGAATAATATTAATCGTATAAATATGATTTTATTATATCCAAACGCTAACCGTAACGCAACCGATTTTGCATTTAATTTTGAAATAAGCAGCAGGCACATTCCTCTTGACTTCATAGTGTTCCATAGTAGAATATGTTACGGAAAGCAAATCATGAAGAAGAAACGCAGGATAATAAAGGAAGGTAGCGGGGAGCGGTTCAGGCTTCAGAGAGTTCTTGAAATCCTGCTTGAAGCCGATATCAAGGTATTCCAAAAGCTCCTCGAAGAAAGGAAAACCAATAAGTGAAAGCTGCACTCTACATAAGAGTATCAACCACCCAGCAGATAGACCGTGACTCCCTCAAGACCCAGGAAGAACGCCTCAAGCAATACTGTAACGCAAGGGAATTCTCCGTATTCAGGCTCTACAGGGATGAGGGAATATCTGCAAAGGACAAGAACAGGCCGGCTTTGGAAGCTCTGCTGAAGGATGCAGAAGACAAGAAGTTCAACATCGTCGTATTCACAAGGCTTGACAGGATCACAAGGTCGCTTCAAGACCTTTTGTTCCTTGTATCGTTCTTCGAGAAGCACGACATCAAGCTCCTCTCCCTCAACGAAAACATAAATACCGAAGGCCCGATGGGAAGATTCATGCTCAACCTCCTCGGGGCACTGGCACAGCTTGAGAGAGAAATTGATTCCGAAAGAGTCTCAACTGACATGCACTACAGGGCGGAAAAAGGCAAATGGAACGGAGGGATAATCCCCTTTGGATACATAACAAGGGAAAAGCTCATCGAAAGCCTCAGGGCAAAAGGAGCAAGCGAAGCAAAAGCCCTGAACAAAGCGGACAGGGAAACCCCCGAGAACAAGAAGCTCTACCTGCTTGAAGAGGAAGCGCAGATAATCAGGCAGATGTATGACTCCTACCTCAAAGAGAAAAGCCTCCGCAAAGTGGTCAACGGCTTCAATCTCCGGGGACTCAAGACAAGGAAGGGCGACTGGACAACAACGACAGTAAGACGGATGCTGACAAACCCCTTCTATCTCGGATACATAACCTACGGCAAAAGAAAGACTGACATCTCCTCTGGAAAGCTCAGGCACGTGGACAGGGAGAAATGGAAGATAGTCAAAGGCGACCACAAGCCGATAGTGGCGAAAAAGAAATTCGATGAAGTCCAGGACCTGCTGATGCAGAAGACATCAAAGCCCACCAAATCGGACAAGACCTATCTCCTGTCGGGAATACTGAAATGCTGGCACTGCGGGGGAAAGATGTACGGCTATACCCACACAAAGACCTATGCAGACGGGACGGAGAAGGAATACCTGTATTACAGGTGCGCCACCACAAGCAGGAAAGGAACCTCAGCCTGCAAAGGACAGACCATAGACGGAGAGCCACTCGAAGAGATAGTCATCGGGACACTCCTTGCGCTCTCAGAAAACAAGCAATTCCTGAAAGAGAAGGCAAAGCTCATCAATGAACTCAAGAAAGCGGTAAAGCCCGACACCAAGAACAAAAAACAGGAAAAAGCCCAGCTCGAGGCGCATGAGAAGGAACTTGATGAAATAAGAGAAACACTCCTCGGCAAGCTCGAACGCAGGATAATAGACGACGAGACATTCACCCCGAGATTTGAAAAGGTGAACAGACAGCTTGAAGAAGTAAGGAACAGCCTCCTAAAGGTAAAGACCGTCAAAGAAGAATCGCAGAACAGGATACTCGCCCTCGAAGCCTCGTTTGAAGAGCTTGAGAACCTCGCAAAGACCTGGCCAGTCCTTTCAGAAGAAGCAAGGAAGTCAAGGCTCGCCGTAATCGTAAAGGAAGTCCTCGCCAAGAAAGTCAGGAGGAAGCTCAAGATGGACATGACAATCTACGTTGACAGTCCCGAAGAGTTTGCGAAGTGTGCTGAAGGGATGCCCCTGCGGGTATTTCAACTCCCACCACAAACCCTGCCACTGTTCCGGTTCTCAGATCCAGCGGTATCGCAATAAAATATCCGGTCCGCTCCTGGACCGGATCGATATTCACATCGAACTGCAGAGTATTAAGATGAGTGCGGTTATGGCTGACGGAGTGGTGAGTGAAAACTCTTATCGAATAAAAAAACGAGTTGAAGCTGCCCGGAAGATCCAGCGGGAGAGGTTTGCGTCTTATAACGGCGGCACGTTCTTTAACGCCCGGATGAACCATAAGCAGATCAGGAAGTACTGCGTCCTGAGTTCTCAGGCAAAAACATTGATTGAAGCTGCCGCGCGGGAATTCGGATTCAGCGCCCGGGCCTACGATAAGATCCTCAAAATTTCCCGCACCATTGCCGATCTGGCTCAAAGTAAAGATATCCTCCCGGCCCATGTGGCTGAGGCGGTGCAGTACCGTTCTCTGGATAAGAATCTGTGGGTGTGAGATTTTACATAAAACGAAATCACTGTAATCCCTGTCGGAATAACCACCGCAATCGCATTCACGCAGGTGGGCGCAGATAAAAAAGCCCTGTGGAACGTTTGTCCAACAGGGCCTGAGATTCTCAGAAAATAAAGGTATGGTTACTTTTTGATCTTGGCGTTCATGTAGGTAACGATATGGCTTTCTAAATCGATGCCGAGGCGCTGGCGGGAGATGCTTTTTATCCCTTGAGCGACTTCATACAGGGAAACGTCACGGAAATGTTCCTGTAATTCGTAATAGGCCATGACGATCAGCCGGCCGATTTGCTTGCGGGAATACCGTGGATGGTAATACTTGATGATGTTTACCACGTCTTTGAATTCCTCGGATGTATACTGGTAGCGTTCAATCGCCGAAAGTTCCTCTTCTACCGAAGCATAAGCCATCGTTATCGGGCCTGCTGCGACCAGTAAGATCAACATGCATTTCGCTGCATTTTTAAGCATTGTTCTCCTCCTTTTTTAAGCTGCGTTTCTACTTCCCAATATATGGGGTTTCGTTTCTTTCTTCTCCTCTACATATTGGTAGTGCCGAGTTTTGTTTGCCTCGAACAAACTCCTATATAAAACATTTATGCTTCAAATTCAAGGGGTTATGAAAAATTATCTCTTCTGTCTAAGAGAAGGAAAGATCAGGGTCTTCCAGGGTTTTATGGATCGCATCCAGGATCTTTTCCTTCGTGGTGGGTTTTGCCAGGAGACGGGATCTTCCGGTGAGATTCTGAATAAAGCTTTCGTCTTCCTCGGTAATGATCCCGGTCAGGAAAATAATGGGAATGCCGGCGGTTTCGGGGTTCTCCGAAAGAAGCCGGTAAATTTCTTCACCCCGGAGATCGGGGATGAGTACATCGAGAATGATCAAATCGGGCTTGTTACGGAACGCGAGATCGACCGCCTCTTTCCCTTGCGTTGTGGATATGACTTCATAGCTTGCCCTTTGCAGGATTGATCGCAGGTACTCAACAACTTCTTTTTCATCGTCTACGACCAGTATTCTTTTCGTACTGCTTTGTGACATCAAGGGCAAGCTATCATTAAATCGTTATTCTGTCAATATTTTTCTTGGTTTTACGGCATCCACACCCCCTAAAAAACGCGGTTTTTAAGGTACCAATTAAAGCTTGCGATGATCTTTTTTCTCTTTATAATAAAGAGTATGGAAAATTGGCTGGAAGAGTTGTTCTATAACAAACCGCTCTGGCTGACGATACTCAGCTGGGGTATTGCTCAGGGAATCAAGATCTGCGGCGGGCTTATCAGGGAGAAACGCTTCAATTTCGTATGGATACTCCGTACCGGAGGGATGCCTTCGGCGCATAGTGCCGCAGTGTGCGCCCTGGCGTTCGCGGTAGGACGTGAATTGGGGTTTTTCTCGCCGATGTTTGCTCTGGCGGTCATGTTTGCGCTGATTACGATGTTCGATGCCCAGACCTGGCGTCGGTCGATCGGAGTACAGGCAAAGATTTTAAACCACATGATGGATGATATTCACCGCGGGAACCGGGTGACCGAAGACAGGTTGAGAGAGCTTGTCGGCCACAGTCCTATCGAAGTTTTCGTGGGGGCGTTGATCGGATTTCTGGTCGCATTCATCGCATATTTGTAAGAAGGGAAATGAAAGGGGAGGTTTAAGAATGCGTAGACAGATTGTGTTTATTCTAGCGGGGATTATTGTCATCTTTCTGGTCAGTTCGGTGTTCATCTTAAACCGGAAATCCTCACAACGAAGTATCCCCAAAGGGGAAATCGGGGCTTCGATAAAAGAGGGGACTCAGGCTCTCTCGGAAGGCGATTTCCTGCAAGCCCGGCAGATCTATAAGCAGGTCTTGGAAAGCACCGAGGATTCCAATGTTATCGAAGAAGCCAGGAGTTATCTGGAGACAGCCACGATCAGGCTCCTGTTCTCGCCGGTTCTTGATGAATGCAGTACCGAATATGTGGTTAACCCCAATGATATGCTGATCAAGATTGCCAAAAAATATAATACGACCGTGGCGCTTATCCAGAGAGCAAATAATCTGAATTCACACATTATCCGGCCAAAGCAGAAGCTTAAAGTCAATACCTGTCCGTTTTCGGTTGTCGTCGATAAATCGCAGAATGTGCTGTTTTTAAAACGTAACGGAGAGGTTGTAAAAACCTACGGGGTTAGTACCGGCAGTGACGGATCGACGCCGGTAGGAACGTTTAAGATCATTAATAAGCTTAAAAACCCTACCTGGTTCCGTACCGGAGCGGTGATCCCTCCCGATAGTCCCGAAAATATTCTCGGGTCGCGCTGGATGGGATTTGATGAGAAAGGCTATGGTATC
This sequence comes from uncultured Planctomycetia bacterium, assembly GCA_964483625.1. Classification (GTDB taxonomy): domain Bacteria; phylum Omnitrophota; class Gorgyraeia; order Duberdicusellales; family 4484-171; genus JAFGQU01. Next base: position 9,915 of record CAZABB010000006.1, on the reverse strand, counting down.
CACGGAACCCGGGCTCCGGACAAGATAGGCGAACAGGTCACTCTGGGCTGCGTGCGGATGCATAATGCCGATGTTGAAGAGCTTTATGATATTATACCGGTAGGGACCGAGGTTATTGTCATCGAATAATTTTACTAATCGTCCCGCCTGCTAATTCTATTCTGGGCGGGATCCCGCAGAGCGCAAAGCGCGTATGCGGGACTACCTAAGAATCCTGATTTTTATGCAGTACTGGGATTTTGAAAAACCGATTGAAGGGTTGGAGGATAAGATCAGAGAGCTGACCGAATTTTCCAAGGATAAAGAGGTCAACCTTTCCTCTGAATTGGATAATCTCCAGAAGAAACTGAAAGAATTGAAACGGGAGATCTATTCTCACCTGAGTCCCTGGCAGAAAGTCCAGATATCCCGCCATCCGCAACGGCCGACAACGATGGATTACATCAATCTGATTATGAAGGATTTTATCGAACTGCACGGCGATCGGCTTTACGGCGACGATAAGGCCATTATTTCCGGTCTTGCGACGATAGAAGATGAGAAAGTAGTTGTTATTGGACATCAGAAAGGGAAGGATACCAAGGAAAATATCGAACGGAATTTCGGCTGCGCGCATCCGGAAGGATATCGTAAGGCGATACGTCTGATGCGGCTGGGAGAGCGGTTCTCTCTGCCGGTTATCTGCTTGGTCGATACACCCGGCGCATATCCGGGGATCGGGGCCGAAGAACGCGGCCAGGCATTGGCGATTGCCGAGAATATCCGGGATATGTTCAGCATCCGTACGCCCGTTATCGTTGTGGTCATCGGTGAAGGTGGTTCCGGCGGCGCGCTTGGCATCGGCGTGGGCGATAGGGTATTTATTATGGAGTATTCGTATTATTCGGTCATTTCTCCGGAAGGATGCGCGGCAATTCTCTGGAAAGATTCCCGGCGGGCTCCCGATGCGGCCCGGACGCTTAAGCTGACGGGGCCGGAACTTCTTGAACTGGGGATCATCGATGATGTTATCCCCGAACCCGAAGGAGGGGCTCATCGCAGTCCGTCTGAGGCAGCGAATAATCTGAAAAATATTCTTTTGGCCCAACTTGCCCAATTGAAAAGCATAGATACCGATACGCTTTTAGAGAACCGCTATCAGAAATTCAGAAAACTGGGAATGTTTAAAGAATGATTCAACGATTCATTATCCTGGGTATTTTAAAAAAAAATCCCGCCACCGGCTACGATATTAAAAAATTCATCACCAACGAACTCGGATCGTTTTCTCAGCTGGAAACCAAATCGATTTATTATCCTCTTCAGAAGATGGAGAAGGAAGGGCTTGTCGAGAAAAAAGAAATCAAGAGTGCCCGTCTGCGTAAATACCGCTATTGTATTACCGCCAAGGGAGAAAAAGAGTTTTCCCGTCTGGCCAAGGAAGCGCTTCGTTCACAGCGGCGTCCCTTCATCGAAATCGATATCCCGCTTTATTTTCTTGCTTTTCTGAATAAAAAAGAAGTCTTGCCTCTTTTGCGGCTCAGGATGAGGTTTTTACGTGAAGTGGAGCAGTGGTTGATTGAGAAACAGAACCAGTTAGAGGATTCTCCCCGCAATATTCAATTACTCTTAGAACACCATCTCGCCCTCGTTGCGACTGAGAAAGTATTTTTGCGGGAGATGGTGAGCACGGTAAAGAACCAATTAAAACAAGGCGTATAGGGTTTAGCGGATCCCTTGAGACACAGGGAAAAATGCCATTGACTTTTTAGGTATAAATAGTAAAATTTAACTAATAAAATTTTACTATAACCCCAGGAGGAAAGAAGATATGGATATAAAACAACTGCTTATCGAACAATGTGATCGTTACCGGGATCGTCCGATGCTTATATATAAGGAAAAGAAAATGACGTTCCCTCAGATCGCCAAAGCTGCGTTCAAATTGGCCAATTATCTTCTCGGTCTTAATCTCGGTAGCGAACCTAAAATTGCTATCTATTTACCTAATACCCCGGAAACATTGATAAGCTTTTCGGGTGTTTTCAGCGCTCAAGGTACCGTTATACCGTTAGACTTCATGTTGACTGAAGATGAAATTATTCAGTTTATCAATCACAGTGGGGCGGAGGTGTTGCTTATCCAGCCTAAAAAAGGAATCGATGTCGGCTCCATTATGCGGGCATGTTCGGGATTAAAACATGTTATCGTGCAGGGAGAAGAGGCCGGCGCCACCGTCAACTGGAATGAGATCATGGCCGCGATGCCTGCTCATTTGCCCAAAGGTGAAGTTGATCCCGGCCGCCTTGCGGCTGTCTTTTATACCTCCGGGTCTACCGGTCACCCCAAAGGCGTCATGCTTACCTATGCTCATCTTCTGAGTCCCCTTGAGACGATGGATTACTTTCTTAAGATAACCGATCAGGATGTTTTTGTCTGCGCAGGAATACCATTCTCTCATATCGCCGGACTGGATTATATTTTGCTTATGATCCGTTTTGCTTCGCCTCTGGTATTGATGGAACGATTCCAGCCGTTGGAGTTCTTACGCATGATTCAACAGCATCGGGGGACTATTTTTTGTATTGTTCCGGCGATGTTTATCGCGATTCTTTCTCTTAAGGAACATGATGCGTTCGACCTTTCCTCATTACGGTGGGCGGTGGTATTTGGCGCGCCTTCCTCCCCGGTTCTTCTGCAACGATTTAAGAAGATGTGCCCCACGACGGCTCTTTTAAATGGCTGGGGGATGACCGAGACATCAGCCCCCAATACGTATTCTCCCAACGATATAACGAAGATCCACAGTATCGGAAAGTTTTCTCCCGCAATGCAGGCAAAAATTGTTGATGACCAGGGGAAGGGTTGTCCGATGGGGGTACACGGTGAATTATGGGTGAAGGGCAAAGGGGTCATGAAGGGATACTACCGGGAAGAGGGGTTGACCAAAGAAGTCCTCACGTGTGATGGTTGGCTGAAAACCGGAGATATCGCGTATTGTGACGAGGCCGGGCTATTCTATATCGTCGGCCGCAAAAAGGATATGATCAAAGTGGCGGGAGAAATTGTTTTTTCGGTTGAAGTCGAAGAAAAAATGCAGAGACACCCTGCGATCAAAGAAGTCGCTGTGATCGGCGTTGCTGATTCATTACGGGGAGAAGTGCCGAAAGCATTTATGGTGTTAGCCCCAGGAGCTCAATTATCAGTTGATGAATTGCGGGGGTTTTTAAAAGAACATCTCGCTCACTTTAAAATTCCGCATCATTTTGAATTCGTGACCTCTCTGCCGAAGAACCGGACGGGAAAAATCGATAAACAAGCGCTGAAAAGTCACACGACACACGCCACACGACACACGTCACACGACACACGTCAAGAGAATACAGCATTGTGATTGTTACGTGTGACTTTGTGACTAATTGAAGGAGTAATGACTATGATGACCAGAGATGTTCATATGGAGCCTAAAGGTTTACTGGATTCTTTGCAGTTTCGCCAAGGAGATTTTGGCGATGTTGCTGTCATCAGCGGCCAGCCGCAGCGGGCGAAGATGTGTGTCGATAAGCTCCATGACCCGGTTAAGAATTTTACGTTTTTAGGGTACACATTCTGGACCGGTACCTATAACGGGAAACGAATCACCGTCGGCAACGGCGGATTCTACGCGCCGGATTCGGCTTTTGTTACCGAACTGGTCTGTGCCGCCGGAGTCAAGACGCTTATTCGTATCGGTTCCTGCGGGGCGTTGCGGGAAGATATTGCGATCGGCGATTTCATTATCGGCGATACCATAATTCGCGGCGACGGAGCGACGCAGTATTACGTAGATAACGATTATACGCCTTTGGTCGATACGGCATTGACTTCATCGCTTGAGGAGACGTTTCGGCAGATCGGCGGGGCCCATCGCGGCGGCATCTGGACGACCGATGCCATCTTCCGCGAAACCAAGGATATCGTGAATTCCTATATCGAGAAAGGCGCGATTGCGGTGGATATGGTGACCAGTCCCTTTGTAACCCTGGCTAACCTCTATAAGAGCAGGGTTGCCGTTGTTCTTGCGGTTTCCGACAATCTGATTACCGGACAGCTCGGGTTCACCGATTACCGGTATTTCGAAGCCGAAATGAAAATGATTAACGGCGCATTTCAATTGATAGGAAATGTATGATATACAAATTACAAATCACAATTTCCAAATATCCCGTTCCATAATTTCATTATTCAGCGGGATCCCGTTAAATAAATTGCATTTATGTACGGGAAACTCCAATAACCAAAATCACAATGTTCTAAACGAAAACCTGTTTGAGATTTGGAGTTTGAGATTTATTTGGAATTTGGATCTTGGAGCTTGGAATTTTTAATAGAAAGGATCTTGTATGGCAGATATAGCGTGGGATAAAAAGACACAAGACATTTTCGATACCGTGATCGGGAACCTTCCTCAATTTCACCGGTCCATCGCCGAACAGCTGGTAAAAGAATGCGCTGAAGAGATTGCCGCATCCCGCGGCTCGCAATCCGTCCAGGAAAAAGATTTGATCGAAGCTTTTTTCCGGGAAGTTCCTCCGGCGTTTCGGGATATGATGCGCCGGTTGTTTCAGCATTTACACATCGACTATCAACAGTTCGTAGACGATGCAGGCGCTTAAACAGAATATTCATATCGCCTTAGCCGATCCCGATACCGATGTGTTCGAAGAATTGGTAAAGGCGTCTGAAAGCCGGTGGTGGCCGGAGAATCTGGCGATGCGGTTTACGAACCTCTCCGGCGGTACCGGTCCGGGGACCCTGTATTGGCAGAAGGCAAAATTTCCCTTCGGCCCGGCGTGGCATAAACGTAACGCGATCGTTGACAGGACGCAAAAGTATCTGCGGCGTGACTTTCTGGACGGAATGTTTCAAGGGGGATACGAAGAATTTTTCATACATCGTGCCGGCATGGCGGTTGAAATCGTCTACCGGTTCTGTTACCAATTGAAGAATCCGGTGCAACGAATGCTCTGGGGGCTTATGTTTAAGAAGATGCACACCAAGGGGCTGGATAAAGTACTGGGAGCGCTCAAAAAATATTGCGAGAAGAAATCATGAACATTGCGGTGCTTGGGTGCGGAGCTATTGGCGGATTATTTGCCGGATATATGAGTGAACGGCTTGAGGTGGGGTGTGTGGTAAAAGATTACCAGGTTGATGCGGTTGTTTCAGAAGGCATGCGTATCGAGGGAGTTCGGGGTGCGCATAGAGCTGCGGTTAAGGTGGTGACGGAATTGTCTCAACCGGTTGAAGTCGCGATTCTTGCGACGAAAATCGGCGACCTAAAGGAGATCGTGCACCGTAATCATCGCTACCTGAAAGATGCCGTCGTTGTGACCACCCAGAACGGGATTGCCGCCGATGCGATCGTACAGGAATATGTTGACTCGCGAAATATCATTACCGGTATCGTGATGTTTGGAGCGACGTTCTATCCGCCCAACCGGATAGTGCATAATTTTGAAGGGGATTTTGTTATCGGTTCTCTTTCCGGCGCGCTTCCTCCCCAGACAGAGGTATTGACGGAAATATTACGTACGGTCAGTGGTGTGGTGCGTTCGGAAAATATCCTGGGAGCGAAATATCTTAAGCTCTTTATTAATCTGAATAATTGTATTGCCGCTATCCTGGGGGTTTCGATGCAGGAGGCATTTGCTGACGTAAACGTAGCCGAGTGTGCGATCCGGCTGAATCGGGAGGCGTTCCGTATCGTGTCTTTAGCCGGGATTATGTTGGAAAGTCTACCCGGCTATCCCAAAGAGCGCATCGAAGGACTCCTCGGTATGCCGATTGATAAAGCGGCGGCGTTTTTTTCTAAGATCATGATGTCTTTAAGTAAAGAACCACTCTACGGGTCGATCTTGCAGAGCATTCAGCGCGGGAAACCATCTGAGATCGATTATATCAACGGCGAGATCGTACGGTTGGCTAAAAGTATCGGTAAAGACGCTTCTTTAAACAGAAAACTGGTTGATCTGGTCCATAGGGTTGAGGCTAAAAAGGAATTTTTTACCCGTGAGGAGCTGATCTCTGAATGTATGTCGATAAAGGAGGAAATCCATGGATGAGAACAAAGAAGCTTCCCAGAAAGTAACATTTCCCAAACTTAAAATGACCGTCCTTGAGCAGAAAGGATATTGTTATCATCACTATAACGTAGGAGATGAGATTGTTCTCGATGATTTCACTCATCCCCCGAAAGATTTTTGTCTGGGGCTTTCCCAGTCGGCATTTCCCTGCTTGTACGCGTTGACCTTCGGGGCACAGTTCCCGTTTATGGAGAATATGCGTTCGATTAAGGTGACCTGTCCCGATAACGCCAAGCTGACGTTTAAGGTCGAGGTTTTAGACCAAGCCGGCAATATCATTGTCGAACCACGGAAGGAGAAGCCGAAGGGGCCCAATCCTAAAAATATGGAAATTGAAGTCCAGGAGGTCTGCGGCCGGTGTACCTTTGGCTATGTGTCGGGACAGAAATGGGAGGTGAAAGGGTTGAAAACGCCGGATAGTTTCTGCGGCGCTGCCTATAGTGCGCTCTTTCCGGTTTTATTCGCGCTCAATTTCGGGGCGAAGTTTTCTTTCGAAGAGGACGAAAACTGTAAGACCGGTACCGCGTGTCCCGACGGCGGGAATTTGAAGTTTAAGGTAAGGAGAATAGAATGAAAAGAAAAGTCGTCATTACCGGGCTCGGCGTCATCTGCGGTGCCGGAGAGGATAAAGACACGTTTTACGAGAACTTAATCGCGGGAAAGCCCTGTATCGAACGGGTTGAGAATTTCGACGTCAGCCTTTTTGTTTCCAAAATTGCTTCCCAGGATCTTGCCTTCGACCCGGAAAAATTCGGGATTAAAGACCATTTCCGTATGGATCGATATGTGCAGTTCGCTCTCGGTGCGGCGATTCAGGCGGTTGCCGACAGCCGGATTGATTTTGCCACATTAGACCGCAGGCGGTGCGGCGTCATCCTGGCTAACGCGATCTGCGGCACGCGGTTTATGGAGGAAGAGTTCCTGCGGGTGACGGCGTGGGGGAAGAACCCCATCGATCCCCGTAAAGGGCGCCCCTTTCTTTACGATGCGGCGATGTTCAATACTCCCAGTGCCGAAATCAGTGCTCTCTACGGTACGCAAGGATTCAACTGTACGGTTTCAACCGGGTGTACGGCCGGGACCGATTCTTTGGGGTTCAGTTACGAATTGATCCGTGACGGACGGCAGGATCTGGTTATTGCCGGGGCATCTGAGGCGCCGGTATGTCCGATCACCTTCGGGGCGTTTGATGTGGTTAATGTGCTTGCCAAAAATAACGACGAGCCGCATAAAGCAAGCCGTCCGTTCGATAATAAACGAAACGGATTTGTGATTTCCGAAGGTGCGGGGATTCTTATTCTGGAAGAACTCGAGCATGCTAAAAAAAGAGGCGCGCCGATTTACGGAGAAGTCATCGGTTACGGGACCAGCTGTAATGCCTACCATATGACCGATTTGCCCGAAAGCGGTGAAGCCATGGAACGCTGTATTCGCGAAGCTATCGAGGAGGCGGGGATAGAGAATGAAGACATCGGCTATATCAACGCGCACGGATCTTCCACCCGCCAGAACGATGTGTTTGAAACCAATGCCTACAAGGGGGTTTTCGGCGACTACGCCTATAAAGTCCCCATCAGCTCGATTAAATCGATGATCGGCCACCCTCTTGCGGCGGCCAACGCGGTGGAAAGCGTGCTGTGCGGAATGATTTTTAAGAACGGATACCTTCCTCCCACGATCAATCAGGAGGAGCCCGATCCGCAATGCGATCTTGATTACATTCCCAATGTAAAACGGGAATTGATGCCGAAACATATTTTAAAGACAAGCAGTGGATTTTCCGGAATCCACTCATCTATCATTTTCAAAAGATTTAACGCAGATGATCACAGATAAAAGAACACAGATGATCGCAGAGCAAAATATCTGTGTTCATCTGTTTGAAGTCTGCGCTAATCTGTGGAAAAGAAACGGAGTTTCTTTATGAAGGAATCTGTTGCCATAACCGGATTAGGAGTCGTTGCTCCTTGCGGCATGAAAAAAGAAACGTTCTGGGCGAATTTGAAACAGGGCCGTTCGTTCGTTGATGAGATCACCCGGTTTGACGCCGGACTCTATCCTTCCCGTATTGCCGGCCAGGTGCACGAGCTCGATTGTTATACGCATTTATCGAGCCGGCTGATCAAAAAAATCGATGTGTTTTCTCATATGGCGCTGGTGGCGTCGGAACAGGCGTTGAATGATGCCGCGATAGATCATACGCAGGTAGACAAAACCAGAGTCGGAGTGTTTATGGGCAACGCTCTGGGAGGGTGGCTTTTTGCCGAAACCGAATTGCGCGATATGTATTTAGAAGGAAGAGAAGGTATCTCACCGTATATGGCCAGCGCCTGGTTCCCGGCGGCGCCGCAGGGCCAGGTGACGATTTATTACGGATTTAAGGGATATAGTAAAACGATCGTTGCCGATAAGCCTTCATCCGCTCTGGCGCTTTGGTATGGAGCCAAAGTAATCGCCGAAGGAAAAAACGATTATGTTCTTGCCGGCGGGATGGAGGCGCCGATTACGCCCTATGCTCTTTTATCCGCATCCAGCTGCGGACAGCTTTCTAAAAATAATTTGAATCCGCAAAGAGCGTACCGTCCCTATGATTTAAATCGCGACGGCTTTGTTCTGGGGGAAGGTGCCGGTGTTGTGACGCTGGAAAAAGAATCGCATGCCCGTAAGCGTAATGCGTCGGTATACGGATACCTGCGCGGAGTCGGGGTTTCATCCGACGGATATCATTACGCCCGGTACGGATTGAACACCGAAAACTTCGAATACGCCATAGAAGAATGTCTCAAAGACGCCGGCTGGGAAAAAGGAGATATCGATTATATCTGTCTTGACGGTGACGCGACGGTTATCGGTGACCGGAATGAAACACAGGCGCTCAAAAATGTTTTCGGCAAAAAGATCGGGGATATCGCCTTAAGTGCTCCTAAAAGCATGTATGGGAATCTTTTAGGCGCGCAGACCGCGCTTGATTTGATCTCGACGCTGCTTTCGGCGCAGCACCAGACGGTTTTGCCGACGATAAACTATGAGATGGCCGATCCCTATTGCGATCTTGATTATACGCCCGGTGCCGCCCGGGGGAAAAAAATAGGCAAAGCTCTTATTCTATCCCGCGGCCGGGGCGGGATTAACGTAGTATTAGCTGTAGAGAAAGCCTAAATTAGTCTTTGGTCTTTAGTCGATAGTATATAGCAGGGAACAAAGACGAAAATGAGAATAATATTTACTAAATACTATAGACGAACGACGAACCAGGAAGGAGGAGGTATGGCATTGAAGGAGGAAGTCATTTCCGCGATTGCCAAGACACTTGATGTGGGCGAGAACGAACTCGTCGCGGATAAAACGTTGTATGATTCCATCGGTGTCGATTCCACCGAGATGGTCGAGTTGACCGTGGCTTTAGGGAAACAGTTTGAGGTGAAGATCGAAGCCAATGAGATCGGCAAAAATTCCACTCCGCTTCAGATCGTGGAGACGATCGAGAAGAAAAAACAATCATAATGATTTAAAAATATTACATGTGTCGTGTGACCATGTGACTTTGTGGCTATGAGAATTATAGACTTAAGCCTTCCCATCGATGAGAAAGCGTTTGAAGTGCATGATGTCGATATCGAACGTGTTTCTCACCGTGCGGGAATAAAAAAACTGAATAAGGTATTAATGTCGCGTACGCTCAAAGGGCGGCTCGCTCATTTTTTCGGCAAGCGTATCATTACCAAAGAAGACTTGCCTGATGAAGAATTCTTGTCACTCGAAATCGTCCACGCGCCGGTCCATGTAGGAACCCATCTTGATTATTCGTTCC
>CAZABB010000005.1:0-83042 GCA_964483625.1 uncultured Planctomycetia bacterium | reverse complement strand
ATCCTTCTCGGTTTTTCCGCGGAACACATCGACTACACATGACTCGATATGTTTCGCCAGGACTTTTTCGGCGACCCGGTACAACGCGTTGATCGAGGCGTGAATCTGGTTGACGATATCAATACAGTATTTTCCCTCCTCGATCATCCGCTGGATACCTTTAACCTGCCCCTCGATCCGCCGCAGGGCGGCAAGCTGTGCGGTATGCGTCGTTTTATGTTTCATGCGCCTCCTCCTTCCCGGGCAAAAAGAAACCGGTTCAATCCCCACGTCTCATCCCCGGCTACGATCAGATACATACTCATCCCCAGAAGACCGATATCCCGTACTTCCTGAAAATCAAGAAGGATAAGGATACCGCTCAACTGCACCGCGGCAATCAGGGCCGCCGCACGAGTCCACACTCCTAAAATCAGGAAACTGCCGGTCAGCACCTCAAGGGCCCCTACGCTTTTGACCGAAACCGCCACGCTCCAGGGAAGCCCCCGGAAAAACTCCATAGATGCCATCGTCTGAGCCCAGAGATCACCGGAAAATTTTCCGATACCGAAATACAAAAATACAAAACCCAGAGAACTTCTTAAGATAAGCCGGCCCGCCTTGTGCGCGTTCATTCGCCCGACTCCTTTACAATCAATTTCGCCCGCATTGTGTGGTGCCCCCGGCCGCAATACACCGAACAGAGGATGGGGAATTCGCCGGCTTTATCGGCGATAAATTCTATTTCTTTCATCTCGCCCTTTTTCAACGTCGCATTTATCCCGTATTCTTCGATATACACTCCGTGGGGAACATCGCGGGAGGTAGCCAGAAACCTCACGATATCCCCTTTTGAGACGGTAATCTCCGAAGGTTCATAGCCGAACTGATACGCTGCCAGTGGTATCTCTTTGATTTTAGAAATATATTTTCCCGGATTTTTCTTAAACTGCCCAATACACATCGGACAGCAAAAGTAATAGGTTTTACCTTTATAGCTATACGAATATTTCTCCCGGGCCGGATTCCCCATGACCGGACAAATCCCCACATTTCCTTGGCCCGTCATCTCTTCCCTATGATGGTCCATCTCCTGATGCATCATATGCCCCTGATGATGCTGGGCCATCGCACTCGACCCTATGAACAAAAACACACAACTCCAAAAAACGGTTTTTTTCATGATTGTATCCTCCTTACTCAACCCTAGCATACCCCCTGGGAGTATGTCAATGTTTTTTTAGAAAAATCTGGCGGTAGGAAATCAGTGCTGATGCCGGATCCCTTCGGGGTTTTTTACGAACAAAAGCGGGAAAATGATGTCGCTGACACAGCAGGGTACCCATACGGCAAGAAAGAGAAAGATGCCTACCGCGACGTACCCTCCCCAGGTAAGATGACTGCCTCCAGCCATGAGGATATGAAAGAGTGAAGCCGATGTGCTTACCAGGACATGGGCAAAATGAGGGAATTTCGTGGCCGGATTGACGTAGGCAATGATAATCCCGATAAAGGCCATCATCGTAATCAGCCACCATTTCTCGATAAGCCCGATATGATGGTGACGATGGGGCATATCCAACAAAACCTCGCCAATATAGGGGACGATCGAATCACTCAAAGTAGCTATTCCGATCGATCCTACATACCCCACGATCAACAACAGGAAAATATTGCAGTGGCGCTTATTGTGAGGACAGACGCGGCGATGGTACATCGAGGCGGTCGCCAGAGCGCTTAAGAGAACATGGGCCGGGTGAAAAACGTAAAAAAACTCATGCGAACTTTGCGGGGTCATATTGCGAAGAATCACAATAAGAACAATACCCACAAGCGCGCCCAGCGCGGTAAAGGGAGCGTGGCGTCGTAATTCCCTGAATATTTCCCGAATCATAGAGATGATTTTTACTTAAGCCTGTAAGGAACATCCCATATCTCCCGCGCGTAATCGGCGATCGTGCGATCAGAGGAAAACCGGCCGGCGCAGGCTACATTGGTAATGCTCTTTTTTATCCATTCTTCCTTGTCCAGATAGGCCTGGGAAAGTTTCTCCTGCATCGCGACATACGCGTCGAAATCGGCGCAGATCATATATTGATCGTCATTCTCCAACGCGTGAATGATCGGTTCGAAAATTCCCGGGTTATATGGAGTGAAAAAATTGGTTTTGAGAAGATGTATGATCTTTCTTAAAATCTCAGACCGTTCGATATACTCACGGGGATTATACCCCTGAGTTTTAAGCTGGGCGACCTCAGCGGCTTTGTGGCCGAAAATAAATATATTTTCCGGGCCGACAGCTTGGGAAATCTCCACATTCGCCCCGTCGAGCGTCCCGATAGTCAACGCACCGTTTAACATGAACTTCATATTTCCGGTACCGGATGCTTCATAGCCGGCGGTCGATATCTGCTCGGAGACATCGGAGGCGGGAAATATTTTCTCCGCCAGCGATACCCGGTAGTTCTCCAAAAAAACCATCCGTATCTTGTCCCGAACCGAACGGTCACGGTTTATCTTATCGGCGATACTGGTTAAGAATTTAATGGTCAGCTTCGCCATCGTATATCCGGGCGCGGCTTTACCCCCCACCAGAAAGGTGCGGGGATGGATAAACTTCTTGGGATCGTGTTTTAAGAGCAAATACTGGGAGATCACGTAAAAGCCGAACAGGATCTGCCGTTTATATTCGTGGATTCTTTTGACCTGGACATCGAATATCGATTCCGGATCGATCAGAATCTCGTTGGTACGGGCGATATGCTCGGCAAGTTTCTTCTTATTCTCGAACTTGATCTGACGCCACTGTTTACGAAAAGCCTTCTTTTCTTTAAACGGCATCAATTTCTTAAGCTCATCCAGGTTAACAGTCCACTTATCTCCGATATGACCGGTGATGAAATCAGAAAGAGACGTGTTGGCTTTCAGTAACCAGCGACGCTGGGTAATCCCGTTGGTCTTACTGTTGAACTTTTCCGGATAGAATTCATAAAAATCCTTAAACACCTTGTTTTTGATCAGTTCGGTGTGCAGTTCGGACACCCCGTTGACCGAATGGCTCCCCACGATAGAGAGATACGCCATGCGGATCCGCTTTGCCTGGCCTTCTTCGATGATCGACATTCTCCGTAAGCGTTCTTCATCGCCGGGGAATTTCTCCGAGACGTCTTCTAAAAAGCGGCGGTTGATCTCGTAAATAATCTGCAGGTGGCGCGGCAGGAGATTTTCCATCCGCGATACCGACCATTTTTCCAACGCCTCGGGCATAACCGTATGATTGGTATACGCAAAAACTTTCACCACGATATCCCAGGCATCCTCCCAGTTGAAATCGTATTCATCGAGCAGAAGGCGCATGAGTTCGACAACCGCCAGCGCCGGATGGGTATCATTAAGCTGTATCGTTACTTTTTCCGGCAGGTACCGTAAATCGGTGTTCTCCACCTTAAACCGCCGGATGATATCGGCCATTGAAGCGGCAATGAAAAAGTATTCCTGTTTCAAGCGTAATTCCCGCCCCTGACTAACGTCATCGTTGGGATAGAGTACTTTTGAAATATTCTCCGAAAGGATCTTTTTATGCACCGCCTGCTCATAGTCGCCCTGGTTGAAATACTCCAGGTCGAATTCTTCGGTGCTACGCGCCGACCAGAGCCGTAATGTATTGACCACATCATTTTTATAACCGGGAATCGCGTAATCATAGGGTACCGCGAGGATGTTTTCGGTATCAACCCAATCGACACAGAATTTACCATGCCGGTCGCGATAGGTTTGCGTGCGGCCGTAGAATTTCACCTTGACCGTCGATTCCGGCCGGGCAAATTCCCAGGGGCTCTCGCGTCTTAACCATTCATCGGGAAGTTCCACCTGAAATCCGTCTTTTATTTTCTGATGAAAAATACCGTAATCATAGCGGATACCGTAGCCGTAGCCGGGAATATGCAATGTCGCCATCGAATCAAGGAAGCAGGCGGCAAGCCTCCCCAACCCTCCGTTGCCCAGTCCCGCGTCGAGCTCCTCCTGGCGGATATCTTCAAAATCAAACCCCAGTTCGGTAAGCGCCTGGGAAACCTGATCCTCCAGCCCCAGATTAAATATGTAATTACCCAGAAGCCGGCCGATTAAGAATTCCATCGACAGATAATACACTCGTTTGACATTTTCCTTATGGTACCGCTGCTGGGTGGTAATCCAGCGTTCGACGACCCGGTCGCGCATGGCAAACGCCAGGGCCCGGAAATTATCTTCCCGGGTCGCGGTATACTGGTCTTTAGAAAGGGCGTATTTCAGATTGGCACAGAATGAGGTTACAATCGCTTCAACGGTGTTTTTTTTGGAAATCGCCTGGCATTTTTCCTGCAGTTTTTTATTCATTTTTTTCATAGGGAATCTCCTTATCCATTCTGTCTTCTTCTCCATCAGGCTTTTATTATAAGGCATAAACACAAAATAGCCAATAATCCTTTACACGCTATTTTTTCTTCAATGTAAAAGCCCGCAAATGGTCTCTCAGGCGCCGGCGGCGCCCGGCCGGATACCGTCCCTGCTCTACCGCGAAGCGGATATCTTCGATGGTGTAAAACGCCTGAGGGTTAAAACTTTCTATACTCTCAAGGACAGCTTTGAGGCATTTCCGGGGAACGACGGTAAAAATAATCTTCACCGGGCCGGTTGTGCCTTGGGCGTCAACGATGGTAACTCCATAGCCCTGCCTATGGAGATATTCCATCAGCGCCACAGCGCTGTTACGGACGATTACCCGGACCATGAGGTTTCCCAAAGAAAGCTTCTGCTCGATGGATATCCCGACGAAATTCCCCATGCCGAAACCGGCTGCATAGGCGATATAGTTGACCGGATTATCCAGGTTCTTCATGATCTGACTGATGGCCAGAAGCCAGATCAGTATTTCAAAGAAACCCAGGCATGCCGCAAGGATCCGTATACCGCGGGAAATAAAAATAATCCGCAATGTCCCCATCGTGACATCGATTACTCTCGCTAAAAAGATCAGAATCGGAATAACCACAAGACTTATATCCATACAAAATTACCTTTCCTTTAACTCTGCCGCCGGGCCAAGCTCGACCGTTTCTTCTACCGTAACTTTTAAAATCACCACTCGTTTAGCCAACGGTATTTCGTTGACAGGGAATTTCTTTTGCCGACGCACGCTCTCGATTACCCGTTTGGTCACAAACGTCACTTCTTTTTTATCCAGCTCATCATCCAGCGTTTCGAAAGATCTCCCCCCATCGATGATCTCGACTGGCCCATTAAGCTGATAATCGACTAATGTCTCCTCGTCTAGGAACGAGAGCGAAGCGAACGGGTTCTCCTTTAAATTCCGCCAGGTACGCGCCCGGGCGAAATCGACAAGATATATATCGTTACCATCGATCTTTAAGATAAATTTAAACGCGCCGCTGGGGCTCCGGGAAAGAGTACATGTGGCCACGTTGATAAAATCTGCTTTTCCCAGAAGTCTTCGGATCTGCCGGGGGATTATTTCTTTTTGATTCTCCATATTAACCACCGATAACCTCGTACGTTATACCGTCTTTTCCCTTTTCTTT
Source organism: uncultured Planctomycetia bacterium (assembly GCA_964483625.1). Lineage (GTDB taxonomy): Bacteria > Omnitrophota > Gorgyraeia > Duberdicusellales > 4484-171 > JAFGQU01. Next base: position 77,484 of record CAZABB010000005.1, on the reverse strand, counting down.
TGAAGCATACATCAATTCATCCGATTTGCAGACCATCTCATCAATCCCGGGCGGCAGAGTAACGAATATCGCTACGCCGAAGCTGAAAGTCACCGCAAACCCTCCCCCTTGAGTAACCGCGCATAACGATGTTTTAAGACGTTCGACGATAACTCGAGCGTTATCCTGATCGGTTTCCGGTAGAAGAAGCACGAACTCATCTCCGCCCAGACGGGCAACGATATCAAAAGAGCGGATGTTTTCTTTCATGGTACGGGCGATCAATTTCAAAAGCTTATTCCCTTCACCATGCCCGCCCCAATCATTTACCTGTTTGAAGTTGTCACAATCAGCATACACCACCGTTATCGGCCGGTTGTACCGCCGGGCACGGTTCATCTCGTTGGCGGCACGCTCGGTAAACGCCTGCCAGTTGGCAATGCCGGTCAAAAAATCCTTGCGGGCAAATTGACGTTCTTTTAACAGAGCTTTTTTTAGACGGGCTAAGAGGATCACAACGGTAATAAAAAAAAGGCTCCTTACCCCAACATTCCAATAAGGGATAAACGCGTGAGAATAGGCCACTCTTAAGAACGAATTTGCCAACGTCCAAGAGAACGCGCTGAAGATCGCCAGAGAGACCCCGACGGCGATCGTAACATACCAGGTTGCCGCTAATACCGGGGCAAGATAAAACAGAGATAACCCGAGTTCATTACCGGTAAGATAATCGATGACGGCAATCAGACAGGTTGTCAAAAAGCATAGCGCCGTCCACAGGATGTTTGTCTGCGATTCGTTTAAACGACTGGCGCGAAAATTCTCTATCTTTTGCATATACCTTAGAATTCCTTTTTGAATTTCAATAACACCTTATCGTCCGGCGGACCTTTGGTCTCCGGACGTGTTCCTTTTCCATTTTCCGGCCGTATTTCTTTCTGACCTTCTACCGAGAGCGTATCGGTAATGTCAACCGTCGCGCCGACTTTATGTTTCGCCTCCCCAGCGTTCTTATCTTCCTGCGACTGAGAAATCCCGTAACTCACCGCCGTATTATCGGTTATGTTTTTTTTCACCCTTATTTCCTTTTCAACCCCATTCAACGTCACCGATATATCCTGAATACCGAATTTTTCGGCGATAAGGCTTCCCTTCCCTCCCAGAAGCAAAAAATCGACAAAATCGAAAGCCAGATCAGGCGTAATATGTTTTTCATTCAGGCTTCTTTTGGCACTACGCCAGTTCTTCCCCGTGGCCAGCATCAGAAGCAACTGCCCTTCCGGCAGAGAGGGTCGGGAAGAGAGTCTTAATTGGGGCTGAACCGCCGTTCCTGTCAGACGAATATCTATCCGGGTCGCCTCAACCAGAGCCGAACCGGTCACATCCAGCGCCGGCTCTTTCGGATTACCGGAGAAAATCAACCGGCTCTTTGCCAGGGAAATCGGCCGGCCGCGCGCGGAAATATCGCCGCCGGCTAAAAAGATCTCTCCGTTTAAAACCCTATCCCATACCTTCTTGCGCATGTCAAACCAGAATGTCGCCGGAGCATTTTTAAGCGTGAATTCGTTGCGGGCAAATTCTCTGATAAGAAATGTTCCCCGTACCTGGGGCGTAAACACAGAACCGATTACAGACACATCGAGATCATCCACCCGGCCCGACACGTTCTTCAACTCCTGATGATGCGGGAAGAAATTACGCAGTATTCTCAACCCCGCCTTCTTCGTATACACGTTAAAATCAAGATGGTCGTTCTCGTATGTCCCATAAAATATCACCGTCTCGGTCTCCGGAAGCATGATCCGGCCGTTATGGATACGTACGGTTACGCCGTTCATACTTAAAGAAGAGAATGAAATATCCAGGCGTTTAACCTGGATGATACTGCCGGAAGGAAGCCAGGGAAGTTCTTTGATCTCGATATCCTGCCAGGATAGCTCTTCGGCAAGCGCTCCTTGAGAGGAGACGACCTCGATATTTCCGGTATCGGCGTACTGTCTTAAAATCCCCCGCACCAGAACGGTCGACCCTCCGGAGGTAAAAAAGAAATAATAACCGGCCCCCAAGACACATAAAACAATAAGAGCGATCCCCGAAAATATTCTTTTTCGGCCCATGATATTCCCTCAGCGCAACAAGGTTAGAACCATTTTTTCTTTTTAAAATAGACCGCCATGGCAAGAGTGACCGCCCCCATCATGCCGAGGGCAAAGATATACCCGTACGGCCACTTCAATTCCGGCATATTCCAGAATGACACGGCAGGATCGAAATTCATCCCGTAAATACCGGCAATGAAGGTGATCGGAATAAAAATAGTGGCGATGATCGTAAGTACTTTCATCACTTCGTTCATCTTATTGCTTACGCTGGAAAGATATATATCAAGCATGCCTGAGACCATATCCCGAAAGGTCTCGACCGTATCGATCACCTGGACGGTATGGTCGTAAAGGTCCCTGAGGTATACTTTGGTCGATTTCTTTATCAGAGACATCTCACCCCGTTCCAGCCGGCTGACGACTTCACGCAAAGGCCATACCGATTTGCGTAAAAATATAATTTCCTGTTTTAAACCGTGGATAACCCGCAAGGTCTCGGGCGTGGGATGATGCACCAGGTCTTCCTCCATCGATTCGATCCGTTCGGCGATCTTTTCTAAGATTGAAAAATAGTTATCGATAACCGCATCAAGCAGAGCATATGCCAGATAATCCGGGCCCGCTTTGCGGATACGCCCCTTATCGTTCCGGATCCGTTGACGGATGACCTCGAAAACATCCCCCTCTCTTTCCTGAAACGAGATAACAAAATGTTCTCCCAGAATAAGACTGACCTGTTCGGTGACGACTCGACACTCTTTTTCATCATACGTCAACATTTTCAATACGACAAAGACATACTCCTCCAGATCCTCACATTTGGGACGCTGAGAGGTGTTCACGATATCCTCAAGCGTCAATGGGTGCAGATTGAAATGACTGCCGATCTTTTCAATAATATCGACCTGGTGGATACCGTCGATATTGATCCAGCTCACCGTAGGCGTTTCTTTAAAAGGAAAAGATTCCTCAAGACGCTGGATTTGTTTTTCCTGAAACGTATGGGTGTCGTAATCGATAAGCGTGATACGAGGAGTTCCCGCTCTTTGTTCTCCCACATGGACCAGCGTCCCGGGAACAAGCCCCGCGGTCTTTGACAACCGTTTCATAAACCGAGCCATACCGCCTCCTTTTAGGTTTCTTCTCATTCTAACTTTAAAAAATCGTTCTGCAATCAATAATTCCCCGGGAAGATATCAGCAGATTCAGGCGGCACCTGAGGAAGGTAATTCTTCCGGCAGGTAGCGAAAGCGATAGGTCGCCTTCGACAGCTTGCGGAACAGGATCTCGTCCTGGATCGCCGCCGGCGAAGTATCGATCAGTTTGGAAAGCCCTTCCCAGAAGCCAAACCACCCCAGCGGCATAAGCACAATCGCCGCCATTTGATTTGCCAGGTCACTTAAAAACTTATAATATGTCGCCAGAGTCAGAAAGGTCATCGCGGCAATCCCGACCAGAACAAACACCGCCCCGCGCAGGCGTAAGCGGGTAATGCTTTTTTTCTTCTGGAGGCACCGGTGCAGGAAATGTTTTTTCAGCCGCTGCGTAACCATCCGTTCGGATTTCTCATCCTTTAATTCGACCGGGGCGCAGATGGTAATAATAAAATCGCCGCGGCGCGTCTCCCTATATCTTTTTTTAAGTTCATCGACAAAATCCCCCGATACCGTCCGTTCGCTCAATGGGCGCGGATCAAAGTCACTGAATACATCATCCCAGGTATCAATGACAATCGCGATTTCACCCAGATCTTTTATGCGTTGATTGAGGCGGCTCATAGTATTATTTAACCAAATATCGAAAAATTGTAAAGCTGATCAAGAAGAATTGGAACGCTTCAATTTGACCCCGAAGGCCACGCTCATCGCCCGGGTCATATTACGCAGAAGCTGCCATTCAGTCTTGAACTTATTCGCCATCCGGCGCAGCAGACGCGGCCGGCGGCGCAGGACACGCGGTTTCTGCTGAATAAGTTCTTCATAGATTTCAAGTGCCTTTATGACCGAAGTTTTGAGTGAAAACCGCAGGGCGGTATGGCGGGCATTCCGGCAGAAAATGCGTCGTTCTTCCAGCGGCAATGCGGCATAGACGTTCAGCGCACCGGCGAAATCATCCTCGTCTTCGGTATTAAGAAGATAGCCGTTTAACCCGTCGGTTACAATATCCGATACTCCCGGGCCGGCTAATGCGATCACCGGCACTTCCGTCGCCATCGCTTCGTTTAATACCATCCCTTGAGTTTCGGTCTTGGAAGCAAACACGAACACGTCCATCGCCCGATAGGCATCCACAAGATCGTCCCCGGAAAGGACTCCCGTGTAATGGAACCGATTTTTAAACCCCTGCGCTTTAAAGAACTGAGTCGTTTCCTTAACTAAAGAACCTTTGCCAACCATAAAGAAGTGGGCATGCCGGTTTGATTTTAAAAACCGTTTCACCGCTTCGACTAAAAAGTGAATATTTTTCTCCGGATTGATCCTGCCGACAAACCCGACGACAAAAGCCTTCTCAGGGATATGGAATTTTTTCCGGCAGCCTGAAGTACCGCTTTTTCTAAACACATCGGTATCGATGCCGGTAGGAAGGATTTCGATAGGAACCATGACTTTACGCCGCCGGAGAAGCTGGGCCACGCTGCGCGAAGGGGCAAATACGTAATCACAGAGATTGGCATACCCGGTGGAGAGGCTGATAATGAACCGCTGCACTTTTTTAAGGTTACCCGGCATGTAATACGTATACCGTTCGTACAAGGTGTGGAACGTAAATACCAGAGGGACATCATACTGGGCGGCAACCCGAAGAGCGGTCTCGCCCAGCAAGAACGGCTGATGCGAATGGACGATATCGGGACGGAATTTTTTCAAGGTCTCAGACAACATCCCCGGAATCGGCAGATGCACGGAAAAATCGGTTCCCCTCACCTTCTGGATAGCCGGGATGCGGACAACACCCGGCTCTTTCTGCGCATCCTCGAAATCGGGAGCGACAATGAGTACCCTGTGCCCGGCGGCGCGATATCTCTGCGTGAATGTTTCAATCGAACGTTCCAGGCCGCCGACGATCGGCTTGTATGTATTGGTCATCACCAGGATATTCATACAACTTACGTGTTCGGTAACCCTTTTAATGATTCCAGCGATTTCTGGAGCTCCTCTTCCGGCAACGAATACTCGTCGAGCTTACCGGTGAGAAACTTCTCATACCCGGCCAGATCCATCAATCCGTGGCCGCTGTAATTAAGGAGAATCACTTTCTCTCTGCCTTCTTCTCTGGCTTTTTCTGCCTCCTCAATGGCGCAGGCAATAGCATGACTGGTCTCCGGCGCGCAGATCATCCCTTCGGTACGGGCCCACAAAAGCGCCGACTCATAACACTGGATCTGGTCGTAGGAACGGGGAGAAAGCAGCCCTTCCTTGACCGCGTGGCTCACCAACGGTGCCATCCCGTGATAGCGAAGTCCCCCGGCGTGGATCGGCGGCGGAACAAATTCATGGCCCAGCGTATACATCGCAAGAAGGGGTGTCTGCCCCGCGGCATCGCCGAAATCGTAATGAAACGGACCGCGGGTGAGGGTCGGACAGGCTGTCGGTTCGGTAGGAATAACGGTGATCTCGGATCCGTGAATCTTATCGCACACAAAAGGAAATGACAACCCGGCGAAATTACTCCCGCCGCCGGCACAGCCGATGACGATATCGGGCTGTTTCTCGTTTATCATCTCAAGCTGCTTTTTCACTTCCTGTCCGATGATCGTCTGATGCAGCATTACGTGGTTAAGCACACTTCCCAGCGAATACCGGGTTTGTCCCGATGTATCCTTTACCGCCTCCTCGATTGCTTCACTGATGGCGATCCCGAGACTGCCCGGGGTATCGGGCATCTTCTCCAATACTTTTCTGCCGAATTCGGTCTGATCACTGGGTGAAGGAATACAATCGGCTCCCCAGATACGCATCATGATTTTGCGCAGAGGCTTCTGGTCGAAACTGATACGAACCATATATACTTTACATCCTATCCCTATCAGGTTACAGGAAAACGCCAAAGCGCTGCCCCACTGCCCCGCCCCGGTCTCGGTCGACAGCTTCTTAATCCCGAACTGTTTGTTATACCAGGCCTGCGCGACCGCGGTATTGGGCTTATGGCTTCCCGGGGGGCTCACACTTTCATCTTTATAATATATCCGGGCGGGAGTTTTTAAATACTGCTCCAGGTAAACCGCCCGGCGCAGGGGGGTCGGACGCCACCGGTACAATATCTCCAGTATTTCCTCCGGAATATCAATCCAGCGCTGGGAGCTTACTTCCTGCTCAATGAGATTTCCGGGGAAAATTTTCGTCAGCATATCGGGACTGATCGGTTTGCCCTCAGGACCCAAAGGCGGCGGCGGCGGGGTTTTTAGATCGGCAACTAAATTGTACCATTGCCGCGGTATGTCTTTTTCATGTAAAAAAATCTTTTTTTGCTCCATGAGACAACCTCCTGGTTATAAGAAATATTCTTATCTTTTACGCTACGCTTTTTCGGCCATACGCAACAAAGAGCTGATCTGACCCTGAGTATTTTTTAGAAAACATCCGGCGGAATCAAAATGACCGCCGCCGCCGTATCGTTCAGCGATACCGGCCACGTTTACTTTTCCTTTCGAACGCAGGCTCACCCGCAGGACATCAGACCGCCTCTGGCGGAAAAGGACCGCTACCTCAACCCCGGAAATCGCCAGCATCTCATTGGCGACCGCGTCAATATCTTCATCGTGCGCCCGTGTCCTGCTGAAATCGGCTTTCCGGACGATCGACCAGACGATTTTCCCCTTCGATAAAAACCGGCAACGGGAAAGACATAAACCTGAAAGCAGCACCTCTTCTTTCGTCCTCGACCAATAGACGAGCTCGGTAAGGTTACGGAAATCAACGCCCGTAGCAAGAAGCCGCCCGCAGAGAGAAAAGGTATCGGCGGTTACCGTAGGCAGACGGAAAGAATTGGTTTCGATAATGATCGAGGTAAGGATATTCCGGGCGATATCCGCCGTTACGGTTACGTTCAGCCGGGATAATATAGCGAAGACGATTTCCCCCACCGCTGCGGCGCGGGGACAAATGAGCTGAATATCACCGAAGACTTCCCGTAAGGGGTGATGATCGACCTCCAGAATCCGGTTCGCCCGGCCGAAGACGCGCTGGACGCGTTTACCCAGCATCTCTTTTTTGTTACAATCTACCGATATCGCCAGATCAAAACGGCGTGACGAGGTCTTTCTCACCCGCCGGGCGCCGGGAAGAATTCTTAATTTCCTCGGCACCCCGTCGGCGCTTAAAAAACGCACCTGTTTTCCCAGGCTCTCCAGCCCCAGCCCCAACGCAAGTAATGACCCGATACAATCGCCATCGGGATTGATATGGCCGGAAACGGCAATCGTCCTGGCCGCGGTAATTGCCGACAGGGCCGTGTTTATCTGTTTTTTACTATTCATCACGTTCTTATCCCCGGCATTTCGCGGAATTAATAAGGTATTATAACAGAAAGCTTACCGTGCGTAGACACATTTTATCGGAAGGAGTCTAACGGGCAAGTTCTCGATCCAGACAGGCCAGAAGCTGCTCTTTGGTAACCGGCTTGATCAGGTAGGGAATATCACCTATCGAATACTCCGGATCTCTTCCCTCCAGCACACCGGAGAAAGCCGAAAGAAAGACGATCGGGATCCCGGCAAAAAACGGATCTTCTTTCATGTGACGCATTACCTCGACCCCGTTGGCGTCAGGCATGATAATATCGAGGAAAATCAGGTCGGGAGAAAGCTGTTTTGCGGTAGAGATAGCATGAGCGCCTTTATGTTCGATAAAAACCCGATAGTCGCCGCCGCGTTCAAGATTGAACTTTACCAGCTGAGTAAACTTTTCTTCATCGTCAACAATCAGTATTCTTTTCATTGCCGTCAGGTTCCTTGAGGTCTCATTTTAAGCATCACCGTAGCCCGAACGCCGCCGCCTTTTTTGTTTTCAATCTTAATTACCCCTTTATGCATATCCACAATGTTATGGACCACAGAAAGCCCCAGACCCGTCCCTCCCTGGAAACGTTTGGTCGTGACAAAAGGATCAAAAATATTCTCAAGGATATCGGGAGGAATCCCGGGCCCGGTATCGGATATCTCAACCACGACAACCGGCTCTCCCAGATAAAAATGGTCGCTCCGGCGGCGGCCGATGCCTTCGGAAGCTTCGGCGAACTTTTTCTCATAGGCCATTAACTCCAGGCTTCCCTTTGGCCCCACAGCCTGAATGCCGTTCAAAAAGAGATTCACGAAAACCTGAATGATTTTATTTTCATCAACGACAACCTGAGGCAGATCGGGAGACAGATTCTTTTTAAATTCAATACGATTTTTATCCATCTGGTACTTCACCAGAAACAGCGATTTTTCCAGAACCTCATGGATCGAACAGGAAGAAAGCGTCAATTCCGACGCTTTAGAGAAATCCAGAAGGTCATTTACGATCCGGTCGGCACGCACCGCCGCCTCATGCATATCCTTTCCGATGGCATGGATATTCTTATGCTTCTCACCTTTGAGCTCATGCCGGAGGTAATCGATACCCATGAGGATAATCGCCAGCGGGTTTTTCACCTCATGAGCCACCCCGCTGGCCAGCTTGCCGACAACTTCCATCTTTGCCGCCGCAACCAGCTGGTTTTGAGTTTTCATCAGCAATTCATACGTCCTGCGCAACTCCTCCTGAGCTGTTTTTAACTCGCTCATATCGAGAATGACTCCGTCAAGAAAATTCAGCTTCCCCTTCTTGTCAAAAACACCCTGCCCCCGTTCATATACCCACCGCGCCGCGCCGCGCGCGTGAACAATACGGTACTCGATCGTATACGGTTGTCTCTTTTTGACCCCTTCCTGCACGATACGATCCACCATCGCCTGATCCTCAGGATGAATCACACTGGCGTAACTGCGTACCCGGTTATTCACGAATTCGTCGGCAGGATATCCGGAAATCGTCTGAATCTCATCGCTGATATACTGCATAGTCCAGTGCGGATCATTGGCACAACGATAGATAATGCCGGGCACGTTTGCCACCAGGGTCTTAAACTGCTGTTCACTGCGGCGCAAAGCGTCCTCCATCTTCTTACTTTCGGTAATATCAAAGATCGCCCCGATCAATCCGGCCGGTTCTCCCGTTTCATTCACGAATGTCGCCTTATGAAAGATCACCTCACGCACCTGCCCTTTCTGGTCACGGATTTTCCATTCATAAACCTGTATCCCGCCGGACGCGAATAATTCTCTGTCTTTCTGGAAATACGTATCGGCGATATCCACCGGAGCAATATCATAAACCGTTCTACCGACCAATTCCTCCCGCGGCCGGCCGATGAGATCACAAAAAGCGCGGTTACAACCGGTATACCGCCCGCTGAGGTCTTTATAGAAAACCGGAATAGGAAGGGCGTCAATAAGTACCTGTAAAAAGGTATGGGTATCCATCGCCAAATTGTTTATTTTTTAATCCCGGGCATTTCCGTGTACACGGCAAGAAAAGATAAAGACATAAATTTATTATAGTCGAAGCCTGTCCTGACGCAAGCTTTATATACCAATAGGGATTCCGGGAGGGTAAACAGCCTATACCCGGGCCAGAGTCTTCTCGGCCTGCCGTAACGCTTCTTTGCTGCCGATATCCAGCCATTCTCCCGAAAGAACACTGCCGAAAACCTTTGTTTTCGGCAGCAGCCATTCGATATATTTTCCGGCGACATCGGAAGGGCTGCCGTCGTTCAAATACGCATCCATATACATCAATGACTGAGCCGGGAAAAAGTACAGGCAAGTGGCAACCAGGGTAGATAAAGGGATCTCAGGTTTTTCGATGAGTTCGGTAACTTGAGATGCATCGTTCAATGAAACGACACCAAAGCGCGTTGCTTCTTCTTTCCGTTTCACATCAGACAGAGCGACACAGGGGCAGGGCTTCACGCGTAAAGAAAAATCCAGGAATCTCGTCAAATCGTCATCGAAAATATTATCTCCTCCCATTACCACACAATCCTGCCGGCGGCCGCCCAAGGCAAGCTGGATCGCTTTGATCGCGCCGCGGCGTTCCTGGGGGTTATTCGAACCATCATTGATAATTTCGACATCGAATCGATAGCGGTCACGCCAGGCGAGAAAATTTTCATAAAAACGATTATTGGACACAATGATCACCCCTTCAATCGGACAGTAATTTTTCAAATTCTCTATTTTCTCCATGAGATAATTCACAATCGGCTTGTTCATAACCTCAAGAAGAGGTTTAGGGGTATTCCGTGTAAGCGGATACAGCCGGGTTCCATAGCCTGCCGCCAGAATCACTATCTTCATTTATCTGCCTCCTCTCTCGTTCTGATTTCCCTGAGATCTATTACATACCATACCGGGAGATTCTTTCATCGTAAACATTCTCCACCCCGCCGGCAGATTTCTTTGGCATATTCGGTCCATATTCCCTGCCCCCAATAACGGAAACAGCTGGTTTGCGACAGGAGCAGATAAAGCAATGCCTCCTTATATTCCTTATCGGCCGACGTCGGTTCTTTCTTGAATTTTTTATGAAAAGAAACGCTTAACGTATTGATCGGATCAAGCACGTCTTCATAGCCGGATACCCAGCTGCGATCATTGGTCCAGGAGCCTTTATCGAGATCAAAGCCTGCGTCTTTTTCATGCAGCCTGTCGATGGCCCGATCCGCCGCACCCGGTTTATATTCGGAGATCTCCTCCCAGATCCGGGCTTGAGATACGGGCTGAATGGGAAGAAACGATTCTCCCTTTATCCCCTGGGCTTTTACATATTCAAGGTATTCCGAACCGTTCGCGGCGACCACCCCTTCGGTTGAAATTTCACCGAATGCCTGTTTAAAGCCGGCGGGAAATTCGTTCATCATCACCCCGCCGTTTTCACCGTCACCGATCTGAAGGACAAAGGGAAAGATCGTTTTGCCGGAGAATTCCTGCGGATGCAATCCCTTAGCCTGGTAATACGGCTGCATCTGCGCTACCAGTTTGGTATCGGACCCTTGCGTTTTAATCAACGCGGTGATCTCGACCACTTCGCCTTTTGAATTTTTCGCAATCAGCCGGTGCGGGAAATGAGGGTTTCTGATACCGGACCCGTCGGGATTTTCAACCGTATGTTCCTGGACCATCAGCCACCGGTAACCGCACTCTTTCAACGCTTTTACATACTCATAACACACGTCGGGATGAATCGGCAGATGCATCTCCGGCGGCGAAAAACCTTTCACTCTTTGTAACGCCTCAATGCCGAACAGAGAGGCGAAATGATGCCGCCAAGCGAGCATGTGTAATTTCAGATCACATACCGGCGTGGAACTCGCTACCGCATGCGACCACATCGTCCCCAGCCATTCGGCGTAACGATAATACGTTTCATCACAGGTAATCTTACGTAAATTTTCGATAACCTCACCCTGCCCCATCTGGGGCAAGCCCCATAACAAATTGCCCGAGTAGTCAAGCATCACCCGGGGATTCTTTCCTTGGGATACCATCTCCCGTATAAAGTCGGATATCCGGCTGTAACACCACACAAACACCGGCGCATTATGGTTATCTCCGATGTCCTGATGCTCCATCATATGCTGAAGATTGGAGATGAGCCCGGCGGCATGGATGGCATCGCCTGAGGCGGGAATCGTCGGCTGATGCATATGCAGGGCAATTCCGAACGAAGCCTGTACCTTCTTAAAATTGAGATTAGATACGTCAAGATAATCGTTTTTCGACGACGACTGAAGATCTTTCTCTGAATAGGTACCCCAGATATCGGGGAACTCAGTGACAGCGGGAAGGGATATTTTCATGTTTTCTTCCTTTTTTTGCCGGCGGTTTTTTTTGCTTTTACCGTGGATTTCTTTGCCGTTTTGTTCTTTTTTGCCGGAGACCGAGGCTGCGGTTTTTCAGATGATTCATCCCGATAATACCGCGCACAATCGATACGGGAAAAGATATTATCACGCCACTCGACCTCTTTCAGCCAGTCTTCATCGACCGTGCCGGAGGTAATAAGCGACTCATAAATATACTGAAAACGACCCAGATGTGTTTTAACCCGTTTATGAGCGTAGGGAATCATGGTCCCGGTTTTCATGATAAACGGCCAGTCGCTGGACTCTGCCAGAAGCAATTCCCGCGCCGCCTGGTTAAGGGCGCGGCGAAGAAGGGATTGCCGGGAACCATTCGTCAAAGGGACGGAAAACTTTTCCGTTAATTCTTTCATCTCCCGCGCGGCCTGGTGCAGATAAGGGTATATCCAATCATTGCTCCCTTCCAGCCAGAATTCACTGTATCCTTTATATCCCCAGGTCGAATATGAGGGCAATGACATCTGATTGGTAGGGTACTTGGTAAGATATTCCGAAGGAGTGATCAATTGTATATCTTCCTGATCGTACGCTATTTTCCTCAATAAGAAATCAATCCACAACGGCCCTTCAAACCACCAGTGGCCGAATAACTCCGCGTCGTACGGCGCCAGGATAATCGGTTTACGATCCATATGAGCACTTAAGTGTTCAATCTGTTTCTGACGGTTGAACATGAAGTTGCCGGCATGAGTCGCCGCTTTCTCTTTCGCCCAGTCCGGCCGATAAGCTTCCTTATACTCGGTATTACCGGTAATACGCCAGTATTTCATTCCGGTATTAATCCGGAAGCCTTGAGGATGGATGTACGGTTTTATGTAATCATATTCGAGCTGGTGCCCGATATCCCGGTAGTATTCCCGGTAATCGGGATCACCGGGGTATCCCTCCCTCGAGCTCCATACCTGTTTCGACGATTCCCAGTCCCGGCCGAAGGCGGCGACTCCCGACGGGCAATAAATTGGCGCGTACACGCTATAGCGCGGTACCGGATCGGCATTGATGATCCCGTGAGAATCGACGATAAAATAACGTATCTCTTCTTTTTTGAGCGTCTCATCGACACCGGGATAATAGCCGCATTCGGGCAGCCAGAACCCCCGCGGTTTGCGGCCGAATGTCTTGCGGTAATGCTCTACTCCCACGCGGATTTGGGCCCGGACACTTCCGAGATTTACGCTCAAGTTCGGCAGAAATCCGTGTGTCGCGCAGGAAGCGATAACTTCAATCACCCCGGCATCCTGAAATTTTTTGAATGCCGAGACAATATCGCGATCATAGCGATTCAGGAAAATATCTTTGGTCTCTTTGAACCGGCGATTATACATAAGCGCCAATCCGTGATAATGCGATTCGAATCCGGTACGTTCGATCTCTTTTTCGGAAAGTTCTATGAGTTTATTGATATGGCGTAAGAACCGATTTTGCAGGAGCGGGTCCTTCAGCATCGACACCAAAGGCGGGGTGAACGACATCGTCATACGAAAATCAATGCCGTCAGACAGAAGACGATCGAACACGCGAATCAGAGGGATGTATGTCTCAGTGATCGCTTCGAAAAGCCAGTTTTCTTCGAGAAAGTATTCTTCTTCCGGATGCCGGACGAAAGGAAGATGGGTGTGGAGTAAGAGGCATAGATATCCTTTAACCATTTTTTAATTCTGCGATGATTGAATCACTGGTCTTTAGTCTGTGGTCGATAGTTTTTTCTCCTATCTTTTTACTAAATACTGTCCACCAACGACTAACGACTATATTGGGTTTTGTTACGCCGTACCGAAGTTGTAATCGTACGTCTTTCTTTCGTATCACGCGACTGCGCGACAAAATCAAGAGGAATATATCCGGCATCAGGCAATCCGAAACGAAGCGTAAACGTCCCGTCGGGACGTAACGCGACATTCTTACCTCCCAGCAATACTATCGCCCCCGGTTCGGTTCGGCCATAGACGATGAGTTCTGTCCCGATCTCAAAGAAAAAGGTTCTCTCCGAATGAGCCTGGTAACTGGCCCCGGAAGAAATCTGCTCTGAAGCTCCGCCCTTTTCGATCATTTCGGCCGAAGCGCCCAGAAGGATTCTCCTTAAGAACTCACTCTTCGATATTCCCTGAATAAGCAGATCATCGAGGACAACGTGCCCGTCTTTGAGAGATATACGATGTTTCTGATCATCCCGCGCCAGACGCAGCGAGACAATCTTCTTAAGCAGCGGAAAGAGACGGGAATAATAGGCGCGGATATCGTCTTCGGTAAGAAAAATACGGTTGCCGAATTTTTTCCCGTGAGCCGCCACGTTACGGTGCACCCGTTTTTGCGCTTCGTCAAGCTGCACAAAAGGACGTTGATTCATGTCGCCTTTTACTTCCATCCAGATTGCATCCTGCCGGCCCGATGAAGCTTGCCGCGGGGTTGCAACAAAATTGGAACGTGCCAACGGCAGGAAGTCTCCCTCGGGAGTACGTAATCCCAGGTCGGCGCAATACGCCGCATGGTCCGACCATAAATCGATATACCAGTTCTTTGTAAACGCGCCCACATCGATATCAAATATCCGGTTGGGGGCATCGCCTTTTTCGAAATCCTTATAGGTCACATCATACATGCGTATGGTCTGGGTAGAACGGTTGAAAACATCCTCTCCTAACCGGCGTTTAGCTTCCGTCAGAAAACGTTCCGACACATTCCAGTAAGCGTGGATCCAATGGGGATCGCGCGGCATAAGCGTAATGCTGGTATTGCTGTCGAGGGCAGGAAGGTCGTGATGATCGACAGAAACTTTCTTTTTCAGCCGCGGCGGCTGTACGGGGAGATATTCACCGGCAGAATCAGAAACCGGCCGGGAAGAACCCGTATCGGAATCCTTGCGGGGAATTCTCCCGGCAACCGGTTTATTCCTCGTATATATGTTTTTCTGGGCCTGTTCCCTTTTAGATTCTGCCACGGATATCTCCTTTTAACTATTATAAACCATTAAGGCCTGATCGGCGATAGTATCCCAGGAAAATACCGTCTCGACCGCGACCCGGCCGTTTCGTCCCATCCATCTGCCGTATTCAAAGTCGTTAAACAACGTGCCGATACCCCAGGCGATGGAATCGGGCGCTGCGTATGTTTTGAGGCCGTTGACCTGGTGCCAGATAATTTCCGACGGCCCGCCGGTATCACAGGCAACAACCGGTTTCCCCGAACTCCACGCCTCAAGCAAGACGATCCCGAACGGTTCGTTCCGGCTGGGAACACAGACACAATCACAGGACTTGTAGAGATCGGTCAGGCGCCAGCCGTTTAAAAACCCGGGGAACCTCACCGCGTGACGTACCCCCAGCTGGCCGATACGATCTTCAACCCCCATACGCATTTCCCCATCCCCGACGAACACGAATTTCGCGTTGGGATAATAGTTCAACACGTACGGAATAGCTTCAGTCAATAAATCCGGCCCCTTCTGATAGACAATCCTTCCCACGAAAAGAACCATCGGATCCATCGGCCCGATACCGTATGCCGACCGTACCGTATGGGGATCAATCCACCCATCGTAATTCCAGTAACTGATACCGTTATAGATCGTATCCACCTTATCGTCGGGAACACTGTATATCCACTGAGTTTCGTTTTTCAAGGATTTCGATACGGCAATCACCCGGTCGGCACAATAGGTCCCCAGCCATTCATGATGCCGGATACGCTGAGATGTCCCGTTGAAAAAGTTATTGCCGCACCGGCCGTACTCGGTCGAATGCATGGTAAAGATCCCTTTATGTCCTCTTCCCTGTTTGATCCAGGAAAGAGCGTTGGCGGTCAACCAATCATGAGCATGAACGATATCAAAGTGTCCGATATGATCTTCGGTCTGGAAAAAAGCCTCGACGAAGGATCGGCACATGTTATTAGTTTCCTCAATAAAATCGGAATGAAATCCGTAGGGACAACGGTGATAATGGACCCCGTGGATACATTCATACCACGGCTGATCGGGATGGCCGATACGCGTAAACACATGGACATCATGTCCTTTACGCTGCAATGCGGCAGCTAATTCACTTACATGAAAAGCTATCCCGCCTACGGTGATCGAATGAAGTGATTCCCACGCAAACAGAGCAATTCTCATAAGGTTACGCCCCCACTTCAATCACGGAATTTACCGCACCGAAGGAATTGGTCACGGCATGAGGATTGACCGGATCGGTCCACCACTGGCCGTCGACAATAAACTTATATTCGTACCGGCCGGGAGCCAGGTTCATCCCGATCTTCCATATGCCGTCACGCCCTTTTTTCATCTTCAACCCCTGATCACCCCATGAATTAAAATCGCCGGTAAGCGCCACTGATTGAGCCCCAGACGCCTGCACCTGAAAAGCAACTTTTTTGACGTTACTCTTTCTACCCACACGCGGCTTCAACACCCTGGCTATCTTCATGGTCGCCCCCTTTCCTTTCCCTTTACCTGTCTTTCTTTTGACCGTACTCTTTTTGTTCATAGCGCCCCCCTGATCCTTTTTTCCCGGGCCTGTTTTTATTAACTTTCCTAAAAAAGGCAACGAAACTGTTTCCGTGACCGAATTGACACCGGCGCCTTACGCCGTTTCCGTGAGAAGTGGAATTTTAAATGAATTACATTATGTATTTAAACCAATACAAAGTCAATTATTTTTTTAGGTGTATTGCTATATTACTGGCTCACAAACCATTAGAAGATATCAACCCCCGCCTTACCCAGGAGCCGGGCCAGATGCGCCAGTGGCAGGCCTACGACGTTAAAATAGCACCCCTCGATACGATTGATAAAGAACGCGGCGGGACCGCCGATATCGAACCCTCCCGCTTTGTCGAAAGGACGGACCTTCCGGAGGTACCGTTCGATCTGGGCATCGGTCAACGGGACCATATACACCTTTGTTTTCTCCCCCCCGGTCAATATTTTTTTGCCGGGAGCGGCCACGGCAATCCCGCTATACACCCAGTGCGGCGCAGAAGAGAGAAGCTTCAGGATTTTCTTTGCCTGGAGGGCATTGCGGGGCTTACCAATAATCTTCTTCCCGGAGACGACGATCGTATCGGCAGAGATCACGATCGCTCCCGGATGTTTACGGGCGACAGATTCGGCTTTACGCCGGGCATTTTCAATCACCAAAGTATGGCAGGATTTCGCTTTTCGGCATTCACCGACACCCGGCACCACAACAGTGCACCTCAAACCGACATCTTTAAGAAGCTTCTTCCTCGCCCGAGACGCCGAAGCGAGAATGATCTTCGGATGAGACATAAAATGTTTGAGGCTTTGAATTTTCCCGCACATTATTGCTTTTATTCAACGGGATCCCGCTTTAAGCGGGAGTTAAGAGTTTAGGATTTCGGATTTAGAGCTTCCATTCATTATTTCTTCTTCAACATATCGATCTGAGCGCTGAGGGTCTTAATCGAATTGAGCAGTTCATGCTCCTTCTTCACATTCACGGCCTTACCTTCGGAGATCTGAGAAATCGTCTTGCCTAATTCATAATAAAGCTTTTCCCTCTGCAACGAAAGCGCCAGCACATCAAGATTCTTCTTCCCTTTACCGGATATGTCTTTCAGGTATTTCTCTCCCTTTTTCATCGCGCCGTCGGTATCGGTGATGATTTTGTCCAAATCCTTCCTGGTTTTCTTCCACATTTTTTCCATTTTCTGTTTCATCTGATTCTTGGCCATATCTCCTCCTTTTTTTATTTAGCGTCCAGCGTTTAGCGATAGACGATGAACGTGATGCACGTCTAATCTTTTTATCTATTTTATACAGATGAAAATAAAATGATTGGAAAAATAGTACGGGATAAACATATTCCGCATCCAGTTGACCAGCGGTTTATTGAACTTGTTATGATGCGATATCCGGTCAATCGTGAGTCCCGCTTTCTCGATAAAATCCTTCCATTCACCGAACGAATAGAGTGCCTCGATTTCCTGATGGCGAACCGGACCGGCACCTTTCCGTAACGTGTCCCAGATGAATTTATAATAATAGATATTCGGCACCATAACCGCGGCTTTGCCGTGAGGCTTCATAACCCGGTGCATCTGAGCCAGGATCGAGGGAATCGAAGGGAAATGCTCTACGATTCCCCAGGCAGTCACATAATCGAACTCGTTATCATCAAACGGCAGAGGGTCGGCGTTGGCGCACAGGATCTGCCCAGGCTTCGATACTCTCTTTTTGGCGATTTGTGTCGCATGCTCAGAGATATCTATCCCCCAGAGATCGGCCCCGCAGTGACCAAGGGCCATCAGATACGCCCCGGCGCCGCACCCGATATCCAACAGTTTATCGCCGGCGGCGGGAGCAACGAATCGCTTTAAGAACTGTATCTCTCTCATCTTTGCCGGGTGTACTTCGTACACCCGGTCGGGAGAAATAATCTTTCCGTAATACGATCGGTCATAAAAATTATCCATGCATTAAATCAGTACGTTCTATTTCTTATCAAAACTCAAATTCCCGGCTCCCGAACAAAGCAGACTTAAAAGCGAACATATGATAATCAGCGTATATTCGTACCCGCCGGCGGAAAGAAAGAGCCCTTTTTCCAGATGAACCTTCGCCATGGCTACCAGCATAACGATCGCCAGCACAAACGCGGTACCTTGCGTAAAAAGCCCCAGGATCAGAAAGATCCCTCCGATAAATTCAATATACGCCACCGCATACGCCAGCATTCCCGACAAGGGAAAGCCGAGCTCCTGCAACATCTCGCTGAATCCCGCAACTCCCGCCCCATCAAATAAACCGAAAACTTTTTGTAATCCGTGAGCAATAAATACCGTCCCCAGTCCCAATCGTATGGGAAGAGCCGCCCAGTCTTTCATCGGTAACCTCCTTTGATTAACGCTCCTAAAATATTCCATCTATTCCTTATACCATAAGACCTTAATATACAGAAGAAATAATGCAGCCCTATCGCTACACGCCCTTTAACCGTAACCCCCAACGCGCTGCCGCAGGCGCGATTATTTCCCAGGGGAACCACAAAGCCCAAATCCTGCGGCCGATAGGGAATAAGCGGTTTCCTTAAGATACTCCTTAAGACATTATTCGCCGCACATACCCCTTGCGTCCGGGCAATATTCACCGCCATACGCAAAGGATTCCCGTTATCCTCGAAATAAGCCGCGTCTCCGGCCACAAAGATGGTTTCCTGACGTTGAAGCCGTAAATAGCGGTCGACCTTGAGCCTCGCCTGAGGCAACTTCTCTTCGGTTAACGCCGAACAAAAGGAAGGGATACGCACTCCGGCAACCCAAAAAAGCATAGCCGGGAAGAATGTCCTCCCATCGGATAAACGCACCGACTGACCCTGGAAATCAGCGACCTCGCTCTCATAGGATACCTCAATATCCATCTTCTTAAGGTTATCCTTAACATATTCTTTCATCCATTGCGGAAGCGGCCCCAGGAGAGAATCTCTCTTTTCGATAATAATAATTTTTTTCTTCTGGCCCTTTTTCCGAAAATACGCCCACAGATTTGTCGCCAGTTCTATTCCGGTATATCCGCCGCCGACAATAACGAAGTAATTGCCGGAGAACGTTTCTAAACCATTCCGGATCCTCTCTACCGCCGTCACATCGTCAAACGTATGAGCGCCGGAACGAGCGAAGGAATTGCCATAAAAGTTGGTGACCGAGCCGGGAGAAAGAATAAGATAATCATATTCAATTACGCCTGACGCCGTAGAAATGCGCGAATCACCGGGAGAGATGGTTTCGACCGTATCGCAAACGAAATCCGCGTAGGTATGGCGGGCAACACCGGTGTAGGAATACTGTAAGGATTCTTTCGGCATCCGCTTGCCGATCATATCCGGCAACAACGGCAAAAAATGGTGAGCCCGGCGCCGATCGATAAACGTAAGATCAATGGTCTTCCCGCCGTGCGGCGCCAGTTTTTTCAGCGCACTCATCCCGGCAAATCCTGCCCCGATAATAACGACTTTTTTCCTCATATGTATTTCGTATCCGGTACCGCGGGTTATTTTACCATAACCATGCCATAAAGTATAACACCGAAAGTATACCTTCCCATTTGTTCATGTACCGTTAAAATATAACCATGGTCTCACCGGATATTCAACAACTTTTTTCCCGTATCGCCGCCGATTACGACCGCGTGAACCATATACTAAGCTTCTGTTGCGATTATCACTGGCGAAGATCGTTCCTGCGGGCTTTACCGTACACCTCGGGGATGACCGTGCTTGATCTGTGTACCGGCACGGCCGATTGCGCCCTTGGGGCCGTAAAATATAACCAAGACATCGACGTCTTCGGGGTCGATTTTTCACTCCCGATGCTCGCGGCGGCACAAAAAAAGATCAAAAGACTGCGGGGGAGACGGGCTATCACTCTGATCAATGCCGATGCCCGCACTCTTCCGTTTCGCGACGGTATGTTCGATATCACCGTAAGCGCGTTCGGATTACGCAACCTGCTGGCCACGGAGGAGACGGCTATCCCGGAAATCGCCCGGACGCTTAAAACCGACGGCCGCCTGTGTTTGCTGGAATTTACTCCGCCTCCTTCATCCCGGCTGAAAAATTTCTATCGTTTCTATCTCAAAACCCTTATCCCGGCCGTGGGCGGACGGCTGTCGCGATCCCCTTCAGCCTATCAATACCTGGCAGAATCGATCACTTCATTCCTGCCGCCGGAAAACGTTGCGGCACTCCTGGCCCGATACTCCTTCACCGAGATCTTCTATCAGCCTTTAAGCGGAGGCATCGCGTACATCTATCAGGCCAAGAAATAGCATTGTCGTCCATTTTGACGTATGATAGAATATTTTTTATGCAGTCACAAATATCTTTTTCCCAACGTGTCTCTTACTGGATCCAAGCGGTCCGGCCGTTTGCGTTTACCGCATCGATTATCCCGATTACCTTAGGCGCGGTATGCGCTTTTTCCGGACCTCAACCCGTCCGCTGGGAACTTTTTCCCCTGATCCTCCTGTGTTCTTTACTGTTTCATTCAGGGACCAATTTAATCAACGATTATTATGATTTCAAACACGGCCTCGACACGCCCACGACATTCGGTTCCAGCGGTATCCTGCCGCAGGGAAAATTGCCGCCGCGTCAGATCTACCGGGGCGCTCTCCTCTGTTTTGCCGCAGGTTTCCTTTTAGGATGCATATTGGTCTCTGCGCGCGGAATACCGATGCTCGTACTGGGTACGATCGGCCTTTTGGGAGGTTTTTTTTATACGGCACATCCGGTCGAATATAAATACCGCGCCTTAGGCGACATGGTTGTCTTTATCCTGATGGGGCCGCTTATGGTAATCGGATCATATTTTGCCCTGACCGGAGGGTATCATCCCCGCATTCTTTCCCTTTCTTTACCGATAGGATTTCTGGTCGCAGGGATCCTCCACGCCAATAATCTGCGCGATATCGACCATGACAAACAATCGCATATCAAAACAATAGCAAATATCCTCGGGCATCGCCGGGCCCAAATACAATATGTTTTTTTAATCGGTTGCGCCTATGTGAGTATCCTCCTGCTGATGACAACCGGAACCTTATCGGCATGGGGCTTCCTGGTCTTTTTAAGTCTGCCGGTAGCGCTGAAGAATATCGGGACCATTAAAACCAGCAACGCCCATGCCCCACACCAGCTGGCCACTATCGATATCGAGACGGCAAAGCTTCATTTCCTTTTCGGCATACTCATGGTTACGTCTCTCTCTCTTGACACAATACCCATATGAAGCCGGTGCTGATTGCTCTTCTGGTTTCGTTCTTTTTCTGGCTGTTTCTCTTTTTTCCTCCCCTCACCCCCCTGACCCCTTTTTGGCCGATGATGACCGTAAGCGTCATGCTATTAAGCGGCTGGGCATTATGGCTTCGCCGCCGGGACGTTTCCGAATTCCTTTCGTTTCATGTTCACCATATATGGTGGGGAATATTCACCGCCATGGCGCTGTATGCAATTTTCTGGGCGGGGAAAGAACTTATCAGCCGGGTATTCATCCAAAGCAGTTATTTTATCCAGTCGGTCTACCAAACCAAACAGGATACCTCCCCCGGGATGATAGCCGTGCTTCTTTTGTGTATCATCGGCCCCGGCGAGGAGATATTCTGGAGAGGATATATCCAGCATTCCCTTATGCGCGCCTGGGGCCGGAAGAAAGGATATATCGTGGCTGTCCTCCTGTATGCTCTCGTTCATATCTGGGCACGTAATCCCCTGCTTATCGTCGCGGCGCTTCTGTGCGGATTCCTCTGGGGAGGATTATACCTGCGGTTTCGTTCTCTGTGGCCGGCGATCATCTCCCACGCGGTATGGGACGTGATGATCTTCGTCGTTTTACCGCTTGCGCCTTGAGTTAACCGGTAAGCTATGTTAAGATACTGTCATGATTGGTGCACTTAAAAAAGCCGTTGACCGGAATATCCCCGCGTTTATCAAGACTATCGACAAAGAATATTCTTTAAAAAAAATTTCTCCCCTTCTCTACCGTTCGATCAAGAACTTTCTCATCCGCGACGGTAAACGTATCCGCCCCATTCTTTTTGTCATCGGATATCTGGGCTTTGCCAAAAGAAAAGTTCCGGGGCTCTACCGCAGCGCTCTGGCGATCGAGCTGCTGCATGACTTCATGCTCGTCCATGACGACATCATCGATAAATCTCTGACGCGGCGGGGGAAACCCTCGATGCACGCGATGCTGGATAACTATTTAAAACATTTCGGGAAACTCAAGTTTTCCGGGCAGGACATGGCTCTGGTTGCCGGTGATGTTATGTACGCGATGGCTATCGATGCCTTCCTTTCCATCAAAGAAGAACCCTGCCGCAAGGAAAAAGCCCTGAAAAATTTCATCCGGGCGGCAATCTTTACCGGCGGCGGTGAATTCATCGAACTCGTCAACGATACCAAAAAGATTCATCAGGTATCCCGTAAGGATATCTATAAAATTTACGATTATAAAACCGCCCATTACACGTTTGCGACCCCGCTCTCCACCGGAGCGATTCTTGCCGGAGCGTCACCGAAAACCATAGAGAATATCTCCCGGTACGGAATTTTTCTCGGCCGGGCATTCCAGATCAAGGATGACATCTTAGGAGTCTTCGGAGATGAAAAAAAAATCGGGAAATCGACTCTTTCGGACCTGCAGGAGTCAAAAAAAACCGTTCTGATCTGGAAAGCATATCAGCAGGGATCGGTGAGGGAAAAATCTCTCATCAAAAGAGTCCTGACCAAAAAAAGGGTGACTAAAAAAGACCTCCGGGCCATACGCCTCGTCATGGAGAAAACCGGGGCATTACGATTCGCGCAAGAAGAAATCGACCGTCTTACCCATAACGCCCAAGACCTGGTCAAAACCCTGCCCATGCGGAAAAAATACCGGCAGATACTCAAAAATTATCCCGACCAGCTCCTGCGCCTCTAACCTCTCAAATCTTTTTTGGTTTACTTCAGTCCAGACAGATGAACTTACAGCGGCGGGATTGAACATCCAGGGCGATTTCGTTCTGAGGATCAAGACGTAACGCCTCCTCTATGGCCTGCTCGTATTTGGCCATGTCTCCTTGAGCGCGATACCCTTGCGCTATGCGCACATGAATATCGGCAAAATAAGGGTCGGCTTCACGGGCCTGCTCGAGATACCGTAACGCTTTATCAATATCGCGGCCCAAAACCGGCGGCGCAAGAAGATAAAAACTTCCCAGGCCGTAAAGAACCGAAATACTCTCAGGATCTATCTTCTGAGCGGCTTTCAGATGAGGCAGGACTGCCGCTCCGTTTACCGCTTTCGATAACGGACCGCCGTAGTGGGCAATCATCCCCTTGGCTCCGGCATACAGCCCGTGCGCGTTGACGAAATTGGTTGTATCGACATCATCGCGGCCCAGAGCCAGAACTTTCGCGGCAAGCCGTGCGGTTTGATTGAATTCCATCTGCATATACCTGATGTACCCCAGGCTGATATAGGCCGGAGCGAAATCAGGATGGGCATCGATAATTTCCTCCAGTATCGGTATGCTTTCCGAATAGCGATGCTGACGGCGTAGACTTTCGGCATAGCCCCAGAGAACAGCGTGCTCATTCGACAGTTTTTCTCTCAGCCCTGCGAATATCTGCTGAGCTTTCTGGTCACGATGATATTTGAAATACACCAGGCCCCGTATATACAATTCTTCCTTCGATAACCCGGCAGGATCGATCTCCTGATCGGCCGGATCAAGCGATATCCGGCCGGCTTCCTCATGCAAGGCTTTCCAATCAAGAGCCCATCCCCCCCGCGGCAACAGACACAAAAAGCATCCCAGTAAAATTACGAATGTTTTTACGTTCATTGGTTCTCCTTAGAACGAATATGTTTTTTTAAAACCTCCCAGAAAATAATGGTCAGCGTGACCATGCTGAAATTAAATAAAAAGTCCTCCAGAGGAATACTTCCCATGCGTATGCCGCAATAGTAGTACGAACTGTACCGGACAATCTTTTGATGCGTAATGTATCCGTTGACGACAATCATCAGCAGGGTAAACAAAGCCAGGTAAAACCAGTATGTTTTGCGCCGCATCAGACGCACCCGGCTTACCTGGTCAACGATGACCGTAATAATAACCGCGCCGAGAGATATCAGCGTGTATTCTTTCATTGATTAATCCTTCCCGAAATAATGTATTACTTCCCAGGTAAATATACAGCAAAAGGGGATGATCACGAAAAAAAGCACCTCTTCCACAGGAAGGTTTATGATCCGCAGATTCCATACTTTCTGAGGATGAAAAACCCAGTGCCCGCGCACCGTGGCGATGACATCCCAGGTGCCAAAAATAACCAGAATCAGCGCAATCGACCCCGCCAAAGCGCGCCACTTTTGCCAGAATTTTAAACCGGGCCAGAAACTTAACACCAGCGGCCCGATGCCGGAGAAAACCAGAACCCACATATACGGTGACATACCAAAATTCTATCTTAAAGCTCATTTCTGTTCAATGAAAATCTCGGTTGAACCAAAATGGTTTGAGTGTAAAATAGGACCATGAGCCAGCCCCCTCATCAAGTACAACTGGCCCAAGGCTTTGCTCAGGCTAAACATATTACCCGGATTCACGCCAGTACCTTTTATTTTGCCAGCCGATTCCTCCCCTCTCCCGTGCGAGACGCCTCCTACAGCGTATATGCCGTCTGCCGCAAGACCGACGACGCCGTCGACGCCGGATCCGGCACCGAACCCAAAGATATTCTTTCATCGATACGTAAAGGTATTACCTCAGCCTATGCGGGCAACGATAACCTTCCGCCTCTTCTTGCCGCGTTCCGGCATACCGTAGAAGAATACGGGATCCCGGCCGAATATTTTTATGAACTGATAAAAGGGATGGAAATGGATATTACCGAAAACCGGTATGAACATTTCGACCGGTTATATCTCTACTGTTACCGCGTCGCCGCAATTATCGGATTGATTATGCTTAAAATATTTCGCGACGACACAGAAAAGACCCGCGAACCCGCGATCAATCTGGGGATTGCCATGCAATTGACTAATATCATCCGGGATATCGAGGAAGATTACCGCCGGGGACGGATATATCTGCCTCAGAAGGAACTAGAGCAGTTCGGCGTCACCGAAGGCCATCTGCGGAAGAAAATAGTCGATGAGAATTTCGTCGCCTTGGTACGTTTCCAGATCGACAGGGCGCAACATTTCTACCGGAAATCGGAAAGCGGGATCACTCGGCTTACATCGCGCCGTCAGCGTTATGTCGTAAGAGCCATGAAAGAAATATACGCGGGTATCCTGTCCGCGGTGGAACGAAACCGGTACGACGTGTTTTCTCAGAGAGCGCATGTTTCCAAAACGGAGAAATGTAAAATCGCTCTGTTTCTTCTTGTCAAAGGAGCGTGTTCATGAATGTCAGAGTAGCCCGTTCCGCCGGATTCTGTTCGGGAGTAAAAAGAGCCCTGGCCCTGGCATGCGCCACGGCGAAAAAACACTCTTGCGTGGTCATGTTGGGAGATATCGTTCATAACGAAGATGTCGTACGGAACATCGCTGCCTGCGGCATAAAAAAAATCCAGCGGCTGGGCCAGGGTGAACATACCGTGCTCTTAATCCGGGCTCACGGAGCATCCCGGAAAACAATCGAAAAAGCCAGACAGCAAGGATACACGATCGTCGACGCCACTTGCCCGATGGTGAAAGAAATTCATACCCTGGCCAGGAATGCCGAAAAGGACGGATACACCGTCATCATTATCGGCGATAGGAAACACGATGAGGTCCAGGGAATTCTGGGACAGCTGAACACAAAAGCCCTGGTCATCGATACAGTAAAACAGATCCGTCCCGCGCTGTTTCATTCAATTACCAAAGCGGCCGTCGTTGTCCAGTCGACACAGAATACCGAAAAAGTCTCCCGGCTCGTCAATCTGCTTAAAGCACATATACCCAATCTGAAATTTCATAATACGATATGCAATCCCACCCGGATAAAACAAAAAGAAATAAAAACGATGCCGCTTAAGAACGACGTCATGCTGATCATCGGCTCGAAAACAAGCGCTAACACCCGGCGTCTCTACGAAATTTCCCAGGAACTGAACCGGAACACCTACTGGATTCAATCTAAAAAACAAATCGATCCCCGCTGGTTCGAGGAGGCTACAAGCGTCGGGATCACCGCGGGAGCCTCCACCCCCGAATATATTACCGATACCGTCATTGCATATGTAAAGGCCCTGAAAAGGTAAGCACGCCTTTTCTGTTAAACCAACATGTTTTTTAAGCGCAACCGATCAGATCGCAAACGATACGGGAGGAGGCGATGACGGGGGGCAACCCTTCCCCGGGCTGGGTACTACATCCGACAAAATACACGTTTTTGTGGCGACGGTGACGGTTGGGCGGCCGGAAAAACGCGCTCTGCATCAACGTATGCGCCAGCCCGAAGGTCGCGCCGTGACGCACGTTATAGCGGGAAACAAAATCTTCGGGGTAGAACCGGTGTTTGACTTCAATTAAGTCCGCGATGTTCTCACCGGTAATCTCGCGTATCTTGTTAAGGACGAGGTTCCTGAGTTTCTCTTCATGGCGAGAAAAATGACCGCGGGCGTTCTCGAGATTCGGCACCGGGATGAGAATATACACGATCTCTTTCCCGGGCGGGGCCAGGGAAGGATCAGTCACCGTAGGTACGTGGACATAAAAAGAAGGGTCTTCGGACACGGTATGATCACCGAATATTTCTTTTAAATTCTTTTCCAGGTCCCGGGCAAAGAAAAGATTATGATGCTCTAACCCCTTGATCTTTTTCTTCAATCCCAAATAGAGAAGGTACACCGAACAGGAATAGCGGTAGTTGGGCAAGGATTCACCCAGAAGTGTCCGGCAGGCATAGGCGTAATCGGCATTAATAACTACCTGGTCAAAACGTTCCCTGGCGGACCCGATATCCAGCGATACCGATCCGTTGGCCCCTGAGACCTTCCCCACTTCCTCACCGTAATGAAACGTTACCCCCGCCTCTCTTCCCAGACGCTCTAAGCTCAGAGGGATCTGATACATCCCGCCGCGGGGGTGGTAAATTTTCTGCACATGGTCGGCGTAGGTAATCACACTGTAAAACGCCGGCGCATGGTGAGGAGATACACCGATAAACATCGCCTCGAAAGTGAACGCGGCGATAAGTTCTCTGGTCTTAAAAAAATCATGAGCCAGCCGCCAGTAGGATTTATGGGTTTTCAGCTTCCAGAGAAGATTCCAGTAGGCGGGGTTGACCAGCCGGCCCGGGGTGAAGCATTGATACAAGAGGGGTTCGACGCTATGATACATAGTACCGATATCCCGGATAAACCGGTCATACCGGGCGCTTGCGCCGGGTTCGATCCTCTCAAGTTCTTCCTTTGTCCTCTGGGTATCGCGGTACACGGTAAGCTGTTTTCCGTTGGGATAAAATATTTTGTAGTGGATATCCAGAGGAATCAAATCCAGATATCCGGCAATGTCTTTTTGGCAGGAAGAAAATAATTCGCGGAAAAACGGGGGCATCAGGACAAAGGAAGGACCGGTGTCGAATTTGAACCCGGCATCTTCGATGATATGCGCCCGGCCGCCCGGGCGAGGCAGGCGTTCGTAGACATCGACATAATGGCCGGCCTGAGAAAGGCGGGCAGCCGTTGCCAATCCCCCCACCCCGGCGCCGACGATCGCAATGCGTTTTTTCAACTCACTCTCCTCCTCACATATAAAAATAACCTTTTTACCATTATACCGGCGGATGTAAATATCCGACAAGAGAAATGTTTCGAAGGAGATGGGAGGTTAGTCCTCGGGTTCGTTCCGATTCTGGTTGATATCGACCTGCAGTTGATCATCATCAGTAAGCTCAACCCGAGCGCTCATCTTATCCAATTCTTCATCGTCATCTTTATTAGAAACCAACCATGTATAGCAAATTTTGTTTTATTGGCTTTTTTTCTTCCGTTTACGGTTTTTCTGGCCGTTTTTGAGCCGCTCGGGATGATGCTTGACCACCTCGGCCTTTACCATATATATAATATCTTCGGCGATATTGGTCGCGTGGTCGGCAATCCGCTCCAGATAGCGGGTGATCAAAAACAGCGGGATCGCCCGGGGGACGCTTTTGCCGTTTTTGACCATGAATTCGTGCACCAGCTCATCAAAAATCATATTCCGTAGCTTATCGGCATCCGGGTCCGAAAGGATAACCGATTTAGCCAGTTTTTCATCCTGATTCACGAAGGAATCGATGACATCTTTGATCATCTTCCTCACCACCGCGGTCAACTTCGGGATATCGATCAGCGGCTTGATCAGCGGCTGATCGCCCAAATCAAGGACCCGCTGGGATATATTGACGGCCAAGTCGGCGATTCTCTCAAGTTCGGTATTGATGCTCATCCCTGTGGTGATAAACCGCAAATCCCGTGCCTTGGGATTCTGCAGGGCAAGAAAGTCGATCGCCATCTCTTCAATCAATAACTCCTGTTCATCGACGATACGATCATCGTCAATAACGCTTTGGGCAAGTTTAAGATCGCGGTTTTTCAGGGCCTCGACGGACTTGAATATAGCCCCTTCGGTCAATGTCGCCATCTTTAAAATTTCGGTATTAAACCGTTCCAGCTCCTCCTCAAAATGTTTCCTGATTACCATCTTTTTCTCCTTTTATGATATGGTAGGCAATATGATTTCACCTCAGGCGCGAAAGGAAACTCCAAACTTTTTCATTATCGCGCAGCTGGTGAAATCGTTCAATATTTTTTATTCCCTGATCCCCTATCCCTTATCCAAACCGGCCGGTGATGTAATCCTCGGTGACTTTTTTCGCGGGATTCGTAAAAATCTTATTGGTAAGATCGTACTCTACCATCTCCCCCAGCATCAAGAACGCCGTGTAGTCGGAAATACGCGCGGCCTGCTGCATGTTATGAGTAACGATGATAATCGTGTATTTGTTCTTTAATTCCTGAATGAGTTCTTCTATTTTGGAGGTCGAGGTAGGATCAAGAGCCGAGGCCGGCTCATCCATAAGCAACACCTCCGGCTCGACTGCCAACGCCCGGGCGATGCAGAGACGCTGCTGCTGGCCGCCGGAAAGTGCCAGGGCGCTTTCTCCCAGACGGCCCTTCACCTCATTCCACAACGCCGCGCCTTTTAAGCTCCGCTCGACCTTACGCCGGATGTATCCATTGTCTCTGATCCCGTTGACTTTTAACCCGTAAGAAACATTCTCAAATATCGATTTGGGAAACGGATTGGGTTTTTGAAATACCATCCCGATTTTGCGGCGGATCTCGACCACATCGACTTCTGAGTCGTAAATATTCTGGGTATCGAGAAACACCTCCCCTTCCACACGCACTTTGGGAATAAGATCATTCATCCGGTTCAAGAGACGGATCAAAGTCGATTTACCGCACCCCGATGGCCCGATAATCGCGGTTACTTTATTCTGGAGGATCTTGAGGTTAATATCACACAGAGCCTGTTTCGCTCCGTAGTAAAAATTCAGATTTTTGATTTCCATTCTCACTTTCTCAGGCATTTTCCATACTCCTTTGTTTTTGCCGGATAAAAATCGCAAGCGCGGAAACGGCTAATACTAACATCAACAGAATCAGCGCGCATCCGTAAGCAATCTGGGTTTGTTTCACCGGATGAGCCCCTTCGGTCATCAGCGCGTAAATATGATAGGGCAGAGCCATGACCTCCGAAAAGATCGATTGAGGATAACCTCGCATATAAAACGTCCCGGCGGTAAAAAGAATCGGCGCGGTTTCTCCCGCCACTCGTCCCACGCTCAAAATCACACCGGTCAGAATACCCGGTAACGCCGAGGGTACAACTACTTTTTTTATCGTATACCAGTGGGTCGCCCCCAAAGCAAGCGAAGCCTCGCGATAAGACTGCGGCACCGCAAGCAGCGCTTCCTGTGATGCGGAAATAATACTGGGCAAAACCATGATCGCCAGCGTGAGACATCCCGATACAATCGATACGCCAAACCCAAAAAATTTCACGAATACCGCCATGCCGAAGAGGCCGAAGACGACCGACGGTACTCCGGCAAGATTATTGATGCTGATCCGGATAATATTGACCACGACGCTTTTGGGGCTGTACTCACAAAGATAGACCGCGCAGGCAAGGCCAAGCGGGAGCGCGACAATAATCGACCCCAATGTTAAATAGAATGTCCCCACAATCGCGGGAGCCACACCCCCTTCGGTCATAAACCGCCGGGGGACTTGCGTAAAGAACTCCCATGAAATCACGCCGGCACCCCGGATAAGGATGAAATACACGATCACACCTAAAAACAGCACCGTCGTAATTAAGCATAAAAAAAGAATACTAAATCCGAGTTTCTGTGTCCAGTCCTTGCTCATCGACCTAACCCCAGTTTTAAACGGAACCGCCGGCTGATGATTTCGGCGATAATATTAAAGACCAGTGTAAACAGAAAAAGAATGAGGCCGATGGCAAATAACGCATGGTAATGCGTTCCCCCCATCACCGTTTCGCCCATTTCCGCGGCGATCGTGGCGGTCATCGGCCGCACCGGCTGAAAGAAGGAACGGGGAACCACCGCGGCGCCGCCGCAAACCATGAGGACCGTCATCGTCTCCCCGATAGCCCGGCTCATCCCCAGAATAATCGCCGTAGAAATCCCTGAGCCGGCGGCCGGAATGATAACATTCACCAGTGTCTGCCACCGGTTGGCACCCAGCGCGTAGGAAGCTTCCCGGAAACTTTTAGGAACAAAACTCAAGGCATCTTCGGCAATACTGCAAACCGTCGGCGTCGCCATAATCCCCAGCATCAAACTACCGCTCAATGCGTTCAATCCCACGGCAAGATTGAATGTTCTCTGCAAGAAAGGAGCTACGATGACCATCCCGAAGAAACCGTAGACGATCGAAGGAATCGCCGCAAGAATTTCAATCAGAGGTTTTAGAATCGATTTCTGCTTATGGCCGGCCAGTTCATGAATATACATCGCGCTCCCTACCCCTAAAGGCATACAGACAAACAGAGCGCCTACCGTCACCCACAGCGAACCTAAAATGAGCGGCAGGATACCGAACTCGGCATCATCGTGGGTGGGATACCAGGCCCGGCCGAAGATGAAATCAAAGGGGTTTACTTCACCGAATATCGGCAGGCCTTCTTTAAAAAGAATAAAGGTAATCCCTAAAAGAAAAAATAAAGACGCAAAGGCCAGAAACCCGAAAATCCAACGGTAGATATTTTCTTTTAATTTCGTTTTGTTTGCCATTCTTATTATTATATCTACTATATCCGGCGAAGAAAGAAAAAAGGTACCCCACGGCAGGACGGTGCCCCGCCCTGCCGTGTACCTTGAGAAAGGAGATTTATTGTTTATCCTGTTAAGGATTTTATGTGCTACTTTACTTTAACGGCACAAAACCGTTCTCTTTAGCCAGGCTCTGCCCTTCCCAGCTTAAAACGAAATCCATAAATTCCTTTACCGCGCCCGAAGGCCGGCCGTTGGTGTACATAAACAACGGACGAGCCAGCGGATATTTCCCCGAAAGAACGGTTTCTTCCGTCGGAAGTATGCCGTCGACGGGAATCGCCTTTACGGTCGAATCAACATACCCTAATCCGACATACCCGATCGCGCCGGGTGTAATCTGCACCGCTTTTTTCACCGCGGCGTTGGATGCTTCTAATAACGCATCAGGCCGGACTTTGGCTTTGTTTAAAGCCAATTTGTTAAACGCTTCAAACGTTCCCGAGGCCGAATCACGGGAAATCACCACGATCTGACCGCCGGAGCCACCGACCTGCGACCAGCTGGAGATTCCGCCGGTATAGATGGCTTTTAAATCTTTCTTGGAGATGGCGTTCATGCTGTTCGACGAATTGACGATCACCGCGATTCCGTCCATCGCCACCACGTGGGCTTTGGGATCGATGCCGCGGCTGACTGCTTTGGATATCTCTTTATCCTTGATGGGCCGGGACGCGTCACCGATATCGGCGGTACCGTCGATAATCGACGCGATACCGACACCGGAACCGCCGCCCTGTACGGAAATATTGATATAGGGATTCTGGTTCATATATTCCTCAGCGCAGGCCTGCGCGATCGGCAATACCGTCGTCGATCCTTTAATGGTAATGGATTCCGCCCCGGCATGGGCATATGCCAGGAAAGAAAAAGCAATGAGCGCCAGAATGATACGCCCGAAATGGGCTTTTACTCGTTTCATTGTTCTGCCTCCTTTAAACTAACATATCTTTTTACATCGTAATGTCAAAAATCAATAACCAATCTGAGTTAGAACTTCATTTTCCAGTCAGCCTGAAAGATCGTCTTACGGCCGGTTCCTTTGATCTGTTCCATATAATAATAATCGAACCCGAGTTCGGTATTCGGCCCTAACCCGTAGGCAAGAGCGACTTCATGTCCTTTTACGTCAGTTTCGCCGCTGTAGGCATCGGAATCGGGGAAGGTATCGAGCCAGGCGTCTTGTTCCAGTCTGCGGTACATATACTTGAGCTGCCAGTCACCCTGGTCTTTGATCTTCTTGGCCCCGAACTTCAACCCGGCCAGATAGCCGTTCTCGTTTTCACTGGGATCGGTGTTGTGAATGTATTCACCGAAAATCGACGCAAACGGCACGATGCCGCCCAACGGTTTTTTAAACCCGATTTCGAATCCGGGAGAAATCGAATCGAAATCGTATTTATATCCCGCGGCTGTCATCGTCGGGCCACCTTCGGCGTTATCCAGCATAGCATCCTGTACGTTCTCGAATCCATAGTAGGCAAGTGCCGCTTCTACGCTGACCCCGCCGCCCAATTTTGCCTTGACTGCCGGCTGGATGACGAACATGTAGGGATCCGATGTGTCCGATGAAGATTCATCAAGAACAAACAGGCCGGTGTTGAGCATCCAGGTTACGTCGCCCGCCTTTTTCGCCAGAGCCAATGCCGCACCTTCGGGATTAATATCGCCGTCCCAGAGAAGATCGGACTGACGCATAATCACGCTTTTCATCCCCTTGATCTTACCGGCGCGTATGGTCGCCCAATCGTTGGGAGTATACGTCGCATAAGCGTAATCCAGACGGATATCGGGGGTATCAAACGTATTATCCAGCGTTTCGTTGGTCGAACGGGGATCGCTTCCGCCGGTAGCAAGACCCGCGGCGACCTTCACCTTATCGTTCACCTTCGATTCCATTCCCAGCCGGAACCGCATTCTTGTACGGTGGCGGTCCTCTCCCGATGATTTGTCCTCATACTGATACCTGAGACGCAGGTCACCTTTGAGTTTCATCGTCCTGATCCATGACGGCAGTGATTTTGCTATCGGTGACGTGCCGCGAATCATGTCTTTTCTCACTTCTTCTTGGGTTTCGGTAAGGATTGTCTGCGCTTCACCGTAACTCAACACACCCTTCTCCACCAGCTTCTCTACCAGGATGTCGATTTCACCTGCCTGGACTAAGCCGGCAAAGCTAAGCGCTCCTAAAAAGAGTGCCGTGATCAGAAATAATCTGGTACTGTTTCCCATCGTTTCTAAGCCTCCTTCCTTATTGTTATTCTTCCGCGTATTCATATCCCTCATCACTCCATACTGATCGGGTATTGGCAATTTGACAAAATAACTGGCCGAGCGCCTGCTCTTTCTTGCTCACCTCCTTCCGGCTCGTTATTTCCACAAATATATGGCATTGACGATGTCGTTTATGTTCACAGAACTCGTGTACCTGGGAATCCGAGATTGTTCTCAGACGGACGACCTGTGCCGTACAAAACCGTTTCCGTACTCCTTTTTGAAAGTACCGGCATATCTGTGTTTTCGGTTTTTCCAGAATAGCGCTTGGTTTCATATTTCCTTTCGGCAAGAACGTATCACCTAATTTTCAAGAAACGATCGCACACGTTTCAGATCGATTTCAACCCGACGGATCGATTCGACGAAATATCCGATATCCTGATAGCGATCAAATTCGATATTCTCCAGAAGATTTGTCAATGTTGCGATTTGACACCGCAGGTAACTTGCGACGTAATCTTGATTTAAACTGGAAACTCCCTGCATCATTATCTTCTCTGTGAAGCGGTTGATCTTTTCTTGGCGATATACCTTCTTTGCATGTCAATATCATTATAGAAATCCATGTGAAAGCGAATTTACAACAATGTGAACTCTGTGTGAACTCTGGCTAAAATCAGGGTAAACAGGGCGCCAGATCAGGCGCAGGGGATGGTAAAAGAGAAGGTAGAGCCCTCACCGGGGGTGCTTTCGACAAAAACTTCTCCCCGGTGAGTCGAGACGATATGTTTGACGATCGAGAGGCCGAGCCCGGTACCGCCCAGCTCCCGCGAACGGGCTTTATCGACCCGATAGAACCGTTCAAAAAGCCGCGGCAGGTCTTTCGGCGGAATACCGATACCGGTATCGGAGACGCTGATACGCACGAAATCATCTTCCTTGATCGCGGTAACCGTTATGGTACCGCCGGGACGGTTGTATTTGACCGCGTTATCGAGCAGATTCAAAAGTACCTGCGCCAGCCGATTTGCATCAGCCAGGACTGCCGGCAGAGTATCGGGTATACTTTCTTCTATACGAATAGAATGTTTCCCGGCTTCCCGGCGGAGGCCGCCGAGAAGGCGCTGGATGAGCAGTTTGAGGTTATGAGGCTGTATGGCGAGGGACAGCTTACCTGATTCGATTTTGGAAAGATCCAGCGTATCGTCGATCAACCGGGCCAGCCGGTCGGCATCGGCATAGATGATCTTTACGAAATCTTCGGCGTTCTCTGTATCCTCTAATGCCCCCTCAAGCAATGTCTCGGCATAGCCCTTGATACTGGCGATAGGGGTACGCAATTCGTGTGAAACATTGGCGACGAAGTCCTGCCGGATACGTTCCAGTTTCTTGAGTTCGGTAATATCGTGGAAGACCAGAACCGCCCCGTCGATGCGTTCTTCCCGGATGACTCCGGTCGCATACACCAGAAGGGTCCTCTCCTCCTCTACTATCACCGAAATCTCTCTCCGGGTCAGACCGTAGGGATTACGCAATACTTCATCCGTGATCTCCTGGATCTCAATATTGCGGACTACCTCCAGCGGTTTCTTCCCCACCGGTTCAGCCTCAAGCGACCAGAATTTCCGGAGCGTACGGTTCATCAAAAGAATCGTACCGGCGGAATCGACGACCATCACCCCCTCAAACATACTCAATAATACCGCCTTAAGCCGCGCCGTGCTGGTCATAACCTCCTCCATCCTGAGACGGATCTGTTCGGACATAGAGTTGATCGTTTTTGCCAGATCGCCGATCTCATCGTTGGTCGCTACCCAGATGCGGTGGGAAAAATCACCGGCGGCGATGCTTTTGGCGGCTTCAGCCGCCTGTTTAATCGGCTTCGATACAAATACCAGGGCGATAAAACTGATCACAATTGCCATGACAAACGCACAGATAAATGCCACAAAAAGTATTTTTTTTAGATGCAGTGAAATCAATTGAATGTCCGAAAGAGGCAGGGAAAGACGCACCACTCCCTCCGATTTCGGTTCACCGAACACGGTTGCGATATAGAGCAGTTCCTCGGTTACGGTTGTGCTGAACCGGCGGCTCTGGCCAATACCGGAATATAACGCCTCCTGCACCTCCGGCCGGTATAAATGATTCTCTACCTCATAGAGAGCCTTACCATC
Organism: uncultured Planctomycetia bacterium; assembly: GCA_964483625.1. GTDB lineage: Bacteria > Omnitrophota > Gorgyraeia > Duberdicusellales > 4484-171 > JAFGQU01. Next base: position 41,221 of record CAZABB010000005.1, on the reverse strand, counting down.
CAGCTGAGAGTCACCCAGCACCGTACCGTCGAGACCGATAATCGTCGCCCGGAGTTTGAGATCTTCTCCGATCTGATCGGCAATCGCGTCAAGTTCGTCATATCCGAAGTCTTTGGAAAAATATTCCTCAAGAAATGACTGAGCCAGTAAGGTTTGTTTGCGAAGATTTTCCTCAATACGGGAATAAGTATTCTGACGCAAACTGTGGTCAAGGTATAAAAATATCCCCAGAAGAATGACCGCGAGGATAACCCCAAACACAAGGGTTATCTTTACATGGAGATTAAGTCGCATTCAGCTTCTTTCTTTGTTATCCTTCAGAAAACCGATAGCCGATACCGCGTACCGTTTCGATCATCTTCCCCGTTTTTCCCAGCTTCTGCCGTAATCGTTTTATATGGGTATCGACCGTACGCGTGGTGATATCCGACGCAATATCCCAGACATCTTCCAGCAGTTGATCGCGTGACTGCACCCGGCCCCGGCGGGAAAGCAGTGTCGTAAGAAGCTTGAATTCCATCGAGGTCAGCACGATCTCTTTCTGGTTGACCAGAATCTTATGCCGGGGGATATCGACGGTCAGCTTGCCCGCCTTCAATATCTCCTTCCCCTCGGCTTCAGGTGACGCGGGGACACCCCGCCGTAAGATAGCTTTCACCCGCAGGATAAGTTCCCGCATGCTGAACGGCTTGACCACATAATCATCGGCGCCAAGTTCCAGACCGATAATCCGGTCGATCTCCTCCGCCCGCGCCGTCAGCATCAGAATCGGGATATGGGAGAACGCGGCATCCTGTTTGATCTCTTTACATACTTCAAACCCGTCCATCTCCGGCAGCATGATATCCAGAATCACCAGATCGGCTCCCCGATTGCCGAGATATTCCAAGGCCTCTTCGCCGCTTACCGCGACGGTGCATTCAAACCCCGCCTTTTCCAGGTTGTATGTTACCAGCTTCGCGATATGCTTATCGTCTTCGACGATAAGGATTTTAGCCCGTGCCATTGATAGCCCATCCTTTCTTTTTTCGGTGTTTCGCTCATTATAACAAAAAGCGCCCGTCTGACAAATCAAAGGTTTAAAATAAACCCCGGCAAAAGTCCTTAGACAAACCGGATAAGATATGATACGATAATGTTCCTTATATATAATACCTCTATAGGAAAAACCTTTAAAAAAAGGAGTGCGCAGGATGGTAAAAGAAGTCATCTTCGGGCTGGCCGGCGGATTAGGTTTGTTTCTCTTCGGCATGAAATATCTCTCCGACGGACTGCAGAAAGTGGCCGGAACCAAACTGCGCCGCATCTTACGTTCTCTCACCCAGAATAGATTCCGCGGCGTTGCTCTCGGTACAATCGTCACCAGTATTATTCAATCCAGCAGTGTCACCACCGTTATGCTGGTCGGCCTGATCAACGCCGGCATCGTCAGCCTGATGCAGGGAGCCAGTGTCGTTATCGGCGCCAACATCGGCACCACGATCACCGCTCAAATTATCGCTTTTAAAATATCCAAATATGCTCTGCCCGCTTTAGGGATCGGAGTAGCGATGATGCTTCTGGCCCGCAAGAAGAAAATGCAGTTCTGGGGACAGGTAATTTTCGCCTTCGGTATGATCTTTCTGGGACTGGCGACGATGTCCGGGGTGATGAAACCGCTCAAAGACGTACCGGCAGTCACCGACTTTTTCGTCAGTCTGAGCACCAATCCCGTCTTAAGTATCCTTCTGGCGACCTTTTTCACCGTCGCCGTCCAATCAAGCAGTGCCTCGATCGGAATGGTCATTGCTCTGGCTTCGGTCGGTCTAATCGACTTTACCGCCGCGCTCTATCTGATTCTGGGCGATAATATCGGGACGACCATCACTGCGTGGCTTGCGGCGATCGGGGGAAGTATTTCAGCCCGCCGTATGGCCTGCTTTCACAGTATGTTCAATATCATCGGGGTTACCTACTTCGCGATTCTGATTCATTCAGGGACCTTTACCCATCTCATCGATATTATCACTCCCGGCGCGGTGACCACAGAGACCATTGCCCGTCACATCGCCAACGGCCATACGTTTTTCAATCTCTTTAACGCTTTTGTATTTTTAGGAATCATGGGGCCGGTCGTACGTCTTATACAAAGGATTATCCCCGGTAAAGACATGTATATATCCACCGAATTCAAGTACCTGCAGGATAAACTGCTCTCCACCCCGGAAATCGCCATCGAAAGCGCCAAGAAGGAACTTCTGGCAATGGCCGCAATGGTAAAACAGACGCTGAAAACCGCCGTCGACGGATTTTTTGCCCGGGACAAAAAATCCATTCCGCACGTGCAAACACAGGAAAACGCCATCGACCATCTCCAGCATGACATCACCTTCTACCTGGCAAAGTTGGCGACCCAGCAGCTGACGCCTAATCTGGGATCGCAGCTACCGCCGCTTCTACATTCGATCAACGATTTTGAACGGATATCCGACCATGCCGTCAATATCGCCGAATTAACCGAAAAAGCATACGCCGATAACCTCAATTTCTCCAATAAAGCGCTGGCGGAGATGCGCACCCTGTATGCGAAAGTGGAAGATATGTTCAATGACACGATCGAAGCTGTAAAGCAAGGCGATACCACGCACGCCACCGACCGGGTACTCCAGCAGGAAGGTGAAGTGAATATGCTGCAGGTCGAATATCTTTCCCGTCATTCGCAGAGACTGTGTGAACGCAAATGCAACCCGTTATGCGCGCTGATCTACGTCGACTTCGTCAACAACCTGGAGAAGATGGCCGACCATCTGACGAATATCGCTCAGGCCGCGCGGGGAGACTTTCTGTTCCAGAATGACATCGATAAACCTAAATCCGATGTCCTGTTGAGCTCTTCCTAAAAATAGCGGTGAGCGTATAGCGAGGAGCGGTTAGCGGAAAGATGATAAATGCAGTATCTTCCCCTTCCTTGAACGGGCAAACGAACGAACGGGCCTAACGGGCAAACCGAATTATAGGCTAAAAACATTTCGAGGGATCACTCGATTTCTTTGAATTCGGCGTCAATAATCGTATCGGAAGGTTCGGCCCCCCGGCGGGAAGACCGTGATCGGGAACCTCGCGAAGAAGACATGCGCCGGCGCAGATTCCACTGTACCAGCCACAGAAACGCCCGGGTGAGAAGATTGACGATCAAAAAGAAAAGCCAGATATAAAGAATGAAGCTGATAATCTTCATCGGTTTGATTATAGCAGAAATGCAGATTTAATGAAAAGAATCTATGGCTTTCTGTGCGGGAAAACTAATCTACCTTGGCGCGATATTCTTTGCGTTCCTCTAAGATCTTTTCACTGACATCATAAGGAACCTCGACGTATTTCTCAAAATGCATCGAATAGTTTGCCCGGCCGGAGGTCAACGAACGCAACGTCGTCGCGTACCCGAACATCTCAGACAGCGGCACTTGGGCCGAGACTACCTGCTGGATGCCTTTTACTTCCATCCCTAAGATTTTTCCGCGGCGGGAACAGATATGCCCGACCACATCCCCGACGTACTGCTTGGGCGTCGTAACCTCAACCGACATCGACGGCTCAAGTAATACCGGCATCGATTTTATAAATGCCTTCTTAAAAGCGCTGGAAGCGGTAATTTTAAACGCCATCTCGGAAGAATCAACATCATGGTAAGACCCGTCAATAAGCCTCACCTTTACGTCGACGACCGGATAGCCGGCGTAAATACCCTTACGCATCGCGCCGATGATACCCTTTTCGATCGCCGGGATATACTCCCGGGGAACGGCTCCGCCTTTGATATCGTTGGCAAACTCAAATCCTTCGCCGGGAGCCTGCGGGATAATCTCGATAACCACGTGCCCGTATTGCCCTCTTCCCCCGGTCTGTTTGGCGTATTTATAATCCTCAACACGCGAGGCCGTAATCGTCTCCCGATACGCGACGCGCGGCTGCCCCACCTGGGCATCAACCTTAAATTCATGTTTTAACCGATCGACGATAACCTCCAGATGCAATTCGCCCATGCCGGAAATAATGGTCTCCTCTGTTTCTTCATCGGTATGAACGGTAAAGGTAGGGTCTTCCTCCGCCAGCCGGTGCAGGCCTTTGGCAAGTTTTTCCTGTTCGGCCCGTGAAGAAGGAGTAACGCTCACGGCAATAACCGGCGCGGGAAATTCAATCGCCTCCAGGAGCACCGGAGATTCTTCCCGACAAAGGGTATCTCCGGTTACGGTCTGTTCCAGACCGATAGCCGCGGCGATGTCACCGGCGAAAATATCTTCCCGGCTTTCCCGTTCATTGGCGTGCATCTGAAGTATCCGCCCGATACGTTCCTTGCGTCCTTTGGTAGCGTTATAAATGAATTCGCCGGCTTTGACCGACCCGGAATAGACCCGGAAATACACCAGCTTCCCCATATGCGGATCCGACTGGACCTTAAACGCCAGGGCGGTAAAGGGCTCGTTATCATCAGCCTTTCTTACCATCTTTTTCTCAAGATCATCGGGGTCATACCCTTCAATTGCCGGCTGATCCACCGGAGAAGGAAGATAGAAATTAATCGCATCCAGAAGCCTTTGGACACCTTTATTTTTAAACGCCGAACCGCACAGGGCGGGAACAACTTTATTCCGAATCGTTCCCTGGCGGATAGCCTTAATCAACTCCTCCCTGGAAATGTTTTCTTCCGATTCCAGGTATTTTTCCATAAGGCTGTCGTCGAGCTCAACGGCTTTCTCCACCATCACGTGATGGTACTTCTTGGCAATATCCATATAATCGGCGGGGATATCTTCGGTATGATAGTTTTTTCCCAGCGACTCGTCGTCATAAATATACGCTTTCATCTCCATAAGATCGATAATCCCGCGGAAATTCTCCTCGGCCCCGATAGGGATCTGCAAAGGGATAACGTTCGCGCCGAGATCTTGTTCGATGTTTTTCACAACTCCGAAGAAGTCGGCCCCGACCCGGTCCATTTTATTGACAAACGCAAGCTTGGGCACTTCGTATTTATTGGACTGGTGCCAGACCTTTTCCGATTGAGGCTCAACCCCGCCCACGGCGCAGAAAATCGCCACCGCCCCGTCAAGGACCCTCAGGCTCCGTTCCACTTCAACGGTAAAATCGACGTGCCCGGGAGTATCGATAATATTGATCCGATGGGTATCCCAGTAGCAGGTCGTTGCCGCCGAGGTAATCGTAATACCGCGTTCCTGTTCCTGTTTCATCCAGTCCATCTGGGCTTTCCCTTCGTGAACCTCTCCGATCTTATGCGACCGGCCGGTATAGAACAGAATCCGCTCGGTAACGGTGGTCTTCCCGGCGTCAATATGAGCCATAATGCCGATATTTCTTACTTTATCGAGACTGATTTTTCGAGCCATAATTCATTACCTTTCTTACACAGATGACCACAGATTACCAACAGATTACCGCAGACATTTTAATCTGTGATTATCTGTTTCTCCCTGTCGGTGTTCATCTGTGTATAAAAATGCAAGTCTTATTTGACAGGTTATTCACAAGCCGCAAAGATGGTATTATAGACCAAATCAATAATAAATCAAGGGGATTTTTTTGAGATTGGCTTTGCCAATGATTACAGTGATTTTTTGAATGTGATTACAATGATCGCTCCGGCGGCGTTCTCAACAGGCTTCTTACCCTTTGGCAACCTCCGAGGTTGCCAAAGGGTTATCAACGTTTAAACTCAGCCAGAGGCTCCCACCACCGGCTGAGATCGGCCTTACAAGCTGTCTTCCAGAGAGCTTTCGCTGAAGGTGTTCTCAAGAAACGCGGGGCTTTTTTCATGAATTTTTTTGCCTGAAGGTAACCCTGTCCATCATATTCCTTTGCCTGAAGAAGACATTCGAGAATATCGGCGTCGCGGGCAATGATACTTTCGGGAGTTTTCTGCTCCACGTAGGCCCGGCGCAGACGGATGAGTTCTTTTTTGATCTTAGGCGGAAGACGGTCTATCTGCCGGGAAAACGCTTCTTCTTCGGCGGCTGCGATAGGTAAATACATCTGAGCCATCTTATGTAAATCACCGATGCGGGCTTCATGGATATCACCGAACAGCGTCATAACCATAACCTGATAGGGATCGGCGCCCTCTTCCCAGGCAAGCATAAAACCCAGCACGGCACAACGAAAACTGTGTTCAGCGACGCTTTCAGGATCTTTAACCCCCACAACCCACCAGCCCGATCGTTTCACCCGTTTGAGCAATCCCGCCTCAGTCAGAAACAGCGCCAAGGCTTTCATGTCGTTTTTTGCGGTTTGCTTTCTTCTCTTTGCCATATTACATTAAGTTTATAGTCTATGGTCTATAGTATCCGGTATAGGATATCTTCTTCATATCTTAACCAGAGACTGAAGACCATAGACTATCGACTGTTTCTCTGTTTATTAATTTCATAACAGAACATCGCCGCCGCCATCGCTACGTTTAACGATAACGGAACTCCGGCCATGGGAATACTGATTGTGAAATCAAGGAGTTTTTCTACCCCGGGACGAATTCCTTTCCCTTCGGCACCCAGTACCAACCCGAAAGGGAAAGCGATCTTTTTCTCCCCGATATGTCCTCCCGCACCGGGGACGGCTCCTCCAATCCAGTACCCGGCATCTTTAGCCTGACGGATAATCGCGGCGATATTCCCCCGGCTTACCCTCACGTAATTTTCCGCGCCTTGGGCAATATGCAATACGGTTTCCGATACCGAAGCAGCACCGTGCTTGGGGATACAGAGTGAAAACCCGCCCAGACACGCGCAGATACGCAGGATAGCTCCCAGGTTCACCGGATCCTGGATATCATCGAGAAAAAGTATTACCGGATGAGCCGGATCATCCAAGATATCGTCGGCTGAGACGTAACGGTAAGGTTCGACCTCGGCGATGATATCGATCCGGCGCGGCGATGAAACCATCCGGGCCAGGGTATGCGCCGCACAGACGGTACGAGGAATATTCAGCCGTTCGATTTCTTTATTCAGTCTGGGTTTGCCGGCATTGCGCGGCAGATAGATACGGCGGATGCTTTCCGGTGCCGCGCGAAGCCTTTCTGCCACGGAATTGTATCCGTACAAGTACAGCGGACGATGTATATCCTTTCCTTGTTTCATGGTTTTATATGTATGAAGGGTATCTTAACGCGAATGAACGATATTGACAAGGGGCAAGGGGATACAATCCCGAGTCAACTTTCTTTTTCAGGCAATCTCCGAGGATGAGGAATCATAAAACTCGCGGGAACCATGGTGCGCTTTCCATTGCGGCCCGTATCTGGTAATCCATTCGACGGCCGCGGTGGCAAAACCGATTTCCGAATTCACTTTTTCGCTTTCAATCCATTTATGCCGGCGTATCTCATCGAGAACGCGTGGGTCTTTTAAGTACTGGTACGATGTATCCATGACTTCTCCTTTCTCACGGGAGGGAATATATAATTATAATAGAACATCCGGAGAAGTCAATGTTTTATGAATAATAAATAGAGAAAATCAGGTTATCCCGTTCGCCCGTTTTCCCGTATGTCCGTTCCTTTTGAACGGGAAATCCCGCCGGAGGCGGGATAACGCCAGAACGGGTAAACGCGTGAACCGCTATGTGTCGCGGAATTGGTTTTTTAACTTCTCGATTTGAGCGTCTACTTTGACTATTTTTGCCTGAAGCTTGTCGATTTTTTTCTGATACTCTTTTTTGACCGCGTCGTCATGGGTGGGATTGGAAAGAATACGCTGTTTCGCGGCCGAATCTATTTCCAGTTTTTCTTTGCTCTTACGTAAACTTTTTATCTTCCGGGAAATCTCGGCATTATGGTTCTTGACTTTTTTTTCCTTTTCTTTTTTGCGCAGCCGTTCCTTTTTCTTTTCTTCTTTACGGCTCACGGGCCGAAAGGAGTGTTCTGCGACAGCGGGATGAGACTCCAGCGCGTTTGTTCCCTTCTTTTGCAGGTAATAGTCGAACTTCCCGGGGTATTTACGTACCTTCCCATCTGAAACGTCATACACGGCATTGGCAACCGAACGGACAAAGTGCACATCGTGACTTATGAATACCAGTGTCCCCTCATACGCATTCAATGCGGAGATCAGAGCGTCGACCGCGTCGACATCCAAATGAGTCGTCGGCTCATCCAAGAGTAAAAAATTAGGCGGCTGAATCAGAAGCTTGGCCAGGTTAAGCCTTGACTTCTCTCCCCCGGAGAGAATTTTGACTTTTTTTTCCACATCATCTCCGGTAAATAAAAACGTTCCCAATATCGTACGCACGGTTTCGGTACGCATATCTCCCGGCGCCACACAGAAAGCTTCCTCAAGCACCGTGTTGTCGGGATGTAAAATATCCATGCGGGTTTGGGAGAAATAGCCCACCTCGACCTTATGGCCGATCGCACGGGTTCCCTTGTCATAGTCGACCACTCCGGCCAGAATTTTCAATAACGTAGATTTCCCGGCGCCATTGGGGCCGGTAAGCACGGCTTTCTCTCCCCGGGTAATCTCGAAATCGAAATCCTTGTACACCTGAATCGGCCCGTAGGTCTTATCGATCTTCTCGAGTTTGACAACTCGATACCCGCTTGTTGTCGTTTGAGGAAAATGAAAACCACGGATGCTTTCGGTCCTGTCCAAAGGCACCTCAACCGGTTCCATTTTTTCCAGAACGCGCTTTTTCGCCCGCACCTGAGCCGCTTTATTGGGCTGAGCGTGGAACCGGGAGACAAATCTCTCAAGCTGCTGACGTTTCTTCTGCTGCTCTCGGGCCTGTTTCAAAAGATGCTCACGTTGCTGCCGTTTTATCCGGCGGTAATGTTCGTAATTCCCGGCCATTTTCTCCAAAGACCCGTGCTCAAGGACCAGCGTAGAATTCGCTACCTCATCAAGGAACGCCCGGTCGTGAGAAATCATGACGAAGGTGCTGTCGCTTGCCGATAAGTACTCCTTAAACCATAACGTCGCGTCAAGATCGAGATAATTTGTCGGCTCATCCAGAAGAAGGATATCATAGGTGCCGGCAAGTAATTTTGCCAGAAGGACACGCATTTGCCATCCGCCGCTTAAGTTGGCAATCGACCGGTGAAATTCCTTCTCGGCAAATCCCAGGCCGGATAAAATCTTTTCCGCCTTATGCTGCAATTCAAAATACCTCAGATGTTCCAACTCAGAAATAACCTCACTGTACCGCCGGGACGCGGTACGGTTTTCCTTTTCCAGAAGATCTCGTTCCTGACATAAACGTACGATATTTTTATCCGCCCGCATCAATTCACCTAAAACCGTACGGTCGGAATGAAAATGTTTTTCCTGGGGGAGATAGCCAATGCGGGTTCCGCGGGTAACGGTGACGGAGCCGGAAGAAACCTCTTCGCTTCCCAGGATCATTTTAAACAATGTCGACTTCCCCGCGCCGTTAGGCCCGATAAGACCGATCTTTTCGCCGCGATTGATCGTCACGCTTACATCCTGAAAAAGATATGTTCCGGAAAATTGTTTGGATATACCCTGAATGATAATCATATATCTGCCGATTCCATCAATACCCGTTCTCAATAAGGAAAATCAATTATACCGGGGAGGGAATATGGTCCTAATACCGGATCTTTCCAATATCAGACTTCTTAAGAGTCACTCTTCCTTCACCTTTACCAAAATCAAGACTTACAACAATCCGGTCATCGAATTCCTGTAAGATTTTCCCTTTCATCGTCCGGCCGCTTTTCAACACAATCGTCGCCAGGCCGTCTTCTTCTTCGACTTTAATGGTAATCTTCTTAAACCGGGCGGTGAGATCATCAATCACCTCCTGCGGCATAAAACGGTATGCTCCATACAGCAGCCCTCCCACCAGTAATATCCCTACCATAACCTTAAGCGAAGACAGAAACTTGAGATGCTTCATTTTATTGGCTGAGGTTACCATGCTTCGCCCGTGCCGCTTGGAATAATACAACGCCTCATCGGCCCGGCGGAAAAGGGTATCCACCGTCATCGCGTCCAGAGGATAGGTAGCGACTCCGCAGCTCATGCTTAATTTAAACAGTTTCCCCTGATAGATAAACGGACTATGATCAATGTTATAGAGGCAACGCAAGGCAAGCTTAAACGCTTCCTTCGCTCCGCTGGTGGGAAGAGCGACGACAAATTCATCGCCGCCGTAACGGAAAATCGCCCCTTTATCCTCAATAGTAAACCTCAACACATTGGCCAGATGTTTCAGCACTTCGTCGCCAAATTGATGGCCGTAGCGGTCATTGAATTTTTTGAAATGATCTAAATCGATGATCGCCAGAGAAGCGGTCATCTGTTCGGACTGAGCTTTCTGCAGGGTTTCTTCCAAAAAGGGAATTAACGCTTCCCGGCGATAAAATCCGGTAAGCGCGTCTTTATGAGTGTAGTCAAGAACCATCGTGTGTTTAAACTGTTTCTTTCGTCAACCGAAGCCGTTTATTCTCTTGCTTTATATATAATAGACTAATCCGACAGGCCCATTTTTTCAAGTCTTTTTTTAGTGACGGGGTAGGGACTACTTCCGGGTGATAACCGCAACCTTCACCGGAATCAGCCCCTGATCGAGATCGGCAATACGGGAGAAGGCCGTCTTGGTCAAATCAACGATTCTCCCCTGACTGACCAGACGCCGCGCCGGGCCGCGATCATTGACGCGGACAAGAACCGACTTTCCGTTTGCCAGGTTGGTTACCTCTAAAACCGTATTGAACGGAACATCCCACATCGCGCAGGTGAGCTGTGAATCGTCAAAGATTTCCATGTTCGCCGTGGTAGGAAGGATGCCGGGATCTGTTTCAGAATACCAGGAAGCAACCCCTTCCTGAACATGACTCTGGTTGATCGTGATGGCGGTATCAGACCACAATACGCCGGGCGTAACAGAAGCGATACAGAGACAAATCCCTATGAGACGGCAGGCAAAGAAAAAACCCATCTTTTGTCGAGACAAGATGGGCACCAATTTGATACGTACAAGTGGCAACCGGGCTACCATAGGATTCCTCCTTTAGGTCCAGGGCTTTGCCCAGAACCAATACATAGTATGGTTCTGGGTCCCTTACGGGACGTCCCCGCTTTTCAGCGGGTTTGCCTTTTTCACTTATAGGCACTGATACAAAAAATATCAGCGCCTGATTTCAATGATTAAAGAATGATTGCCGTGATTAAAAGAGTTAATGTTCTCAATCGTTGTAATCCTAACCTAATCACCGTAATCGTAAATAGGATATTTACCAGTCCTTAAATTGTCAATATATCCGGGTTCCTACACAATATATGCCATATATTCACCCCTGAAATCAAGGGCAGATGAGAAAAAAAACAATCTCCAGCTGGCAGAGTCGATAGTCGACGGTCTACGGTCTTTTAGTATCCCGCAAAAACTCGAGGAGAACACCCTAGACTATAGGCTATCAACTGTAGACTGATTATACGGAAGGTTGTCGCTGGAAGGCGTAGGAAATGATCTTCTGGAGTAGTTTGGGATAAGGCATCCCTCCCTTTTTTGCCGCTTCGGCAAATTCATCGTCTTTATCCAGGCAGGGATTGGCGTTCGCTTCAAGGATGTAGATGCGGGCGTCATCGGTGACGCGGATATCGAAACGGGCATACCCTCCCATATTTAATACCCGATAGGCTCGTTTAAAAACATCGGTAATCCCTTTTTCCAACCCCTGGGGCAGCTTACCGGCGAACACATTCTTTATACCCCAGCGTTTGCGGTAATCATAGTCCCACTTCGCTTTGTAGGTCGCGACCTGGGGTTCATCATCGGGAATATTCCCGAACTTCATCTCCCGCAGCGGCAGGATTCTGATGCGTTTGTGCCCCAACATACTCACATAAAGTTCTCTCCCGGATATGTATTCCTCGGCAATCGCATCCATATTCATGTTCTCATGAATAAATTTGACCCGTTCAATGAGACTGTTTTCCGAATCAACCACCGAAGCCAGAGAAATTCCCCGCGATGCCTCCTCGCATAAAGGTTTCACAATCAGAGGAAGACGAAGCCGTTTGGGCAGCCATATTTTATGGTTGCGATAGAAAGTATAAAACCGCGGCACCCGGATACGATGATAACTTAAAATCTTCTTACTGAGCGCCTTGTCGTTACAGACAAACAGCGTGCCCGAAGATGCCCCCGTGAACGGAATCCCTATTAACTCCAGGAGAGAAACCACATTCTTATCCAGGTGTGATTTCTGGTCAAATACCTCTACCAGATTAAAAATTACATCAGGACGGTTTTCTTTGACTTCTTCCAAAAGCGGAGCGATATCATTGTAAAGCCCAAGCGGAGTCACCTCATAACCCAGCGATTTTAAAGCTTTATACGCGTAGGCTTCGGTGTCCCAGTCAAAATCCTTAAAGAATTCGTCTTTAAACTCATAGCCTCGCTGTGTCGGGTACGGCACATCAAAGAGAAGAAGGACTTTCAGTTTTTTCCTCATTGGTCACCTCGGAAATTTCCGGTATACCGGTAATTCATAATCAAAGCCGTAATATAACTGGCTATATTCAGAATGGTCAACGCCTCCGCCTCGGCGGCAAAAAGACGAAGTTGACGACAGCGTTCGATAATCGTGTTGAGAAGGTCGTCTATGATATACTTTTTCTCTCCCGTCCAGATAGAAATGCTGGTACGGATCTCTTTTTTATATTTTCTGATCACATCGGCCGCATACACAGGATTTTTTCTTTCCTCCCGGTCCGCGGATTCGGGAAATATTTTTTTTAAATTAGCGTCGTGAAAATCGGGGAATTTTTCTTCGTAAGAAAGACGTTTCTTCTTATAGAAGTTTTTCAAGGTAATGCGCATTCTCGCCGCTTCCCAGTATTTTTTCCCGCGGGGCACAAGGGGCGGTCTGTCTTTTATGCCCTTCATAAGTTCTTCCACATAATAAAGCTTATCGATCGCCTTCCATCCCTTATACTGTTTACGCCAGTCAAGACCGGGCGTAAGCCATACGGCGAATGTCTCGGCAAAATCTTCATCGGGATGGTATTGAGCGTAGTAATCTTCCAGGTGCCTGACAAAACTTTTACTGTAAGGACGAAACCGGTAGGTATCTTCATATTCTTTGGAAAACGGCCCGAATATCTTATGCCATTTTTTTCTCCGGTACAGCTTATAGGCGTAATTTATCGCATGACCGGTCTCATGCCTCAGGAGCTTCATGCACCACTGTTTCGTGGCGCCTTCGGCTTCCAGGATCATTTTTTTCTCCAGACGGATCAAAGCCGGATGAGCTAAATAAAACGGGACCCCGATGATCGGTTCTCCGTCGGGAGTCAGCCACTCATCAGCCAGATAGCAGGGAGGTTTAAACTCAATTCCTTTCTCATTTAGTTCATGATAGAGCTGGCCGACACAATCCTCAACCCAGGTCCCTTCAAGCTGAATCGGCAGTTCGCTGATTTTAAGAGACAGGAGTTCGTCCTCAGGAATCCTGCTTAGATCTATTCTTTTTTTTCCCATACGTTGCTCCTTTAAAATACAATCGTACTTCCATCATATTCCATCCATGAGCCGAAGCGAATATATTCTAATTGTATTTCAATGATATTTCCGTATGTCTATTGAATATTTCTTTTTACTGCCTTCACACAATCAAAATAATATACTCCTTTACCGGGCAGGCGCGGTTCAAATTGAAAACTCATAATGGGGAAGTCCATCCTTTCGTTCACTTCGGCATCTTCGGGCTGCCAGTCGTTACGCACGAAGAAATGCGCGAAAGGACAAACCATTTCCTTCCAGCCGGTAAAATCATCCGTCAGGAGGAATCGCCAGTATTCGCCGCCGGAATCTTTCACGTCAAACGCGACAACCGATCCCGTTTTCTGCCCATACATGAAAATGCTCACCGCGTTATAGTCCCGCCAGGGGATATTTTCCGGCGAAACTGTCCAGGCGGCCGCACCGGAGACGTCTAAACCAAAACCCCGGGCGATCCACATATATCCGGAAGGCCTCAGGTTGTAGGTTATCTTCAATGACTGATCTCCGCACCGGACGACCTCGGATTCCGCCGCGACGGTCACCCCGGAGCCTTCTCCCGTTCCGTAATCGACCGTAACGGCGCTGATCTCTCCTTCAAAATCGTCAACCAGCAGATCTTCCGGCTGAGACATACATCCGCCCGCAAGAACAAGAATACTTAAGATACATAATATTATTCTACCATCCATACATCCTCCTTCTGCCTATCCATACCATAACACCGGCGGCGATTGCCTTGAGGTATTTCTATCTTATCATAGCCGTAACTGTCCGAGAATATTTTTTTATACCGAGAGGGACTATCGGGAACGGGAAGGGTTTTTTTCCTTCATGAGCGCCCGGGGATTCATATGCCAGAGTTTTTTGAGCGCCGTATATGCCTGGCGGGGAATACGGGGGATCTGCTGATTTTCGTCGGGACGGGCAATCCCTACAATACCGAACCATTCTTCGCTCATATTCATATTATTGGGAGCCCGGATATCGAAATAATAGGCGCCTTCGGACCAGCCGGCTTCCGTATTATGATGACACCAGCCTTCAGCATACCCTTCGTTGTGTTTCCACCATTCATCCGTCCATTCAAAGACCACACCCCCCAGACAATTTCCCTGTTTATTCCCGCTTACAACCGTGTTGGAAACAATATCCCGCCACTGCAACTGAAGATATTCAGCCTGAATATCTTCAGCCACGACGTTATTCAAAGAATCGTAGGAATCACACCCGAACTCCGCCAACATGATCGGCCGGTCAAAGGTATAGCGTATATTCTCGAATAAATTCCCGAACCGTTTACCGCGATAGGAAAGGATCGCCAGGACATCGATGTCGGGACAGAATTCCACCGCGATATCCAACATACTGATTTCTCCGTTTCCCAGAGCGACGGGATGGTCGGGGTCTATCTCTTTAATCGCAAGCGCGATATCATTGGCCAGCGAGTAATAGATCTCCGCTCTCCTTACTACCCGCTCGTAAGGGGTAGGCAGCGCCTCGATTTCCTTCGTCGTCCAGAACCCGATCTTGCCGGAAAACGTATAATTGTTCTCATTGCCGAGAACCCACATCAGTACCCCGGGAGTATCTTTTAATTCTGCCACGATATGAAGAACCCGTTCTTTTATGTCCGCACGCAATTGAGCGTCGCCGTAATTGGGGCCGGACGCGTTCCATAATCCCAGCCAATCGCTGACGATCGTGTATATTCCGAATTTTTCATACATATCGGTGATAAATTCCTTCACCTCATCCAGCTCATCAACCGGTACCGAATAAATACGTACCGCGTTGACTCCCATTTTTTTCATAAGTTTTCCGTCGGTAAGCCAGGGTTTCGCCGGATCGGAAAAGAAACTGTAATCATATCCTTTACAGACCGGGGTAGGATTATACACCACTCCCTTCACCAGAAAAGGCCGGTTTCGGACATACAGAACATATCCACCCTGAGAATTCTTTTTAATGCGGACGGGAGGGGCCTCTGAAGAAAAAAGTCCTCCTAAAAAAAGAAAGCAGGCAATGCACGCATTGCCTGCTTTAAATCCGAAGGTACTATTTTTCATATTTTATTTCGTCCAGGTAAAAGACCACACCTTCCGGATCGTTGACATCGATATTCGTTGCCCAGGCAAATCCGCCGATGATATAGGAAAGGTCTTTTCCCCGCAGGTCGATCTCGTATTTCCGCCATTCCTTGGTCAGCTGAATCGGCCCGGCTGAAGCGCTGTCGGAATCAATATATTCACCACTGGAGATTCCGCCCATTTTAAACTCATTGATTACCTCGCCGCCGTTCTCGCCGCGTGCCCAGAACGTAAGTTTCGTGGCCCCGCGCAGATCGAATCCGGCACCGGGAATCGTCCCCCAGTTATTCGGCGGGTTCTGCCAGTAAATACCTGCCCAGCGGGTTCCGGAATTATTTTTGTATTCGATACGGATACAGGTATCTCCCGAAAGCGCATTATCACCGTGAGCGATATTGACTTTCAGGTCACGCGCGGCCGTTGCCGGCATCCACCCGGAAGGAACAAAGTGATTATCCAGAGAAGAAGTATCGGCGTACACGTAGAATGGAAAATTGGTACGCAACACATCTTCCTTTAAATCGGCGTCATACGCGAAATACATATCGTCTAAATACACAACCTGATCTTTCTTGGCCTGAGCGGATTCAAAAATCAGACAGAATCCTCCATTGACATAAGAAAGGTCCTCACCGGTCAAGTTCACCGTGTATTCCTCCCATTCATTGGTGAGCTTAATCGGCCCGTATGATTTATCGAGGCTGTCGGCGAAGGGAAGCATTTCTCCGATGGCGTTGGTGGTGATTCCGCCGACCTTTACCTTAGTGATTACCTCTCCTCCTTCGGCCCCTTTGGCCTTAAACACCAGTTTATTAAAACCGGTTAAATCGTATCCGGTCTGACGGGAACCCCAGTTATTTGCCGCCGACTGCCAGTAAATTCCCGTCCAGCCGTGACCCTGAGATTTTTTCCCGGAATAACTTATTTTCAGCGCGGTCGAACCGGAAGCGACCTCATCTGTAGCCTGGTCATTAAACCCTAAATCACCGTAGTCCCCCATCCAGCCGCTGGGAATGAAATGATTATCGGGAGCATTTTTGTCCGCGTAGATGTAAAATACTTTATCCTGCGCCCAACATGTTATACCTACGGCCATGCATAATAGTATACTTAACACTACCTTTTTCATGAACCTCCTCCTTTCTGAAATTTTATCGTATATTCAACGGATTATAGTAACCTCTATTATATATTATCATGAAAACGTTTTCAAGGTATGAGGCAAACTTTTGTTTTATTGGGTATTCCAGAGCTTTTTATAGCGGAAATAGGCTTTTTTGAGCCGGCGCAAAAACGGTGAATGCTCCCCATCCCCCTGGCCGCAGATCCCGAACCATTCCTCACGGTAATATCCGCTCAAAAAAGGCCCCGCAGACAATTGCGCGGTGTCGTGACAGAACGGCTCATAGGCTTTCCACCATTCATCAAGCCACTCGAACACAAAACCGCCGAGAGCGTTCCCCGCCCCATATCCGGCCGAATTATAATGGATATCCTGCCAGCAATGAGCTAAATAATCAGCCTGATACGCTTGACCTTCCTCCTGAGTATACCCTTCGGCATAGGAGGGAGCCCCGTATTCGGTAATCATCGCGGCGATCTGCGGCTGACGACGAACTTCATCCCAGAAATCCAGAAACCCGCGTTCCCCCCGATAAATATTGGCACCGAAGATATCCACATCGGGACAGAATTTCGCGAACACATCCAGAAACAGGATATCGCCGGACGCAACGGCAACCGGGCGCTGATAAGGATCCAGAGATTTAATCACCAACGCCACTTCATTGACAAATTTAAAAAAACTTTCCGGGTTCTTATCGGCGTTACATCCCAACCCATAGACGTTTTCATTACCCAGAAGCCACATCAGGATATACGGCTCCTCCTTGAATTCATTCACCATATTCTTTACACTTTCGAGCATATTTTTCTTATGTTCGGGATTATCGTAGTCGGTCCCTTGAGCCCACGGCGCCTGGCTGCCGATAGTATATTTCCCCAGGAAATCACCCAAGGTTACATATATGCCGTAATCAGCATGCATGCGCCGCAGAAGTTCTTTATCCGGAAGGCGGGGATGGTGGTACAGGCGGATACAATTGACCCCCATTTCCTTCATGAGCTGAAAGTCTCCCACGATCGGTTCATTCTTATCACGGGCATTGTTCCCGTTGGCATCGACCCACGATTCATACGGCGCATCAATGATATCGTTACCATTGACATCCTGCGTGGTCCAGTTCTCCAGTGTCCCGTTATCGGGAGATTCTCCCACCCGGGTAGGGTCATAGGTAATACCTTTGATCATGAACGGTTTTCCTTCGACAAAAAGCTGCCAGTCGCCGGTTTCATACTGCACCAGCTTCACCGCTCCGTTCCCTTTCTCCCGGACGATATGGGAGAGAGACCGTGGCTTTTCCCGCTGAGACCGTATTTTTTCCCAGAACGATAGCTTTCTTAACCTGCCCGGATCCACAATAAATTTATCGTTACGGATATTGTTGTCATAGCCGTTGACGACTTCAAACGAAGCCCCCTTCAAGCGTACGTTCAACTCCGGATGCTCACGCAGAAGGCTTCTGATCCGGTACAGAGCGACTTTACCGGGATACCAGGGCGTGTGCCAATACGTCCAGCCGTAGGTCTTGGGAAAATGAACCATCACCGCATAGTAGGCTTTAATGGCATGGCGGATTAAACCGCTGCGTTCTAAAATCGTCGCGATATAAAATAATTTCACGCCCTGCGGTTCAGGAGCGAGATTCCACTTGTAAAAAGCCATACGCATATCCCGGCTGTTTAAAATTTCCCAGTGATCTATCTGGTAAAGCTCTTTCTTAATCCTGGTAAACTCACTATCGAACTTAAGCGACGTACTGTTGGGGTAAATACCTTCTCCGACGGCTTTACCCAGACCAATCGGATCGGCAATCTCATAGGCATAATCCCGGGTGCCACGGCCGGTAAACTCACCGTAGGCAGTATAGTCGACAGGGAACTCGCTGCCTTCATCGTAAAGCGTGATCAACACGTCTTCTTCGATGACATTTTCCTCGACCGGACACCCGCCTCCTTCGGTGATCTGATTGATAACCTTTTCGGCTTTGTCCTCTACCGACCAGTACCAGCCGCGGGGATCGAACGCTTGAGCATAGGGATACCGTTCTCTTACCTCTTTGAGGACAGAAACCGCGGCATCAAACTTACCTTCAGTCAAAGAAGAATCGGCTTCATTCTTCAGGATCATCCCTTCATTACGCAGGGTCTCCCCCTTGATGAAATAACATACCGCGACGTCATTCATCACCGCATAGGTATCCTCTTCTCCTTTGGGGGGAAATGCCGTTAAGCCGGCAGCCAGCCGGTCAGCTTCATCGGAAAACATATCGATACACGTATCAGCCAACGCATATACCTTCTCCCATTGCCCCGCACCTTGAGCCGCCCAGGCCTGTTTTACATAGTCGCCGGAGGTTAAGGTTTTTTCCGATTCCGGCTCCGCCTGCTTCTGCTCAGGTGCCGGCTCACTCTCTCTCACTTCAGAAGCCTCAATCACATCTTGCCCCCATACAACAGAACCGCCTGCGCACCAGAGCACCAGCGCTCCGATAATGCATTTCATCATAAATACGTGTGACCTTGTGACCTTGTGACTTTGTGACTTCATGGTCATCCTACGACCGCACCGGCGGTAAGTCCTTTGACAAAATGTTTCTGCATTTTTATGTAAAGAAGAATGATCGGCATCGCCGCGACCGTAAGGGCCGCCATGATCAGTGTATGCTGGGTTACCATTTTATTGGAAAACTCCATAAGCCCCACCTGAAGCGGCATAAAACTGTAGTCGGTAAACAGCAATGATGCCAGAACAAATTCATTCCAGACATTGAGAGCATTGAAAATCACAACCACCGCCAACGCCGGGGCAACCAAAGGAAGCCCCACGTTCCACCACGTCTGAAGCTTGTTGCACCCGTCAATACGGGCAGCATCTTCCAAATCACGCGGCAGCTGATCGAAAAAAGTCTTTAACAGGTACATGCTCAAAGACAATCCCATGTTACTCATTGCCAGCACGTATCCGGTACGGTTTACCAGGTGAAATTTATTGAGGAGTACATACACGGGAACAAAACCCGCCGGCAGAGGGATCATCATCGCCCCCAGAAACATGTAGAACAGGATGTTCTTCCCCCAGAAATCAAGACGGGAAAAAGCGTAGGCGGCCAGGGATGAAACCAGGACGATAAGGATTACGGTAATAAACGTATAGAAAACGCTGTTGAGAAAATAAACCCAGAATCCTTCCTCGAAAAACACGATACGGTAATTTTCCCAGTTTAATACTTTTTCCATGACCAGACCGTAATCGGCATCGAACTCGCTTTGCGTTTTGAAGGAAACATTGACCATCCATAAAAAGGGCAGGATACAGCTGAGCGCCACGCTCATCAGGAATGTATGCAGAAGGATCAGAATAACTATTTTTTTAGCTCGGTAATACACCGTATTTTTCCCTTATTTTTTTAGATATAAAAAACATAGCAAACGAAACCATAATCAGAACAACCCCCAACACAACCCCCTCAGCACAGGCCAGCCCCACCAGGGAAAACCTCAGGTGATTATAGATACGCATCACCGGCACTTCGGTCAATCCGCCGGCCCCGCCGGTCAACGCCAGAATCATGGCAAATGCCTGCATCGTACCCAGAATGGTAAGGACAATAACCAGGGTAATCACCGGCATGACCAGGGGAATGGTAATCTTGGTAAAACTATGCCAGGCATTGGCTCCGTCAATGCGGGCGGCTTCATAAAGTTGTTCGGGAATACTCTGCAGGCCCGCCAGCAAAATCACAAACGCCCAGCCGAACCCCTTCCAGCAGTGCACCAGAGACGTAACCAGACGAACGCGATCAGTCCCCAGCCAGTCCTGCCCCAGAAACCCCAATCCCACTTTACCCAAGAGCTGATTGAACACATCCCGTCCCACGGGCTCTGAAATCAGAAGCTGTTTCATCAGAAGGCCGATGATGATCTCCGAGAGGACCGGGAGGATGAAGAAAACAACCCGGTAGAATTTCTTCAGGCGGAGCACTTTATCAACCGCCAGAGCCAGCGCAAAAGCAAGAATATTCTGGAAACTGAGCGCCCAGAAGGTGATAAACGCCCCGTTGTACATCGAAGGCCACCATTCTCTATCTCCAAACAACACCTCCTGGAAATTGGCGAAACCCACAAATTGGGGCGCGGAAATGAAATCGTATTCCTGGAAGCTTAAGATAAACGTATAGAGGAAGGGATATATATAAAATATAGAGAAAATCAAAAGGGCCGGCCAGATAAACGCCGAACTGGTAAATTTGTCACGTAGGGATGCGTTCATCGGCGCGCAACTCTCTCCTTGACTGACTGTATTTCTCCCGCGACTTCTTGAGGCTCTTTCCGTCCCATGATAATCTGCTGCAGACCGCGGTTCATGACCTCGATAACCCGGGCATCCTCATTCCCCGGCCATACATTGGGATGCGTAAGTTTATCGGCCTGCTCGGGATCCCCGGCGGGAAACGCCTCCACGCTCATCTTTAAATCATTCCCCAGCGTTTTTAGGATCGAGGGGAATTTTTCCGGGTTCATCTTCACCGCGGGAAGATTATTCGTTTCGTTCACCAGAAATGTCTGCTGAGGCGTTTGCGTAATCCACTCCAGAAACCCCAACGCCTTTTCTTTCCCTTTTGACCGGGCGTGAACCATAAACGACGACCCCGCCCCGCCCCATATCTTTACCGGATACCGGTCGGAAACTTCCGGTAACGAGAAAAAGGCATAGTCCAGCTGGGGATTTAACTGCTTATAGACATTAACCGCCCAGCTCCCGTTAAAGGAGAATACCGCCTTTCCCTTGGCGAAAGCATCTTCGGCTTCTTTATTCGTCATTTTTTCGATATTGGCGGCAAGCACTCCCGATTCTTTCAACTTCACAAAAAGACCGAACACCTCCACCCAGGCCTCGTCGGTATAAGGGACATCTCCCTTGATCGTGGCAAGGAATTTATCCTCACCCATAAGGTTGATCGCCCATTCGGTAGCTAACGCGTTTAAAAGCCACCCTTCGCCCCAACCGCAGACAAAGCCGTCAACCCCCGTGGCGGCTTTAACCTTCTGAGCCAGAGATATAAACTCATCAAATGTCTCCGGCGGCGAATTCTCATCAATCCCGGACCGGGCAAAAAGAGATTTATTATATACAAACTGCATCACAGTCGTATCGATGGGCACTCCGAAAATGCCGGCCGGAACTCCGTAGGAATTCCCGGAGGTAAACGTCGTCACCGCCAGGGTCTGAGGGTAGAACGTATTCTTCCACGCCGAATCATCTTTCGTCATCGACGCGGTAATATCCAGAATATGGCCTGCTTTGATAAACGAAGCCAGAACTTTCTTCTCACCCAGAATCCCGAAGATATCGGGAAGATTTCCCGCACGTGCGGCGGCGATAACTTTTTGGGAGTAGATATCCGCGGGAAAAAACAACTTGAATTCGATAGGGATTCCCGTCTGTTGTCGATATTGGTCCGCGAGGCTTTCCAACGCATCCTGACGGTCGGTCATCCAGTGCCAGATGACAAGACCTTGAGGCCCCTGCGGTCCTTGCGTACAGCCTGAAGCGACGAGAACCACTCCTAAGACGAAAAGAAGTATTACCTTTCTTTTTCTCAAAATCACACCCTCCCCTCTCCATGAAAAAGATCCGGATTTTTATTTATACTCTAAGAGGACAAAACGTTCTTTTTCGTCTTAAAAGATATACATTTTATTATAGGGAATTTCTCTCTTGTGTCAATTTTTCATTTTTTGAGTTTTTAGCGCGGGAAAAGCGAGGAAAATATTAGCGTTTCGGCACAATACGCAGGAAGCGGCGTTTCCCGATTTTTAATACGACCCCTTCAGAGGGAACCGATAAAACCGGATCGACAACCGCCCCGGCCCCGATGACCGTCACACTGCCCTGAGCCAGGAGCCGCCTGACCTCGCGTTTACTGGCGGCAAGACCGCAGGAAACAATGACCTCGACAAGATCAACGGTCTCCGCCGGAGCGTTATACACGGGTACATCCTGAGGCAATTCTTTCTGAGAGAACACCTTCTCAAATCTATTCTTCGCCGCCGCCGCCGCCTTTTCGGTATGATACGTACCGACAAGATGATGCGCCAGGAGCAATTTAGCTTCCTTGGGATGCATGGCTTTGGCCTGAGCCGAAGCAAGATCGGTCAGAAGACGTATGTAGTCGTACATCAACTCATCGGAAATACTCATTATTTTTCCGAACATCTCATCCGGTTCTTCGGTAATCCCGATATAATTACCCAGAGATTTCGACATCTTATTTTTTCCGTCGGTCCCCACCAAAAGCGGCATCGTCACCACAACCTGAGGCGGTAGTCCGTATGATTCCTGTAGATGCCGGCCGACGATAAGATTGAATTTCTGATCACTGCCTCCGAACTCGATATCGGCTTTCAGTTTCACCGAATCATACCCCTGGATAAGCGGATAGATCAACTCCAGCAGCGAAAGAGGTTTGCCTTCTTTGAGCCGCTGGGAAAAATCATCCCGTTCGGTCATACGGGCGACGGTATACTCCGAAAGGAGAGGGAAAAAATCGCTTAACCGAAACGCGCGGTACCAGGTGCTGTTAAAGATAACTTTCGTTCTTTTTCTATCGAGGATCTTAAAGCACTGGCCGGTATAGGTCTTCGCGTTTTCACGGATCTGCCTGTCGGTCAGGGTGGGACGCAATTCACTGCGGCCGGAAGGGTCGCCGATGCGCGCGGTAAAATCACCGACGATGAAGTGCACAATATGCCCCAAATCCTGCAGGGCCCGGAGCTTGCGTAACAGTACCGTATGTCCCAGATGAATATCTTTCGCGGTAGGATCAAAACCGACCTTCAAGGTAAGCGGACGGTCCTGGCGAAGTTTGGCAATGAGTTCTTCTTCCGAGATGCAATCGATACTATGCGCTTTTATGCATTCAAGATTCTGCCTGATCTTGTTCATCGATTTTCGTGGAAAGGCCGATTTTCGCAGAGGCAGGATCGATCTTGATAATTTTTGCCTTTATGGTGTCTTTGGGTTTGAGAGCATCCATAACGTCTTTTTCCATTTCACCGGCAAAAATCAACCCCTCAAGATCTTCTTCTATCTTGACGAATACTCCGAAATTGGTCACCTTCACGACCTCGCCGTCAATAACCGTACCCAGCGGGTACTTCTGGAGGATTTCGTTCCAGGGATCGGCAACAAGCTGTTTGATACCCACAATCACCCGGCGGTTGGTCCGATCAAGCCCCAATACTTTCACATCGTAGGTGTGAGAGCGTTTGAGCATCTCCTGAGCCCGCAGCACCCGTTTGGTCCAGGAGATATCTTCATTATATATAATCCCCTCCAGACCGTTATCCAACTCCACATAGGCGCAGCCTTCGCCGAAGCCCACTACTTTCGCCTGAATAACCGCATCGATAGTTACCATGCTCTCTATCTCATCCCAGGGGTCTTTTTCTATTTGCTTGATACTCAAGGATATTTTGCGGCTCTCCACGTCGATACCGATGATCTTGGCTTCAATCACGTCACCGATGGCGAACATTTCGTTCAGATTCAAGAATTTTTTCGACCAGGAAATCTCGCTGATATGAATCAGCCCTTCGATCCCTTTTTCCAATTCCAGAAATACACCGTAATTCTGGATATTCACGATCTTCCCTTTAATAACCGAACCCAGCTCGTACTTCTTATCGATATCCAGCCAGGGATCGGGCATCATCTGTTTAAGCCCCAACGAGATCTTGCCTTTATCCCGGTCGAAACTCAAAATCATCACCTGAATTTCATCGCCCACGGCAACAACTTCCGAAGGATGAGATACCTTCTTCCAGCTCATATCGGCAATGTGCAAAAGCCCGTCCACGCCTCCCAGATCGACAAACGCGCCGAAATTCGTTACGCTTTTTACTTTACCTTTTCGCACTTCACCGATCTGAAGACTTTCCCAGAGCGTCCGGCGGGCTTTCTCTCGTTCGGCCCGAATCGCATCCTTACGGGAAACGATGAAATTACTCTTGGTTTTACTCAATTTCAGTATCTGGAAATAGAATGTCTTTCCTATAACTTCACCCTCGATATTTTTGAACGTGGATAGGCTCTGCGGCAGGAATCCCTCGACGCCGAAAACATTCACCATATACCCGCCTTTTACCTTACGGCTCACGGTCCCTTCGACAAGATCCCCC
Source organism: uncultured Planctomycetia bacterium (assembly GCA_964483625.1). Classification (GTDB taxonomy): domain Bacteria; phylum Omnitrophota; class Gorgyraeia; order Duberdicusellales; family 4484-171; genus JAFGQU01. Next base: position 16,310 of record CAZABB010000005.1, on the reverse strand, counting down.
TCCTTGAACTCATCAACGAGCTGATGCCACCCTTTGACTTCCTGAGCCTTACGGTAAGAGAGGATAACCTTTCCTTCCTCGTCTTCAACATTTTCGACGAATACCTCTACCGTCGTAAGGTCTGCGAGGTTTTTCACCGCAACGAACTCATCACGGAAAATAATCCCTTCGGATTTGTATCCTACATCAACGATGACTTCCCGCGGGGTAATCGCCACGATTTTACCTTCAACGATTTCTCCTTCTTTGAGCTCTTTAATCGAATCAAAATACGCGTTTTCCAATTCTGCAGATTTACCGGTCACAAATATGTCCTCCTCTTCGATGAAACTATCGGGTAGTTGCATCGAAATTTCCCCAATTATCTCCTAATTTATTTTTTTTGTCAATAATAAACTGTTTTTTATTTGCCCAAAAATGCGGTCGGCGATCTCCTGAGGACTTCCGGCCCGATCAATTTTTGCCGCCCGGGTGAATGTTACCGTAATCTTCCCGGGAGAAGGCCATTTCCTTCCTTTGGGAAGGATTGTATCGGTACCGGTCACCTTCGCCAGAATCAGCGGTACATCGGTTTTTTTATACAGGAATCCGACCCCCGGTCTGGCTTTTTTTCCGCCGCGCCCGCCTTGAGGGAAAATCAACACCGGGCGGGAATTCTTAAGGAGCGCCAGGGCCGTCTTCATTGCCGTCAGGTCAGCACGTCCTCTTCGCAACGGAACCGCCTTCAATTGGCGTAAAAACGCTCCCCACAGAGACGGCCGGAATAACTCCTCCTTCGCGAGGATATATAAATTATAACAGACACTCCCCAGCACCATCGGATCCAGGTTGCTGATATGGTTTGAAGCAAGAATAAAGGCTCCCTGGCGGGGAATACAATCCCTGCCGCGGACGGTCAGGCCAAAGAAAATACGCAGGATACAAAAGGCTGTATATCGAACGACCCTATAAATCATTAATCATTTTTTTACCCTGGGCTAGAAGCTTCGCCGTTTTGCGGAGTGATTTTGCTTCGGCGTATACGCGTACGATCGGTTCGGTCCCGGATTTACGGAACATCAGCCAGCAGTCTTTGGCAATGAGTTTTATTCCGTCGATACGGTTGACGCGTTGCACAGGGGAAGAAAGAAGTAAGGAAGGCAGTTTCAGAGCGGCAAGGTTCATCCGAGATTTTTTGAGCGGAACCGAGATGCGGTCGTAATACCACCGACCGTAGCGTTTCTGCATATCCCGATAGAGCCGGGTAAACGACTTCTTCTCCTTTGCCATCATCTCCAGCACCATCAAGAAGGCCGCGGTTCCGTCTCGTTCGGGGATATATCCGGAAAACCCGATTCCCCCCGCTTCCTCTCCGCCGATACAGATGAGCTTTTCTTTAAACAGATTCGTAATATACTTAAAGCCTACGGGTGTCTCAAAATACTCGACTCCCAATCCCAACGCAACCGCATCAATGAGATTACTCCCGACGACGGTTTTTCCGATTCCGGCGGTCGCCTTTCTGTTTTTGATGAAATGAAGCGCCAGAAGAGGAAGAATCACTTGAGCCCCCACATAGTTGCCGTTTGCATCGACCAGGGCAATACGATCGGCGTCACCGTCGAGGGCAAATCCCAGATCATAGCCCCCCTTTTTCACCCGGCTGACCAGCTCAGACAAATTCTTCTCGATCGGTTCCGGATGTATCCCGCCGAACGAAGGGTTATATTCATCGCGCAGATAATCAATGTGTATATTCTTATTTTTTAGCCCGACGATTTCTTCGACATACTTGCCGCCGGCGCCATGCATTAGGTCGATCAACACCTTTAATTTAAGTTTACCGATGGCGGCGATCTGCACGTATGATTTCAAAAATGCCTTATACGAAGAAACCAGATCTCCGTCGACAATACGCTTGCGGCGGCGGGCGATCCCGGATTCGATTGTTTTCGGTTTCTTTTTATAGAACAGCCGTTCTATCTTATCAGTAAGATTCCTGTCGGCGGCTCCGCCTTCGGGCGTCTTGATCTTAATCCCATTGAACTTGCCGGGATTATGGGATGCGGTAATCATAATCCCCAGATCATACCGACCCTGACGGGTACTGAAACTTACCACCGGTGTCGGGACGGGACGGTCGGAAACCACCACCGTAAGCCCGTTGGCGGCGCAAACATTGGCGACTTCGGCGGCGAACTCGCGGGAAAGAAAACGGGTATCATACCCGATAACGATCTTACGCTGTTTTCTTTTGTTAAGATAATCGGCAACGGCCTGAGCCACGATACGTACGTTGGCAAAGGTAAAATCATCGGCGATGACCGCGCGCCATCCGTCGGTTCCGAATTTAATCACCTGCCTATTGGTGATCTTTTTCTTTTTCCTTTTCATCTTGACCTCTTATTCCTGCTAAAAAAGACTTTTTTCATCGCCGGAATCATTCTTTACTCACAGTAAGCGGCTGTGAGAACCCTATGTTCTCACAGCCTCGTTAAAACAAAATTGTACCATTTAATCCAATATTCTCAAGCCTTTTAAAAACTTATGGGCGATAGAGGTTATGCTTTTGGATATATTCGTATACCCCGGACGGGACCAGATACCGAATGGATAATCCTCGTCCATGCATCTGGCGGATACGCGAAGAGGAGATCCCGATCTGAAGAATATCGATTGGTAAAAAGAATGGCTCGCCGGGCACCTCATATTCCCGGCGCCGGGCGACGACTACCTGAGCTAATTCCCGTATCCTCTGCGGTTTATGCCAGCGGTGAAATTCACAAGCAAGATCCGATCCGATAATCAGAGAGAACTCATCGTCCGGATACTGCGTGGTAAGATATTCCAGGGTGTCTGCGGTATACGATACACCTTTACGTTTAATTTCATAATCGCAAACGTCAAACCGGGAGTGATCTTCAACCATCAACTCAACCATCGCGTAGCGATAAGATGCCGCCAGAGTCCGGGAGTCTTTCTTGTGCGGAGAGATATTCGTCGGGATAAACAATATTTTATCCAGGCCCAGTTTATCCATCACTTCCTGAGCTAAGATACAATGACCGATGTGCGGCGGATTGAATGTTCCGCCTACTATTCCTATTTTCATATATTTACGATCGGCACGAAGGACGACCGCTCCTTTTCAGTCGCTCGGACGACGGACGATATTTTCTGCGTCCCTCGTCCCAATGAGCCCGGCAATACCGGGCGAATGAACGTCCGCATCCCGATGGAATCGGGACAGTCGGTTATTCGCGTATTTGTCCCTCGCCGTAGGCGATCCATTTATAGGTGGTAAGTTCTTGGAGTCCCATCGGCCCCCGGGCATGAAGCTTATCGGTGGAGATACCTATTTCGGCACCCAGGCCGAATTCATATCCGTCACTGAACCGGGTCGACAGGTTCACAAAACAACAGGCCGAGTCAACTTCCCGGACAAATTGCCGGGCACTGGCGACGTTTCTGGTAAGGATACTGTCGGTATGCCGTGAGCCGTAAGTATTGATATGGTCGATGGCCCGGGAAATATCCTTAACGACTCCTATCGTAACGACCAGATCCAGATACTCTGCGGACCAGTCGGAGGCTTTTGCTTTGGTAATAAAAGGAATAATTTTTCTCGCCGCCGCATCTCCTTTGATAACAACCCCGCGGGAATTTAATTCTTTTGCCAGACGGGGAAGAAACTGCTCGGCGATATCACGGTGCACCAGAATCGTCTCGACCGCGTTACAGACCGAGGGACGCTGCACCTTGGCGTTCACGCAGACCTTAAGCGCCATACGTTTATCGGCGCTTTTGTCGACAAAAATATGACAGACTCCTTTATAATGTTTAATCACCGGAATACGCGAAGATTCCACAACCTTGCGGATTAAGGCTTCTCCACCCCGGGGAATTACCAGATCAATATGTTCATTTTGTTTGAGTAACGTATCGACGACCGAATGCTCGGGCCTGTCTACGATAAAAAACAACTCATCGGCGATACCTGACGCCTTAAGCGCCCGCCGCAGTACCTTCCCCACCGCTTTGTTGGAGAAAAGAGACGCTTTGCCGCCGCGCAGGACCGCCGCATTCGACGTTTTAAATAAAAGCCCCACGCAATCGCTGGTTACGTTCGGCCTGGCTTCATATACAACCAGTACCACTCCGATGGGCACCCGGCGTTTTTCCAACATCATCCCGTTGGGACGTTCAGTTTGCGTCAGAACCTGACCGACCGGATCGGGAAGTCCGGCTACCTCCCGGAGAGAAGTGCTCATCTGCCTCAACCGTTTGGAATCAAGCGCCAGACGGTCGATAAAACTCTGTTTCAATTTATTTTTCTGAGCAGAGAGAAGGTCACGCCGGTTCTCTTTCAGAATATACGCCTGATGCTCAATCAGCATCCTGGCCATCATTCTTAAAGCCCTGTTTTTTCGTGCGGTCGATATGTTGGCCAGAGAAAAACTCGCCTTACGAGCATCTTTCGCTAATTGTACGGCATAATTTTGAGACATATAATTACCTCACAAAACCTTAATAGGAACACCAGCCTTCAAATATTTTAAGAAAGTTATCACGGTGAATTACTTCTCGTTCAAATTTCCGTTTTTTACGTTCTTGAAGATCGCGGACAGAATAATTAACCAAACCATACCCTAAAAGACATCCTTGCATATCAACCACATGCACAGTATCTCCTTTAACAAACGTCCCTTCGACATCAGCAATGCCTACCGCCAAAAGACTTTTACCTCTATTCAACAAGGCTTCCTGGGCTCCCTCATCAATAAACACTTTTCCTTTGACTCTTTTACTACAGGCAAACCAGCGCTTACGCGCCCGCGCTTTCTCTTGAGATAACGGCAAAAATACCGTGCCGATCTTATCGCCGGCAATGATGCCGGAGACCACATGCGCCTTCCGGCCGTGAGCGATAACGGTGCGGATGCCTAATGAAATGGCGATGCCGGCGGCTTTCAGTTTTGTTTCCATCCCGCCGACAGTATGTACTTTCTTTTCTTTCTTGATCAGGGTCTTTATTTTTTCATCGAGACGGGAAACCTTTCTGACGACGGCATCCTGGTCCATCAGCCCTTCCACATCGGAAAGCATGATAAGTTGTTCGGCTTCGACTAAATTAGCCACCAGAACCGACAGATGATCATTATCGCCGAAACGAATTTCCTCATAGGAAACGACATCGTTCTCGTTGATGACCGGGATGACACTCATTGCCAGCAGATGATCGACCGTTTTACCGATATTAATGAACCGTTGTCGTTCCTCAAAGTCTTCCCAGGTAAGGAGAATCTGCCCACAGGTCCGCTTATGTTTTTTACATTTTTCGTTGAATATGTCCATCAGCAGAATCTGCCCTATCGAAGAAAGCGCCATAAGAGAATGCATACCATGCGGCCGGCGTTTATATCCCATTTTATTCAAGCCGCAGGCGATAGCTCCGGAAGACACCACAATAACCTGATATCCCTTTTTTTCTACGGCAATGATATCCTTTATCAGGGAAGCAATGAGCGCGGAGTCGAGTTTTCCTCCCGGAGCAATAACACTGCTGCCGATTTTTACGACAAGCCTTTTTTTCTTCATCAGCTATACAACTCCTTTAAAATCAGATCAATCAACCGGTCGATTGTCTCCGGTTTTTGAAGCGATACCGGCACCTCCCGGCCGGCCGTAAAATCTCCTTTTATTGTATCAACTTTAGTGTACAAGTAAAAAAATTTTTTCTTCCGGTACGAGGGATCAACCTGCCCTATTTTTTCCTCAACGATACGCTGCTGCGCCCTCATCTCATCCGGATTATCGCTGAGGATCATAATAATCCGGGTTCGATGGAGATGCTTTAAAAACGCCGCCTCGCGCAAATCATCATGCGCGGTAACCGGCGGGGTATCGAGTACGGTAAATCGTTTAAATCTGTGTTCGCATACCGCCCACAGACAATGCGCCGTCGTAAACGGATAGGCGGCAACCGGATAATTCTGCCCACTCAAGACATTGACCAGAGAAGTCCTTCCCGTATTGGCAAATCCTACCAGCGCGACATCATTGGGAATGCGGTAATCCAGAACAACATCCTTTTCCTCCCCGGGATGACCGCTTTCGGCCTGACCCCGCTGATAATTTCCCACGCCGCCGCGGCCGCCGGAAAGAACAATAACCCGATCTCCGGCACCGACAAGATCCGCCAGAAGGAAGCCGTCGGTCCGCCGGACCATGGTCCCGCAGGGAACATGCAGGCATAGATCTTCCCCGTTTTTTCCGTGCTTACGCTGCGAGGTTCCGCTGGCCCCGGGAGAAGCTTTATACCGTTTGCTTTTACGGAATTTACTCAGGTCGTACAGGTTGGGATCGGCGGAAAAAACCACATCACCGCCTTTGCCTCCATCACCGCCGTCGGCAGTCCGCATCCGTCCCCGACGGGAAAAGGAAGCCCCTCCGTCACCGCCTTTTCCGGCTACCAGTGAAACAGAGACACGATCAATAATCACCGTTTATTTTTTGCTTGTTATTTTGGAAATCTTCAGGTAAGCGTGAATCTGACGATGCCCGCGAATCCGGCGGTACTTTTTTCTTCTTTTGAATTTGGCGACGATTACTTTGGGAGCCTTTTTCTCTTCAACGAGGTCGGCTTTTATCTGTACGTCTCTCAGGTAAGGCTTTCCGATACGAACACTGCCGTTTTCCCCGTACAAAAGGACGCTGTCAAAAACAAACGGACCCTCCCCCTTAAGCCGTTCTACGGCAATGGTTTGTCCCTGGGAAACGATATACTGTTTTTTTGCGATCTCAACGATTGCCCACATAATTAATAAATGGTAGCATAAAATAAAATTAAGTCAAGAAATTCCTCCTGAGAAAAAACCGGGTGAAATCCCTTGTGTTTTCAGGTTATTTTCAAAAAAAGGTTCTTTAATACCTCTATTTCTTTACGGGTCGCGTGAGTTCGCAAAAAAAATCTCTCCAGGGTCTTGATCACCGAAGCCCGCTGACGGCAGTCTATCTTTGATTTCTTCAGTGCCGCGTCGATAAATTCTCCCAGCGCCTGCCGATCCCGGTGCGTTGCCAGATCGATCCGGCCTGAAACCAGAACGTGTTCTATATGCCGGAAAACCTCATAGCAGACAATCCCCACCGCCATCGCAAGATTATAGGAACCGAATTCAGGATCTCCGGCAAGAGAACATATACTGTCACAGTGCTCAATCTCCTGTTTTGTCAGGCCGAAATTTTCCTTCCCGAACAGAATATGTACTTTTTTGTGCCGGGCGGTTTGTATGATTTGCGAGAGGATATCGTTGAAATCATACCGCAGACGATACTGCCGCGGGCGGCGGGTCATACCAAAAACAAAATGAGCCTCCGCAACCGCCTTTGTCACGCTATCGTACACCGGAGCCTCGGCTATCACATCACGGGCCCGCTTGGCGGTCTCGAACGATTTTTGCGTAAGACGAGGTTTGACCAGAGCCAGCCGGGCTACGTTGGTATTCTTCATGACCCGGGCAACCAGACCGATATTTTCAGGAGTTTGCGGCGAGACTAAAACAACGGTAAGATTTTTTTTTATATTGTCTCTAACGAGATTCGATTTTGACACCTTTATCAATTAAAAAGTCGAACAGCCGGGTAAGTTCGGGGTCTTCCCCTTCGAACCGGACAATCGCCCATCCCATTTCGGTAGAAAACGAAGCCTCCAGAATATTAGGAATAACCTGAAAATGTGTACTGATATAATGGAAAATCGGTTCAGCTTTGCGTTGCCCGGAAGTAATCAGTTCTACTTCCTGTATCGCCATGTTCAATCTCCAAGCGCGTGACGTATGGCGTGACCACGTAGTGGCAACGCCACTCACGTGGAACAAAGTGATCATAAGTCACATGCGCACATTGAACCCCACTCTCTAAGCTGACTTAAAAAAAACAGTACATTCTTCACTGCCCGCCTTCTTTTTCCTTCTTCACCTCAGAGAATATCAACCGCATAGAGGGCAGGGTATAATTCGGCTAAGGATGTACGTTCCGTAAATCCAAGTCTCATTATATTGTATCAAAAAAAATTAAAAATCGCGAAATCTTTCTTTGGGAAGATTGAAATAACCGATTTTAAGCTTTCGGAACGTGCGGCGCGTGAGTCGGACGAGAGATTTTACCCCCAGCGTATTACCGGACGATATGCGGCACCGGTTTCGGTACAGAACCGGATCGATATTCAGATTGCGAAACTGAACCATATCCACATCTGTTTTTCTCAGGAAAGAAAAAAAACTTTCAACTTCCTGCTTCTGGTCGGTAAAGCCGGGAAAAACCAGAAGATTCACCGCGACGAACTTTCCGTATTTCCTGGCAATATTGACAGAAGAAAGAACATCGTCGAAGGTATATCCGCGCGGCTTAAAATACCGCCGGTAAGAAAGCGTCCGACAACTGTTCATACTGACCCGGAACGAATCGATCCCCGCCCGGCAGAGAGCCTCTACCGATGCGGGGCGGCTGGCATTGGTATTGATGTGAATCGTTCCCCGGCCGGTCACGCCGCGTATTTTCCGTATCGCTTTTTCGATCACGCCGCTGCGCATAAGCGGCTCACCCTCACACCCCTGGCCGAAACTGACCAGCGCGTGGCGGGCGGTTTTGAGGTGATGCACGGCAACCTCACAGATCTCATCGGGTGAGGGCGTAAATGAGATACGCTGGTGCGAAGACTCACATTGTTTTTCCTGGAAAGACAAACACCCCACGCACCGGGCGTTACAGATATTTGACACCGGCAGAGGTGCTTCCCACCGTTCCATAAAAAGATTTTTTGCCGCCAGGCAATTATAATTCAGCGCGCAATGAGCCAGATGCGCATACAAACGGTTTTGAGGATACGCTTTAAGAAACTTCCTTACCTTACGGGTAATCAGCGCGTTATCGTAGAACCGCGGAGATTGCCGGACTCTGGAATCGATACGCATCGCGGCCGCATACATCCGGCCGCCGTAGGCCCCGCAGGCGGTGTAGGCCCATAAGGGCAAATAACGTTTCTTTTTTGTCCTTTCCCGAGCAAACGCCGGATGGGCCAGCCGGAGATAGGCGGGAACGAGAAACGCCGCAACCGCGTGGACCCGCCGGCCTCTATATTCCCGTAAGATTTCGAAACGCTTACCGCGAGGATCGTATCCGACCGGATACCGGCCGGGGAGATAGAACAGGGTACTCCCGGAAGGCAGCGCGGCGATATCGTCGGCCCGGGGCAGGCAATACCCGCCCTCTGAGGCCCCATGAGCCATACGCAGGACCGGGTGCGAATATATCGTACCGGCCTCATCACTGAACAGTAAAAACGGCTGATTCATCAGTGTACGGTAAGGATTGCCAGACCCAGCACCAGAAACAATCCGGCCATGCATAACTTGATTGCTCCGATGTGTTTTTTCAGAAATGACTGAAAGACCTCCGATTTCACGCCGATCACCGAAAAGAAAAAAACTCCTACCAGCGGCAGGATAAACATCAGATTATACACGATCAGGTACCAGAACGCTTTCAACCGCAGACGCGGAACTTTGAGGATAAAAAAAAGGGTGGGAACATAGACCTGACCGGTACACACCGCTTCTAAAAGCGAAACGCTCACTCCTACCCCAAAAGAAATCCCGGCCAGACGAACGATGCCGCCGCGCTTCTTACGCAGGCGGTCGCCAATAACAAGATGAATACGTTTTTTTAGGAAAAGAGGCAGTTGAAGAAGCTGATCTCCCGTCTGGTGCGTTCTGACAAACCGGACATAATCGTACAGAGCGCACCCGGCGAGAAGGAAACATAAGACGGCAACCGAATAGGCGAACGCTTTTATCAGAGCATAAAATCCCCTTATCGCATAAAGAAACCGGAATAATCCCAATCCCAGCGCCAGATAGGTCAAAAACACCGCGAGGATATAGAACATACTGATTATGATTATTTCCTGACGCCGGTATTTATATACCGAAAGGAATGAAATGAAGAAAACAATGACGGCAAACGCGCACGGGTTAATCCCGTCCAATAATCCGGCCCAGATCAAAGCCAGCAGGGATATATCCGTAAAAACCTCCCGTAGCGATCTCTTTGTCTCGGAACCTTCAGCCGATTGCCGGGCAAGCCCCTGCTGAACGATTCCCTCCAGCCGTGCTTCGATTTCCTTTCGACCGATGAGCAGATATCCTCCGGCGGAAACCGCCGGAACCATAGGCTTACGGTTTCCCAGACGATGCGCCAGGGAAGTCAATTTTTGTAAATTATCCTTCTCATAGATATTCAATTGGCGAAACCGGACTCTCTCGCCGTATACCGCCTGAAAGTCGGGGAAAAATTCTTTTTTTAACGACAGGCAGACCCCGCAGGTGTCCGAATAAAAATACGTTACCTCCGGAAGCGTGTCATTGGCAAAGCCGGAAACCGTTAAAAGGAGAAAAAGAGTAAGAAGAATTCGTCGTTTCATAATTTTATTCGGCCGAAAGGAGTTTGCCGGCACGATCCCTTACTATCTGACGGATGATGGGACGGAGCTCTTTGGTTACTTCGTTCTTTCCGACAAGAAAGTAGCCGTCAATTAAGATCGAAGGGACAAACACTTGATCGCGATCAAAGGCCCGTACTATCTGCCTTAACGCCGTCAGATTCTCATCCAGATCGGCATTGAGCTCCCGCAGATCTATAGCGGCCCCATGCTCCCGAAGAATCCGAGGGAGGAATACTTCGCGTACCTCGTAACAGGCAGAACAATGCTCGGAATAGAACAGTGTCATCTCTATCGGTTCGATCTTGCCGGACCGGCACCCACTCAAAAGCGTCAATATTCCCACGATAAAAAAAATCTTCTTATTCACGCTTATTTCTATTATAAGAAAAAACAGGTGAAAAATAAAGAATATGCTATAAAATAGTTTTAGTATGCAAAAAATGCCTGAAAACTCACTGTACCGGTTTAGCGGCGAAGAAGGAACGTTTCTTGTCGAGGATCCTTACCGTACCTCATACTGCTACTTTCCTCTGACAAACAAAACCGGAACCCTGTTAAGTTCTATCAGCCCGAATCTTGCCGGCGACATCAAAAAAGACAACGACCATTTCCTTACTCCCCCGGCAACCGCTGAAGACATTCAGCATAATCCGCTCTGCCGCCGGGACTTTTTCATCCGCATCGGCGGCGTCAAAAATACCGTTTACCGCCTTTCGCAAACCGAAAGCAAAAACGACACCCTCGAAGCAGGCTTGCTGTATCATAAAATCACGAAGAAAACCGGGCTGATCGAAGCGGAGATAACCAACTTCATCCCGCACCAGAGCGACGCGGAAGTAATGCGGATCAGGATCACCAATACTTCAAGGAAATCCCTGACGTTATCCGGCACGTCATTCATTCCGTTGTACGGCCGCGGCGAGAAGAACCTAAGAGACCACCGCCACGTATCGTCGCTCCTAAACCGGATTCACCTGACCAAACACGGTATTATCCTTCAGCCGTCGATGGTTTTCGATGAAACCGGTCATACCAAGAACGAAACGGCGTATTATGTGTACGGATTCGGGAATAACCAATCCCAGCCGGCCGGATATTTTCCTACCCTTCTGGAATTCTGCGGCGAGAGAGGGACTCTCGATAAGCCTGAGGCGATCACGAAGAAGAAAAAGTCGTTCACCAAACATCTGCCCCGCTTCGACGGAAAGGAAGCCTGCGGCGCCCTGCGGTTTAAACCCGTGGCCCTGCCCCGGGGCAAGAGCGCCGAATTCACCCTGATCATGGGGATCGCATCGACCCGGTCGGCAATCTCTCCGGTATGGAAAAAATTAAATTCTTCCCGAAAAGTTTCCCGGGCATTGAAAGAAACAAAAAAATTCTGGCAAGAATCTTACGACCGTCTTTCTTTCGATTTCGGCGATTCCGATTATAACAACTGGCTTAAGTGGGTTCAGATTCAGCCGACGTTGCGCAAGCTGTTCGGGTGTTCTTTCCTTCCCCATTTCGATTACGGTAAAGGCGGCCGGGGATTTCGCGACCTCTGGCAGGATACCTTAAGTCTTATCCTCAAAGATGAGGAAGGAATCGATGAGCTTATCCTGAATAATTTCAAAAGCATCCGCATCGACGGATCAAACGCGACCATTATCACCCACCAGGAGGAATTCATTCCCGATCGAAATAAAATCTCCCGGGTGTGGACCGACCACGGGGTATGGCCGCTGTTATCAACCTGTCTTTTTTTACACCGCAGCGGTAATTTCGATTTGCTCCTGAAAGAAGCGCCTTATTTCCGCGACGCCCAGCTGAAGCGATCCCGTCAGAGAGACCCCTCGTACGACCAGAAAGAACCTCTCCTCTCCACCAAAACAAAACGCGCGTATACCGGATCTGTCCTGGAACATCTTCTCATTCAGAATCTTGTTCAGTTTTTCAATGTCGGACAGCATAATATTCTCCGCCTGGAGAACGGCGACTGGAACGACGGCCTGGATATGGCCCCCGAGAACGGCGAATGCGTCCCGTTCTACTGCATGTACGCCCACAACCTGCTTCTTTTGTGCGAACTTCTGTACATACTAAAACCCAAAACCGAGACCATCCAGGTACTGAAAGAGCTTTCTCCCCTTCTGGACCGCACATTTCACGGAAAACGCATCGATTATAAGAGCGCGTCGGCAAAACGTAAAGTACTTGAAGATTACATGGAAAAGACCAAGCTCTGCGTTTCCGGGGAAAAAATCGAGGTCCCTATCGATCGAGTTATCGAGGATTTAAAAGCGAAAGCAAAATGGATCCATACCTCCATGGCGAAAAAGGAATGGCTTACAAGCCGTTTCTTTAACGGATATTACGACAACGCCGGGAAACGCGTCGAAGGCACCTCAGGCAAATCGACACGAATGCTCCTTCAATCCCAGGTTTTTCCGATTCTCGCCGGCACGGCAAAGGATACCCAGATCGCCTCCCTCTGGGATTCGATCAACCGGCATCTCAAAGATGAGACCACAGGCGGATACCGGCTGAATACCGACTTTAAAGACATCTATCCCGATCTGGGCCGAGCGTTCGGGTTCTCCTACGGCGACAAGGAGAACGGAGCATTCTTTAACCATATGGTCGTTTTACTTTCGTACGCCTTTTATAAAAGAAATTTCGTGACCGCCGCCGACAGCGTGTTTCATACTCTGTACGGAATGTCGATACAAAACCAGGCCAGGATATATCCGATGCTGCCGGAATATTTTAACTCAAGCGGCCGAGGCCTCTACGGGTATCTCACCGGATCGGCAAGCTGGTATATATATACCCTTTTTGAACAGATCCTCGGTATCGTCTACTCCCAAGGCGACCTGATTATCAATCCCAAACTTACCGCGCATAACTTCTCGGAAAAAAGAGATACCATCGAGCTTGCCTTCAGACTTCACGGCCGCAGCATTCGCATTCAGTACAAACATTCCGGCCATCGGACCATTCACGCGATCGATCGCGTCCTTTTAGGAAAAGAAACCGTACGACCCGACCACAATATCATCCGCATAAAAAAGAAGAAGATCATGGCCGTTGACCCCGATGAGCCGGTTGCGATTACGGTTCTCTTAAGATAAAAGGTTGATGCACGCGGAGACTTACCTGAGACGGTATCGTTTCAGGCGGGTTTTAATATCACCGACCATGTAAGAACACCGGTTGGTCACTTCCCGAAGCGCCGCGTGAAAATATTTTTCCGCCGCCGCGTACTCACCCATATGCTCGCAGGAATCCGCCAGGCTGTAAAGCGCCTCGGGCCGCCGGGGATCCAACTCCAGGGTTTTTTTAAAACAAAGAACCGCCCGGGCATGATGTGAGAGAAGGTTCAGTAACCAGCCTTTATTATGGTATACCGTCACACAGTCGGGATCCCGACGGATACCTTCGTTGAAACAGGCAAGGGCCTCGCCCGGGCAATCAAGTTCAGCCAGACACAGCGCTTTATCATTGTAGGTACAGCCGTCGCCGCGACGAAGAGTAAGAGCTTCCTCCAGAAGAGGCAACGCTTTATGATGCTCCCGGGCAAGAATGTGCTGTTGTGCTTTAAAATACAGGATAAAAAACCTGTTCTGTTCTTTTTCAGCGGCCGCAAGCGCCCGCCGGCGGATATGTTCGGCCCGTTTATAATGGAAAAAAGTTATCTCCCGATCGAGCCTCCGGCGTTCCTTTTCTAGATCTACGTGCGGCATAAGAGATTTCCCTCCCGCGGCAGGAATGTTATCATTTCAAACCCGGCCTGTTTCAATTTCCCCTTTATCTTCGCCGGATAATCACGTCCCTGCCGGATACGGTATAACGGCAGATAATGGTACAATCTGCCTCTTTTTTTAAGTACCCGGTAAAGCTGCCGGTAAAAGACATCGCTGAAAAGTTCAGGAGCTATCCGTACGGTGGGCGGATCATGGATAATACAGTCAAATTCTCCCGGACCAAACCGCCGGATATACTCATATATATCGGCTTTTCTGCGGTGAATATTTTTCCGGGTAAAAAGGTCGCCGGATAAGGGATTCAGACGGGCCAGGGTAATCACATTGGAATCACGTTCAAAGGTATAAACGTCACATCCGGCCCGGGCCGCTCCCATTGCCGTATATCCTAACCCCATACAGGTATCCAGCACCTTCCCCCGGGGCTTAAGCAGCGTCAGTTTGCGCCGGGTATCCTCAGCCGGCGAGGAACGGGTAACCGCATGCATCGGCACCGAACCGATAGCGATACTGGGCCAGTTCCGCGTCGGGATCAATTTATAGAATCGCCTTGTATTTTCAGCGTAAAATGCACAAGGGACCAGATCCCTTCTCTTAACCAGATAACAGAATGTATCCTTTATTCTGGCCGGCAAAGGAATTTTTGCCCCGTGCGAAAACAATACGGTGCTCCCTTTTACGGTTACCGCCGTCTGCGTGAGCCCGAAATCAACCGGGATAACCGCATGTTCTCCGTCGCGGAGACGACAGATCCGATCATATTGACGTTTGGTGATAATCATAAAAACCGTTGTAAAATAAAGAAATTTCTTGACAACCGAAGAGAAAAACCTATACAATAGTCTAAAGTATACTTAACAACCTGTAAAGGTAAAAGGAGGTGTTTCGATGAATAAGGCACAACTGGTAGAGGTCGTAGCGCAGAAAACGAACACAAAAAAGGAAGCCGGCGAGACGGTAGAGATGATACTCAACGCCATTAAAAGTTCTTTAAAGAAAAAAGAACAGGTAGCGATTGCTGGATTCGGTACTTTTAAAGTCAAAGAAAGAAAAGCCAGAATGGGTAGAAATCCTAAGACCGGCGAACAGATTCATATAGCAGCCAAAAAAAGCGTGGGATTCCGCCCGGCAAAAGAATTAAAGACCCTCTGGGGTTAATGTCCTGAGATTAAAAAAATACAGGAACGTGTTTGTTCCTGTATTTTTTTGTCCCGGAGCCGCGATAGAAGCCAGTAATATCAGGCGATTTTCCTGAACGCGGCGATAAAAAAACCTTCCATATATTCATTCGGAATAATCCGGCGGGCTCGCGAGAGGGTACTGGAGAACTTTTTGCCTCTCCAGCGGGACAGGCCGGGCAAGACGTTTTTTACAGGGATTTTTAACGGAATAAGCTCTATATTCTCCTTGAACCGGTTCAAAGCCCAATCAACAACCCCCTCATTCTCCTCGGGCGAAAACGTACAGGTCGAATAGATAAGCGTTCCCCCCTCTTTCAGCGCGTGAAACCCCGCGCCCAGCAATTTCTTCTGTTTATGGCTCATTTCCTTTACTTTTCTCAAACTCCAGTACTTATAACTGTGCGGATTGTTTACATAAAACAACCCCTCACAGGAACAGGGCGCGTCAAGAAGGATTTTATCGAAATAGAGGGGAAATTTCTTCCTCACCCATATCGCATCAAGCAGATACGGATTAATGAAATCGGCTCCCTGCAGCTTAAGATTCGCAAGAAGTTTATAGTACCGGGTCCGTATCTTCTCTACCGCGACCACCTCGATGTTTCCCGGCGGGGCGCCTAAGGAAATGATCTGGGTCGTTTTCGCCCCCGGAGCCGCGCACATATCCAGGATCTTCTCCCCCGGCTTAAGGCCGAGCAATACCGGCGGAATCATGCTTGAAACATTCTGGACATAGATAGCCCCTTCGGTATAGAGAACAGTTCTCTGCAGAGTACGCAGGTCGCCTTTGAGAAGAAAAGAACCTTTCGGCCAGGTGAGCTCCCGGCATTTAATCCTCTCTCGCACAAACCTCTTTCGCAACTCGATCAGATCGATTTTGAGATAATTAATGCGAAACGCGGGAAT
>CAZABB010000004.1:76070-91789 GCA_964483625.1 uncultured Planctomycetia bacterium | reverse complement strand
CTTTTTTACGGCAACGTTTTTCGAAAATTGTAAACTTGACATCCGAATAATACAATTTAGGATTTGTTTAGGATTTCGGATTTGACCACGTGTAACGTGGTTAGTGTCGGGAAAACTCCTCATACATCAGTGTGGTGATACGCCAGCCGGTGGGACCTTTCATTAAGAGGAAGGTGTCGTGGCCGGAACGGGTCTCATCGGAAGTCATCAGGATGTAGTCAGCGTGGATGACCGCGAGTGACCCGTATTCGTCGATTTTGATGTTTTCGAATCGTTCGGTGAATTCAGATGCCTTTTGAGCAAACGTAAACTGCAGGTTGACGAAATCATCGATCGACATCATCCACTGTTCGCCGGTCATCTTGATCCCGTATACTGCGGCATGTATGTCGAACAGTTCGCCCCATTGCGTGAATTGCCGTTCGGAGTAATACCTTAAGTATTGGTCGATCACCTCACCCAGGCTTCCCGGGTAACGGACGGGGGGAGTACGCCTGGGGCGCAACGTCCGTTTGATTTTCCGAATAATCCGCTGGATAAGATATTGCATTGTACCAGTATAGCATTGTTTTATATGTTTGAATAGTCGACAGTCTATGGTCTATAGTCTACAGTCTACAGTTTACGGTCGATAGGAGGTGTCTTTACTAGATGCTAAAGACCAGCGACTAGAGACTGCCCCCCGGGGCTGACTTTTGTCTTCTTGCCCAGTTTAGGCGGTATGGTATAATGAGCCAGTATGGAAGATCATCGGTATTTAAGCGAAAAAGCCTTCGGCTGGAGTGAGATATTCCTGGCAACATTGGGAATATCATACATGCTCTTTTGCGCCTGGACGTTGATCCGGTATCTTTCTCTGGGTGGACCTCTGGATCACGGCGTGGGTATTACGCTCATGATGATGCTTATGGCGTCGCCGTCGATACTACTTCTTCTGGCGGGTATCGCGGTTATACAGGGGAAACGCTGGGGGAGAATTGTCAATGGTGTCGTTATTCCGCTGGGGATCTTTGCCTGGACCGGGTTTCACGCGACGGTCTATCTGGAAGGTGGGATTTTATACCTGGCGCAGCGGATTGCGATCGCGATGCTGATCGCGCTGATTCCGGCGCTATCCTTTCACTGGGAGAAACACATTATCCGGAAGGTCGCGCTGTTTTTTCTGATCTTAAGCGTGTTATTTCTGGCCGGGAATTTCGCGTTCGGCGTATGAAAACAAGGTCACATAGACACAGGGTCACATAGTCACAAGGTTAATATGAGATTCTCCAATAAATATTCGGCGTGTGACGTGTGTCGTGTGACGTGTGACGTGTGACTTATGGATCATGGCAGGATGGTTTACGTTAGTCATGATCATTATGATCTTTGCCGGGTGCGTCAAACTTTCCGGCCACGGTACGGTAAACGATGAAGGATACGTTTCCGGCGCGGTCACGATACCGGTGGAGCTGCCGGTAGGGAATTGACGATTCTTTTCGTTTTGGGTACAATAGCTGAAAATCTTTGAGAAGGGAGAGAAAATAAGGCATGAGTAATCAAATCCATCCTGCCGCGATCGTCGATTCCGGAGCAGTATTGGGTGAAGGAGTAAAGATCGGCCCCTACGCGATTGTCGAGAAAGGCGTCCGGCTGGGGAACGGGGTCTCCGTCGGCGCGTTGGCGCATATTCGGGGTAATACGAGTATCGGTGATAATACGATGATCGGTACCGGCGCTTTAATCGGTGAATGCGCCCAGATGCTGGGATTACGCGAAAATATCGGTAAGCTGTTTATCGGTAAAAATAATATTATTCGCGAATACGTTACCGTTCACGCCTCGACGTCAGCCGATAAGGAGACCGTGATCGGCGATGATAACTATCTTATGGGGTTTGTCCATATCGCCCACGATTGTATCATCAGAAATAAAGTCGTTATCTGTAACGGGACGCTGGTTGCCGGGCATGTCGAGATCGAAGATTACGCGTTTGTTTCCGGGAACGTTGTCGTCCATCAGTTCGTCCGGATCGGGAAAAACGCGATGATCGGCGGGCTTTCCCGGATTAACCAGGATGTGCCGCCGTTTATGATGGTCGTCGGTGATTCTAAGGTATGGGGGATAAATCTGGTGGGTTTAAAACGCCGGGGGTTCAGTAAAGAGGAGATTTCAGCGATTAAAAAAGCCTATACCAGCCTCTACCGCAAAGGCATTACTCAGAAACACGCCTTAGCCGAGATGGAGGAGATGACGGCCGAAGGCGTCAAGGAAATCAAAGTATTTATTCTTGCTTCCAAACGCGGGATCTGTTCGGCAAAACGCAGTACTCTGCGGGAGAAGCTTTTCCTCGACTATCCCTATTTTGTCCGTACGAAACTTCCTCTCTACGCCGCGTTTGCCGGCGCGCAGCACCGAATCCAGCTGGCTCATAAGAAATAAGTTCTTTATGAGCAATAACCAATTTCCAAGAAACAATAACCAAATAATAATCAAATTCCAATAACCAAACGGATTCCGTATAGAAGTTTGGAAATTAGGATTTAGAATTTGTTTGGAATTTGGAAATTGGGATTGGGAATTTCCGGAGGGTGTGTGCCTTTTTCAAAAAGAGAAAAAAGAGAGAGGGGAGGTAAAGATGAGACGGCCACTTTCTTTACCTCCGTCGTTAACGTTTTTTGTTATCTTTTAATCAAATAGCTTTCCTTGAAACTTAATATCTTCCGCCGCCGTAACCGCCGCCGGAACGACCGCCGCCGCCGCCGCCGAAATCTTTCCGCGGCTGCATCTTGCGGGCTTTATTTACCATCAGTTTACGTCCTTTGAATTCCTGTTCGTGTAACGCGTCGATCACTGCCTGAGCCTGTTCTTCGGTCTCGAATTCAGCGAATCCGAATCCTTTTGATCTGCCCGAATACTTATCGCTGATGATCTTGACGTCCTGTACTGTCAGACCTTTTTCTTCAATGAAGGCTTTCAGGTCTTCGGCAGTAACGCTATATTCTAAATTACCAATGTACAGTTTTTTCTGTTCTTCCATGCTTTGCATTCTCCTTTTCGAATCACAGTTAACGTTTCTTGGACCTCTCTGACCTAAAACCGTAACCCCCTTCTTAAGGTGCCGTCGCCGGAGGTTTTACGGCTTATTCTTCTCTTTTTCAATGAACAGGGCAACCTTGTATACAGACTTTACTTTACCATATATATACCATTTGGCAAGCTCTATTTTCAATAGTTTAAAAATAAGTTTAAAACAATATCCGGCTTCCGGCCGGCTTATTTTTGCCCGTAAATGCTTGCGGAAGCCGTGGTCTTATAGAATAATAGGACTTTGGGAGGAAACTTTTATTCCGATGTTGGGGTCTAAGAATATGAAGGGTTTTTACGTATAATGGGGATAATTGATATACCACAGCAAACCGTTGTCCGGGCGGCACGGGGAGATATACGGGCATTTGAGGAGATATACCGTAGTTTTAGCCCTTTTGTCTATACCGTGGCGTTGAGGATGGTCCGCGGGCACGAGGGTGCCGAAGATATCACCCAGGAGGTATTCTTGAAAATATATAAGAATGTATGGAAATTCCGGTTCCGTTCGTCTTTGAAAACCTGGATATACCGCGTTACGTTCAACACGGTACTGAATTTTTTGAGGAAATACCCTTCCGGACGCTATATCGAGATGAAAGACCCGGCGCAGTATGCCGTCGAGCCGGACGTCTATGAGCATATCCGGAAAGAAGACAATCGGCAGAGGTTGGATACGCTTTTAGAGAAGTTGAATCCCGATCAGCGGGCCTGTATCGTTCTGCGGGAACTTCAGGGGTTTTCCTATGAGGAGATCGCTCAAACGTTACGAATAAAGATCAATACCGTGCGTTCGAGGCTCAAACGGGCCCGGCGGATACTGATGAATGAAGCGAAAGAGGTGGTGACCAATGAAGTGTGAATATGTAAGAGACATGATCATGACCGATTATATCGACGGCCGGATGGGTGATGAACGCAGATTACCGCTTGAGAAGCATCTTGCGGTCTGTCCGGGATGTCGGGGATTTCTGGCGCAGGCGATGCGGGCTTCGGTGCGGCCGCTCAAGGGTTCTCGTGAGTCTTGTGTTCCCGAATATCTCTGGGGTCAGATCAAAATATCGCTTGATGTAAATCGGAGTGTTCTATCGCGGATAAAAGAGGCGTTTGAATGTCACGTCTTGAGTGTTTTCATCCTGCCTCGTCCGGCACTGATTCGGGTGGTTGCCGGGGTGCTGGTCCTTGTGACCGCGGCGTTTATCGCGGCAAATCAGCCGATTAGGCAGAGGGAGATCGTGAATGAGTATCTCCAGGAACAGATGACCTATATCGCTTCAGTGGATATGTACGGTAACGAAGCCGGCAGTGACAGGATCGATCTTGGCACCGATATCGAGGCGTATTTATTTTAAGATCAGGGGAACTTTTTCCCTGTCGCGTTTGTCTAAGTGAGTGAAAGGAGGAAATAGCCATGGGCACAAAAACTAAAATGATTCTGATAAGTATGATGATCGCCGGGATGATCGTCATCCCTGAAATCACCGAAGCCGGCGCGTTCGGGAAGCGGGACAGATATTGTTCCAAAGACAGTGAATACCGCCATAAGGGGTATTCACATCAGGAGAGATTCGACAATATGGCTGAGGAGTTGGGGTTAAGCCAACAGCAGCAAGAACAGCTCCGTCAGCAGAAGGAAGGCCATCGTCTCAAGAGGCTCAAGCGGCGTGAGGCGTTACAAGATGTACATCAACGTTTGAAAGAGGAGCTGAGCCGGGAGAATATCGACCGGGATAGACTGAACAGTATCGCCGGAGAAATGAAACAATTGCAGAGCCAGATGATCGACGACCGTATCGACGGGATACTCCAGATGAGAGAGATCTTAACGCCTGAGCAATATCAAACGTTTCGGGAGAAGGCTCAGAAGATGCATCGGCGGATGAAGGGGAAAATGCATGGGGAAAAAGGAGGCGACCGATGAGGAAATATGTTATTGTCGTATTGCTGGGCCTTTTTGTCATCGGGAGTGTCGGGCCCGCTCACGCCAGTGACTGGGATAAAGCCGGTAAGGCGCTGACGATTGTCGAGGGTATCCGTATTCTGACCGGGGGGGACGTAGACCTTATCGGGAATATTACCGGAATCAATAACAGGAATAAGACGGTTCATTATCAGGAAGCTCCCGCTTATGGATATCGTCATTCCCGTCGCTATCATATACGCAAGAAACCTTATAAAGTGAAAGTATGGGTGCCTCATTATCGGTGGGTTAAAGAATATGTCCCGGGATATTATGAATATCAGCCCGGTTCCGGCCGGGTATATGTCGAAGGCCATTACGTGGAACACCGGGTCGAATCCGGCGGTCACTGGGAATGGCAGGAACATTGCGCCAACGAGTATTCGTATTACTCCGGATGCCGCTAGATGATTTCGGATAACGAAATCACGAAGGACGACCATTCCCTTCGGTCATTCGGACGAAGGACGAATGGTTCGTCCAAGAGAACAACGTGAACGGTCGTTCCAGCGAGCTATGCGAGCGGACGTCCGTCGTTTCATCGTTTAGTTTACCCCGCCAGTGTTGCTTTGCGGATTTTGCCAGCCGTTTCTTTATCGCACAATTCCTGAACAATAGTCAGCGCGAATTCGAGTGCCGTGCCCGGACCGCGGGAGGTAATAATATTGGTATCGACGACGACAGCGTCTTCTTTATACGTTGTGTCGGGCCCGAATTCGTTCTGCATATCCGGATAGCAGGTTGCCGATTTATGGTTTAAGATACCGGTGGGAGCCAGAACTACCGCGGGTGCGGCGCAGATTGCCGCGACGATTTTCCCTGTTCCGTGCATGGCTTTGATGAATTCGGTTACGGTCTCAGACGACGCCAGGTTACTCGCCCCGGGCATGCCGCCGGGAAGGATCAGGGCGTCGAATTCGTCTTTAATCAATTCCAGCACTCCGTCGGTGACAATCACGGTGCCGCGCGCGGCTTTGATCTTGGTGTCACCGAGTCCGGCAATCGTCACCGCGACGTTGGCTCTCCGTAAAATGTCGATCGCGGTAATCGCTTCGATCTCTTCAAACCCAGGCGCAAGAATAATAAGCGCTTTTTTTGCCATCTTTAACCTCCTGTTATTAAGGGTGCCGCGGCGCAGGGGCAGGGTATCGTATTAGGTTTTCCCTGTACCCGGTACCCGAAACCCGATACGTTAAGAAACAGTTTATAGAATAACTGCGATATAAGCAATACGTTTTTCAGAAGGAGTTGATTGCCTTCGGTTCTATGATAGACTGGACGAGAAATGAAGATAAAGGTCGGTATCAGTTCGTGTCTTTTGGGGAATGAGGTGCGCTATGACGGCGGGCATAAGCTTGACCGGTACCTGCGTGATACCTTGGGACAGTTTGTCGAATGGGTACCGGTGTGTCCTGAGTTCGAATGCGGCCTGGGTATGCCTCGGGAGGCGATGCGGCTGGTGGGAGATCCCCAGAATCCCCGTCTGATTACCCGCCGGACCGGAATAGACCATACCGAGCGGATGACGAAATGGGCTGGGCAGAGGATAAAGGAACTGGAAAAAGAAGATCTGTGCGGGTTCGTGTTTAAGAGCGGATCGCCTTCTTCGGGAATGCGTCAGGTGAAGGTGTATGACGCAAAAGGTAATCCGGCGAAAAAGGGCGTCGGTGTCTTCGCCCGGGAGGTGATGAACGCGTTTGGACTTTTACCGGTCGAGGATGCCGGCCGGCTTCATGATCCGGAATTACGCGAAAATTTCATCGAACGGATATTTGTCTACCGGCGCTGGCAGGATTTCATCGCCTGGGGCGGTGGATTAAAAGATTTGATCGATTTCCATGCCGACCATAAACTTCTGATTCTGGCGCACAGCCCCGCGGCATTAAAAACTCTGGGCAAGCTGGTTGCCGGGGCAAAAGCCGCCCGGCGCGGGGAACTTTTCGGCCGGTATCTCCGGGTTCTTATGAAAGCGTTAAAACTGCAGGCGACGGTGAAAAAAAACGTCAATGTGCTGCAGCATAGTATGGGGTATTTTAAAAAGACGATATCACCCGATGAGAAGCAGGAACTTCTGGATTTTATCGGGCAGTATCGCCGCGGTCTTATTCCTCTGATCGTCCCGGTCGTGCTCCTGAACCATTATGTCCGCAAATACCAAGAGCCGTATCTTAAACGGCAGTATTACCTGCATCCCCATCCGGCAGAATTGATACTGAGGAATCATGTCTGATATTCCCGGGGTAAGGGTGCCGGGTATCGTGTCACATAAAAGATTTGCTGTTTTGAGGTCTGTGATCGGTGCTTGAGTTATCGGGGATGCTATAGTAATATATTCACATTATGAACATAAGCGATATTTTAGCCAAACGGGAACGTGGCGTGAGTTTTGAGTTCTTTCCGCCCAAGAGCGAGAAGGCAAAGGAAGCTCTGTTTCGTACGATCGAGGTGCTCAAAAACTATGATCCCCTTTACGTATCGATGACCTACGGCGCCGCCGGAGCTACGCAGGACGCGACCAAAGAGGCGGTGCAGATGCTTACCCGTTACGAAAACCTGGTGGTCATGCCGCATCTGACCTGTGTGGGAGCGAAAGGAACCGAACTTAAAAAACTGCTCGATCATTATCGATCAAAAGGGATCAGTAATATCATGGCTCTGCGCGGCGATCCGCCTCAAGACGCGCCTGAAGATTTTTCCTTCGAAACCCAGAAGCTCCGGTACGCTTGTGATCTTGTCGCCTTACTCAAAAAAGAGTATCCCGCCTTCTGCGTGGGAGTAGCGGTATATCCGGAAGGCCATATCGAGACAGAAACACTCGAAGAAGATATCGCCTATACCAAAAAGAAGATCGATGCCGGAGCCGATTTCGCCGTGACTCAGATGTTTTTCGATAACGTGCATTATTTTTCTCTGCTTGACCGGATGGAGAACTGCGGCATCTCACTTCCGGTCCTTCCCGGGATCCTGCCGCTTACCGATATCGGCAAGGTGAAAAAATTTGCTTCGATCTGCCGATCGAGTATCCCGCGTCATATCGAGGAAGGAATGGAACGGTTTAAGAATAATCCTGCCGATATGGAGAAGGCGGGAATCGAATTCACCATCGAACAATGCCGCGATTTAAAGAAAAACGGCGTCAACCGTATTCATTTTTTTACTCTCAATAACCCCCGCGTAATCACGGAAATTTTGCAGTCGATATAGTCTGAGACGGCTTGTTAAAAAAAGTGTTGTTTTCCTTAAAAGTATTGTCGTTTTCAGGGTGAGGCTCAAATCGTCTTCAAGATCAGCTGCTTTCGTTATTGCCAAGTTGTTTTTGTAATGATATATTAAAATTAATTTTATGAATAAGGATAAAACAGGAGAATGATGAAGACGGAACAAAAACAATGGTTTGAAGAGACGGGCTGGGCGTATGGTTCGGATCATAACCTGAAAGATACCGCCCAGCTTGTTTTTGTTTTCGGGGAACGTACCCTTCTGGAAAACCGGCAATATTATGATGAGCTGAAAAACTATTATCCTCAGGCGGCTATCGTGGGGTGTTCTACCGCCGGTGAGATCATCGGTACCCAGGTGTACGATAATTCACTGGTAACGACGGCTGTTGCTTTTGAAGATACGGGGACCAGAATAACCAGCGCGAAACTGGATCGTATGGAAGACAGCCGGGCTGTGGGGAAAAAGCTTGCCGATTCGTTACCGAAGGATTCGTTAACGCATGTGTTTGTGGTATCTACGGGTTTGAATGTCAACGGGAGCGGTTTAGCCCGCGGGCTGACCGAAGGCTTGCCTGCCCATGTTCCGATAACGGGCGGGCTTTCGGGAGATCAGGATCGGTTCGAGAAGACCGTGGTACGGGTGAATGATCAGGTTTCTCCCGATACCATCGCCGCGGTCGGGTTCTACGGAGAGAGGATCAGGATTGGATATGGATCAATGGGCGGATGGGATTCATTCGGCCCGGATCGTCTGGTGACTCGTTCCAAAGGGAACATTCTGTATGAGGTCGACGGGAAGTCGGCTTTGGAATTATATAAAAAATATCTCGGGGAGGAAGCGAAGGGGCTTCCGGCGACCGGGCTTTTTTTCCCGTTAAGCCTCAGGCTTAAGGACGGATCGGTGAGCCTGGTGAGAACAATCCTGGCGATAGATGAGACCGAAGGAAGCATGACTTTTGCCGGGAATATACCCGAAGGTTCGTATGTGCGGTTGATGAAGGCGAATTTCGAACGGCTGATCGATGGCGCCGTGGGGGCGGCGCATATGACAACCGAGATTACTCCCAAGGTAAAGCCGGATCTGGCAATCCTGGTGAGCTGTATCGGACGGAAGCTGGTTTTAGCGCAGCGGATCGAAGAAGAGATAGAAGGTGTGGCTTCGGTCCTGGGAAAAAAAGCGGTGCTGACGGGTTTTTACTCGTACGGTGAGATCTGCCCGTTTTCGCCGGCAGAGAAAACATGCGAGTTGCACAACCAGACAATGACGATTACGACATTTTCCGAAACATAAACAGGTAGAATGAATAAGTTACTTGAACGCCAGATCAAAAAAATCTTCGGGTCCGTAGACAATGTTCCGCCGGGCATGGAGCCGTTTTTACGCAGCGTGAGCGATGTGTACGACAGTTGTGACCGGGACCGTCACCTGATGGAGCGGTCTTTTGATTTGAGTTCCCAGGAACTGGTCGAGATCAATAAGAAACTGCAGGAAGAGATCATCGACCGGCAGGAGATGGGAAAGAAGCTGAGCGAACGGGAAAAACGGATGGAACTGGCTCTTTACGGCGGTAACCTGGGGACCTGGGACTGGAATGTGTCTACCAGTGAGGTGCGATTTAACGAACGCTGGGCCGAGATGAAAGGGTATACGCTGGATGAGATCAAGCCGCACTTGAGTTCCTGGTCGGGCCTGGTCCATCCCAAAGATTTACCGGTCGTGATGAAAATTCTCGAGGCGCATTTCAGAGGCGAGACGGCGTTTTATGAAGCGGAATTCCGGATGAAGCATAAATCGGGCCGATGGATATGGATTTTAGACCGCGGGAAGGTTATTGAGAGAGATGAGGATGGGAAACCCTTGCGGGTCTGCGGCACGCACCTGGATATTACGAGGCTTAAAGAAACCGAGCAGTCGCTGCAGAAGGCGTATGTCGCGTTGAAAAGGATGCAGGATCAGCTGATTCAGTCGGGTAAAATGGAAGCGATTGCCAAGATGGCAAACGAAGTCGCCCACGAGGTAAAAAACCCGCTGGCTATTATTCTCCAGGGAATAAATTATCTGGAGGAGGAGGCATCGTTCGATAAAAAAAAGATTCGGGATATGATTCGGGTCATGAAAGACGGGATCAAACGTGCCGATAATATCATCCGGGTGCTTTTTGATTTCTCCCGGGTCAAAGAAATTCATAAGAACCCTGAAAATATAAGCCTGATCGTGGACGAATCGTTGCAGATGGTTGAACACAAAACGAATCAGCGAAATATCGAGATCATTAAGGATTTGAGTGACGATGTTCTTAAGGTCATGGTCGATAAGAATAAGATCGAGCAGGTTTTCGTGAATTTATTCTTGAACGCGATCGATGCCATGCCGGAAGAAGGCAGGCTTTTCGTCCGAACCCGGTCGGGCCGGCTGGACGCGCCGGTGGGAGAGCGGGTGGGCTATCGGGATACCGATTATTTTAAGCCGTGTGAAGAAGTAGTTGTTATCGAAGTAGAGGATACCGGTACCGGTATCGAAAAAGAGAATATGCAGAAAATCTTCGACCCGTTTTTTACGACCAAGCCGGTAGATAAGGGGATCGGGGTCGGGCTTGCCGTGGTGAAAAATATCGTTGATATGCACCGGGGTGTCGTGCAGGTGGAAAGCGAAGTGAATAGGGGGACCACATTCAGAGTGATACTCAAACCGATGGGAGCAATCTGATATGGAGAAAAAGAAGATCCTGTTCATAGATGATGAGACGGATTTGCTTGCGATCATGAAAATGAACCTGGAGCGAACCGGTAAATACGAAGTGATGGTTCTTCCCGGGGCCGATGAGACAATTGTCTCGCAGGTACGGGAGTTCGGTCCCGATGTGATATTACTTGATATCCGTATGCCGCTTTTAAGCGGCGATCAAGTGTGCCGTCTGCTGCAAAAAAATGAAGAGACCAGGCGTATCCCGATCATCTCGCTTTCGGCGCTGGATACCGATAAAGACAGAGAGATGATGTTTAACGCCGGAGCGGTTGAGCACCTGGTCAAGCCCATAGAGCGAGACGCCCTTATCGCCAGGATCGAAGAGATCCTTTCGCGGTAAAGAAAAACCTCGAGAAATATACCGTTTTCTGAGAAAAGTCTTTTCCCCGGGAACAGTTCTTTCTGGAAAAAATCTTCCCCAAAAAACAAAACTTGGATTTTATTGTTGTCAACACGGGATATTTTCGATATAGTAATTTTCTAGTGATTTTCTGAAATGCCACGGAAAATCAAAACAAAAATATGGATGGTTACATAACAACCATGGGTTCGTTTACCGAAAGTACCTCAAGGAAGATGCTCTGTCTTTTTTGCTTTTTACCTGTAGCATCAAACGGCCCTGGTTGTGATTATCCTCTAAGCCACGGGAGGACTTTAAGTCCTTTTTAGAGGGACGCCAGGGCCTTGTCTTTTGTCGTGCGTCGTTCGTCTATGAGTCTATAGTTTTTAGTTTTTTACCCGCCACCCGACACACAATCATACATATCCAATTCAATCGCTCATCGCTGATCGCTGTTTGCTATTTGGGGCTTGCGAAAACAGAATGCAGTGGGATAATAAATGAAGTCCAGCCGCTTACAAAGCGGATGTTGACTGAATTTATCCTTGACGATTTTGGCTAGAATCGTCAAGGATTCAATTCGCAGACGGTTTGTGCCTACGATTTACGCTCATTTCGTTCCGTAAATCGTCTGCTCATTGAAGGGAGGTATTGTATGCAGGAAAGAGAAGTAATCGTACGGAAAGTCGAAAACGGGTATGTGGTGAAAACCATAACCGTTAAACAGGGGAAATCGAAACATATCGAGGGGATGATGAAACTCCTTCAGGCATCGGGGATGTATCAATCATGGCAGGAACATAAGGAAGAAGATATCCGCCGGGCATTGGAGAAGATGGCTATCCTTACCCCTCCGGAAAAGGAGGAAAAGGAAGTGATCTGTAAAACCCTCGATGAAGTGTCGGCGTTCATGAAGAGCTTTTTTGAGGTGAATCTGGACGGGCCGATCAGCCTGTAAACAGAATATTTTAAAAATTATGGAACGGTTTGATTACGACAATATCGAGAAGGCCCGCAATATACTCGGATTGGATGAGGAGGTGACGATTTTAGAAGTGAAAGAACGTTACTATGAGTTGTCCCGAAAGTTCCATCCCGACACGTGCAGCGAAGAGGCTAAAGAAAACGCGCAGGAAAAATTCAAAGAGATTACCTGGGCCTATACTACGCTGAATGAATATATATCTGCGTATCGGGTTTCGTTTCGCGCCCCGGACGTGAAGAAGATGAGTGTGGATAAGGTAACTTACCGTCACCTGAAACAATTCTACGATGACTGGTGGGGCAAGATTGATATGTAGGTTAATAGTTTGCGTGTTCGCCCGTGCTCGCGTTTCCCACCAGAGGCGGGATTCCCGTTTTTTTCGAACGGTGAAACGGGTGAACGGGATAACGGGCTAACCCGAAGAGAAATATGAAATATTGTTACGGTCCGGTATTTTCGCGGCGGTTGGGATTTTCGTTAGGGGTCGATCTTTCGCCCAGGAAACGTTGCTCGTTTGATTGTGTCTACTGCCAGATCGGCAAAACGAGTGTAAAGACCCTGCGGCGGTTTCGCCGGGTAGACCTGTCCCAACTCAAAAAAGAAGTGACGAGCATTTTCTCCCGCGAACGTTCCCTTGATTACATCACACTTGCCGGGTCAGGCGAACCCACGCTGCATAAGGATCTCGATAAGATAATTTCACTGCTTAAGAAAACACGGCCTAAGGGAGCGCGGATATGCGTGATTACCAATTCGTCGCTTTTATACCGCAAGGAAGTAAGAAGAGAATTGCTCGGTGCCGATGTAATCATCCCTTCGCTCGATGTGGTGACGCCGGCCCTTTTTAAAAAGATAAACCGGCCCGTACCGTCTCTTACGGTGAAGAAGATGATCGATGGATTGATCTCTTTACGTGAGGAATTTAAAGGTGAGATATGCCTTGAGATCATGCTGCTTTCAGGGATTAACGATACGGTATCGGAGGCGAAAAAAATCAAAAAGGTGATCGAACGTATCGCGCCGGATAAAATCCAGATCAATGTTCCCGTACGGCCTCCTTCGGATTCGGTACGGATTCCCTCCCGGACAGCGGTGAACAGGTTTGCCCGGACACTGGCCGAAGGGGTTGAAATCATCCGGCAGCACTCGGTCCCGTCGATGAGGCAGAATATCGCTCATAAAATAGAAAGAGGAGTTATCGATATTCTCAGACGGCGGCCGGTAACTCGGGCGGAACTGGTGAGTTCGTTCGGGCTGGATCTGGCTGAAGTTAACCGTGCCGTGGATGCGTTGATCAGGAAACGGAAAATTAAAGAAGTCAAAGCGTCAAGGCAGATATATCTTACAATCAATGATTAAAGAGAATGTTCACAATATTATCGCCGGGCTTCCCCGCGGTGTGACGCTGGTGGGCGCGGCTAAGACCCGCAGTGTCGATGAAATCCGGCAGGCAATCGAAGGGGGACTGGCGATTGTGGGAGAAAATTACGTTCAGGAAGCCGAGAAGAAAAAACCGGCTGTGGGGGATGAGGTTTCCTGGCATCTTCTGGGGCATCTGCAGAAAAATAAAGTAAAGAAAGCGGTGAGGATATTCGATATGATTCAGACGGTAGATTCCGTCGCGTTAGCCCGGAAAATCAATCAGGAATGCGAGCCGATAGGAAAGGTAATGCCGGTATTGATCGAGGTCAATTCCGCCCGGGAGTCTCAAAAAACAGGTGTGGCTGCGGATGAGGTTATGCTGCTTGCCGATGAGATATTAAAATTACCCTGTCTTTCTCTGGAGGGCCTGATGACCATGGGGCCCTTGAGTGAGGACCAAACCGAACTCCGCCGGGCCTTCGATCGGACGCGCCAGTTATATGAGCATACGGGCGCAAAGCTTAAGAGAGAAAAATTCCGGTACCTTTCGATGGGAATGAGTTTGAGTTTCAAGCTTGCCATCGAGGCGGGAGCCAATATGGTACGGATCGGGACTCTGCTTTTTGGGGAAAGGCCTTCCCGCCAAAAAAAATCATAGCGGCTTTTATTGACGAAACATAAAAGGATAGTATAGTAAATATACGTAAACACAGGGTATGCGGGTATCAATCGTATTTGAAAAAGATAAAGATGACGAACGTCTGGCTTCCGGTTGGGGGATTTCCTATCTGGTCGATGACTGGCTTCTGTTCGATACGGGGGAGAAGTACGAGTATATTGATGAGAATTTCCGGATCATGAATATCGACCGGAATAAAATTCGCCATATCGTTATCTCCCACAATCATTGGGATCATCGATCCGGCCTGGAGAAACTTGCCGGCCAGATCAGTCCTCTTACGGTCTGGGTGCCTGAGGATTTTGCTGTTGAGTTTCAGGCTGACTCTGCTAAAAACGCACTGACAGTGGTTACCGAAAGGAATGAAATTTCGGCCGGGGCCACGGTCTTCTGTTCGGGGAGTGCCGTGTATAAAGGCAAAACGCTCTCGGAACTGGTGTTGGTATTGGATATGGCAAACGGGCTGGTCGTCCTCACCGGATGCGCCCATCGAGGTGTGGCTGCGATCGTAAAGGGGGTGCGTGCGGCGTTCGGAAAAGATGTGTACGCGCTCGGCGGCGGGTTCCATCTTCTCGAGGAAGATCTGCGAACGATCCGGTACGTTGTCGAAGAACTCCGTGATTTAAATGTACAAGAGGTATTCCCCGGACATTGTACCGGCTATAAGGCGATCAACGTATTCAGTGAAGTGTTCGGCCAGCGGTGTGTGCCTCTTAAGGCCGGGATGAATATAGAATTTTCTTAAACCAAAGATAACCATGATTCCTCTTACTCAAGTAGAAGCAAATCAAAAAGTGCATATCGTTGAGATTCAGGGCGGCGATCAGTTCCTGCGTCGTCTGGAGAATATGGGAATTCGCCATCGGGCTGTTCTTACCAAGGTAAGCGAACGGTCTTATTCCGGTCCGGTGATCGTCAAATCCGGCCATACACAGGTGGCATTAGGTCGAGGGATGGCCGAGAAAATTATCGTCGAACTGCCAAAACCATCACCCGGCACCTGATCCCCCCTTTTTTTATTTCATGTCAAATAGTCGTTGGAGAAAACGTCGCGCGGTAGTATAATTTTTTCCTATGAAGATCGTATTGGCCGGAAATCCCAACGTGGGCAAAAGCGTTCTTTTTTCCCGTCTTACCGGGGTGAAAGTGATCGCGTCCAATTATCCCGGCACGACCGTCGAATATACCAAGGGATTTATCATGGTGGAGGGGATCCAGCATGAACTCGTCGATGTCCCCGGTACCTACAGTTTGCTTCCCACGTCGAAAGCCGAAGAAGTCGCGGTACGTCTGGTTGCCGAGGCTGATGTCATCGTGAATGTGCTCGACGCCACAAACCTCGAGCGGAATCTTCGTCTTA
>CAZABB010000004.1:0-76060 GCA_964483625.1 uncultured Planctomycetia bacterium | reverse complement strand
TGGAGCTCATTCGTAAAACCGATAAACCGATGATCGTGGCGCTTAATCTCTGGGATGAGACCAAGCATCGCGGCGTTGAAATAGATATCGAGAAGCTCACCGAAATTCTGGGCGTGCCGGTTGTGGCTACCTGCGGCCTTATCGGGCAGGGGGTAAAAGAGCTGGTATTGAAAATTCTCCAGGCCCGGCAGTCTACGTCCAAAAGGGAACACGATTCTTTGTGGGATGAGATCGGCTATATCGTAAAGGAAGTGCAAACTCTGCATCATCGGCATCATACGTTTCTGGATGTCGTGCAGGAGGCGAGCATTAAACCGCCGTTTTCCTTTTTGATCGCCGCCGGCGTCGTGGCGGCGGCATTTATGACGGTAAGGTTTATCGGGGAAGGGCTTATCGGATACATTTTCGATCCGTTTTTCGACCACGTTTACTCACCGTTGATGGTGCAATTAAGTGCTCTATTAGGAGAAGGAGGATTCTTGCAGTCGATTCTGGTCGGGGAGATCGTCGACGGTACCATCGAATACAGCGAATCGTTCGGGATGCTGACGACGGGGCTGTATGTACCGTTTGCGATGGTTTTGCCTTATGTATGCAGTTTCTATTTTATCCTGGGACTTCTGGAAGACTGGGGATATCTGCCGCGTCTGGCGGTCATTATGGACCGGTCGTTTCACCGCATCGGTCTGCACGGGTACGCGGTCATCCCGACAATTCTGGGGTTAGGGTGTAACGTGCCGGGCGCGTTGTCCCTGCGGCTCTTTGAAGAACGCCGCGAGAAATTCATCGCCGCCACACTCATGGCGATCGCGGTTCCCTGTATGGCTCAGAGCGCGGTGATTATCGGGCTTCTGGGACGGTTCGGCGGCCAATACGTTTTGCTTGTGTTTTTCAACCTGTTTATCGTCTGGTTCGTTATCGGTAAGATTCTGCACGTGACGTTGCCGGGCCGGAGTCCGGAGATACTGCTTGAGATCCCACCGTACCGCCGGCCGCATGTAACGGTGGTCCTGCGTAAGCTCTGGACAAGAATAAGCTGGTTTGTCAAAGAGGCTCTGCCGCTGGTGCTTGCCGGTATCCTTTTTGTGAATGTACTGTATTACCTGAAAATCATCGATTTCCTTTCTATATTGTTTTCACCGGTCCTGACGAAAATGTGGGGATTGCCCAAAGAAAGTATCGGGGCGTTCCTGATCGGCTTTTTACGTAAAGATGTCGCGGTGGGAATGCTGCGGCCGTTGGGATTGAATGTGAAACAGCTTGTGGTTGCATCGACGATCCTGGCGGTATACTTTCCCTGTGCGGCAACGTTGTTGCTTCTGATCAGGGAGCTAGGATTAAAAGATATGGCTAAGTCGATTATCATCATGTGTATTACTGCCGCCAGTGTGGGGTGGATATTGAATACGGGACTGACGTTAATGGGGATGTGACGATGAACAGATTTGTCATTGCAATCATGGGGTTGGTTTTCTTTACGGGGTGTCCTCAGGCGCATGATCACGTATTTAAGAAACGGGGATTTGTCAACGTGGGGGTCCAGCAGGGGTTCGGGCCGGGCCAGGAGCATACCAGTTATATTGAATGTAAAGAGGGAGTTTATCTGTATCTGGGTGAATGGCGGAGCCAGGTTATTACCGATTTAGGCCAGCCTGATTCAAGAGGTATGACCGTCGATGGGATCGAACGCTGGACCTATGATGATTTAAAACTGCATGTTTTTCTGGAATATGATGAGGTGACCGGTTGGGAACCGTTCTAAGTTCCCGGCAGCTCTTTGCCTTGCGCCGCGTTGCTCGGCGCCCAGCGATGGTTTAATTCCCGCACAAAATTCTTTACCTCCCAGAATTGTTCGATCTTCTTATCCGAAGAAAACCAGAAAAGGGAATTGTTATGCAGGAGCGGATCGCGGAGTTGGTCCTTAAACTGCGCGAATATGTCGGTGTGGGGTACGGGAGAGAATTCCGCCAGAGATATTTTCGCGCCCAGTTCGACCAGACGTTCGACATCGGCTCGGAGAGTATCAAGGTCCTGTCCGGGATAACCTAACAGGAGGTAAATGCTGAACTCGCCGTCACCGAATCCGGCTTCTTTTAAAAATGATATCGCCCGCGTGAGGTCTCTTGTATCTACTTTGTTGCCCCATTGCTTCTGTAATCTCGTATCCAGCGTTTCCAGCCCGAAATGAGGATTGGTGAAATTGCATTTCTTGAGCAGTCCGGCGATGTCACGCGTTACGTAACGAAGATGCATGGCGTTAGGCGTATGGAACCGGATGGGATGATTGAGTGCCGCGATGCCTTCTAAGACTCCGGTGATGTAATCCTGATCGTAAAGGAGAGCGTCGTCATAGAAGATAAAATCCTTTATGCTTTTTTTCGCGTAGCCGTCGATATAATCGATGATGGCTTTCGGATCGATGCGGATATAGTTTTCAGAAAGTTTCCCGATCGCGCAGAAACTGCACCGGAACGGACAGCCCCAGGATGTCCTTAATACCACGTAATCGAGACTTTTTTGAAATGCTTCGTAGCGGGGTAAGGTCTGGTAGAATCGCTCTCGTTCAAAGTCGATGCCGATCGTATCGAAAAATTCTCCCAGAGAGTCGTTGGTGAATACTTTATCGCAGCCGGTTACTTCCAGAGCCTGCTCGGTACACAGAGTCGCGTAGGTACCGCCCAAGAAAACCGGGACGCCGGGGTAGCGTTTTTTTACGATAGCGATGACATCGACGATCCCCGGATACCAGTATGTCATCGATGACGATACCAGGATATAATCGATTTTTTTTTCGGGCAGAAGACGTTTGAATTCCGCGGGAGTGATCCCATACCGTTTGAAATAGCGCGGAACGCCGGCAATACTGTCCGGTTTGGCGATCATCTGGTGGTAATACTTTCCCCGGCCGAACGAGTCGCGGGAGATTTTCTTCTCCAGACAGTCGATGTAGTCGATGGTTACCCCGTGATTTTTCAGATAGGTGAGGAGGTTCAGGAATCCGTACGGTTTCAGCCAGAAATCAAACGCGGCAAAATCGTAAATCCAGGGATTGATGGCAAGGATGTTCATAAGAAAAAGGTCACAGAGACACAAGGTCACATAGTCACACGTTGATTATAATATAATTATGATATAATGGGAAGGCATATGAGGTGATATCAAATGTTAAAAATTAAAAGGCAAAAACAAGATGGTAAAATCAAAGAAACTGGATATGAAAAAGCAAAAATGGGCTTATGGTAGAGAAATTATTCGAAGAAACAATCAGGAAGCACCGCCTTCTTAAGAAAAAAGAGAAGCTTATGATCGCGGTTTCCGGCGGGCCGGATTCGGTCTGTATGTTGCATCTTTTTTCCCGCCTGAAAACGGATTTGAAGCTTGAGGTGCTCTGTGTTCATTTGAACCACAGGCTTCGCGAAGAATCGGACGCCGAGGAAACATTCGTCAGGGAACTGTGCCGTAAAAACCGGGTATCATTTGTCAGCCGCAGGCAGGATGTTTCCGGGCTCGATAAGGGGGATTCGCTTGAACAGACCGCGCGGAAACAGCGTTGGGATTTTTTTCTGGCCTGTTCGCGGCAGTATAAAATAAAGAAGATCGCGATCGCTCATAATCAGGATGACCTTGCCGAAACGGTATTGATGCGCGTTATTCGCGGGACGGGTCTGCAGGGAGTACGGGCGATGAGGGTGAAAAATAAAATGTACGGGATACAGGTCATTCGGCCGCTGTTATTCACCCGCAAGAGGGATATCCTGAACTGGCTTCGGGAGAATACGTATCCCTACCGAACTGATCCCTCCAATTACAGTGAGGCGTTTTTGCGCAATAAGGTCCGGATGAAGCTCATTCCGGCCTTAAAGGAGTTTAATCCCCGCATCGTCGAAAGCCTGACAAATTTGGCTCAGAGTACCGCTTTGGATTTCGAATTCATTCATTCCTGCACGCAGGACTGTTACCAACGGATAAAGAAACAACACGGTTCCGGATATGTTAAGTTGCATGTCGCCCAGTTGAAAGAAATCCATCCGGCGCTGCTGCCTCATGTGCTGCGTCTGGCGATAGCCGAAATCAAGGGGAATGCCCGTCGCCTTGAGGCCAAACACCTCACTCAGCTGCATGAAATTATCCTTAAAAAATCACCGTTTTCCGCCGTGGATCTGCCCGATCTGAGGGTTGTTAAAGAAAATGAATGGCTCCTGATCAAGTCCTTGCTTTTTTATTGAGATACCATATAATAGGGAACATGGATAATAAGAAAAAACCGGATAAAAAAAATAAAGATAATTATAAGTTCGTCCGCGGAATCACCACCTGGATCCTGATTTTTCTGGGATTCATCTGGCTGATCAGTCTTTTTTCCTCCGGCATGACCGGGATGATGGAGAAACTCAACTATAACGAGTTCTACTATATCCTGGAAAGCAATCTCGAAAATCCGGTGATCGCCGAGGTGAAAATGACCGAAAACCTTATTCAGGGAAAGTTTACCGAAGGCCGGGATAATAAACGGTTTTACGTGTATGTACCCGCCGATGACGAAGAACTTATTCCGCTCCTCAAGAAGAACGTGCGCAGTTTCGAAATCGAACCTCCCAAAACGCTCTGGACCAATATCTTCTTCTCGCTGGGGCCGATGCTCTTGTTTATCCTGTTTTTATGGTATTTTGCCTATCGCGGTTCGCAGTTCGGTTCCCGGGTATGGTCGTTCGGCAAAACCAAATCGCATATGATCGAAAAAGGGAAGACACCGAAGGTAACGTTTCAGGACGTGGCGGGTATCGATGAACCGAAGGAAGAGTTAACCGAAGTTATCGAATTTTTGAAAGATCCCAAACGGTTTCAGCGCCTGGGCGGCAGAATTCCCAAGGGTGTTATCCTTGTCGGCCCCCCCGGATGCGGGAAGACGCTTCTGGCGAAAGCCGTTGCCGGTGAAGCCGACGCTCCGTTTTTCAATATCAGCGGTTCGGATTTCGTGGAGCTTTTTGTCGGCGTGGGAGCTTCGCGCGTACGGGATCTTTTCGAACAGGCAAAGAAAGCGGCTAAACCAGCCGGTAAAGGCGCGATCATTTTTATCGATGAGATCGACGCGGTGGGACGACAGAGGTTTGCCGGAATCGGCGGGGGACACGATGAACGGGAGCAGACGTTGAATCAGCTCCTTGTCGAGATGGACGGATTTCAGACCGGAGAGGGCTTGATCATTATCGCGGCAACCAACCGTCCCGACGTGCTTGATCCGGCATTGTTGAGACCGGGCCGGTTTGACCGTCATATCGTGATCGACGCGCCCGATATCCGCGGCCGGGAGGCAATTTTGAAAGTCCATACCCGTAAGGTGAAGCTGGATGAGAGTATTGATTTAAGCGTAATAGCCAAACAGACACCGGGATTTTCCGGTGCCGACTTGGAAAACCTGTGTAATGAAGCGGCTCTGCTTGCCGCACGGAAGAACCGCCAGGGGGTCGCGATGAGCGATCTGCAGGAGGCGATGGAACGGGTCGTCGCCGGACCGCAACGCAAAAGCCGTATTATTTCCAAGAAAGAAAAAAAGATTATCGCCTATCATGAGTCCGGGCACGCGCTCATGGCGTTGTCGTTGTCCAATGTCGACCCGCTTCATAAAGTTTCGATCATTCCCCGCGGGATCGGCGCGTTGGGGTATACAATGCATATCCCGACGCGTGACCGGTATATTTCCACCAAGACCGAACTGTTTGAGCGGATTTGCGCTCTGTTAGGCGGCCGGGTCGCTGAAGAACTTATCCTGAAAGACGTGACGACCGGCGGACAGAACGATCTGGATCAGGCAACAAAACTGGCCCGTAAAATGGTTACCGAACTCGGCATGAGCGAAGTGTTAGGCCATGTGGCGCTTGGACGGAAGGAAGGCCCGGTCTTTTTAGGCAAAGAACTTGCCGAACATAAAGATTACTCCGACGAAACGGCTCATATGATCGATGTGGAAGTTAAGCGGATCATCGATGAAGCGCACCAGCGGGTCTCCGATCTTCTTTCGGCTCATCTCGACAAGCTCAAAACCCTGGCGCAGACACTTCTGGAGAAAGAAGTGCTCGATTCCAGTGAGGTGAAAAAAATCATCGGATTCAAGGAACAAGAAAAAGCACAGGAAGATGAGACTGTTTCCTCTCCCGATCAGGAATCTTAAAAGCGCTTATCAGGCGATGGATCGAATCGGTACGGCAAAGGAAGGGCGGGAAATCATGGCGCCCAAGATGCTTATGCGCACGTACAGGATCGAGGGCATATCGTCTTACGCGGCAAATATCATCAAACAGCATCTCTTGTCTTTAGGCTCCGACGCCGCCATCAGCCGTGATTGTCTGGTAAAAAAAATCAAAACCGACATCATCATTTTCGGCACCGTATCTCAATTGCGGAAATTCGCCGCGAAAATAGAAACTCAGCCGTTCGGATTACATGAAGTTGCCCGGCAGCTCAGAGAGTATATTCAAGAGGAGAAAGACCCGGCTGTGTTTAAGGCGAGAAATAAAAAGATCCGGATTGACCGGCCGATCCTCTGCGGGATTCTGAATGTGACGCCGGATTCCTTCAGTGGCGACGGCGTATTGACTGGACGGAACGTGAAAGAAATGAGAAAATTAGAAAGAGATATTTTAAAGAAAGTCTCCGGTATGGTGAAAGCCGGAGCACGGATGATTGATATCGGAGGAGAATCAACCCGGCCTTACGCGCAGAGTGTGAGTGCCGCGACCGAAATAGCCCGGGTCATTCCGGTCTTGCGGGCGGTACGTAAAAAATTCCCTAAATTGGTAATTTCGATAGATAGTTATAAATACCCGGTGGTGAAGGCGGCGGTGAAGGAGGGGGTTGATGTGGTTAATGATATAACTGCGCTGCGTCACAGTCCGCGTATCACCGCGCTTGTTAAGAGATACCGGCTGGGATGCGTTTTGATGCATATGAAAGGGACACCCCGGTCGATGCAGAGAAATCCCCGTTACAGCGATGTCATCGCCGAGATCAAAACGTTTTTATCGGGACGGATCGAATTCTGCCGGAAAAAAGGGATCAAAGAAGATCGACTGATGATTGATCCGGGGATCGGATTCGGCAAGCGCCTGGAGGATAACATCGAGATTATCCGGTGCCTGGCGCAGTTCAAGAGTCTGAATGTCCCGTTATTTGTAGGACTTTCGCGTAAATCGTGTATCGGTGAAATAACCGGCGCCGCGGTAGATGACCGTTTAAGCGGCACTCTGGCCGGGTGTCTGGTCTCGGCGGCCAACGGTGCCGACGTATTGAGGGTGCACGATGTGAAAGAAGTCGGCCGGGCGATGAAAACCGCCTTGCTTCTGGGGAACGCGTAATGGAATTTGAAATTCAGCGATTGATCAATTTATTTTCGATGTTTAACTGGAAATCCGCGGTAGAGATACTGATCTTATGGTTTGTCATCTACCGCATTTTTATTTTCCTGAAAGGGACCAAGGCCGTCTATCTCCTGAGGGGGATTATAATTCTGGTGATTTCCTTCTTTGTCTTCCAGCGGCTGGGCCTCCATGTTTTAAGTTTGCTGTTGACCAAGTTCTTTGCGTTCTTTTTGATCCTGATCGCGATTATTTTCCAGCCGGAATTACGGGCCGGATTGATCCGGCTGGGCAAACGCCATTTCTTCATGATGGAAGTCAGGCAGGAGGATATCGAGAAGACGATCAAAGAGATCGTTACCGCTGTCGCCAACATGGCGAAGAAAAAAATAGGAGCGCTGATCGCGATCAAGCGGGATATCGGCCTGAAAGATTTCATTGAAACCGGATTGATCATCGACGCGCAGATTACTTCCGAGCTGATCGAAAACATCTTTTATCCGTTTACGCCGCTTCATGACGGAGGAGTGGTTATTGACGGTACGCGCATCGTAAGTGCGGTATGTCTTTTCCCGATTACCGATAATCCTAATTTGGAGAAAACGCTGGGAATGCGGCATCGCGCCGCGGTGGGCTTGTCGGAGAATTCCGACGCCCTGGTGATCGTGGTCTCCGAAGAAAGAGGCGCGATTTCTCTGGCGATCAACGGTCAGCTGACCCGTAACCTTTCGCCGGAAGATTTATTTACGATCCTGAAAGGACAGTTAAGGAGCGAAGAATGAAGCTGTTCAAATATCAGATTCCCTTCAAACATCTTATTTTCAATAATTTCTGGCTGAAAGTTATCGCGTTAATCATGGCGATTATCACCTGGCTCTGGGCCAGCGGAGAATTTACTACGTCCGGAATAAAGATATGAAGCTGGGTGTAAACATCGATCATGTCGCAACACTGCGTCAGGCCCGCAGGATTACTTACCCTGATCCAGTCGTCGCTGCGCTTCTGGCCGAGCATGCCGGATGTCATTCGATCATAGCTCATTTGCGCGAAGATCGCCGCCATATTAACGACCGGGATGTCCGGCTTCTGGCTACGTCTCTTTCGGTTGAGTTTAACCTGGAGATGTCGATTCATAAAGAAATTGTAGAGATAGCGACGAAGATCAAGCCGCAGAAAGCGACTCTGGTTCCGGAGAAAAGGCAGGAGTTGACGACCGAGGGGGGGCTGGATCTTGTAACCCACCGGCGGCGCCTCCAGAACGCTCTGGCTAAACTTAGACAGGCTGGAATCGAGGTGAGTTTGTTTATTGATCCCATCAAGCGTCAGATCGATAAAGCGAAGGTTCTGGGAGTCGGTATCATCGAGTTGAACACGGGAAAATATTCCGAGAGTAAAACTCCCGCAGCCCGGGATAAAGAATTGAAAAAGATCGCTCAGGCGGCCCGGTACGCTCAACGCAAAGGGCTTTTTGTCGCGGCCGGACACGGGCTGGAGTATGAGAACGTAAACCCTATCCTTACCGTCGGCGAAATAGAGGAGTTGAATATCGGACATTCGATCGTCTCGCGCGGCGTTTTTATCGGACTGGTCGCGGCGGTGGAGGAGATGTTGGACATACTTAACAATAGTCGATAGTCTTCAGTCTCTAGACTCTAGACAGAGAAACCAAATACTGAAGACCAGAGATTCAAGACGAAAAAAGGAAAGATATGGTTATGGGTATCGGTATTGATATGGTTAAGATTGAGAAGATGCAAAACGCGATTAAAAAGTGGGGAGAAGCTTTTATCGAAAAAATATTTGATCCCCGGGAATTGAAGAATATCTCGCCGGGGAAGATGTATATCCAGCGGCTCTCGGCCCGGTTCGCGGCGAAGGAAGCGGTGATAAAAGCGATCGCGAAAGAGCATCCGCTGGCGTTGACTGATATCCTCATCTTAAACCGCCATAACGGCGCTCCTTACTGTGAGTTGAAAAAAGATATTAACATCGATATCCTGCTTTCGATAACCCATATTGAAGATTATGCAGTTGCCACTGCGGTTGCACAAAAGAAATCCTGATACACACAAAGGTAATTACGGCCATGTGTTGGTATTGGGTGGTTCTCCGGGGATGACGGGCGCGGTGTGTCTCACCGCGCGTGCCGCGCTGCGTATCGGCGCGGGGCTGGTGACCGCCGCGGTACCCCATTCATTGCATGATATTATTGAGATCAAACTCACCGAAGCGATGAGTATCGCTCTGGAGGAGACAAAAGAGAAGACTCTTTCGCTCAAGGCGTTTGAAGAGGTCGAAAAATACAGCAAGAAAACCAACGTCTTCGTTCTGGGGAACGGTGCCACGCGGAACAGTTCAACCCGGGATCTGCTGATGAAAATAATGGGAGGGATATGGCAGCCGATGGTCATTGATGCCGACGGGTTGAACGCTCTGGAAGACAGCTTGGGGGTCTTGACGCGTAAGAGGATTACGAAACTTATCCTCACTCCGCACGAAGGAGAATTCGCCCGGATCATTAAAAAATCCGTACCGGAAATAAAACAGGCGAGAAAAGACCTTGCCAAGGAATTTGCTCTTCGATATAATTTAATCCTTGTTCTTAAAGGGCATCGTACGGTTATTACCGACGGGGAATTGCTCTTAGAAAATACGACCGGTAATCCGGGGATGGCGACAGCCGGTTCGGGAGACGTACTGGCCGGAATTATCGGCGGGCTCCTGGCCCAGGGAGTATCTCCTTTTTCGGCGGCACAGCTTGGGGTCGCGGTGCATGGTACTGCCGGAGATATCGCGATGCAGGCGAAGACCCAGCTGGGGATGATCGCGTCGGACCTTATTGATTGTCTGCCTCAGGCGATCAAGGTGATGATGCAGGATGTGATATGAGGTGTTTTCATCCGCCCAGGTAGCTCAATTGGCAGAGCAGGGGTTTTGTAAACCTCAGGTTGTAGGTTCGATTCCTATCCTGGGCTCTTTTACTAGCGGTTAGCGATGAGCGTGTAATTTGTTTTAAGAATGTTCTTTGAGAGTTTTTAGTCCTTAGCGAACAGAAGAGAAAAGTTCTTTTAAAACAGGAATTATATCTAACCGCTATTCGCTATACGCTATTTAGGGTAGGTTCCCGAGTGGCCAAAGGGGACAGACTGCTCAATGAGACTTAGAGTTTTTTAAGCGAGAACGTAAAAAAACTCTGTAGTCGAATTAGTCCCGACGTAATCGTCGGGGAAAATCTTGCTAGCTCATTCACAATCGCTTTGTTTTGTCCATGCTGGGTAGGTTCCCGAGTGGCCAAAGGGGACAGACTGTAAATCTGTTGCGTTATCGCTTCGGAGGTTCGAATCCTCCCCTGCCCATGTCTTAATCAGTCATTCTTTGAAAGTCACATAGTCACACGACACACGTCACACGAAAGAAGATCTCTTCTGTGAGAATCTTCAGGGGTAACAGCGGCACGAGGGCGTCTCTTCTTTGAAAGTGCTTCGAGTGTCGCGTCAGAGGGGACGGAGTCCCCATGAAGCGGCATACGAACAACCTCGTGCTTTTAGAAAAAAGTGAGATCGTAGGGCGTCCGCAGGGAGGCGGACTCCGAAAGAGAAAAGTCTTCTTTGAGAAATCAGTTCTGTTTAAGGAATAGTGCGTAAGCACTATGCCGCATGCGGGTGTAGTTCAGTGGTAGAACACAGGCCTTCCAAGCCTGTTATGTCGGTTCGATTCCGATCGCCCGCTCCATGTATTTATCGTAACGCGGAACGCGTCATGCGTTTGAAAATCGGGTTTTTCTTGTTTTTTGCGCGTTACGCAGAACGCGATACGCACGACGAGCTATGCTGATCGCCCGTTCCAGTATTTATCGTAACGCGAAACGCGACACGCGTACTGCGTTTGAAAAACGGATTTCTCTTGTTTCTTTTGCGCGTTCCGCAGAACGCGATACGCACGACGAGCTACGCTGATCGCTAACCGCTATACGCTAATCGCTCGTAAGTTCATGAAAAATAAAAAAGACAAAATTGCGATTATCGGCGCCGGGAACTGGGGGACGACCCTGGCGGTGATCCTGGCCAGAGCCGGCCGGCATATCGAGCTCCACAGCGTGTTTGCCGACCATAACTGCGCCATGCAGAAGGGAAGAGAAAACCGTCTCTTTTTACAAGGGGTCAAATTCCCTGAAAATCTTACCGTTAATCCCGATCTTCCTGAGGTACTTGAGAATGAGATCATCGTTCTTGCCATTCCGGTAAAATTCATCCGGAGGGTCTTGAAAAAGATCAAAAAGTCCGGCTTCGGTTTCAATAAAAAAGTTTTCGTCAGCGTCAGTAAAGGGATCGAAGCCAGTTCTCTGAAACGGGTCTCACAGATCATCAATGAGGAACTGGGCTCGGTGAACTTGAGTGTTCTTTCCGGGCCTAATATCGCGACCGAGATCGTCAAGGGAATCCCTTCAACCACGCTGATCGCCTGCAAACATAAACAGACCGGCCGGCGAATTCAGAAGCTTTTCTCGACCCCCACCTTTCGTACGTATCTGCATGCCGATATTGTGGGGGTGGAGTTAGGCGGCGCGCTTAAAAACATCATCGCTCTTGCCTGCGGGATCGCCGACGGGTTGGGGCTGGGTACAAATACCAAAGCGGCGCTGGTCACCCGGGGATTAGCGGAAATTACGCGCCTGGGCAAGAAACTGCGGGCGAGACCTGAAACGTTCTGGGGTGTTAGCGGATTGGGAGATTTGGTTACGACCTGTTTTTCTCCTTTTTCCCGTAACCGAACCGTCGGTGAACAGTTGGGAGGAGGAAAAAAGATCGGGACGATTATGAAAAAGATGAAAATGGTGGCCGAAGGGGTCGAAACGGCAAAATCCGCCTACCGGTTAAGTAAAAAGTTACATGTCGATATGCCGATTACCTATCAGGTGTATTCGGTATTATACCGCGGCAAATCTCCTCAAAAAGCCGTCAGCGATCTGATGCTGCGTCCGTTAAAAGAAGAGAAGATCGTATAAATGGATAACAAAAACAGTTGTTTTGTCTGTGACCTCAAACATAACCGGTGCCGCGATTCGGTGGGGGCGTGGATATTTTTTATCGTAGGCATCATCGCCGCGCTGGCGATACGGGTCGTTACGCTGCTCATCCATGTCGATCCGTTATACGCAAAAGTTGCCTGGTATGTGGGGGTGGGAGGCTTCCTTGCCTTTTTCATCTATAAATTCCGCCTGGCGCAAAAACGGTCGCAGGTAATTACACGTCAGGATTTGATAAAAAAAATCAATTGCCGGCTGCCGCTTGAGGCTCAAGACTACAGCCTTATCGGTACGATCCTGTGTGGATATTCATCACGGAAAGAACGGATAAATTATTTAGCTATTTTTATCCTTTCGGCGCTGGCGTTGATCCTCGCGGTATACCTTGATTTTCTCAAATAACGTGTTTT
Organism: uncultured Planctomycetia bacterium; assembly: GCA_964483625.1. GTDB lineage: Bacteria > Omnitrophota > Gorgyraeia > Duberdicusellales > 4484-171 > JAFGQU01. The sequence goes on along the minus strand of CAZABB010000004.1, from coordinate 63,272 downwards.
TTCGTCAACTCAGCCGATTGGAAAAATGTTTTTTCTATGATAAGATGTGTAATGAAACTTGGGTTTTTAAAGCATAGGCGAATAAAAGCTCATAGTTGAATTACACACCGCCCTCTATGCCGCAGATGATAAAGAGAAGAGGGAGGGTAGGTGAAAACATTTTTAGAACTCCGCTTAATGAGTTAGCTTAGAGGGCGGGGTCAATTCGACCATGTAATCCCGATTTGCCTCGGGATTACGGTCTCATTGAAAGGAGAGCGATGAATACAAAAGTAATATTTATTTTTATCGCAATATCATTCCTCATTTTTTTATCGCCTCCCATGGGGGATACCAAAGATACACCGCTGGCTGGTCAAAGGATTTGCGAATACGGTAAAGCCCAGTATCAGCGGGGTCTCGTTGATGATGCGGTCCATGAGTTTACCAAGTTATTGTCGATAGATCCCGATAACGCGGTTGCCAAAGCGTTTATCGCTTTACCGCCGAAAGAAAAAGAACTGGAAAAAGCGCGTAAACGCCTGGATATATTGAAGGAACAGCAGATGACCCTCACTCAGATGATGGAAGATGTCTGTCCTTACCCCGACGATGCCTGTGATTACTTCGGCACCCGCGGCAGTCTCTGTGAATACGCGGTGAAGCTCTATAAAGAAGGGAACGTCGATGATGCCAAACATGAGTTCGGCAAGCTTCTGATGCTTGACCCGGAAAATCCTACCGCCGCCGCGTATCTGGAACATATGGACGGATCCTGCCTGCGATTAAGCAGTGATCTGGTCGCGGTAAAGCAGGAGATCGCCATGCTTTTGTTGAAAGAAAAAGAGCTTGCGTCTCATATCGCGAGTGTCTATCAGATGAGCTGCGAATAAAACACGTCACACGGCAGTGCGTAGCCTCCCCAGCGGGGGGACATCACCTGCCGGCAGACATAGTCACACGTAATAGACTGTTGTGAAGAGAGAAAGGAAGAATATTTTTTTGACCGGAGCGCCTTCTTCGGGGAGAACCACGGTAATTAAAAAAATATTACAGAGAATTAATTGCCCGGTAACCGGATTTTATACCGAAGAGGAAAGGGTAGGCGGCATACGGTGTGGATTTATGATGAGAACGACCGATGGGCTTTGTGCCTACCTTGCCCATCAGGATATTCCATCCGAGTATCGTATCCGCCGCTTCGGTGTAAGTATTGAGAATATCGAAACGGTTGCGATCTCCTCTATTACGCTGAAGGAAGGATATGTAATTATTCTTGATGAGATAGGTAAGATGGAATGTTTTTCTCCGAAATTTATCACCGCGGCGCAGTGGGCGCTCGATTCAGAAAACATCGTCATCGGAACGATCACCTTGGGATACGCCAATAATTTCATCCGCGCGGTAAAGGAGCGTGATGATATTGAGATCATTGAAGTAACCGGGGCCAACCGTGATGTTCTGCCTGAGGTTATTCTGGATGAACTGCGACACTCATTACAGTCGTTTTAAAAGATAGATTTGACATCTGGCTAAAAGTGCATAGAATAGACTTTGAGCGTTGAAACGAAAAACAGCTAAAAAGGGTAAAATATATGGCGAAAGAAGAACCGGTAAAAGTTAACGGCAAAGTTGTCGAGGTCCTGCCCAACAGCATGTACCGTGTCGAGCTGGATAACGGGCACCAGATCATTGCCTATCCGCGCGGTAAGATGCGTAAATTTTTTATCAAGATCATTCCCGGCGACCGGGTCGATGTCGAGCTGTCCCCCTACGATCTCACCCGCGGCCGCATCACCTACCGCTACAAGTAAGGTCACACGTCACAAAGTCACATAGTCACACGTCCAAATAGGGTGGATTTTCAGGGTTGGCAACAAGACCCAGCGTAGTATAATGTCCTATGCCCAGGGGAGGGGATTGTGTAGGGCATATGAGATTAAAAACAGGATAAATTTACAGGGCAACTCTCAAGATTGAGGGTTGCTTTTTATTTTGAAGAGGCAATTATGTTTAGAACTTTTATTCAAGTTACTGCTTTAATGCTTGCTTTAATTGCGAGTTCCTTTTTAATAAAAGGAACGTTGACTACATCGGCAAAGGATATAGTAGAGATGTCAAAAGCAAATTGGTATAGCCATGAGAAATTAGGGAAAAATATAACACAGCAACAAGCTGATGTAAAAGTGGGATTTGTTCTTTTGCTATTGTCTTTTGTTTTCCAAATGGTGAATCTTCTTTGGCCAATGCGATACAAAGATTTTGCTATAAATAGAGCAGGACTTATTATTGCCGTCTGTGTTTCTATCATCGTGGGTATAGGATCCTTATATCTAAGTCAGGTATTAAGTAAAAAGATATACAAAAAAGTTATCGCTATCAGCGAGCAAAGAAGTTCAACAGATGAATAAAAAACAATTAATAGTTGTTTCTCTCCTGCTTTGTTGCTTCCTGAGTGCTTGTACAACGGCAAATTATTATAGCCATATAAGTGAAACATTTCCTCCTAAATCAAGAAAATATGTAATGCCAATTTATGAGGGGACACCGGATTTAGGTAAGCCATATAAAATTATTGGTAATTTTGAGGTTCAGGGGAATACAGATAATTGTGCCAGCTGGAATGATGTCTTGAATAAGGCAAAAGGATTAGCAAGAAAGAAAGGAGCAGATGCAATAGTGAATATGAAAACTGATAGCCAAGCTTATAATACGGCTGTATATATCCCAAGTTACACTACTTATCAGCCAGTAACTACTTATCATTCTGGAGTTACATCTGCGAACGTCTATGGCTCAGGGGGATATGCTTACGGAACAGGTTCTTATTCAGGATATTCCACTACAAATGTGCCTATTTATCATCCACCCCAAACTATTCCTTACACAGCTGCGATCTTGCATTGTTCAGGAAATTTGATCGTTTTCTTAAATGAAGATGAACAGGTGCCAATAGATGATTCTAGTTTTGAATTGACGGGTGATTATCGAGTGAAATATTGGTACCCTCCCAGCGTCGGTAATGTTACTAACTGGGAGAAATTGAAACGAGGAATGACGCAGGAAGAAATCCGTGCTATTTTAGGTAGCCCCTTAGAAGTTACTGAACCACATAACGGTACGTTTATGTGGAAGTATAATGATAAAGGAAGAATTGTTTTGGGTAGAGAAAAACTGTAGAACATGTGGACTTAGAAATAGTTTAAATTTACAGAGCGACTCTCAAAGACGGGAGGGGATTATAATGAGAAAATTAATTTGTTTATTAGTTACAATTACAAAAAGCACTCAAATAATAAGGGAATACAATGCAACTAAAAATCAAAAAGATAATTGTTAAAGAGGCGTTAATCTTTGTAGTATCTATGATATTATTTATTATGAGTTATCATATTCCATATAACTCGCTGTCTTATGCTATTCTACTCATATAATCTATGCGTTTATTATCTGGGCTATTAGAACCTTAAAGCGGAATGGAGCAGAAAGAGAAAAAACAACCCAATAGCGCTTTAACAACAATAAAGATATTTGCCGCTATAATGCTGGTTATAGTCGCATTTAATCTTTTGTCTTTGGGGATAAGCGGGTACCTCCCTTTTGGCTCCAGCAAAAAAAGAAGAACTAAAAGGGTAAGTAGACACACTTCACGAATTCCCACTAAAACCAAAAGCAATAAACAAACACCTATTACAACAGCTCAACCGACTTCTGATTACAATAAAGAACTGGTAAGAGATTATAAAATTATAAAAATCGAAGATCTCAGTATGAAAGCAATGGGCAAATCTTTATCCGCTTACAGTAGGAGCGAAATAGAGAGATTGCCTAAAAATACCAGGAAAAGATATAAAGTCGTTGTTCCCTCTGATATATCAAAAGCTGAATTCAAATCAACTATAATCCAGTTAATATTAGATGAAACTAAAAAGGATTCTGATATTGATGCGATTGCTGTTCTTGTGTATGACAGAGAAGAAGATGTTGACAGTTTTTATACTTTGGGCAAGGTGGATTGGTGTCCTTATGGTAATTGGGGAGATGTTACTTCAAGGATAGCTTCATCGAATAATCGATCCTCATACGAATATGTATTTAACATAAAAGACAAAGTGGGTAATGCAAATAGCGAGATACGACCAACCGAAAGAGAATTTGAAATTTATGATATTTATGGCAAAGCATTATATGAAGATATTAACATACCTGAAGAAGAGATAAGAACAAGAGTTGCAAATAAATTGGGAGTAAGCGAAGAGGAGTTAGATAAAATATATATTAAAGTAACCACCTATAACCTAAAATAGGTTTTAACTTATAGGAATAATACTGTAAAGTAGGAGCGGGCTTGTGTGACTTTCCTTTCCCCTTTGCACTCTTCCGGAGTGTGCAAAGGGGAAAACCATCCTTTACAGTCCCCAGTAATTCTGGTATAAATATCGAAAACGTCGAGCGTCGAACGTCGTGCGTCGTTTGTTTCGGGAAGTGGCGCAGCCTGGATTAGCGCACTTGAATGGGGTTCAAGGGGTCGGGGGTTCGAATCCCCCCTTCCCGACCAAGAAATAAAATACCCTCCTTGTGAGGGTATTTTATTTTTTTGATTGAAGGGGATGACTCAGACCCCCGTGGAGCGTCAGCGACCGGGGTTCGTACCCCTCAGTCATTCAGGTTCTGTACTTCTAAAGGGGTCCGCGCGAAGTCCCGCAGGGACTGAGCTGCGAATTCCCCCGGAGGAGTCGGGTAAGCTCCCTCCCGTAGAGCTTCTGATTTAAAGGCGCGATTAACTTGACAAAAGAAGCGTCGCTCAAAATGTAAAGTTAAGGTGAGAGGGGAAAAGATGTTGTGAAAATTGCCGATTACATCCATGCGAACCGAAGGAGAGCAGTGAACCTCATTGTATGCAGGTTATTTACTCTGGATGCCCTCGAGTCCCGATAAGAATCGGGACGAAGAGAATCCTCCCCTTTCCTTGATGAATCGGAGCACATTGTATTCCCCCCAATCACACCTACGAGGTGTGATTGGGGGGAATCTTTTAACAAACCCGCATTGCAGAAGGTTCATCCCTGTTTTCAGTGCGTAAGTGGGAAAAGAATAAAGCAGATATAAAATGAATTTTTCAGTTCCATCAGGTAAGTAGAGAAGAGATGGGCGGAGAAATGGAAAGTCTTTCTTTTTCAGATGATTTTTTCCCGAGGGCGGGAAATTATATCTTCACATCGATAGAATTACCGCTCCTTTCGGCTTGTCTCTGGCTTATCTGGAGAAAGGTGAGTTCGATGGCCTGCTTCTTCTTAGCCTGCTGCTTTTCGATTTCGTTTTGAATATCACGTTGGCGTTCCTGCCGTTTGATTCCCTCGGCCCGCCGGATACGGCTCTGGCGATTTATCTGCTCGCTCCGGGCCCCGGTATTATGTGTGGTGCGGGTGGTTCCAATTTCCATACAGTACTCCTTTATAATTTTTCCCTTCAATATAACACTTAAAATGAACGATTTCAAGGGGACATTAAGCTCCTCGGATCGCGGAAAAGCCTTTTATTTGCAGCGATAAATAGCTTTTTGCCGAATAAAAAGAAAGCGGCGGGGAAATGCCTGTTTTTATGTCTTCGTTACGCCTTTTGCTTTGAGGAGAGTATCTTTAGAACTTCTCCTTTACACCCCCGGAGAAACCATATATAATAAAACTTAATCCATCTAACATAGGCTCTTTTTTAGAGAGAAAAAGGATATTTTCCGTACAATTGATGACTCCAGCGCAACATGATTGAGAGGGTGAGGAGAGTAAATTCGAGGAGGATGTGATGGCCGAAGATTTTAAAGGAGAAGACCGCAGGCAATTTCCCCGCGCGAGCGCGAATTTCATTATCAGCTACCGGATGAGTGATCCTCCCAGTGATTATGACTTATCGCAAAGTAAAAACGTGAGTCAGGGAGGAATCCTTCTTACGACCAATCAGTTTTTCGAAAAAGGGACGTATCTGGCAATGACGATCCGGTTTCCCTTTGTTACCAAACGTATCGAGGTGATCGGAAAAGTAGTCGGATGCAAAGAGGTCGTCAAAAGCATCATTTACGAGACTCATGTGCAGTTTATCGACCTGGATATGTCTCTGTTTCAGGAGATTGGGAAATTTGTGAATCAAATACTGGACAACAGATAATCCGGACAATAAATGGTAAAAAAAATTGGAATCATCGGATTGGGTGTTGTCGGTCAGGCAACGCTTGATTCACTCATCACCTATCAATCCTTAATCAAAAAGAGGACCTCGCTTAAACTTCAGGTACACAAAGTCTGTGACCTTGATCCCAAAAAAAAGAAGCTCGCTCAAGGCCACCGCGTTCGGTTTACGACCGATTATCGCGACATTGTGAATGATCCGGCGATCGATGTCGTTATTGAACTTATCGGCGGGATCCGGCCGGCAAAAGAAATAATCCTGGCTGCGTTTGCCCACGGTAAGCATGTCGTGACCGCTAATAAAGCGTTACTTGCCACCCACGGCAAGGAAATATTTCAGTCGGCGCACAGGAACGGCCGGAATATCGGGTTTGAAGCTTCGGTGTGCGGGGCTATCCCTCTGATCAAAAGCGTCTCCGAAGGCCTTATTGGCTGTAATATAAAAAGTCTTTATGGCATTTTAAACGGCACGACAAATTATATTCTCTATAAGATGCACCAGGACCAGATGAGTTTTCAAGAGGCGTTACGTGACGCCCAGGAGGCCGGATTCGCCGAAAATCATCCTCAACTGGACCTGGAGGGAAAAGATACGCTGTATAAGCTCTGTATCCTGAGCTATCTTTCCTTCGGGGTATGGCCCAATGTCAGTAAGATATTCGTGGAAGGAATCACTAAGATCAATCCGCTGGATATCCTTTACGCCTATGAGCTTTCTTATCGCATAAAATTACTCGCTATCGCTCATAAAGAAAAAAATACATTATCTTTACGGGTGCACCCCACGCTTATCCGCGAAGACCACCCTTTATCGGAAGTAGTCTGTGCCGTCAACGGCGTGTGGTTGGATACCCATCCGGCGGGCGAACTGCTTTTCTACGGGGAAGGAGCCGGCGGGGTGCCTACATCTTCGGCGATCATCTCCGACATTGTCAGTGTATGTGTCAACCGCGGCGTGTTCGCCCGGGACGAATGGGATTGTACGCTGAAAAGCATCAATGATCTGGAGACCCGCTATTACCTGCGTTGTATGGTTCGCGATATGCCGGGCGTACTGGCTAAGATTACCCGGATCCTTTCGTTACATAAGATAAGTATCGCTTCGGTTCACCAGAAAGAACGGGCTGAAAGGGGATTCGTCCCGATCGTGATGATTACCCACGAATCTCAGGAAGCGAATCTCAAGAAGGCATTGAAAGAAATCGACAGATTGAAAGAAGTGAAAAAAACTTCTCAGTGTATACGGATTGAGGATATATGAGATACCAAGGAGTTATCGCCCGTTATCGCCGGTATTTACCGGTGACCTCCCGTACCCCGCTCATTACCCTTCTGGAAGGAGGTACGCCTCTGATTCCGGCCTGCTCTGTCGCCGGTGAGCTGGGGAAACAGTTTAACGTGTATCTTAAATACGAAGGGCTTAATCCTACCGGTTCATTCAAGGACCGGGGGATGACGATGGCGGTTTCCAAGGCGGTCGAAGAAAAGCAATGCGCGGTTATCTGCGCTTCGACCGGGAATACGTCGGCATCGGCGGCGGCCTACGCGGCGCGCGCGGGAATGAAATGTATTGTGGTGATTCCGGAAGGGAAGATCGCGCTCGGGAAACTTGCCCAGGCGCTGATGCACAACGCGAAGGTTGTCGCGGTAAAGGGAAACTTCGATGACGCGCTGAACATCGTACGGAATCTTTCGGACCATTATCCGGTGAGGCTGGTGAATTCGATCAATCCCCACCGGATCGAAGGACAGAAGACCGGGGCGTTTGAGGTCTGTGATGTGCTGGGTGCCGCGCCCGATCTGCATTTTCTTCCCGTCGGGAACGCGGGAAACATAACCGCGTACTGGAAAGGGTATAAAGAGTATTACGCGTATAGAAAAATAAAGAAACTTCCCGTCATGATGGGGTTTCAGGCGAAAGGTTCGGCGCCGATCGTTAAGGGCCGGCCGGTAAAAAAGCCCCGGACGATCGCGACGGCGATCCGTATCGGAAATCCGGCAAGCTGGAAGATGGCGGTGTCCGCTCAGGAAGAATCTAAAGGAACTATTGATATGGTTTCCGATGCCGAAATCCTCGCGGCATATAGATTTCTGGCTCAAAAAGAAGGCGTATTTTGCGAACCGGCCTCGGCCGCCTCGGTTGCCGGGATATTCAGTATGAACAAGAAGGGGTATTTCAAAAAATGGAGCCGCCGGCGTCAGGTGAATATTGTCTGTACGTTGACCGGACATGGCCTGAAAGATCCTCAGATTGCGATACAGAAGATCAAACCTCCGAAAATTGTAAACGCCAGTCTTTCTGCCGTTATGCGAGCCGCAGGAATCGCTTAATAACGAAACGACAATATGAAGCATTTGTATCAACAAATTTCTGAAATACTTACGGATATCCTGCAGGAGTATTATCCGCAGAGTGAGATCTCAGGTCCTCTTTGGGAGATCCCGCAGCGCCCGGATTACGGCGATTTCTCGACAATGATCGCTCTGAAACTCGCTTCGCAACTGAAACAAAACCCGCTTGCGATCGCTGAAACGATCAAAGAACTGCTGGGTGCGAAACTGAAAAGCCTGGAGAAAATAGAAGTCGTCAAGCCGGGGTTCGTGAATCTGTTTTTATCTCAAGAAGAACTGGTCGCATCACTGGGGCAGTTGCTGGGTGAAGGAGAGACATACTATTGCGATACCCGAAAACGCCGGGTACTGATCGAGTTTGTCAGCGCCAATCCTACCGGCCCGCTTTCGATCGCTCACGGCCGACAGGCGGTGGCGGGGGATGTTATTGCCAATGTGCTCCGGTTCTGCGGGGACGAGGTGGTACGGGAATATTACATTAACGACGCCGGCCGGCAGATCGATCTTCTGGTCGAGTCGGTCAAAGAGCGCCGGAAAGAATTGAACGGTGAGCCCTGTTCTATCCCCGAAGGAGGATACCTGGGTGAATACGTTAAAGACGTCGCGGCCAGGTTGAAAGATACCGGCGATGATCGTTTACGGGAAGAAATATTAACATCTTTGTTGGAGATGATCCGGGGCGATCTGAAGAAATTGGGGATTGAATTTTCCAGCTGGGTTTCTCAAAGCAGATTGATCGATGAGGGGAACGTATCGGACGCGCTTGAATTTTTAAAGCAGAAGAAACTTGCCTACAGCCAAGGCGGGGCGTTCTGGTTTAAGTCCACTGAGTTCGGCGACGATAAAGATCGGGTGCTCCAGAAACAAAACGGAGAACTGACGTATTTTTCTTCCGATATCGCTTACCATTGCGATAAGATAAAACGGGGGTTCGATGTTCTGCTTAATTTATGGGGGCCGGATCATCACGGGTATATCCCGCGTGTTGCCGCGGTCGTCGAGGCTTTCGGCGCACCGCGAGACCTTTTGCATGTACTGATCATTCAGCTGGTGACGATTAAGAGTAAAGAACGGATGTCGCGCCGGCGGGGTACGGCGATTCTGCTTTCGGATTTGATCGAGGAGGTGGGAAAAGATGCCGCCCGGTTTTATTATGTGAGCCGGCGTAATTCATCGCCGCTCGATTTCGATATCGATCTGGCGACGCAGATGTCGTTCGATAATCCGCTTTACTATATCCAGTATGCTCACGCCCGTATCGCGAGTGTCTTCGAGAAAGTTTCCCGACAGGAGATCGATCCGGCCGCATGCGCGGGATTGAAAGATGACCGCGAATTGCTTCTGGCGAGAAAACTGTTTCAGTTTATCCATTGCCTGGATAAGGTGTATTACACCTGGGAGCCGGTATTCTTGATCGAATTCCTTAAAAATCTCGCGACCACGTTCCATAAATTCTACGAGGAAAGGAAAGTGCTCGAGGACGACCCCGGTGTCCGTGCCGCACGATTGAGTCTTCTGGCTGCGACCCGTATTACCTTATCGTGCGGGCTGAAACTTCTGGGTATCGAGGCGTTGGAGAAGATGTGATGGCTCTTACGACGTGGCTCATCGATCAGCTGCATCCGGAAGCCCACCCCCTGGGTGATGCGTATAACCTGAACCCGATTCTTGTCCATATCCTTTTGTCCCGCGGAGTCAAGCCTGAGGAGTTTCATTCGTTTCTGCATCCTTCTTTGGACGATCTCTATTCTCCCTATCTTTTGTCCGATATGCACCGGGGAGTCGAACGGCTGCGCCGGGCGATTGGTGAAGGAGAACGTATCTTTCTCTTTGGAGATTATGATGTCGACGGCGTTACGTCTCTGGTCATCCTGCATGAATATTTAAAGCATACACCGGTTCATCCGGAATTTTATATTCCGCACCGGGTCGAGGAAGGATACGGTCTGAATACCGGGGCTATCGATGAGGCGAAAGAGAAGGGGTGTACGTTGATGATATGCGTTGACTGCGGAACCGGGGCGGACCAAGAGCTGAAATACGCTCGCGAGGCAGGGATCGATGTCATCGTGCTGGATCATCATACACCGAAAAAAGAATACTATCCGCCGTATGCCTTCATCAATCCCAAGCGGTACGATTGTGATTATCCTTTCAACGAGCTTTCATCCGGCGGGATCGTGTTTAAGTTCGTCCAGGCGTTATCGGGCCGGGATTGTTTCGAGCTGCTTGATCTGGTCGCGCTTTCGGTCGTCTGCGATGTAGCTCCCATAAAGAGTGAGAACAGAATATTCCTGAAAGAAGGCTTGCGGATTCTGAGAGAAAACGGCCGTTTGGCACTGAACATTCTCTGTAAAACTACGAAGATCAAGCCGGAAAATATTAAACCGTACCACCTGGGATTCATCCTCGGTCCCCGGATCAATGCCTGCGGGCGTATCGCCTCAGCGCATGAGGTGCTGGATCTGTTTTTGACCGAAGATACCGAGGTGATTCGTGAAATCGCTCAAAAAATGAACCAGTACAATACCCGGCGGCGCAGTATCGAAAGTGATATTTACAAGGAAGCCGAAGCGTTGATCGAGAAAGAGTTTAAACAGGATGATGTTCTCGTCCTGGCCTCAGAAGGCTGGCATCAGGGTGTTCTGGGGATCGTCGCCTCAAAACTCGCCGATAAGTACGGCAGGCCGGCGTTTGTGATCGGATGTGAGCATAATCGGGGGAAAGGGTCGGCTCGTTCGATTGCCGGATTTCATATCATGGACGCGCTGGGCGAATGTCAGGATTATCTTATGGCCTACGGCGGGCATAAAAAAGCCGCCGGGATAGAGATCCTGGAATCTCATATCGAGCCGTTTCGTAAAAAGATCAACGAAGTGCTCAAGGAATATTCGAAACAGAATGATCTGCGGCCTCAGCTGCAGGTGGACGCGCCGTTGCGGTTTGACGATATCACATCCGAGTTCCTCGCTGACCTGGAGCGGTTAAGTCCGTTCGGAGAGGAAAACCGTCCTCCTTTATTCGTAACCCGGGGTGTCATCCCCAAAACTCCGGCGCAGAAATCACGCTATACGATGTATTCGGTATGGCTTACCGATTCAGAACTTACCTATGAAGCGATATTCTATCAGAGGAACGGGTTTTTGGACCTGGTCAATTACGGTAAGCCTCTGGATATCGTCTACTCTTTAGAAAGAAACCATTATCACAACAGTTTTCGGCTGGTATTAAAAGATGTGCGTTTAAGCTGAACGGGAGGGAAGGCTGATTTTGCCTTTCTTCAGGCATTTGGCGCAGACAAGCGTTTTCTTGATTTTCCCGTTGACGAGGATACGTTTAGGCTGGAGATTAGGCAGAAACCTGCGCTTGGTAATGCCGGTCGTCTTTTTACCGACACCACCCTTGCTTTTTGCCATACCACGCCGCGTGACCGAATTGCCGGACATCGCTGTTTTTCCGCATATTTCACATTTACGTGCCATAGGCAGTAATATACTTATTTATGTATTACCTGTCAAGCCTTTTTTACGTAGGGATTACACGGATGAGGTGCACAATGTGATTACAATGATTAAAAACGAATAAGATGGTACTTGCGGCATTTTGCCGCAATTCCATAAAATATTTGACACAGTGCTTTCGACCATTTAAAATTATCTCTACATCATATAAAGTATCTTTTAGACGACAAAAAGAGGGAGGATAATGAAAAGAAGAGCAATTTTGCTGTTTTGTTGTTCTTTGTTTGTTTTCCACCTGCCCGCGGCATCTTTATCCGTACGCGGGACCGAGTTCCTTTCCGGCTGGATAAACGGGAAGGTCAAAGAAAAGGGTTCCTTAAACGGGATGCCGTTTCTGGTCGCGTTTAATTTCGATTCCACCCCGGTTCAGGAGAAGTTTTCGCTCGATCTGAAAGGACAGCTGGATTTTGTCGTCGAACCGGGAGTGACGATCGTGTTTGACCCGGAAGCAAACGCCGAGATTTTTACCAATTTTCTGATGAAATATACCTTTCCGTGGGGAGAGAAATTCAAAGTGTATCTAAAAGGCGGGGCCGGGATGATTTATATGACCATGCCGACACGGGAGCAGGGAACTCAGTTTAATTTTACGCCGCAGGTCGGGATGGGATTTCACTGGTTCTTCAACGAGAAGAAAGCTGTGACCGTTGAATACCGCCGGCGTCACCTGTCGAACGCGGGCTTTGATCAACCGAATAAAGGGATCGATGTGGATATGGTGCTGGCCGGGGTCGCCTCGTTTTTCTAAGATGTTTGAAATCCTTAAATCCGTTCGAATTATATAACCCTATGTTGAGGAAAGCGCGAATCGCCGACGCCAGGAAAATCCAGAAACTGATCGCTTTCTGGACAAAAGAAGGCAAAGTTTTAAATCGCCCGCTGAATTATATCTTCGAACATATCCGTGATTTCTGGGTGTACCAGGAGAGAGACACTATCCTCGGTGCCTGCGCCCTGCATATCGTGGGATGGGATGATCTGGCGGAGGTGAAATCGCTGGTTGTCCGTAAAACCAGGCATAGACGCGGCATTGGGAAAAAACTGGTTACAGCCTGTGTCTCCGAGGCAAAAGAGCTTGGCGTGAAAAATGTTTTTACGCTTACCTACGTCGATGAGTTCTTTAGAAAACTGGGGTTTAAGAAGATCAATAAGAATAAGCTGCCTCATAAGATATGGAACGAATGTATTCATTGCGTTGATTTTCCCAATCAGTGCCGGGAAACGGCGCTGGTGTTGAAGATTAAATGAGACCGTGATCCCGATAACAATCAGGATCACATGGTCGAACTTAACCCCGCCCTCTATGCCGCATGTTATTCTCAGGGCCGGCGGTGGTAAGAACCATGGGAGTTTGATAATTTGAACCTCTGCTTTGCAAGTCAGCTTAGAGGGCGGGGTTCAATTCACACGCGTGACGTATGTTCACTCGCTTCGCTCGTTCCGTAAGTCACGTGTTCATTGAAAGGAGGAATCCAATGTTCGTAGATTATGGTTTTACTGAGGAACAGAAAATGCTGCGTGATTTATGCCGTCAGATCGCCGAGGAGAAGATCCGTCCGGTTTCACGCGAACTTGATGAAAAAGAAGAATTTCCCTGGGAAATCATTAAAGTGATGGCCCAGTCCGATCTTTTTTCTCTGTGTATTCCCGAACAGTACGGAGGTATGGGGGGGGGGCTGATGGATCTCGTGATCGCGACCGAGGAAATTTCCCGCGTCGACGGAGGCGTTGCGACTTCATACGCGGCGTCTTACCTGGGAATGTTCCCGATCCTTTTGTATGGGACCGACCAGCAGAAGAAAAAGTATCTTCCCGATATCGCTTCAGGGAAGAAACTGGCCGCGTTCGGATTGACTGAGCCGGAAGCCGGTTCGGACGCTTCCGCGGTTAAGACGACCGCGAAGAAGCAGGGCGACAAATACATATTGAACGGGACCAAACACTTCATTACCAACGGCGGCGACGCCGAGATTTATACCATTATTGCCGTGACCAATAAAGCGAAGGGGCCCCGGGGAATCTCGGCCTTTATCGTGGAGAAAGGGCAGGAGGGGTTTACGTTCGGGAAAAAAGAAGAGAAGCTGGGGATTAGAGCTTCATCGACGGGTGAGCTGATTTTTAACGATGTTGAAGTCTCGAAAGAATGTCTTCTGGGCGGCAAGGAAGGCCTGGGTTTTATTGCGACGATGAAGACATTTGACCAGTCACGACCCGGCGTTGCCGCGCAGGCTGTCGGTATCGCGCAAGGGGCGCTTGAACTTGCCACGACCTACGCTCACCAGCGGGTCCAGTTCGGCAAGCCGATCACTTCATTTCAGGGTATTCAGTGGATGCTGGCCGATATGGCGACGAAAGTGGAAGCGGCGCGGAGTCTGGTATATACGACCGCGGCGATGGTCGATCGCGGGATAACAAAAGACGTGGGGGCCGCAAGCGCCATGGCCAAGTTGTACGCTTCCGATATTGCCATGGAGGTAACGACTGACGCGGTTCAGATCTACGGCGGGTTCGGGTACATGCGTGATTATCCGGTAGAAAAATTCATGCGTGATGCCAAAATAACCCAGATTTATGAGGGGACAAATCAGATACAGAAAAACATTATCGCGCTGAATCTGATCAAGAAATATACGAAATAATTGAACAGCAGTTATAACGCACAGAAAAACCCCGGGGAAACCCCGGGGTTTTTTTTCGATATTCAGCCTTTGGGCATAGGATGGTTGATCCGTCGGCTCGTTTGTCCGTTATTTCGTTTTCTTAAACGGGTAAGCGGGAGCACGGGTGAACGGGTCGACTCATATCGCGCCAAACAATAGCTTGCTTGACAAAAGGGCGAATGTAGGATACATTTTGAAGTAATGAATGGAATAAATAAAAATATATATTTAACGGGATTTATGGGTACGGGAAAGACCACGGTGGGGAAAATGCTCGCCGGGGAGCTTAACCGCTGTTTCCGGGAAATGGATGAAGAGATCGAGAAATTAGAGAAAAGAACTATTAATGATATTTTTGCTCAAGAGGGTGAATCTTATTTCCGCCGGAAAGAAACCGAAGTTCTTGAACGCCTGGCGGGACAGGATCATCTTGTGGTTTCCTGCGGCGGGGGTGTCATTATTGCTGAGAAAAACCGGGAACTGTTAAAGCAAAGCGGGATAATGATCTGCCTGACGGCTGAGGCGGACATCATTTACCAGCGGACGAAATCATGTAAGAATCGTCCGCTCCTCAATGTTCCCGACCCGCAAAGGAAGATTTCAGAACTCATGCGGGCCCGGGCTCACCTGTACGCCCAGGCGCATTATTCGATTGATACCTCAAAGCTCAGCATCCGTGAGGTCGTCGCTAAAATCAGGGAGATTATCCCGGCGTGAAAAAATTATTGCTTTTACTCAATAAAGCCCGCCTCCCTTTTGCCAAATGTCAGAAGATCCTGTCCGCCGAGCGAGCCGGAAGCATTCCCGTCGATCGGCCCGGGGGGTGGGATGAGTTCGATTTTCTTACCGCCGGAGAAAAAGACCGCCTGCGACGGGGACAAATCGAGCGGTTCTCTGAAATCGAAATGGAAAAAGCTCAAACGGCAGGCGTTGAGATTATCGATCTCGATTCTCCCGCGTATCCGCCGCTGTTGAAAGAGATTGCCACCGGGCCTCTGGTTCTGTATGTAAAGGGGGAGGTTGAGATATTAAAAAGTTTCTGTTTGGCAATCGTGGGAACCCGCCTGCCGACATTATACGGAATCGATATGGCCAAGAAGTTTTCTTACGCGCTTTCTTCATTAGGGATTACTGTGGTTTCAGGGCTCGCCCGGGGGATTGACCATGCCGCGCACCAGGGCGCTCTTGCCGGCGGCAAGACGATTGCCGTGTTGGGTTCGGGGCTCAATCACGTGTATCCCAAGGAAAACGAAAAGCTCAGCCGTTTGATCAGCCGCCGGGGCGCGCTTGTTTCGGAATTTCCTCTGGATGAGGGGCCGCGGAAAGAATATTTCCCTCAGCGTAATCGTATTGTCAGCGGGCTCAGTCGCGGGGTACTGGTGGTTGAGGCGGCTCTACGCAGCGGGGCGTTGATTACGGCAGGGTACGCGCTGGAGCAGAATCGGGAAGTATTCGCTTTACCGGGCCAGGCGAATTCGCCGAAAAGCCGCGGTACGCATAAGCTTATTAAAGAAGGAGCCGGACTGATCGATTCTCTCGAAGATATCCTCGGAACATTCTCTTTTGGATCCGATACAATCGGAACCGAGCGTATGGTCCTGTCGGACGCCGAACGCGGCATTTTTAATATCATGGGAAGCCAGCCGGTGACGATGGAGGAGATGTTGATCAGGCAAAAAGGCAATACCGCGGCGGTAAACGAAGCGGTCCTGTCGCTTCAGATCAAGGGATTGATCAGAGAAATGCGCCCCTTATGTTACGTGAAAGCAGAACTCTAGAAGAAATAACCAATAACCAAGATGCAAGATACAAATAAATTCCAATTTCCAATGACCAATGAAGACGGAAGACCTTTGTATTTTGTTTGGTTATTGAGATTTGGTTATTATTTGGTGATTGTATCTTGTAACTTGGAATTTTAAAAAATTATGAGTAAATATCTGGTTATTGTCGAGTCTCCTACGAAAGTAGAAACGATCTCAAAGATCCTGGGCGATGATTATGCCGTGCTGTCTTCGATGGGGCATATGATCGATTTGCCGGCTAAGTCTTTATCGGTCGATGTCGATAACGGATTTACGCCGCGGTACAAGGTGATCCCGGGCAAGAAGAAAACTCTTTCGCTGTTACGGGCGCAGGCCAAGGGTAAGAAGATCATCTATGTCGCGACCGATCCGGACCGGGAGGGCGAAGCTATCGGGTGGCATATCCGGAATGAGCTGAAGAAGGACGCGAAGAAGTTCTTACGCGTAAATTTTTCCGAAATCACTCCCGAAGCCGTTCAGGAAGCGTTTCAGGTTCCCCGTGAGTTCGATATGAACCGCGTCTGGGCTCAGACGGCACGGCGGGTACTGGACAGGATCGTGGGGTATCTGCTTTCGCCCCTGTTGTGGAAAAAGATTGTCAGGGGGTTGTCGGCGGGCCGAGTGCAGTCGGTTGCCCTTAAATTTATCGTCCAGCGGGAAGAGGAAATATCGGCGTTTGTTCCCAAAACCACCTACGGGGTGGAAGCTCTCTTTGCGGCTAAGCGTGATGAATTCAAAGGCCGCCTGGTCAGATTCGGCAAAGAGAAGTCCCCGTTTGAGAAGAAGGAGGGGGCCGGTGAAGTAATCGAGTATCTGAAAGGCAAAGAGTTTCTCATCGATAAGATCGAAAAAAAAGAAAGCAAACGGAAACCACTCCCTCCGTTCATTACCTCATCATTGCAGCAGGAAGCGTTTTACAAATTCCGTTTTTCTTCGCAAAAGACCATGTTATTAGCCCAGAAGTTATATGAAGGCATCGAGATCGAGAATCAGATGGTCGGGTTGATCACGTATATGCGTACGGATTCTTATAATGTCGCCGATCGGGCCAAGAAAGAAGTGAAAGGCTACATCAAAAAGATCTACGGCGATGATTATCTGGCGAAAAAGGAATACGCCTACAAAAAGAAAAAAGGCGCTCAGGAAGCGCACGAAGCGATACGTCCCACGCACGCCACACGCGATCCGGATTCGCTTACGGGGTATCTTTCGGGAGACCTGCTCAAACTATACGAATTGATCTGGAAGAGATTTTTGGCATCGTTCATGGCTCCGGCGGTGTATGAATCGACCAAGTTGTATGTCAAGGCCGGAGATGCGCTGTTTACCTCCGACGGCCGGAGGGTTGTGTTTGAAGGGTTTCAGAAGGTGTGGGAGAAAGAAGAAGAGAATCCCCTGCCGGATGTGCGTAAGGGTGATCCGGTCGATGCGAAAAAACTCGATTTTCTCGAACATACGACCAAACCGCCGCCGCATTTTAATGATGCTTCTCTGGTAAAACTTCTGGAAGAGAAAGGCATCGGGCGGCCTTCGACATACGCGCCGACGATCGCCACACTCATTCGCCGTGATTACATCAGCCGTGAAAAAGGCCATTTCGAACCTACCGAATTGGGGATCAAGGTTTGCAAATTGCTTCTGGAGAATTTCGGCGATATCATGGACGATCAGTTTACGGCTCAAATGGAGGAAAAACTGGATGAGGTGGAAGAAGGGAGCGTGGTCTGGACCAAGGTGCTTGAGGATTTTTACCCTTCGTTTAAAGAGGCGGTTGATAAAGCCGGTAAAAATGTCCAAAAGGATGTCGAATATACCCAGGAAATTTGTCCTCAATGCGGCAAGCCACTTGTGGTAAAATGGTCCCGTAAGGGGCGGTTTTTAAGCTGTGCGGGATATCCGGCCTGTAAGTTCGCAAAAAGTATTACCACCGGGATCGAATGCCCCGGTTGTCACGACGGCGAACTGATTGAAAGAAAAAACAGACGAGGTCAGCGGTTTTACGGATGTACCGCCTACCCTAAATGCACCTATACTTCCCGCACGTTGCCGGATGAAACCGATACAGAGAAGCAATGATACCATTTTCTTATTATCGGGATAAGTATCTTTCCTATCTGGAGATCGAAAAAAATTATTCCCCGCATACAATCGGAAGTTATAAAAAAGACCTGGCGGAATTCGACGAATTCCTGGCGGAACATTATAAGAATCAGGATATCAAGAAGGTAGATTATTTCATTTTAAGAAAATTTTTAAGCCTTCTCACTTCCCGCCAGCTTACCAAACGCAGCATTTCGCGGAAAATATCCACATTGAAGAGTTTTTTTAAATTTCTGGTACGGGAGGGTATTACCAAGAATAATCCCGCTACCAGCCTCATCTATCCTAAACTCGACAAACCGCTGCCGAAATTTCTGACCGAGAAGGAAATCACGCAGGTTCTGGCGAGTGTTACCGAAACCGACGTGCTGGGATTACGCGATAAGGCGATTTTGGAATTTTTATATTCTACCGGCGCCAGAGTGGGAGAAGTCGCGGGGTTGCGGCAGGAATATGTCGACCTCATTTCCGGGATCGCGAAGGTGAAAGGAAAAGGGCGCAAAGAAAGGCTCCTGCCTCTGGGGGAACCGGCAATCAAGGCGTTACGCCGGTATCTAAAAGCGCGCCGTGATACCAATCCGGCGCTTTTTGTCAATAAACGCGGCGGAACGTTAAGTGATCGTTCGTTCCGGCTGATCGTGGATAAGTATATCAAAAAGATCGCCCTCCAGGCAAAAATTTCTCCCCATACCTTTCGGCATTCGTTCGCGACCCACCTGTTGAATCGTGGCGCTGATTTACGGTGTGTTCAGGAACTTCTGGGCCATTCCAGTATCGCGACTACTCAGGTGTACACACACCTGACGATCGATAATTTAAAGAAGATTTATGATAAAGCCCATCCGCGGGCATGAGAACAATGCGTTTTTTGTCGTTACTGTACGATATCGTATTTATTCTGGGCGCCGTCGTGTATCTGCCGTTCCATTTTGCCCGCAGGAAGATCACGCCTGAGGCCCTTCGGCAGAAATGCACGCTGTATCCTGAGTCTATCCGGCAGAACGCGTTACGATTGAAACGGACGATATGGATTCAGGTGGTCAGTGTGGGGGAAGTTACCCTGATTCAATCTCTGGTCGAATATCTCGAACGTCAACTGGGATATGACGTGGCGATTTCGGTTACGACACTTACCGGTCACAAGGTTGCCGCCAGGCTTTATCCAGAACACCTGGTGATCTATTTCCCTTTCGATGTGAGTGTTTTTATCCGTCGTGTCATCCGGCTGGTGAAGCCGGCCATGTTTATCTCTATCGAAACGGAAATGTGGCCGAACCTTTACCTGCAACTCAAAAAACACGCCGTGCGAATAGTGATCTTAAACGGGAGGATCTCGGAAAAGGCGTTTTCCCGTTATCGGCGGGTATACGGTGGTGTCAAAAAAATATTGAACCTCGCTGATTGTATCGGGGTGCAGAACGAGTTTTACCGGGATCGGTTCCTGGCCCTGGGGGCTTCTTCCCGTAAGATCGTTATTACCGGGAACCTTAAGTTCAGCAACTATCATATAAAGAGAGATCGCATTGCCGCGTTTAAAGAGAAGTATTATTCACGGCTGAAACCCCAGGGGACGATGCTTCTGGTCGCCGCCAGCACCCACAATCCGGAGGAAAAAATTATCCTCGATTGTTTCCGGTCGCTTCACGGCGCATATCCTTCCCTGCGGTTGATGGTCGTTCCCCGCCATATCGAGCGTGCCGGGCAGATAAAACAGCAGTATATTCAGGAAGGATTCGGCGTAACGCTTTTAAGCGAAGGGTTTTCCCGGGCCTCATCCGGCGACGATGTTTTCCTGGTGGATACGGTGGGAGATCTTCTTTCCTGTTACGCGGTGGCTGATATCTGTTTTGTGGGAGGGAGCCTGGCTGATACCGGCGGGCATAATATCCTGGAACCGCTGTACTTTTCCAAACCGACACTTTTCGGCCCGCATATGGATAATTTCCGGGAAATAGAAAATGTCGTGCTCAAGCATCAGGCGGGCATACCGGTTAAAAACGAAAAAGAACTTACCGTCAAAATCGAAGAGTTGATTACCGACAGTGACCTTCGCCAGGAACTGGTGCAGAACAGCCACCAGATATTCGAGGAAGGACATAAAACTCTGGAGAACAGTGTCGCATGTATCCGCCGCTTGTTGGATTAAAACAGAAGTATTTGAAGTTACTGAAAGAGAAGAACCGTCCGCTGGGGCATCAGGTCCTTTTTTTCTGTCTCGTGCTCCTTTCTTTTTTGTATGCCGCCGCCGTAACCGCGCGTAACGTTTTTTATGACCGCGGATTTTTAGGAAGATACTGGTCAAAGAAAAAAGTTGTCAGTATCGGCAACCTTTCCTGGGGGGGGACGGGTAAGACCAGTATGGTTCTGTATCTATATAATAAACTTAAACCCCATGTCCGCACCTGTATCGTTACGAAAGGATATGCCCGGGATGAATACGCGCTTATCCGGCGCAATACCAGCAGCGTCTACGATGCCCGTAACCGGCTGAGGCTTGTGTGTAAACGGGAGCCTGAATATGATGTGTTCCTTCTCGATGACGGATTTCAGTACCGGGCCCTGGTACGTGATGTGGATATCGTATTGATCAATAAGCACGAATTGGCCCAAAGGACCCGGCTTATTCCCGCGGGACCTTTCCGGGAACCGTTCGGTAATCTTAAGCGGGCCGATATCATCGTTGTTTCTTATTGTACGGATCAGGAATTGCCTGGCCTGAGCCGGCGTATTCGGCGGGTGAATAAAAACGCGTTTATATGTGCTGCCGACTATAAGGTGGCCGGTATTCTGGATCATAACCTCAAACGTGTGCCGCACCAGTATCTTTCCGGTAAGAAAATCGGCACGCTGACAGCTATCGGGTACCCGGAAGGTTTCCGGCAGAAGATCGCAGAGGCGGGATTTACTTCGGATAAAACACTTGTCTATCCGGATCATTATGAGTTCAAAGGGGAACAGCTTCGTCGGATCGAGAGAGAATTCCTGAAAAACAGTATCAGTGACGTTTTGATAACGTATAAGGATTATTACCATATCGATTTCACGCACCGGCGGATCAATTATTTCATCCTGCAGGTAGAATTGTGCATCGATGAGCCGCAGAAATTTTTTGCCGCGGTCGCCGACCGGTTAAATCTTACGGTATGACCTATTTTCTGTTAAAAGCCATGTATCGTTTCCTTCATGTCATCCCGCTGGCGGCGGCTCTCTGGATCGGGCGGGTTATCGGATTCTGTTTCTACTTAAACCGCCGGAAACGTAATACCGCCTTTATCAATGTCAAGCAGGCGTTCCCGGAAAAAAGTAACCGCGAACTCTTTTATATCCTTCGCCGCAGTTTTATTTCGTTCGGCATGAATATCATCGAGACATTCCTCGGCGATAAAGTCAAAGAACGGGTGAGAAAAGAGTGGACCGATCAGCTGGCAGAAAGAGGGGAGATCTTCGTTGGTATCCATCAGGGCAACTGGGAATCATATCATGCCGTGGTCGCGTCCGAGGCTCCTCTGACGTTGCTGGTCGGCCGGCAAAAAAACAGGTCGCTGGACAGGTTTTTAAACGAATTGCGGCGGGCCCATCGGGTAAAGCCCTGTTATACCCTGAAAGAAGTTATTGCCGCGGTGAAAAAAGATATCTGGGTCGGCCTGGTCGTCGATCACGGTGCCGAGGAAAACGCCAAAACCGCCGAATTTTTCGGGCACCTGGTGCCGACGCCGGGCGGAGCGGTTACTCTGGCCAAGAGGTTTCATAAGAGAATATTCCCGACGTTTGGATACCGCAGCGGCCGGGAGCATGTGTTTATCATCGCTGATCCTGTTTGTTGTGATGAGCAAACCCCCGATGAAGAGCTCTTAGGTACCATCAATCGCAGATATGAGGATTTTTTACGCCGGCATCCTTATGATTACATGTGGTGGTTTAAGCGGTTTAAACGCAAACAAAACCGGAAGATACTTGTTTTAAGCGACGGAAAAGCCGGGCATCTCAAGCAATCGCTGATTGTGGCTGACTCAATCGCGCAAAGCGGATATCGGACCGAATACGATGTCGTGGAGATAGCTTATCGGAATAAATTCACGCGCTGTATCGTCGAGGCGCTTTCGGTATTTGCCGGGCGGCATTGTCTGGGGAATACACGGGGCTTGAGATTTTTCCTCTCAAAAGAAGTGTTCGACAAATTGCAGGGCAGGTTTTATGATATTGTTATTTCGACGGGTTCGTCACCCGCGGCGGCAAACGTGCTCTATGCGCGTGCCTGTGGCGCTAGATCATGCGTTATCTTAAAGCCCAATGTCCCGCTGTCGCGGTTCGATGTGGCGATCATACCCGAACATGACGGGGTAGACGGCGAAAACGTGGTCGTGACCAAAGGCGCCCTGGCCCGGCAGCAGTATGATCCGGATTTGATCGAGACGGGCCGGAAGCATTTTCGATTGTCTCAAAAAGAGAAAGTCTGTCTGTGCGTGGGGAACGCGCTGGAGGATGAAAAAACGTACCGAGCTAACGTTCGGGAATTTGCCGCGCGGCTTAAACAGTTCGTCTCAGAACAGAATTACGGGATTCTGATCACGACTTCGCGGCGTACCAGTAAGGATGTCGAGGCGCTTGTCCGTGAGGAATTTGCCGGCTTTGAGCATACCGAGGCCTTGGTGATTGCCAGCGGCGAGAATTACCCGTTTGTGATCCCGACGTTTCTCTCTGAGAGTAATATTGTGTTTGTTTCCGCTGAAAGCGTGTCGATGATTTCCGAAAGCCTGTATCTGGATAAAACAACGGTCGCGGTGGTTTTTGAAGAGCTCACTTCAAAGACACACCGGCGGTTCCTTCACTCACTGGAATCCGATTACGTGAATGTGTTTCATGCTCCCTATGGGAGGTTTGATTTCCGCAGGCCTTCGGGGTCGTTGAAAGAAGAAAATGAGAACAGGCTCCAGAAAGCATTGAGAAAGATACTATGAAGGTATTGCAGATTTTACCCAGAATGAATATCGGCGGTGTCGAGAGGGGGGTCCTTGATTTTGCCCCGCATTTTGCCCAAGAGATGGTCGTGGTCTCCGGCGGCGGCAGGCTCGTTGAGGCGTTAGAGAAGTCCGGGGTGAAACATTATCAGCTTCCGGTTTACCGTAAATCAATCGTGAGTTTGATGTATATCAGGAAACTGCGGCGGATCATCAAAGAGGAGAATATCGATATCGTCCACGCGCGTTCCCGTGTCCCGGCCTGGATCGCGTTTTTCGCGACGCGGGGATTGAATGTTCCGTTTGTAACTACCGCGCACGGAGCCTATTCCGTTCATGGATTCAGTGAGGTGATGGGATGGGGAAAATTCGTGATTTGCCCTTCCAAAAGTATCATCCGGCACATGATGGATAACTTCGGCGTGAGTGAGAATAAGATACGATGTATTCCGCGCTGGGTGGATCTGGATAAATTTACGTTCAAACCGCAGAAAGAGCGGCGGTTGTGCAGTTCGATTTTAAGTATCGGCCGTATTTCCCCTTCCAAAGGCTACGAGTATCTTATCGAAGCGTTCCGGAAGATCGCCCGGCATAATCCCTATCTGACGCTTACGATCGTGGGAGAGCCGGAGGAGTCCCGAATGAAATATTTCCAGTCGTTGAAAAGTCTGGTTACCCGTTACGCGTTGAATTACCAGGTACGTTTTCTGGGATACCGGGATAATGTCAACGAGCTCCTGGATGAAGCCTTTGCTCTGGTGATCCCCTCGGTTGTGGAGGAAGCGTTCGGCCGGGTTGTTATCGAAGCCTTTGCCTCAGGAGTCCCGGTCGTTGCCACACGCATGGGGGCGCTGGAGGAGATCATCGAGCACCGGCATGACGGGATCCTGGCGTTTCCCCGTAATGCCGACAGTATTGCCGAGGGACTCCTGGAGATTATCAATAATCCGTCCTTTGTGCAGAATATGGTGGAGAACGCCCGCCGTAAGGTAGAAACACTTTATTCTTTTTCTCATTGTGTTCGGGAGGTGGAGAAGGTGTATGAGGAGACCCTGCGGCATAAGAGAATACTGGTTATGAAAATATCTTCTTTGGGAGACGTGATTTTATCCATTCCTTCTTTGAAAGCGATCAAAAACCAGCATCCCGACAGTGAAGTGGTGCTTTTGACGCTGAAAAAATACGTATCTTTATTTTATGAATGTCCTTATGTGGACAGAGTTATCGGTCTCGACGCCGATTATAAAAAACTGCGTCATATAATCAGGTTAAGTCACAGTTTGCGGCGGGAAAGTTTTGATTATACGATCGATCTTCAGAACAGTCGGGTTTCACACCTGATTGCTTTTTTGGCATTCGGGCAAAAATCATTCGGATATTCCCGTAAATGGGGAAGTATTTTGACCCATCACCTGCCGATGCCTAAAGAGGCGGTGTCGCCTCTGGAATCGCAAAGTCGGATCCTGCGGCTGGCCGGTATCGACCTGGTTGATAAAAAGCTCGCGTTATGGGAGACGAAAAAAGATGCCGGGGAAAAGTGGGATTTCTCCGGTGAGACTGTAATCGGGATCAACATGTCGGCCTCATTTAAATGGCAGAGTAAGAACTGGCCGAAAGAGAATACCAGGAAGCTTATCGAGATGATCTTAAGAGAATATCCGCATGTAAAAATCGCGTTGCTCGGTGACCATCACAGTGAAATCGAATCCAGGCAGTTTGAAAAAATAGCGCCGGGCTCGATCGTGAACCTTTGCGGTAAAACTAACTTAAGAGACCTGGTGCACGTTCTCTCTCGCTTGCAGATATTCATTACTCAGGATACCGCTCCCCTGCATCTGGCCTGCGCGCTGGGGATTAAGGTGATCGCCTTGTTCGGGCCGACCGATCCGGCCCGGCATACGGTAAAAAGCGATTATCTTCATCTGGTGGTACGAAAGATTCCCTGTTCGTTTTGTTACAAGCCGGTATGTAAAGATAATATCTGTATGGCAAAGATTACTCCCCAGGAAATATTCATGAGGATACAGAGTATCCTGGGTAAACCTAAATCTTTATTAAAGGAATAGTCGTTCGTCGTTAGTCTCTCGTATCTCGTGGAAAATACTAAATACCAGAGACTAGAGACCAGAGACTGAATATGAATATTCTGATACTCACCAATCACCTGGACCGCGGCGGATTGACCCGGTATGTGATCAATCTGGCCGTGGGGCTGTCGGCACGGCACCGCGTATGGGTCGGCTCCCGTGGCGGGAACTGGCAGGACCGGCTGCCGAGAGATTCGGTTGACTGCCTATCTCTGCCGTTTTCGACAAAATGTATGATAAGTCCGAAGATATTTTTCTCTTTTTTTAAACTGCTCCCGTTTCTGGTGCATAATAAAATAGACGTTATCTGCGCGCATACCCGGGTTACTCAGTTTCTCGCCTACCTGATCTATCGTGCCGTAGGGATTCCTTATATTTCCGGGTTTCACGGCTTTTATAAACCGCATATGATGCGTAAAATGTGGAAATTCGAAGGGGTTCGTTCGCTTGCTGTCAGCGGCGCGGTGAAACAGCACCTGGTCGATGATTTTTGTGTCGCGCCGCACAATATCAGAGTCGTGTATAACGGGATTGACGCTGAGTCTTTCCGGAGTTCTCAGGATACCGCCGGAGGCGATCGGGAGAAGATTCGCGTGGGTATTCTGGGAAGGATTTCGGCCGAAAAAGGACATTTCCTTGTCGTTGATGCGTTAAAATTATATAAAGAGAGAGGCGAACACAAGATATCTCTTTCTATCTCGGGGGAAGGAAAACTAAAGAAGAAATTACAGGATTACGTCGTTCGTCTGGGGGTAGAGGATGATGTTACCTTTGTCTCGCTCGACGGGGAAGAGTTTCTTGATGCAATCGATATTCTCATTGTCGCCTCTTCAAAAGAAGGATTCGGATATATTATCCTGGAGGCGTTTGCCAAGAGAGTCGCGGTCGTGGCGTATGCGACCGGAGGAATAAAAGAGATTGTTGCCGATTCTTCAAACGGGGTTCTCTTTTTGGAATACAGCGCTGAAAAATTACTCGAGGCACTCAGTCGGGTCACCGGTGACAAGTCTTTTAGGGAACATTTGATCTTGCACGGGGTCGAGACGCTTAAAAAGTTCACCCTGGAACAGATGGTTGTCGATACCGAGGAAGTATTGCGGGAGGTATTACGATGAGAAGAAAGTTACTCCTTTTTTTGGCGGGGGTGGTAGGTATCCTTTTTTTGAGCTTTTTTGTGTGGCTGTATCCTCAATACGAGGTGCCGATTCTCATGTACCATTCTCTGGATGCGGCGCGGCTGGGTGAATATTCGGTGGTGTTGCCGGAGAGTTTTCGAACCCAGATGGAATATATAAAGGAGAAGGGATACCAGGTGATCCTTTTAGATGAATATTGTACCCGGCTCAAAAGCGGCGAGGATATCGCACGCAATACCGTGGTGATCACGTTCGATGACGGCCATCGTGATAATGTCGGCGCGGTGGAGATCCTGGATGAGCTTGATATTGCGGCGACTATCTTTCTGATTGTGGACAATATCGATAAAGAAAAGTATCTTTCTTCGCGGGAAATCAAGCAGATCCTTTCGGAGACCCCGGTTACAATCGGTTCTCATACACTCTCTCACCGCTACCTTCCCCGGGCGACAGAGGAGGAAGTCATCCGGGAAATAAAAGAATCCAGGAGAATACTGGAAGAAACCTTCACAGTGCCGGTTGAGACGATAACCTATCCTGTCGGCGGGTTCGATAAGAGAGTCCTGCGTCAGGTAAAGGAAGCGGGATATCTGTGCGCCTGTACGACCAACCGGGGATTTTCGCGAAGAAAGGACCGGTACGCGCTCAGACGGATAAAGATTACCGAGCGTGACGTGGGGTTCCGTTTCTGGGCGAAACTGAGCGGATTTTACAACGTATTCAAAAAACCGAAGAATCCTTATTGATGAAAAAGTCACACGACACATATCACACGTATTGATTTTTTTACTTGTGACTCTGTGACCTTGTGACTTTGTGACGTTAAGTCATGAAAAGAATCCTTGTTGCTAACGTGAATTGGCTGGGAGATTGTGTGATGACGCTTCCGGCGTTTGAGGCGATCAAGGCGGCGCGTCCGGCATCATACGTCGCGGTCATGGTGCCGCCGCGTATCCGCGGTCTTTTTGATGCCAATCCCTTTATCGATGAGGTGATCCTGTTTGACGAACGTACGACTCATCGCGGCCTCGCGGCAAAGATGAGATTTGTGTCCCAGTTGCGAAGAAAAAAAATCGATACGGCAATCTGTATTCATCGTTCGTTTACCCGCCTCATGCTTTGCGTCCTTGCCGGCATTACCCGTCGCGTGGGGTATCGCAGGATAAAGACGGCGTGGCTTCTGACGGTAAGAATTAAACCGTTTCCGAAGGGAGGGCATCGGCAGAAACGCTACCTGCATCTTTTCCGGGAAGTGGGGATTCCCGTGGAAAAAGAAGTTCCCCGGATGTATGTGGATGAAGATACCCGTACGGCGATGTATTACCGTATCAGTTCCGCCGAAGGAGCTCACCGGTTTCTGGTGGGAATCAATGTTTCGGCGAACTGGGATTTGAAACGCTGGCCGGCGGACCATTTCAGTCAATTGTGTGACCGGCTCATCGAAGAACTTGATTGCGGTATATGTTTTGTCGGAGCCGCCAAAGAAACCGAACGTGTTGCTGAGGTTACCGGGAAGATGCGCAATAGCGCGTATTACGATTTCTGCGGCCAGACGACGTTGCTTGAGCTTGCCGCGTTGATGGAGCATTTCGATCTGTTTGTCTCAAACGATTCCGGGCCCGCGCATCTTGCGGCAGCGTGCGGGACCACGGCCCTTGTGGTCTTCGGGCCGACCGATCCTTGTGTGACCGCGCCACGGGGAGAAAACGTCCGTGTCATACGGAGCGATGTTTCCTGTGCGATACCGTGTTATAACACCGACTGCGAGGATAATTTCTGCATGCGTTCGGTTAAGGTTGAGGATGTGTTCCTGGAAGCCCGGAGGGTTTTAGGTAATGAGTGAACGGATCCTGATTAATTTTCCTACCAATATCGGCGATGTTTTTCTTGCTTTGCCCGTCCTGGATAAAATTCATGCCTGCTATTGCGGCGGGACGATCACCGCGATCGCTTCGCCGGCAACTCAAGACTTTTTGAGCCGCATGAGCCATATCGATGCGGTGCGCGTTTTTAATAAACGCTGGCCGGTTTTCCGGAAGATGAAGTTTGCCCTCAAACTGTGGAGACGATTCGATATCGTCGTTGACCTTAAGAATTCTCTTCTGCCGGTTTTTATTGGCCCTGCCTGGCGCACGTCGTATCTTCGCCGGTTTTCTCCTGGCGACCATATTACGCGTAAGTATCTGAAACTGATCGAACCGCTTGGTTGTCCCGAACATGGGGAGAAAAGCGACTGCCTGCTGTCTCTGAGTGAAAAAGAAAGATGGGAAAGATTCGATCTTGCCCCGTCAGTGGGAGTAGCCTGTTCTTCCCGGTTTCACCTGAAGGAGTATCCGTATGAAAATGTCGCCCGCCTTGTCGATATATTGAGGACCCGGTATCCGGTCATGATCTTCGGGACACAAAAAGACCGCCAGTTTTATCGCGATATTCCTGCCAGAGAAGGAGTAATCGATCTGGTGGATAAAACCGGTTTGGCCGATGTCTTTTATCTGATGAAAAAGTACTGCCGGGTATTGATTGCCGTCGATTCCAGCCTCATGCATCTGGCTTCCTACCTGGATATTCCCGTGGTAGGATTGTTTGGCCCGACGCTCCCGGCACGTTCGAAGCCGCTTTCAAATAAATCGGTGGTGTTGCAGCATAGTGACGTCCCGTGTGTGTCGTGTGAGGGGACCGAATGCGAAAATGAAAACATATGCATGAATATCGATCCGGAATCAGTCGCCGGCGCGGTGGAGGTGATCCTGCGGGGATGAAACCGTTCAAACGCATTCTGATCATTCGTACCGACCGGATGGGGGATGTCGTCCTTTCGGTCCCTGTTATCAGCAATCTGCGCCGGGCTTATCCCGATAGTTATATCGCTTTTATGTGCCGGCCGTATACGCGTGGTCTGCTTGAAGACAATCCCGAGGTAAATGAGGTTATCGTGTACGATAAGTACGGGATTCATAAGAGTTTCCCCGCGACGTGGCGGTTCGCGCGGGATTTAAGACGGAAAAATTTCGATCTGGCCGTTGTTCTTCATCCTACCAATCGGGCCCATCTGATCGCTTATCTTGCGGGGATTAAAACACGAGTGGGGTGGGATCGTAACCTGAGTTGGCTTTTGACCGAGAAAATACCGCACCGTAAACACCGCGGGGAAAAACACGAAAGTGAATACACGCTGGATATCCTGCGGGCGCTGGATATCCAGGTGCGTGATGTGCCGCTTTTTGTCCCGGTAAAGGATTCGGCACGGCGCAGTGTCGGGGAAATGCTTAAAAAGAAAGGGATCGATGAAGGACAGGATTTTGTGGTGATCCATCCTGCGGCATCCTGTCCGTCGAAACGATGGAAACAGCGTTCTTTCGTCGCGCTGATAAAAAAGATCAGGCAAAATCTGAACCTGCCGGTTGTGGTAACCACCGCTGAGAGCGAAAAGGAATTTGCCGGTGAGGTCGCCGGCGAAGAAGGAGTCATCGATTTAAGAGGGGCACTCAGTCTTTTTGAGCTGACTGCTCTCTTAGAGAGGGCGAAACTGTTTGTTTCGGGCGATTCCGGTCCCGTGCATATCGCCGCCGCACTTGGGATTCCGGTGATTTCTATTTTCGGACGGAGTAATCCCGGACTTTCTCCCACACGCTGGCGGCCACTGGGGGAAAAATCCCTCTTCATCCATAAAAACGTCAATTGTCCCGTGTGCCGGGCGCATGATTGTCAGAATGATTTTCTGTGTCTGGACAGCATCTCGCCGGATGAAGTCTACGCTTTGATTGAAAAATTGCTTGCCAACGAGTAAAAATTCTGATAAATGTAGATATTTTAGAAGGAGGTATTTATGACCAATGAAACATTCATTTTAATGGGGACGGCGTTCACGATCGGGTTCATCCATACGGTGCTGGGGCCCGACCATTATCTGCCTTTTATCGTTATGTCCAAAGCCCGCCGCTGGAGTATGTCCAAAACCGCGTTCATCACCGTACTCTGCGGCATCGGGCACGTGGCAAGTTCGATCGTCCTGGGATTTCTCGGGATCAGTTTAGGAGTGGCGGTTCTGCATTTAGAGCGAATCGAATCGGTCCGGGGAGAAATTGCCGCCTGGCTGCTGCTCGCGTTCGGGTTGGCCTATTTTATCTGGGGTATTCGCTATGTTATCCGTAAAACCCCGCATCGGCATGTGCATCATCACGCCGATGGGTCCGCTCATACTCATCACCATAATCATCTGCACCAGCATATGCACGTGCATCAGGCGAAGGCGAAACCGAGTCTGACTCCCTGGGTCCTGTTTACGATCTTTGTCTTTGGACCATGTGAACCGCTGATACCTATTCTCATGTATCCGGCAGCGACAGGGAATATGGGATCGGTGATCGCGGTGTCGGGAGTATTTGCCTTTGCCACGATCGCAACGATGCTGGGGGTTGTATTTGCCGGAGCGTTCGGTCTGGCGAAATTTTCCCTGGGGAGATTCCAGCGGTATTCTCATGCCGCCGCGGGCCTTGCGATTTTCTTAAGCGGGGCGGCGATAAAATTCCTCGGTCTGTAAATTTCCCCGGTTCATTATCTGCGATATTTCAAAAATTCATTTGACAACATTTCGCAATTATGTTATCTTTGTCAGGATATATGTGAACACGTTCACAAAATAGAGAGGGTGATACCATGACGCAATACGCAATCCTTCATAAAACAGATCTCAGTGAATTCATTTCCCGTTTGGCTCAGATAAAAAAGACCGTGGCTCCCGTTAAGCGGGGCGTAAAGAATTACGCCTTCGAGGAAGTTGCCTCCGGCAAGGAAGTCTCCCTTAAATATATACCTACAATCCTTCCGCCGAAGAAGTATTTCCTGCCTCAGACTGAAACCCTGCAGCAATACGATAAAAGTAAAAAGGCCTGGAACGCGGTGATGGAATATCAGGACATGATTATTTTCGGGGTGCATACCTGTGATCTGGCCGGTATTCAGTGCCTGAATATGGTGTTTTCCGATAAGCCCAAGGATATCAACTACCTGGCTCGTAAGAACAGAATTCTGATCATCGGCCTTGAATGTAATGAATATTGCGATGAGTACGCCAACTGTAAGGTGATGGATAACCATCTGCCCAACGGAGGATATGATCTCTTTTTTACCGAGCTTGATGATTTTTTTATGGTGCATATCAATACGCTTGAAGGTGAAGAACTGATTGAAAAAACCGGACTGTTTCAGAAAGCCACAGAAGAACACCGGGAAGCGTTAAAGGCGATGCGTAAGAAGAAACGCGAGATCTTTAAGGATGAGGTTGCCGTTACTCATAATAATCTCAAAAGTCTGTTTGATAAATCATTCGAGTCACCCGTCTGGCAGGACCTTCATAAACGCTGTGTCGCCTGCGGCAACTGTACCAACGTGTGCCCGACCTGCTACTGTTTCGATATCGAGGATGAAATTGATTTGAATCTGACCACGGGGGGGAGAAAACGCCGCTGGGATTCCTGCCAGAGTGAACCGTTCGCGGAGGTTGCCGGAGGAGAAAACTTTCGCGAAGAACGAGGTGACCGCCAGCGGCACCGGTATATGCGTAAATTCAAATACCCGGTGGATAAATACAGCCGGTATTTTTGTACCGGGTGCGGACGGTGTTCGCGCACCTGTATGGCCCGGATTAATTTAAAGGAAACAATCAATCAGTTAGCCGAAGGAGCACAATGAAACGAGTCACGTTAAAAGAATCGGCGTATAACGTAAAAACGGGGGAAATTCTCGAGGCGAAGATGATTACCGCTCAGGAGAAATATTTCAAAATCGCTCTGGCCGGAGGCGAAAGTCTCGATCACGAACCGGGCCAGTTTGTTATGGTCGCTCTCCCCGGAGTGGGGGAGGCGCCGATTTCGGTCTCTTCTTCCCCGACAATCCGGGGATATTTCGAACTGGTCGTGCGTAACGTCGGGAAAGTAACGAATGCCCTTCATGGCTTAAAGGCCGGCGATACCGTCGGTATTCGCGGTCCGTTCGGAGTGGGGTTCCCTACACAGATTCTGGAAGGAAATGATTTGTTATTTGTCGCCGGAGGGCTGGGAATTGTACCGTTACGTTCGCTGATTAATTTTGTGATCGATAACCGCCGTGATTTCGGCAAGGTAAGTATTCTTCTTGGCTGTAAAACGCCCAAGGATATGCTGTTTGGCGAGGAAGTCGAGCAGTGGGAGAAGAGGCTTGATGTCAATTTCAACTGTACTGTCGACAAAGCCGATCCCGATTGGAAAGGTAATGTCGGACTGATCACGTCTCTGATCCCGGGTGTAACGCTTGATACCGAGCGTACTTTCGGAATCGTCGTCGGCCCGCCGATTATGTATAAGTTTGTTATCGCCGAATGCTTAAAGAAAGGGATCCCGGAGAGGCAGATCTATCTTTCGCTGGAGCGGCATATGAAGTGCGGCGTAGGCAAATGCGGGCATTGCCAGATCGGAGACGTGTACTGTTGTCAGGATGGACCGGTATTTTCTTACGATAAAATAAAAAATAATATCGAGGCGTTATAATTATGAAAAAACCAAAAGTAGCTTTTTTTGATTTCTCTTGTTGTGAAGGATGCCAGCTTCAGGTCGCCAATTTCGGCGAAACGTTGCTTGATATTCTTGAGATAATTGATGTCGTCGAATTCAGAGAAGCGATGTCGGAAAAATGGGACGGCGACTACGATGTGGCGGTCGTCGAGGGCAGTATTACCACAACGCATGGGGTCGAACGGATCAAGAACATCCGCAAGCGTTCCAAAGTTCTTATCGCCTACGGATCCTGCGCGACAATCGGCGGCGTCAACGGGATGAAAAATAAATTTGATCTGAACGAAATAAAAGAATACGTGTATAAAGACGGCGCGAAGCATTTTGAGACCATTCCTACCTGTCCGGTGCACCAGGTGGTGAAGGTGGATTATTTCGTGCACGGGTGTCCGGTGTATCAGCCGGAATTTGTGAAAGTATTAAAGTGCGCCCTGCAGGGAATTCCTTATACGGTGCCCGATCACGCCGTTTGCCGTGAGTGTAAACTCAATGAGAACGAATGCATGTACGATAAGGGGATTACCTGTCTTGGTCCGGTAACCCGCGCCGGGTGTAATTCCTGGTGTATCAATAACGGGAATATCTGTTACGGCTGCCGGGGTATGGTGTCGAATCCGGCGAAAAACGGGCAGATGGATATTTTAGAAAAACATAATATTCCTCTTGACTGGGTAGTGAATAAAATCGATATGTACAACAAACCGCGTGAATTGGAGGAGACAGAAACAGATGGCAAGAAACGTTAAAGTCAATGTCGAATATCTTACCCGCGTCGAGGGACACGGGAATATTGTCGTAAACGTCAAGGAAGGTAAATTGGAAGAATGCCGCCTTGAGATCGTCGAGTCCCCCCGTTTTTTTGAAGGTATGCTGCGGGGCCGTTCTATTTTCGAAGCGCAGCATATTACCTCCCGGATCTGCGGTATCTGCGCCTGCGGCCATTCTCTGGCATCGATCCAGGCCGCTGAAGACGCTATCGGGTTTACTCCTTCGGAGCAGACCGTGCGTTTAAGGAAATTACTCCTGCACCAGGAAAACCTGGACAGTCATATTTTGCATATCTATTTACTGGTCGCTCCCGACCTGCTGGGGGTTAAGAGTTTTGTGCCGCTGATCGAAAGTCACAATAAAGTCGTCCGGCGCGCCCTGCGGATGAAAAAACAGTGTAACGATGTCTGTGATATTCTCGTCGGCCGGCATATCCATCCGATTTCCTGTATCGTAGGCGGGTTTACGAAACTGCCGAAGGAAAAAGATCTGGACGCGATGCTGGATATCCTGGTCAATATGCGTGTCGATATGGAGGAGACGGTTGAGTTATGTAAGACCTTGAAATTTCCGGAATTCAAGCGGGAGACCGAGTATGTCGGTTTGGTCAGTGATGACGACGAGTATCCGATGCTCGCGGGAGATGTCGGTTCGACCGACGGGAAACGCATGGATAAACATGACTATCGTGAGGTAACCAATGAATTCGTCATGCCGCATTCTTCGGCCAAACACGCTAAATGGAACCGCCAGTCGTATATGGTCGGGGCTCTGGCGCGGGTGAATTTAAATTATAAAAAACTGCATCCGAAAGCCAAGGCCGTCGCCGATTTTCTCGGATTGAATAAAATCTGCTACAATTCTTTTCTCAATACCGCGGCTCAGCTGGTTGAATGTGTGCACAGCCTTGAAGAATCCATCGCCATCCTCGAACATTTCAAAAACAAGGGAGTGAACCGGGATGAAGAGATCGTCGTCGGCTTAAACGAAAACAATACCATTGCAGTCAAAGCCGGTAACGGCGTGGGCGCGGTGGAGGTGCCGCGGGGACTTCTCTTCCATAACTACGAGGTCGATGATAAGGGGAAGATCGTCAATGCCAACTGTATTATCCCTACCTCGCAGAATGTCAACAGTATCGAACAGGATATGAAAAAACTGGTGCCGGAAATCCTCGATAAGTCCGATGAAGAAATCACCCTGACGATGGAGATGCTGGTACGGGCATACGATCCCTGCATATCATGTTCGGCGCATTTTCTCAATGTCAAGTTCGTTAACCGCTGATGTAATCAACGCGCTTTCTTTTCACCCCGGAGGACATACCGTATGTATTACTGTAGGAAACAGTTTGCGTTCCGACGACGGCGTCGGTCCCTATATCGCCGCCGAGCTTGAAAATACCGGGCAGCTTACGGTGATCGATGCCGGGCAGAACCCGGAAAATATCATCGATGAGGTTGCCGCGGTAAAGCCCGCGCGGATTCTGATCATTGACGCGGCTGATTTCGGCCTCCCGGCCGGTCAGGCGCGGCTGGTCGATCAGGAAATAATCCCGGAGACGGCGTTAAGTACCCATATGATCTCACTCAAAGTTATTGCCCGGCTTATTGCCGAAGATACGGGGGGCGATGTGGAATTTCTGGGTATTCAGCCGGGATCGGTAGACCTTAAAGAAGGATTATCGGCGGCAGTAAAAGAAACGGCCGATAGAATCATTGAGATTATCAGAAAGGAGTTTTCTCATGCATGAAATGCATTTAGTGAAAGATCTCTTCGAAGACATTCTCTATCACGCCCGCGGTAACAAAGCGGCTAAGATTACCAAAGTGTATCTTAAAATGGGAGAATTCACCGAAATCAACGAAGAAGTGCTCAGGCTCTTCTTCAAGGAAAAATCTCCCGGTACCGTTCTTGAGGGGGCGGCACTTGTGATCGAGAAGAGCCCGGCGCGTGAACTGAGACTGGTGTCTTTCGATATGGATTAAACCACTGATCAATTATCTGCGAGCATCAGTTTGGAATCTGTGATCATCAGTGTAAAGGAGCGAAGCGACGAATGTGTTACGCGATCCCGGGAAAAGTAAAACGATTCGAGGATAAATTCGTGATCGTCGATTATTTCGGCGAAGAACGCCGTGCGTATAATGAATTCGACGATCTTCGCGTCGGGGATTATATTTACGCTCAGGGCGGATATGCAATTCAGAAGATCGCGTCCGATGAAGCCGAAAGTATCCTGGCGACGTGGAAGGAAACGTTTTTTGACCTGCAGGAGGTTGACCTGGAGTTATCCCGGCTGGACCTCCAGGAGCAGAACGCATCGCCGCGGGTATTAAACCTGCTGGATAAGGTTAACCACGGGTTCGGTCTGGATAAAGAGAGTCTGGAGTATCTGCTTTGTCTGGAGAATCCCGCCGAACGTGAATTTGTCGGTAAGAACGCTAATTTTTTAAGACAGAAATATCATAAGAACGCCTGTTGTGTCCACGGTATTATCGAGATATCCAACCGCTGCGCCAGAGAATGCCATTATTGCGGTATTTCCACCTCTGTGTCCGGTCTTGTCCGGTATCATATGGACGGTGAAGAAATATTCGCGGCGGCGAAGGCGGCGGTGACCGAGTACGGGTTTAAAGCGTTGGTGCTGCAAAGCGGGGAGGATTGCGGTTATCGCAGCGATGAGCTGGCGGAGGTGATTAGAAAGATACGCTACCAGTTGGGGGCGCTGGTTTTTATCAGTTTCGGCGAAATTTCCCGCGAGGATCTGACGCGTTATTATCAAGCCGGCGCCAGAGGTATACTGTTGCGGTTTGAGACGTCCCGGGAAAAATTATACCAGCAATTGCATCCGCACGGTTCCCTTGGGGCCCGCATCGATCTTATCCGGACGGCATACCAGACGGGATACCTGGTGGCAACTGGCGGCCTGATCGGGTTACCCGGCCAGACGTCGGCAGATATTATCAACGATATCCTTCTGGCCAGAGAACTTAAGGCTGAGATGTATTCGTTCGGTCCGTTTATTCCCGTCGCCGGCACACCGCTTGAGGGGCATCATTCGGTATCGTCCGAATATATGAAGATGGTCATCGCGCTTATTCGGTTGGTTGACCCTTCGCAGGGCAAAATCCTGGTTACGACCGCTTTTGAAACACTGGATTCAGAGGCTCGCCGGCAGGGCCTGTTTTCCGGCGCCAATTCGGTTATGCTGAACGTAACGCCGCGGGAGTATCGGGATCTCTATGCGATTTATCCCGGGCGGGCTCATCAGTCGCAATCCATACCTGACCAGATAGCCGAAACGATCGGTCTGCTTAAATCTCTGGGAAGGGCTCCTACTGATCTGGGGATTTAATTGATCCGGCATGTATCACAGCATTTTGTGAAAAAAGTCACAAAATCTTGACATACCGGTCAAATATGGTACACTTGTTTTTCTTTAGAAAAAAAAGAGAGGATGATGGTAAATAAAAATTATATTATACGGCTTTCCAATTACCGCCACGCGCTTAAGCGGTTTAAAACATTGGGGTTTATCAAGGTCTTTTCCGATAACCTGGCTGACGCTACGGGAGTGTCGTCGGCTCAGGTACGTAAGGATTTTTCCATATTCGGGATTTCCGGTAATAAAAAAGGAGGATATCAAATAGAGTCCCTGCTGGAAAGGCTGAATGATATCCTGGGCAAAGACCGGATCCAGCGGGTAATTATTGTGGGAGCGGGGAAAATCGGGAAGGCATTGATCAATTATAAAGGGTTCGAACAGGACGGGATAAAAGTCGTCGCGGCTTTCGATGTAAACAGTTCCCGGCGTCCCGATGAGGTCGATGTGCCGATCTACGGTCTCGAAAAGCTGAAACCTTACGTGAAAAAGAACGGGGTAGAGATAGGAATTATCGCCGTACCCGATAACGCCGCGCAGCGGGTAATGGATCTTCTGGTTGAGGCCGGGATAAAAGGTGTGCTGAATTTCGCGCCGATCCGTCTGCGGTCCGACGCCGACACGATTATTAATAATGTCGATCTTCGTTCGGAACTGGAAAACCTTATTTATTTTGTTAACGCGACGGGGAAGTCCCGGACAAAAAATAATACTTCCCGGAAAAAGGTGAAACATGGCAACGGCGCATGAGAGAAAACATATGGACGACTGGATAAAAAACCGCGTGCGCGGCGATCAGGTAGAGAAATATCTTCACCGGGAAAAAGATTTTATCGATGAGGAGAAAATATTTACCGCGTTGAGGGCCCAACAATCGCCCGAGGCGGCGTACGTGAGAGATATTTTAAAAAAGTCATTGGCCGTCCAGCCCCTGACCGGAGAAGAAACCGCGGCGCTTCTGAACGTAACCGATCCCGATCTGCTCAGCCAGATGAGAGAGGCGGCGGTGAGGGTGAAGAAAAAAGTCTATGATAACCGTATCGTTACCTTCGCGCCGCTGTATCTGTCTAATCTATGCGTGAACAATTGTCTGTATTGCGGTTTCCGCAGCGATAATCTCAATGCCCGCCGCAGAATGCTTTCTCCCGATGAGATCAAACGGGAAATCGAGGTACTCGCAGGCACCATCGGACATAAACGGCTTATCGTTGTCTACGGGGAGCATCCGGCAACCGATATCGATTACATGGTCGATAGTATCCGGGCGATTTATGAGGTTGTGGTAAAAACGAAAAACGGAACAGGACAGATCCGCCGGGTAAATGTAAACGCGCCGCCGTTGGAAGTTGAATCGTTACGGCGGTTGAAAGAGGTCGGCATCGGGACGTATCAGGTATTCCAGGAAACATACCATCATGATACGTACCGCGGGCTTCATCCCCGCGGCACGATCAAAGGAGATTACCACTGGCGTCTTTTCTGTATGCACCGGGCCCTTGAGGCGGGAATCGATGACGTGGGTATCGGTGCTCTGTTCGGTTTATACGACTGGAAATTCGAGGTGATGGGCCTGGTGAGTCACGCGCGGGCTCTGGAAGCTCATTGCGGGGTGGGGCCGCATACGGTATCGTTTCCCAGGCTGGAGGAGGCATCGCATACGCCGTTTACTCTTGAGAGTAAATATAAAGTGAGTGATGAAGATTTTAAAAAACTTATTACGGTATTACGCCTGGCTATTCCCTATACCGGAATGATTTTAACGGCGCGGGAGACCGCCGCGATGCGCCGTCAGACACTTCCTTTGGGGGTTACGCAGATCGATGCTTCAACCCGTATCGGTATCGGAGCCTACAGTGACGCCTCCCGCCAGCAGGAGGGTTCCCGTCAGCAGTTTTTACTCGGTGATACGCGCAGTCTGGATGAGGTGATCGCAGAACTCGCCCGGGACGGGTATATCACGTCGTTCTGCACCGCGGGATATCGCTGCGGCCGGACCGGCGAATGCATCATGGAACTCTTAAAGACCGGTAAGGAGGGGCAATTTTGTAAATTAAACGCGATCCTTACTTTCCGGGAATGGCTCGATGATTTCGCTTCCGCTGAGACCAAATCCGCGGGAGAGAAGATTATTGAACAGGAGCTGGCTGAAACGAAAAGAGTCATACCCGAGGTCTATCCTCAGTTGATAGAGTATTACGGGAGGGTAAAGAGCGGCGAACGAGATCTTTATTTTTAGGATAACGCCCAAACAGTATTATTCGTCATTCGGTAAACGGTAACGCGTGTCCCGATTGTTCCATCGGGGATGCCCGTTTCGTCAATCGGTTAACGGCAGACGTTCCGGTAAAAATAACCGTACAAGAAAATGCTTTTTACAACGAATAACACGAAATTCACGAATAAAGGTATCCGAATACATCAACCACCGAGGATACCGAGAACACTGAGGAAAGATGAGAGTTTTTAAACTAGAGATATTTGGTTTCCGCCCATCGAGCATCGATGGGGTGTCTTTGCAAAACACTGCGCTTTAAATGGGTCAGAAGCACGAAACCAAATATCCTCTGTATCCTCTCGGTGAACTCCGTGAGCTCTGTGGTTAAGATATTTTGAGATACCCATTCGAGTAATTTGTGCTATTTGTTGTTGGAAACCGTAACCGAT
This sequence comes from uncultured Planctomycetia bacterium, assembly GCA_964483625.1. GTDB lineage: Bacteria > Omnitrophota > Gorgyraeia > Duberdicusellales > 4484-171 > JAFGQU01. Next base: position 23,127 of record CAZABB010000004.1, on the reverse strand, counting down.
ATCCGTGACCAATCTTTGATCATATGGAATATTCCCGTATCGAACAACTGCCTCTTCCCGTGTCAAAGATCGCCCTGGGATCCTGGGCCTTCGGCGGCGATGTCTGGTGGGGGGCGCAAAACGATCATGATTCGGTTGAGGTGATCGATGCCGCGTTGACCGGCGGCGTTACGCTTATTGATACCGCTCCGGTATACGGGAGGGGAAGATCGGAGACGGTGATCGGGAACTTTTTGCGTAAACGGAAATTGAGAGAGAAGGCGCTTCTGGCGACAAAGCTGGGATTGACCTGGGACGGGCCGCGGATCATTCATGATTTAAGCGAGAAACGCATGCGTGCTGAGCTCGATGAATCACGCCGCCGTCTTTCTACCGATTATTTCGATATCTATCAGATACACTGGCCCGATCCGGATGTTCCTATCGGGAAATCAGCTGCCCTGATGCATGAGTTCTATCAGAAAGAGATTGTCAAGGCTATTGGTGTGAGTAATTATTCGGTTTCTCAGATGGAAGAATTTTTAAAATACGCGCCGTTACATACACTGCAGCCACCCTATAATATGTTCCGGCGGGAAATTGAGGAGGAAATTGTTCCCTTTTGTGCCCGGCACAATATCGCTATTTTAGGGTATATCCCGCTCCATTCGGGTATTCTCACCGGGAAATTTTTCTTTGATGACGTCCCGGTTCCCGATGATCTCTGCCGGCGGCGGCATAAGGATCTTCACATGCCGTTATTCTCGATCAATAAGGAGGTTCTGACGCGGCTTAAAGCAATGGCTCAGAACTATTGCGTATCTCTTACCCAGTTGGTGATTAACTGGACGGCTCATCAGCCTCAGATTACGTCGGTCCTGGTGGGAGCGCGTACCCGCGCTCAGCTTCAAGAGAACTCGCGAAGCCTCGGCTGGGAGATATCCGCCGGGGATACCGAACAGATTGAGCAGATACTCGCCGAGCGTCAGGAGAAGATCAGGTCTCTGTCATGAATATTCTTGTTACCGGAGCGACCGGATTTATCGGCCGCCACCTGATACGGCATCTCATCGTCAACGGTGAACATACGGTTTTTGGACTTACCCGGAAAGCCAAAAAAGCTGCCGTAAAGGATCCTTCAGGGGTCCGGTATCTTCCCGCCGATATAACCTCTCCGGAATCACTGCATAATCTTCGCCTTCCTCATCTGGATATCGTCTATCACTGCGCCGCGTACGTGGATAACAAACCGGAGGAGGTTCTTTATGATACAAATGTGCGTGGGACAGAAAACGTCTGTGAATTTGCTTTGCGTCGCGGCGTATCCCGGCTGATCTATACCAGTTCGGTGGCGGTGGTAAGCGGTCATGATCGGGTTCCTCTGACCGAAGATATGCCGTATAAAGCGACCAATCCCTACGGTTTTTCAAAAATAGAAGCCGAGAAGATCGTACGGGGGTATCGAGAGAAAGGGTTGTTCGCGGTCATTCTTCGTCCGCCGATGGTATACGGTGAGGACGAACCTCATTTATTAGGTCTGTTATTAAAATTGCTACGATGGCGTGTTCTGCCGTTTTTAAATGGAGGGAATCAGGCCTTTCATGTCGCTTATGTCGAAAACGTTGTCGCCGGTATGCTCTATGCTCTAGAGGGTGAGGAATTGTTACGTGATACGTATTTCATCGCTGATGAGGATGTGTTTTCGTATAAAGAAGTAGTTGGTTTTCTCTGTGAAGGCTTGGGGGTAGGAGTTCCCTGGCGAGTGCCGCGCAGTATCACCCGGGCCCTGGATGTGATTCCGCTCGTTAAACGTAAACGGTCTCTTTTGCTCAAGCCACGCTGCTATTGTCTTGACAGAATACGCTCTTTGGGGTTCAATGCTCCTTTTACCGCGCGAGAAAGCCTGATTGAAACCGCTCGTAATTTTCATAAATAGCGGACAGCGGTGAGCGGATAGCGATTAGACGGAAAACAGTCTTTAGTCTATGGTCGACAGCATATAGACACACGTAAAATAGTCAATATAAATTAGCCCGTTTACCCGTCTACCCGTTGAGCCCGTTAGAAAAGAACGGGAAGCCCCAAATGGGCAACGCGAGCACGGGCCAACGGGATAACGGAGAAGAAGAATGAATAGAAAGGTATTTGCTTTTGATTTAGGTCGGGTCCTTTTCGATTTTGATATCAGAATCGCGCTCGAAAAACTGGGTAGTAAAGACAAACTGTCCCAGGAGAAGGTCCTTGAGGCGATCTATTATGAACATTTCGGCGTTGAGTACGAGAAGGGCCTGATTACCAATCGGGAATTCTATCGGAAATTCTCCGATCGCTTTGCGCTGAGCGTGACGTATCAGGCGTTTGAACAGGCCTGGTGCGGGATGTTTTCTCCGAAAGAGGATATGATTCGCTTTGCCTATGAAGTCAGCCGGATGTACCCGGCGTATATGATCTCTAATATCAGCGATCTGCATTTCCACTATCTGTTTGAGAAGTACCGGTATGTCTTTGATTATTTCCGGGGGCTTGTCCTTTCTTTCCGGGAAAGATCGGTAAAGCCGGAGGAGAAAATATACCAGACGCTTCAGAATCTTTGTGACGTTCCCCGTGAGGATATCGTGTATATCGACGACCGTCAGGACCTTATTGCCGCCGCCGGCGCTCTGGGGTTCTGCGCGATCCGGTTTGAGAGCCTAAAACGGTTGAAAAACGATTTGCGCGATAAAGATATCGTTTTGCCGGCCGGTTCTTCGGAAAAAGGCGGATAACAGCTTGCCAGTAAAAAAAACGGTTGATATAATAAAAAAGGCAGTCGATATGAAGGGAAAAATATACAAAGCAGGGGAGGCAGGATGAAAATTTCGAGCGTGTTGGTGATCATGGCTGTGCTGGTAACCGGATGCGTTCCGCTTATATTAGGCGCGGGACTGGTTACCGGGTATATGTTAAGTAACGATTACGCGATGGGGACCATTAGTACCGATTACCGTACCCTCTGGGATGTATCGCTGGATACGGTGACGTCTCCCGAGTACAATATTCTGGAAGCCGATGAATCAAAGGGTACGATCAAAATAAAAGATTCCGACATCGATGTGACACTCAAGATCGACAGCCTGGGCGTCGAGGAACAACGTCTAAAAGTTGCCGCCCGCAAATATCTTATTCCGCAGCCTTCCTACGCGCAGAAAGTCTTCTTCCGGATTATTCGTGAATTGGAAATGGAATTGGAATAAGAACAAATAGCGGGTCATACGTGGTCAAGAAACTGATTCTCGCCTGTTGTATTCTTGCCGGATGCAGTGAAGCCGATTATTCGCATATTAAGGTAACAGAAGCTATTGACGGGGATACCGTGCTTCTTGAGAACGGCCGTACCGTCCGGTATATCGGGCTGGATACCCCCGAAATCCGGATGCGTTCCGGTGATGAATGGATTGAGTCACCGGCCGGGTTCGCTCTTCCGGCGAAAGAGTTCAATCGCCGGCTGGTTGAAGGTAAATACGTACGGGTTGAGTTTGATTTGGAGACGAGAGATATCTACGGCCGGCTTCTGGGGTACGTTTTCTGTGACGATACCTTCGTGAATGAACAATTGTTGAAGCAAGGGTATGCGGTGTTGTATACGTATCCGCCGAATATTAAATATGTCGACACCTTCCTCGCCGCGCAACGGGAAGCCCGGCGGAATGCCCGGGGCCTCTGGGGAGCGTATGAAGTTATCGGCGTCGGAGAGGCGGCACGTTGGATCGGACACATTCGTACGGTACGAGGGAAGGTTATCAAGACCCATCAGTCGGAGAAAGTGGTCTATCTGAATTTTGGCTCCGACTGGCGTACGGATTTTACGGTTGTTATTTTTCGCAATTCTCTGCGGTATTTTTATGATCAGGATATCGATCCGGTGGATTTCTACCCGGGCAGGACGGTGGAGGTGACCGCCAGGATCCGTGAGTATAACGGGCCGGAGATGATCGTCAATACGCCGGAAGAAATACTGGTGCTTCATTAGTATGACGATAAGACGAGGGACGTCCGCTCGTCCAGCTCGCTGGGGCGACCACTCGCGTTGCTCGTTTGGACGATTGCTTCGTCCTTCGTCCGAGTGACCGATAGGGAACGATCGTCCTTCGGTGCATCGGGGAATAAAGATATGGATTCTAAAAATAAACTCATACGCGTGGTTTTTCGTATTGTTTGTGCGCTGGGGCTTGTTCTGACAAGTGCGTGCGTGACGCTGTATAATCCGGCGACACAGCGTAATGAGGTCTACTTTATCGATCAGGAAACCGAGATCGCCATGGGAAATAATCTGGCGGCAAAGATTATCAAAGAAAATAAACTGGTTGTCGATGAGGCCGTTGCCGGGGATGTGCGGAGGATCGGGGAGAATCTCGCCTCGGTTTCGGACCGTCCGGATATTTCCTATCATTTTTACGTTATCGAGAATAAGGAGATGAATGCCTTTGCCCTGCCCGGCGGCCATATTTTTGTACACAAAGGTCTGATCGATAAGACCGACCGGCAGGAACTTGCCTTTGTGCTGGCGCATGAGATCGGTCATATCAGCGCCCGTCATTCGCTGAAACGTCTGCAGGCGGCGCTGGGAGTCAATCTCATCCTGAATCTTGCCTTGGGGAGTAATAACGCTCAGTCGATGCAGCGGGCGTTGGGAATTGTGTATAATGTCGTAGCCAAAGGGTATTCCCGGCAGGATGAATATCTGGCCGATACGCTTGCGGTACGCTATACCGACCGCGGCGGATTTACTCCTGAGGCCGGAATATCATTAATGCAAAAACTCGAACAGGAAGCCGGAGGAGATCATCCGTTTGTTTTTTTGAGCAGCCATCCCCGCACCCGGGATCGTATCGAACATATACGACGCGCGATCTCAAAAATATCCCATAATTATTAGCTCTTTCTTTGGCTTCGTCCTTGCCAAAATCGATTGACGCTCTCGGGCCCATCTGATAAGATATGTGTTCCTATGATTGAACGATATACTCCACCCACGATAGGTAAGATATGGACCGATCAGGAGAAATTCCGCCGGTTCCTCGAGATTGAAATCCTGCTATGTGAAGCGTTGGAGAAGAAAAAGAAGATTCCCCGCGGCACTTCCGCCCGCATACGTAAAAAAGCAAAAATATCGGCGCAAAAAATCGCCGAGATCGAAAAATCTACCCACCATGACATTATCGCGTTTTTGAAAAATCTATCGGCCTCTTTAGGTAAAGATGCCCAGTATTTACATTGGGGACTTACCTCAAGTGATCTTCTCGATACGACGCTTGCCTGGCAGGTGAAGGACGCAACGGAGATCATCCTTGCCGCTACCGAGAAATTGCTCAAAGCGGTTAAAAAACAGGCTTTGAAGTATAAAGATACCTTATGTGTGGCCCGGACCCACGGGGTACACGCTGAAATCTACAGTTTCGGCCTGAAATTCGTTTCGTTTTATGACGAGCTCGACCGCAGTTACCGGCTTCTGAAAGAAACGATCGGCCGGATCGCTTCGGGAAAGATTTCCGGGGCTGTCGGTACATTCGCCTATCTTGAGCCGAATATAGAGGAATATATCTGTAAAAAACTGGGCATCGGCGCGGCGCCGATATCCACCCAGGTTGTCTCGCGGGAAAGGTACGCTTATTATCTTTCGCTGCTGGCGCTTCTGGCTTCGACTATGGAGCGGTTTACGACCGAGATTCGCCACCTTCATCGTACCGAAGTAGGGGAGGCCAAAGAACCGTTTTATAAAGGGCAAAAAGGATCGAGTGCCATGCCTCACAAGCAGAATCCGATCATTTGTGAACGGATGAGCGGGTTGGCCCGGCTGATACGCGGGAATATGATGGTGGCCTATGAAAATATCAACCTCTGGCATGAACGTGATATTTCTCATTCTTCGGCCGAACGTGTTATCATTCCCGATGCGACGATCGCGGTTACCTATATGCTGGGCAAATGCGTCGAGCTGGTGAAGAATTTAAACGTTAATTCACGCAATATGATGAAAAATATCGAATTGAACCGTGGATTGATTTATTCCCAGAAGGTGCTCCTTACCCTGATGCAGAAGGGAGTTTCGCGGATTAAAGGCTATGATATCGTACAGAGCATTTCGCTTCGTGTCATCAATAATAATTCGGATTTCAAGAAAGAGATCGTTAAAGATCCCCGTATTAAAAAGTATTGTTCGAAACAAGAGCTGGAAGATATTTTTAACCCTTACGAATATCTTGCCAATATAGATAAAATCTACAAACGTGTGTTCCTGTAAGTTAAACCGACCTATCCTGCATGATCTGGCGAATCGATGTTTTTTCTTACACGCGGTCGAGTGATAACGGAGTCCGTTCGCACATTAAAGACCTTGGGATTAAGAAAGAGTGCGATGTTGCTTCGCATAAAGTATATTATATCGAGTCCGATGCCGCATCTTCAGATATTACCGACGTCGCCCGTCGGCTGCTGATCGATCCGGTCCTCGAGGAGTTTACCGTCAGTCAGGGGTTTTTCCCTCGCGAACCCGCCCCCGGTGATATCCTGATTACCTATAATCCCGGAGTATGTGACCCGGTAGCTCTTTCGTTTCAGAAAGCGCTCGGGGATATCTCTTTCGGCGCCGAAGGTGTCTGTACGGCGCGGGCATATACCTTTTCCGGCTTACGCGAGGACGAGATCCGCCTGATTGCCGAAAAGCTGTTATATAATCCGTTGATCGAACATATCGTCGCCTATGAAAAAGTCAAAGATCTCTCTACCCTTGAGGCTTTCAGCGGTAAAAAATATGAGTTTTCTTTACAAACAATCCCGTTAGAAAACGCGTCCGATGAGAAACTTCAGGAGATATCCCGCCGGGGTTGTCTTTCTTTGTCGCTTGATGAAATGAAGATCATCCAGGATTATTTCTGTCGGCTCAAACGTTCCCCTACCGATTGTGAGTTGGAGACTATCGCTCAGACCTGGTCGGAACACTGCGCTCATAAGACGTTTCGCGGCAGGATCGACTATACCGGCAAAGATCAGGAGGGAAACGTCATCGAAGAGAAAACGATTAATAACCTGCTTAAAGAAACCGTGATGAAAGCGACGAAAGAAATCGCTTCGCAGGATTGCATCTCGGTATTCGAAGATAATTCAGGTGTGGTGCGGTTTAATGACGATTTTCATCTTTGTTTTAAGGTGGAGACGCATAACCATCCCTCAAGCCTTGAACCTTACGGCGGCGCTTCCACCGGTATCGGCGGCGTCATCAGGGATATTTTAGGTACCGGATGCGCGGCCCGTCCGGTCGCGTCGATCGATGTTTTTTGTTTTTCGCCGTGGCAGATGGCCTACGATGAAGTCCCTAAGGGGTTACTCCATCCGCGCCGGGTGATCAAGGGGGTCGTTCGCGGCGTGCGTGATTACGGCAATCGCATGGGGATTCCCACCGTAGCCGGGGCGGTCATGTTCGATAAGCGGTTCCTGGGAAATCCTCTGGTGTATTGCGGTACTCTGGGCATTCTGCCCCATGATAAAGCGTTTAAAGAGGCGCATCCCGGTGATGTGGTCATTGTCTGTGGGGCCAAGACCGGACGGGACGGTATCCATGGGGCGACATTTTCTTCCACGGAACTGGATGAGACGACGATTACTCTGACTCAGGCGGTACAGATCGGTAATCCGATTGAGGAAAAAAAGCTTACCGAAGCGATCTTGCGGGCGCAAAAAGATAATCTGTTTACCGCCATTACCGATTGCGGCGCGGGAGGCTTAAGCAGCGCGGTAACCGAACTGGCTCAAGGTCACGGCGTGAGAGTCGACCTGGAGAAGGTGCCTTCGAAGTACGCCGGATTAACGTATACCGAGATATGGATTTCCGAGTCTCAGGAGCGGATGGTTTTCTTTACGCAAAAAAATAAGCTCGCTCACATAAAGAAGATATTCGAGGAGGAAGAGGTCGAGTATACCGTGATCGGAGAGGTGACCTCAGATAAGAAACTGAGCCTTTTTTACGAGGGTCAGCCGGTGTGTTGCCTTGATCTTGATTTTTTATTTGAAATACCGCGGTTGAAGAAGAAAGCCGAATGGATCGCGCCGGTAGAGAAGGATATAAAGATCTCGGAGCGTAGCGATTACACCGGTGACCTGAAGACATTGCTTTCCTCGCCTAATATCGCTCCCAAAGACTGGATTATTACCGAATATGATCATGAGGTCCAGGGCGGGTCGGTCCTCAAACCATTTATGCAGGATCAGACCGTGGCCGTCGGCGATGCCAGTTGCGTGCGACCTGACCTGAACAGTGAGAAGGGTGTCCTGATCGGATTGGGAATCAATCCGTTCTATTCCGATATCGATCCGTACTGGATGGCAGCGCTGGCTATTGATGAGGCGCTGCGTAATATCATTGCCTCCGGTGGGAACCTCTCAACCACGTTCCTCCTGGATAATTTCAGTTGGGGGGCGCCTACCGATGAAAAGGTTCTTGCCGGGCTGGTACGGGCCAGCGAAGCCTGCTATGATTTCGCCACACAATTCAAGACTCCCTTTATTTCCGGTAAAGACAGTCTATATAATGAATATATTGTCGAGGGAAAACGTATTTCTATACCCGGAACACTCCTTATCTCAGCGGTATCGGTTATCGACGATTGGCGAAAGACGATCCCAAGTCATTTTACCGCAGGCTCCAACCTGATTTATCTGGTAGGCAAGACTACATCTCATATGGGGGCATCGGAATATTTTCGCGCTCAAGGCGTAACCGGCGGGGTGGTACCTAAGGTGGAGACGAGTGCGTACTCGGTATTTATGAAGGTAAGTGAGGCGATCTCATCCGGACCGGTTTGCGCCTGTCACGATTGTTCCGAAGGCGGGATGGCGGTGGCGGTGGCCGAGATGTGTATGGGGTCCGGACACGGTGCCGATGTGTTCCTGAAGGAGATGCCTAAAGGTGGCGAGATACTTGACTATGAACTTTTGTTTTCCGAATCCCCGTCCCGATTTATTATCGAGGTAAGAAAGGAAGAAAAGCAAAGGTTTGAGAACATGATGGGAGATACGCCGTACGGACTGATAGGATGTGTCTCCGAAGGTGAGCAGGTTACTATCTACGGCACCGGCGGGGACCCGGTTGTTACCTGCGGGGTCAGAGACTTAAGGAAAAGCTGGTTAGAGGCGTTTGCGGAGTTTCGGATATGAGCATTAAGGTGCTGGTATTAAGAACAGCGGGAATTAATTGTGACCGGGAGACTGAATCCGCCTTCGGGGCCCTTGGCGCCGATTGTCAGCGTTTGCATATCAATACGCTGAAGGAGAAAAGAACCCTTCGCGGGTATCAGATTATCTGCGTGCCGGGGGGATTCAGTTACGGAGATGACCTGGGGGCGGGAAAGATTTTTTCTCTGGAACTCTTGTTATGGTTTAAGGATCAGCTGCAGGTTTTTTTAGCCGGGGGAGGATTGATGATCGGAATCTGTAACGGATTCCAGGTCCTGGTGAAAACGGGGATTCTTCCCGACGCTGATTTTATCCAGAAAGTGACGTTGACTGACAATGATTCCGGAAGATTCGAAGACCGCTGGGTATATCTGCGCGTTCCTCAGGATCCCGACCATCCGGCTCGCAAGATCTGGCTTCAAAAACTTCCCCCCGTCATTCAGCTCCCTGTTGCCCACGGGGAGGGGAAGTTCTTTGCAAAGGATGATATTTTGGATACAATGAAGACTCAGCGGCAGGCGGCGTTACAGTATGCCGATGCGCAGGGCAATAATGCCGGTTATCCCCAAAACCCGAACGGATCCTTGGATCATATTGCCGGTATTACCGATAAGACCGGTAGAATCCTGGGGCTTATGCCGCATCCGGAGAGATGTTTTCACCAGCATCATTATCCGTTCTGGCACGGTAAGGAAAGGGGAATCCCCTTTGGCCGCAGGATATTGGAAAATGCCGTGGAATATTTCAAATAAAAAGTCATGAAACGCATAACCTATACATCATGCGGCGTGAATATCTCGCAAGGTGAACGTTTCGTATCTGTCCTGAAACGGATGTTCCCCTCACAAGGTAAACAAACGGTCGCGGCGTTTGGTTCACTTTTTCCCCTGGCTCCCTTTGTGCGTACCTGTAAGGATCCGTATCTGGTGTCTTCAGCCGACGGAGTGGGAACTAAATTGTTGATCGCGCAGAAACTGGGGATCCATCATACCGTGGGGATCGATCTTGTGGCGATGAATACCAATGATATCGTCTCTATCGGAGCCCGTCCTCTTTTCTTTCTGGATTATATTGCCTGCGGGAAAATGGATATCCGCTGTTTACGTGATATTATGCGGGGGATCAAAAAGGGCTTAACAGATTCCGGTTGTTCGCTCTCAGGCGGGGAAACCGCGGAAATGCCGGATATGTATAAGCCGGGGGAATATGATCTCGCCGGGTTCGCCGTGGGGATCGTGGATAAGAAGCGTATCATCGACGGAAAGAAAATTACCTCCGGAGATGTCGTTATCGGACTTGCTTCAGGAGGGATCCATTCTAACGGCTACTCTCTGGTCAGAGGAGTGTTCTCAAACCTTGAGATGAAAAAATACGCGCGCCAGATCCTTGCGCCTACAAGGATTTACGTAAAACCGGTCCTTTCGGTATTATCGGCCGCCAGGGGTAAGCCGCATGGAGTTAAAGGGATTGCGCATGTAACCGGCGGCGCGTTTTATACCAAAGCGACAAAAATTATCCCCTCAGGCTACCGGATGGAACTGAATAAGAGCGCTTGGCCGGTACCGGAGATATTCCGTCGTATTCAGAAAAAAGGCAATATCAGGGAAAAAGAGATGTATTCGGTGTTCAATATGGGGATCGGAATGGTCATGGTGGTGAAAAAGGACGCGGTGTCTCGCTGCCGGAGGGTGATGGAGAAGTTCTGTAAAACGTATGTGATCGGAACGATCGGGAAATCTTCAGCGAAAACGAATAAAATTGTATGGGTAAAAAAGTCTTAATTATCGGTTCCGGCGGCCGGGAACATTGTCTGGCGTGGAAAATTGCCCAGTCTGCCCTTGCCCAGAATATATACTGTGCACCCGGAAACGGCGGAACAAGCCAGGTGGGGGAAAATGTCGCGATCCAAGCGCATGATATGAATGCGTTATTGTCTTTCGCGCAAAAAGAAAAAATCGATTTTGTCATCGTCGGCCCGGAAGTTCCGTTAGTCGAGGGGATCGTTGATCTGTTTGAGACCGAGGGGATTTCTGTTTTCGGGCCATCAAAAGAACTGGCTCAGCTTGAAGGCAGTAAGATTTACACGAAAGAATTGTTAAGGGAATTCAGCATTCCTACCGCGGATTTTACCGTGTTCGATGATGCCGATGCGGCGTCTTCATACATCAATACGATACCGATGCCGGTCGTGATCAAAGCCGACGGACTGGCTGCCGGTAAAGGAGTGATTATCGCTAAAAGCCGCGATGAAACTCAAAAAGCGATCGATATGATTATGCGAAAAAAACAATTCGGTCCGGCCGGTAATCGGATTGTGATTGAGGAGATGCTCAGCGGCGAAGAAGCATCGATCCTGGTTATCACCGACGGAGAAACAATTTTGCCGCTTGTGGCATCACAGGATCATAAACGGGTATTCGATCAGGACCAGGGGCCCAATACCGGCGGGATGGGGGCGTATGCCCCGGCTCCGGTCGTGAGTGAGGCGATGTATGAAAAAATCATCAACGAGATTTTCGCACCGCTTATCGGAGGATTAAGGCGGCAGGGTAAGAAGTATAAAGGGGTGCTCTATGCCGGGTTGATGATTCAAGACGGGATTCCCTATGTTCTTGAGTTCAATGTCCGGTTCGGGGATCCCGAAACTCAGGTAGTTGTACCGAAACTGAAATCAGACCTGCTGGAAGTAATGATCAAGTCTGCCGAAGAAAGATTGGCAGAAACCGAACTCCTCTGGGATCCGCGGTATTGTATCGCGGTGGTACTTGCCTCCGGCGGGTATCCCGCAGCCTACCAGAAAGGCAACGTCATAACCGGGCTGGAACGGATTGATTCTCAAAAGGATACGTACGTATTTCATGCAGGTACCACACGTTCTGATACCGGAGACATCGTTACCTCAGGCGGGAGGGTTTTGAACGTCGTGGCTCTGGGGGATACGCTGGCTCAGTCTAAAGAAAGAGCGTATGAGGGGGTTGATCGAATCGGCTTTGAAGGGATGCATTTCCGGCATGATATCGGCGATAAGGGCTTAAAATTACTCTCACGGTAGAGGGCCTTGAGGGTTGCAATTTCGAAAAGACCAGTATAAAATGGGGGGACTATGAAGGCAAAAATCGCAATAATTCTGGGCAGTAAATCGGATAAAACGAAATTACAGGACGGGTTTGATCTTCTGAAAAGTACCCGGGTTCCCTATACGTTAGAGGTCATTTCCGCCCATCGTCATCCCGATGAGTTGAGGACGTTTTGTAAATACGCTAAACGCCGGGGAGTTGAAGTAATTATTGCCTGTGCCGGTCTTTCAGCGGCATTGCCCGGTGTTGTCGCTTCTTATGTGAATGTCCCGGTCATCGGTGTGCCGCTTGAAGGGGGGCCTCTCAACGGGATAGAAAGCCTTCTTTCTATTGCCGAGGTGCCTAAGGGGATCGGTCTGGTCAGTACCGGTATCGGTAAAAAGGGGTTCATTAACGGAATTATTTTTGCGTTACGTATTCTTGCCGGGCAATACAAAGAATATGAGAAACCTCTGGGGCAAGTAGAGAAAAAATTCAAAAAATGAAAAGAGTTCAGCTGAACGCGCAGGGTTCGGATCTGGCATCCTTTCAGGAAGTTAAGGATACGATTTTGCACGGTGGAATCGTCGCTCTTCCTACCGAGACGGTGTACGGGCTGGGAGCGCTGGCCCGGGACAAGGCTGCGGTTGAGAAATTGTATACGATAAAACAGAGAGATACGAGTAAGCCGTTTACCCTTGTGGTGGGAAGTGTAGATCAGGCGTTGAATATCTTTACTACGTTACCGCCTTACGGGTATCGCCTCATTGAACGGTTCTGGCCGGGGCCGTTGACGATGATATTTTATGATAAGAAGGATGAGAAGGTGGGAGTACGAGTCCCGGCTCACGATATCCTGCAGCGGATTCTTTCTGGGTTAACCGACCCGATTTATCTTCCCTCGGCCAATGTGACCGGTCAGCAGGAAGCTTTCAGTGCCGATGATGTGGAAAGCTCGTTCAATGAACAGATAGATATGATTGTTGATGGTGGAGTTTCCCGGTATTGTCAGCCGTCAACGGTGCTTGATATTACGTATCATCCGTTTAAAATCTTGCGGGAAGGGGTGATTACGACGCGGGAAATCGTGGAAACGTTCGTCAAAAAACGTCTCGTGTTTGTCTGTACGGGAAACACCTGTCGTTCGGTTTTGTCCGAATACCTCCTTAAGAAGTATTTATTCGAATACGATCCTCAACTTGCCGACCGGTATGAAATTATTTCTTGTGGCGTTGCTGCTTCCGAAGGAAGAGGAGCGTCGGATTCGGTGCTCGATATCCTGTTTCATGAAGAAGAAATCGGCGCGGTCGACCACTCGTCCTGCCGGCTTGACCGCGAGACGCTTCTTTCGGCCGATCTTATTTTTACTATGGAAAACAGTCAGAAGGATTACGTATTAAAGTTGGAGCCTACGGTCGGGGCCCGTGTCTTTCCCTTAAGCAAGTTTTTACCCAAGAGTCCGGAGGTGGACATTCAGGACCCCATCGGTCAGCCCCGTCAGGTGTATCAAAAAGTCTATGAGCTGATCAAAACCGCCGTCGTCGAATTGAGAGAATGGCTGTAAACACGTCACAAAGTCACATAGTCACAAGGTCACACGTCGAAAGGGAAACAGAAACAGGATTTCTTTACGTGTGTCGTGTGACGTGTGTCATGTGACTCGAAAGGTTATTATGAAGATAGGTTTTGCGTGTGATCATCGCGGATTTAATCTGAAGAATTTCCTTATGGAGTGGGCTACCCAGAACGGTCATGTCACCGTTGATTACGGGACATATTCTCAGGATTCCTGCGATTATCCCGATTATTCCTACGCTCTGGCCAAAGGAGTACGCGATAAGAAAGTCGAACGGGGCGTGTTGATCTGTTATACGGGAGTGGGCAGTTCAATCGCCGCAAACAAGGTTAAGGGAGTCCGGGCGGCATTGGTGGGAAGCGTCAGGGTTGCGGCTTTGACCCGTAAGCATAATAACAGTAATATCATCGTTCTGGCTTCAGGGTTCTTAAAGAGAGAAGAAGCACGAAAGATCGTAAAAAAATGGCTTACGACCGATTTTGAAGGAGGCCGGCATCTGCGCCGCCTGCGGAAAATAAAAAAGATAGAGGAGAAAGAAGATGTATGAGATTCTCAAAAAAGTAGACTCCCAGGTGTATCAGAGCGTCAGGCATGAAATCAGCCGGCAGCGTAATCAGATTGAATTGATTGCCAGTGAAAACTTTGCCCCGCTGGCGGTGCTTGAGGCGGCGGCATCACCTTTGACCAATAAATATGCTGAAGGATACCCGAAAGCGCGCTGGTATGGAGGATGTCAGTATATCGATGAAGCTGAAGATCTTGCCCGGGCCCGGGTAAAGGAATTATTCGGCGCCGAACACGCCAATGTTCAGCCTCATTCGGGAACTCAGGCGAATATGGCGGTGCTTCTGGCTATGCTGGCTCAAGGCGAGACGATCCTGGCGATGGACCTTGCCTGCGGCGGGCATCTTTCGCACGGTCATCCCTTGAATTTCAGCGGAAAATTTTATAATGTGATTTCCTATGGAGTGCATAAAGAAAGTGAGCAGCTGGATTATGATGAAATTCTGCACTTAGCAGTTACGCATAAACCGAAATTGATTATTGCCGGAGCAAGTGCCTATCCGCGGACGATCGATTTTGCCCGGTTCCGGGAAATTGCCGATAAAGTCGGGGCGTATCTTATGGTGGATATGGCCCATTTTGCCGGCATGGTTGCCGCAGGTATCTATTGTAATCCGGTCGAATACGCCGAGTTTGTAACGTCAACTACACATAAGACTCTGCGGGGACCGCGGGGAGGATTTATTCTCTGCCGGAAAGAGTTCGCCAAAAAGATCGATACGGCCGTATTCCCCGGTATTCAGGGGGGGCCGCTTATGCATATCATTGCGGCTAAAGCAGTCGGGTTTGGATTGTCATTAACCGATGAATTTAAAACGTATCAGAAAAATCTTGTCGCTAACGCGATCCATTTTTCCGATTGTTTATCTCAAAAAGGACTGCGCATCGTCTCCGGAGGTACCGATACCCATCTGTTTCTGGTTGATCTGCGTTCTAAAGGCCTTACCGGGAAAGAATGCGCGCATCTTCTGGAAGAAGTGAATATTACGGTGAATAAGAATCTTATTCCTTACGATTCCCAGCCGCCGCTGGTCACAAGTGGTATACGTATCGGAACCCCTGCGGTTACCAGTCGGGGGATGGGGAAGGAAGAGATGGAGAAACTGGCTCAGGCAATAGACCAGGCAATAACTCACAAAGCCGATCAGGAACAACTGGATGAGGTACGTCGGACGGTCGCTCAGTTGGTGGACGCTTTTCCGTTATATCCGGAAATAACCATGGATTGATGGAGAAAAATGTCTGTGAAGACCAAGATGACAACTAAGAAAAAAAGGCCGGCATGGGATGAGTATTTCATGGAAGCCGCTTCTCTGGTGAGTCAGCGTTCGACCTGCCTGCGCCGTCGTGTCGGCGCGGTATTGGTGAAAAACCGCAGAATTCTTGCCACCGGATACAACGGCGCGCCTTCAGGTGTATCACATTGTGAGGTTGCCGGTTGTCTGAGAGAACAACTCTCTGTTCCTTCCGGTCAGCGGCATGAATTGTGCCGTGGCCTCCATGCCGAGCAGAATGTGCTTCTGCAGGCGGCTCTGCATGGCGTATCGGTAGAGGGGAGTGTTCTGTATGTGACTTGTGTGCCCTGCAGTATTTGTGCTAAAATGATCATCAATGCCGGTATCAGAGAAGTTGTCTACGGTGAGAGTTATCCTGATGATATGGCGAAGGGTTTCTTAAAAGAAGCGAAGGTAAAACTGAAAAAATACAAACAGAGATTACGGTGAGTATATGAGAGATTACAGTGATGAGGAAAATCACTGGAATCCTTTTTTAATCCTGTAATCATTTCCCGAAGGGAAAAATATGAAATGTCCCTATTGTCATAATAATTCCGATAAGGTGATTGATTCGCGGGAAACCCAGGAAGGGGTTTCCATCCGTCGCCGCCGGGAATGCACCAGCTGCGGTAAGAGATTTACGACGTATGAATATATCGAGAAAGTACCGCTGATGGTCGTTAAAAAAGACGGCCGGCGGGAACCGTTTAATCGGGAGAAAATACTGAACGGCCTGATGCGGGCCTGTCAGAAAAGACCGATCAGCATGGAACGTCTGGATCAACTGGTCAGTGAGGTGGAAAGTTCCATCCAGAAGAAATTCGACCAGGAGGTTGCGGCCGAACATGTGGGAGAACTGGTGATCGAGAAACTTTCACAAATCGATGAGATTGCCTATGTCCGCTTTGCCAGCGTGTACCGGCAGTTTAAGGATGTAAATCAGTTCATGAAAGAATTAAGGGATGTGCTAAGTAAAAAATAATATGGTCCAGGTAGAATTATCGCGTATTATTATCGATGAACAGAAAAAAGAGCAGATTGTGGTCTTGAAAGAAAAAGACGGGACCAAGCTTCTGCCGATCATTATCGGGATCAACGAAGCGGCTTCCATTCGCATGAAACTGAGCGGGTTTGTTCCGCCCCGGCCTCTGACGCATGATTTGATCAAGAATATTATCGATACCCTGGGGGTTCATCTGGAAAAAGTGGTGATCGATAAGCTTGTCGATAGCACGTTCCACGCTAAACTCTATGTGCGTCGTAACGGACAATCAGAGATGATTGACGCCCGTCCTTCCGACAGTATCGCGTTGGCTGTCCGTACGAAATCGCCGCTTTTTGTCGAGGATACCATCTTTGACCAGATTTCGGCACAAAGTTAACCATTGAATCCTTCCCTTTCTGTATGCGGTTAAAAGATAAAATCAGAACCATTCCCGCCGTGGCCACCTTAAGAACGCTGGCAAAGAAAAAGCGTGTAGAGATATATGTAGTCGGCGGTTTCCTGCGGGATATCTACGCCGGCCGGCGGGGGCAGTTAAAAGATTTCGACTTCATCATTTCAAAAGACACCGCATCGTTTGCCCGGGCCTTTGCCCGCAAGATCAAGGCAAAACTTATCGTTCTGGATGAGGTGGAGGAGACCTACCGGGTTATTTTGAAAAAGCGGAAAGAAATCTATCATTACGATTTCGCCGGTCTGCGGGGCCCGGACGTAACCGCAGATCTTAAGTCCCGTGATTTCCCCATTAACAGTATGTGCCTGCACCTGAACCGCTATCAGGACAGTACTTTGTACGATCCGTTAGGGGGAAGGGCCGATATTCGCAAAAAAGTAGTACGGGTTGCCGATGAACATGTGCTGCGCCAGGATCCCTTACGGATATTACGGGCGTTCAGTATCGCGTTACGGTGCCATTTCAGGATCGAGAAGAAAAGTTTAAGTTTTTTAAGGAAATACCGGGCCTTGTTGCGCACGGTTTCTGCTGAGAGGATCAGCGAGGAGTTGTTTAAGATCCTTGAGTGCGATGATTCCTACGCGACCATTCGGCGGATGACCGAACTGGAAGTCCTCGATGAGGTCATTCCCTATCTTTCTTCCTGTCGCGGAGTAACTCAGGAAGGAGGATTCCATCATCTCGATGTACTGAATCATTCCCTGGAAACTTTCTTGCGGTTTGAGATGATGTATCGCAATAAACTTCACCGCCGCCAAGAAATAAGGGATTACCTCAATCAGGAATTAGCCGCAAACCGTACGCGGAAACAGATCATCAAGCTCGCCTGCATCTTGCATGACATCGGTAAGCCGCGGGCAAAAAAGAAGCGGAAGAAAAAAACTATATTTCATCAGCATGAGAAGTTCGGAGCTCAGATGGCTGAACGGTTTGGAGTTCAATTGAAACTTTCCTTCCGTGAAAAAGAGTCGCTCAAAAAACTTATTTTCTGGCATCTGCGTCCCGGATATCTTGCCGATATCCGCCGGCCCTCGAAGCGGGCGGAGTACCGTTTCTTTCGCGATGCGGGCGATGACGGAGTCGGCATTATCCTTTTATCTCTGGCCGACTGGCGGGCGACCCGCGGACCACGGACCAGTAAGCGTGAAAAGATAAAACATGAGAAAGTCATGCTGGCACTGCTCGATGAGTATTTTGAGGACAAAAATAAAAAGCCTCTGCCTCGGGTGGTCGACGGGTTCGATATTATGAAAAAATTTCATCTTGATCCTTCCCCTCTGGTGGGGGATATCTTGCGGGCGGTGAATGAAGAACAGGCGCTGGGTAAGGTGACGGCAAAGAAGGATGCGTACGATCTGGCCAAAAAGATCATACATAAAAAAAGGAAAAAGAAATGAAGGTCAAACATGCCGAACTGATTGTGATCCATTCGGATATATCTGTGGTGTCGGCGGATATCGTCGCGGGCGGGACCGCACGAGAAGGGGAAATCGATGAGAAATCTCTTCGCCGGGAAATCCATGCCGTGTTCCTGAAGGCTCAAGAACAAAACCATGAAACTCTGGCTTTCGATATTGAGAGTTGGATCAGCGGTAAGATTTCCGGCGGATATACGGTTACGCCGGAAATCATCTCCAAACTTATGGCGCAGGAAGCATTCCGTTACCTGCAGTCTCAGAATGCCATGGCATTAAAGAAGATACTTTTTGTGGCCGGGGAGGAGAACCTTGCGGCAGTTTTTGAACAGAATATCTATGAATATCTGCGCCATCTGACCGAGGATTTTTCAGGCGGTCCGTATCTGACAGTCGATGGGATCGTGGAATATAATCAGGGAATAGTACTCATCGAACGAAAAAATCCTCCCTTGGGGTGGGCGCTTCCCGGCGGTTTTCTTGACCGTGGGGAGAAAATCGCTGCGGCTGTTGTCCGAGAGGTAAAAGAAGAGACGAATCTTGAATTCACCGCTATTGGGGAGTTTAAGGTATGTTCGGACCCGGCGCGTGATCCGCGGTTCCATACCGTGTCGGTCGTTTTTTACGGGAAGGGCCAAGGGCAGTTACGGGCGGCTTCTGACGCAAAAAACGCCCGTGTTTTTCCGTGGGACCGGCTGCCGCAAGTGATCGCATTCGATCATCGCGAAATTATCGAAGAATACAAAAAAATGAAAAATAATCAAAGTAATATTTTAAACTCTAAGCCCTGAACTCCAAAACCTAAACAAATCCAAAAGGAAGAAAACATAGAATCAAAAAATACTTCTCGGAGCCGGAAGGCAGCACACACATGTTTCTAGTTTTAGATTTAGGATTTATTATTTATGATTGATCAGATCGGATTGCGGTATCTCAAAGGTGTGGGGCCTAAGAATGAGCAGATTTTCAATAAGCTGGGGATTTATACAGTAAGAGATTTGCTTTATTTCTTCCCCGTACGGTATCAGGATCGGCGCGCCCTCACACCGGTCAAAGACGTGAAAGAGAACGAGTCGTATCTGATACGGGCTCGCGTTGTGGCCAAGAACGTAAAGAGAATCGGGCCGAATCGTTTCCGCCGCCGCGGCGGAGTGTTTCAGGCAATTGTCGCCGACGTTTCCGGCCGCATTGAGTGTGTGTGGTTTAATCAGTCTTACTTAAATGATTCGGTAGGCGTGGGGGATTGGCTGTCGATTTACGGAAAAGCATCACGGTATAAAGGGAAGCTTCAGTTTACCTCTCCCGACTTTGAAAAGACCGACCGAGAGGGAGAAACGGGTACGGTTAATTTCGGCAGGATCGTGGGTATGTATCGTCTCACCGAAGGAATAGGCCAGAAACGTCTTCGTAAAATTATCTATCAGAATCTCACCGAACACGCAAATCGTCTTGAGGACCCCGTGCCGTTTGTCATTCGTCAGGAAAAAAAGTTTCCCAATATTACCAAAGCTCTATGCGCGATGCATTCGCCTCAAACGTTCGAAGAGACCGAGCGCGCCCGGAGACGGTTTATTTTTGAGGAGCTTTTTTTCTCCCAGATCACCGTATATCTGCGCAAGGCAAAACGTGTTCTGCAGAAAGGGATCTCCTTCGGTATCGACGCAGAACTGATCGAGCATATACGGCAGAATCTGGGGTTTGAACTCACGCTCGCCCAGAAGAAGGTTATTGCTGAGATTTGTAACGATATGCAAAAGCCTTATCCGATGCACCGCCTGCTGCAGGGAGATGTCGCCTCGGGGAAGACGGTTGTGGCTCTGTTTGCTTTAGGCATCTGTGCTCAAAATGGCTATCAGGCAACGATGATGGTCCCGACTGAGATCCTGGCCCATCAGCATTATGAAACGATGCGTGGCCTGATAGGTTCCCTGGGATATCAGGTAGAACTGTTAACGTCTCATACGACGAAGCGGAAGAAGGATAGTATCGTTGAAAAACTTCGTGCCGGTACGATCGATATCGTTATCGGCACCCATTCCTTGATCGAGGCCGATATTCAGTTTAAGAACCTGGGGCTTGCGGTTATCGATGAGCAGCATAAATTCGGTGTGTCGCAGCGGGCTCTCCTGCCTAAAAAAGGAGTGAATCCCGACTGCCTGGTTATGAGTGCGACGCCGATTCCCCGCAGTCTGGCCCTTTCTTTATACGGGGACCTGGATCTGTCGATCTTAGGAGAGTTGCCGCCCGGGCGTAAACAGCCTCAAACTCAGCTTGTCGGGGAGAAAAAGAGGGAGTGGGTATACGGGTTCTTAAGAGAAAAATTAAAAAAAGGGCGGCAGGTGTATATCGTGTTTCCCGTGATTGAGGAATCCCAGGATCAGGACCTTCTCTCATTAAATCAGATGCACGGAACATTGAAGAGTGTTTTTGATGAGTTTGAGGTGGCTGTTTTCCATGGCCGTCTTAAAAAAGAAGAAAAACGCGGGATCGTGGAAAGATTCCGGGCCGGAAAGATCCATCTTCTGGTTGCGACGACGGTGATTGAGGTCGGAGTTAACATTGAAAACGCGACGGTTATGGTGGTTGAGAATCCGGAACGCTTCGGCCTTGCTCAGCTGCATCAGTTGCGGGGCAGGATCCGCCGGGCGCAGTATGAACCTCATTTTATCATGATCGCCCGGCCGTCGATGTCGGAATATGCGATGCAGAGGCTGAAAGTCATTGCCGGTGAGCATGATGGATTTCGTATCGCCGAGGAAGATCTTAAATTGCGCGGGCCCGGCGATTTCTTCGGGCACTCTCAATCAGGGTTTCCCTATCTCAAGATTGCCAATCCCGTTGAAGATATGCACGTTTTACATCAGGCCCGGCAGTATGCTTATCAGGTGATTAAGAGTGATCCTGCACTCACACTTCCCCTCCATAAGCCGATACGGAACTATTTGAAAGAGTGGTTTTAACGAGTGAAAGTACTACAGGGATACCTAAAAAATCGGCCGATTCTTGTCCCTAAAGGTATTCGTCCGGTTACGGTACGGGTGAAAGAAGCAATCCTGGATATCCTGGCTGAGGTTATCGAGGGAGCAGCCGTTCTTGACCTGTTTGCCGGCTCAGGAGCCTTAGGTATCGAGACACTGTCCGGAGGGGCCCGATCCGTGGTCTTTGTCGATAGAGACCCCGGTGTCTGCGGCGCCGTCCGGCGGAACCTCAAAAACATAAGGAAAGAAGCCCAGGCTGTCGTCTATACCCATGAGGCTCAGGCGGCGCTTCAGCGGTTTCAAGCCACAAAAAAACAGTTTGATATTGTTTTTATCGACCCCCCATATTGCCAGGGATTGACCAGAAAAACCTTGCACACGATAGACGAATATGATATAGTAACCCCTCATGGATTCGTGGTTATAACCTGTTTTTATAAGGATATTTTCGACTTTCAATTACGAAATTTTCAGCACACAATCAAGAAATCCTATGGGCAAACGGTGCTCCTAATCTATCAGAATTCTTATGAACAAAGCGATTTATCCGGGGACCTTTGATCCGATCACCCTGGGTCATCTGGACATCATCCAGCGGGCGGTACGTATTTTCGATGCGGTCGTTGTTGCGGTGGTGAAGAGTTCTTCCAAGGAAACATTGTTTTCGTTCGAGGAACGGCTGGCGATGGTAAAGGAAGCGACCGAAGGTATGAAAGGCGTTGAGGTCCAGGGATTTACAGGATTGGTTGTCGATTTTGCCAAACGCAGGGAGGTCAACGTTATCGTGCGGGGATTACGGATGATTTCCGATTTTGAATATGAATTTCAGATGGCGTTAACCAATCGCCGGCTCAACGATACGGTGGAGACGATTTTTTTGATGCCGCACCCGGAATATTCCTATATTTCTTCACGGTTAATCAAAGAAGCGGCACAACTGGGGGCGAATTTAAAGGAGTTTTTGCCGGAAATCTCGGCTCAGTATATCAAAGAAAAATTACGTGATGAAGGTAGCAATTGATACCCTGCATGAGACGCCGACCCGCTTCCAGGAGGATATTGATCCTCAAAGCTGGGAGATGGACAGTTTTGATATCAAGTTTGTCGATACCATCAATCTGACAGCGGATTTTACCAGAGAAGAGAAACATATCCTCGTTCAGGCTGAAGTCATCACCCGGCGTCTTATACTTTGTTCACGGTGTCTGGATAAGGTAAAACAGACCGTGCGGCAACATTTTCGTTTTCATTATAATCGGACCAGCTTAAAGGATTTTCTCGATCTGGATAATGCGGTTCGCGAGGAAATCCTTCTTCATTTCCCGATGAAAGTTCTGTGTAAGCCCGACTGCAGGGGAATGTGTCCGTTATGCCACAGGAATCTTAATCATCACGATTGTACCTGCGCCGCCGATAATCCTCAGCCGCTTTCATCCCGCCATGAGCAGGGCCAGGGTACGAATTATCAGATCCTTAAGAGTGAGTATGTGTATGATGAAACGTAGGAATAGTATTATGATCAGTTATTAAGGAGGAGTTATGGCGCATCCAAAAAGAAGACAATCTCATTCCCGTACGAGAAAAAGAAGGACGCATCAGAAATTAACCGCACCGGCGC
>CAZABB010000003.1:0-96352 GCA_964483625.1 uncultured Planctomycetia bacterium | reverse complement strand
CAAAAATTAGCGGAGAATTCCATTTGTGTTTGATGCAGTGAACGGGGGCAGGTCAATCGCTCTAATTTTGTCAGCACCTGCGATACACCGGCTCTTGTTTATCCATTTGAATTGTTCAATTTGCTACTTATAATTTCATCAATCTGCATTTTAATTGGCTTTGACTTCATGACGTCAAAGTCAATCAAATCAATTTTTAAGACTTCATATATCAATTCTCTAATAGTTTCACATTTTCCAATAATTGCTTCTCTTTTTTTATTATTCATAAACGGATACCTTGATTTCAATGTGCACCACAGCAATTCTTTTTCACTTATAGCCCCCAATTTATTCTTGGCAGTAAGATAAGCAAAGACCATCGCATCAATAATTCCTTCACAATTCTTTAAACTATCGGGAAAAACTAAATCGCCTCCAAAATATCTTATGAATCTCTTAAGGAAAAAGAAATTAAACACAAAGAAATATATCAATAGTCCAATAATGAAAGCAATGGGAGAAACCTCGTATAAAAGACGACTTCCCCAAAATAACAATCCAATCCAAATTATAAAAGCGAACAGCTGAGAAAGACCACTATAAAATATGGGCATCTTGTTGCTCGGATATGTTCGATAATTCAATCCCGCCAAAGTTTTTATCGCATAAGAGATAAACAAAAGTATAAATCCTAAAAGAATATTCGCGTATATCATAATCATCTAATAAAGCAAGATTCTCTATTTTAGCAATTCATCAACCGTTACATTTAAAGCATCAGCAATTTTCTTTAAAGTTTTTATTGTTGGGTTACTATTTATACCTGCTTCAATTTTAGCAAGAGTAGTATGGGTAATATCAGCCAATTTGGAAAGTTTATCTTGTGAGATGTTCTTTTTTTTACGAATTTTTTTAATATTTTCACCAATCATAAGGTTATTTGACATTATTCAATATATTGATAGAATTATAATGAACACAATAAGACTCTTTCACTTTGTTTTTATTTTAACACTACATAGTTTTTTATCAACAAACTACCTAAATAGACAACAACCGCGGAAAATTTAATATTTTTGAAAAGAAACAAAGAATTTTTCGGCGCGCGCGGAAGGATTCCTAAAAATTATTGAGATTTTTGCGAGGGAGAGGACGAAGTGAAGAATTGCCCGTACGGGCAATGATGAACTCCAGCCGAATCATTACGCTCTCGCTTCATTGACTCGGCTGAAATAGGTTCGGACTTCGTCCGCTAAATACCGCCAGTTTTTTTCGGGGGCAATTTTGGCAACAAAAAATCGTCTTTTTTGCTTCCTTGGTTTCCTTTGATACTCCCGATGAATCGGGATTATTAATAGAATTTTTGAGATTTACATAGGGTCTCAAAAATTATCTTCGCCAAGCAACAGAACCCATAGGAGGTGTGCCATGCCAAAATTCTATCTTTATGCGAGGAAATCTACCGATGACGAAGATAGGCAGATCCTGTCTATTGAGTCTCAAATTAACGAGTTGCGTGAATTTGCGAAGCGGGAAAATTTAGAAATTGTTGAAGAGTTCAGCGAAGCCAAGACCGCCAAAGCCCCCGGACGGCCTATCTTCAGTTTTATGCTCCAACAGGTGGAAAAAGGTTGTGCGGACGGCATTTTGGCATGGCACCCGGACAGGCTTGCCCGTAACAGTATGGATGGTGGGAAAATCATCTATTACATCGATATCGGGCTTATCAATGACTTACGTTTTCCTACCTATCGTTTTGATAATACTGCCCAGGGTAAATTCATGCTTTCCATTGCGTTCGGGCAATCTAAATATTACATCGATAACCTCTCGGAAAATATCAAACGTGGTTTCCGTGAAAAGTTACGCCGTGGCGAGTGGCCGGGTTGGGCACCGTTGGGCTATACCAACGATAAAAAAGAAGGGGTTGTTCCTGATCCCGAAAAAGCCTCTTTCGTGAAGAAGATGTTTGAGTTATACGCCACGGGCAACTTTTCACTGTGGGATTTAGCCCAGGAAGTCCATCGGTGGGGTCTCTTGGGCAGAACGGGCAAGCCTGTCCGAAAGGGCAGAATCGCCAAGATGCTGCAAAATCCCTTCTATTACGGCGTAATGCGGTACAATGGCGAAGTATATGAAGGCAAACACCCACCGCTTATCTCTATCTCGCCGGATAGAAGAAGAAATCAAAGGCATCGACGTGAAAATCGAGAGGTTGATTGATTTATATGTTGAGCGTGATATTTCGCAGGAAGAATATCAGAAGAAGAAAACCAAACTGCTCAATGACAAGAAGGATTTGCAAGAGCGTCTTGGCGAGATAGAGAAATTAAGCGGTGGTTGGCTCGAACAGGCCAAGTGTTTCTTAAGTCTTTGTAACAGGGCAAGTTCTGTTGCTTGGCAAGGAAACCTGTCGCAAAAAAGGGATTTTTTAAAAATGTGCGGCTCGAACTTTCAGATGAAAGACAAAAAGCTATATTTTTCCTATATTGAGCCGCACGGTAGGGTTGCCAAAATTGCCCCCGAAAAAAACTGGCGGAGAGGGCGAGATTCGAACTCGCGGATCCCCTTTACAGGGATCAACCGCTTAGCAGGCGGCTGCCTTCAGCCAACTCGGCCACCTCTCCTGCGCCATAGCCCTTACGGGCTGTTCCTTAAACAAAACTGATCTATCAAATAAAACTTTACTTTTTCGGAGTCCGCATCCCTGCGGACGCCCTACGAGCTCACTTTTCTCTCTAAGCGAGAGGTAATTCGTATGGCGCTTCATAGGGGCTCCGCCCCCTCTGACGCTCCCCTCGAAGATTTCCAAAGAAGAGACGCCCTCGAGTCACTGTCACCCCCGAAGCAATCTCACCGAAAACAATGAATAATCCTATTGGCACTTCCCGTCGCGACAATCCGCGTTTAAATCAGCGTGGTTCCGCTCCTATCAATTGAGCTTAATTCTCTTCTGCTTGAAGAATTCACTGATTATATCAGAACATTCTGTTTCCAACACGCCTTTTTTTACTTCTATCGTATGGTTTAAACCAAGACCACTTATGTCTATTTTTGAACCGAAGGCGCCGGTTTTGGGATCGGCGGCACCGAAAATAAGCCTTTTTATCCGCGCCAGGACCAGAGCGCCGGCACACATCGAACAGGGCTCGATCGTCACATACAGGCTGCAATCATCAAGCCATTTACTCTTTTTGTGGTTTGTTCCCATGGTGATCGCCAGCATCTCCGCATGTGCGGTGGGATCCGAAAGCGTCTCGACCTGGTTGTAACTACGGGCAATGATCTTGCTGTTTTCAGTCAATACAGCTCCTACCGGGACCTCGTCTCTTTCGAACGCATACCGGGCCTGTTTCAAAGCTTCTTGCATGAAATAGGCGTCAAGATCTTCGATCAATACTTCTTCCTCTTATTTACTACGCGTAAGAATACCTCGACAATGGCGGGATCAAAATGAGTGCCGCTTTCCGATTTGATGATCTCTACCGCTTTCTTCTTGGTAAATGCTTTCCGGTAAGGACGATCGCTGATTAACGCTTCATATACGTCGGCAATCGATACGATCCGGGCCGGAAGCGGGATCTCTTCCCCTTTTAATCCCAACGGATAGCCTTTTCCGTCCCACCGTTCATGGTGATAAAGAATTGCCGGTAACGCGCCCCGTAAGATATGGATCTCTCTTAAGATCTCGGCCGCGATCCAGGGATGGGTTTTAATCACTTCCCAGTCCTTTTTGTTCAGTTTGCCCTTCTTGAGAAGAATCTCGGAATTAATCCCGATCTTACCCAGATCGTGCAGAATCGCCGCGTGATAAACATCTTCCACCTGATGGGGCGGTAATTTGAGCTCCTCGGCAATTCCCCGGGCCAGCCAGGAAACATCTTCGACATGCCGGGCTGTCGGCATATCCCGGGCTTCGATTGCCTTGGCAAAACCGAATGTCATGTCCAAAAGGACCTGGTTGATTTCCTTATTCAGACGGGCAATATTTCTGGTCAACGACTTCACGTCACTCTTACTTTCGGTACTGACGGCGTCTTTTTTGAGCCGCTGGGAATAAATCGTGACCCGGTTGCCACCGGCACGTTTGGAGAACGCCAGAGCGGTATCTAAAGCGACCATCACATCACGATAATTGGCGATACCATGCTGAGAGACACTTACCACTCCGATGCTCAAAGTGATATGGGTTTTTAAGGTCCGATACGAAAACGCGTTACGTTTCACTTTGGCCCGGATCTTCTCGGCAAGTTTATATACCGAAGGTTCCCGCTGGCCGGAAAGGACAATGATGAACGCGTCGTCACGGCATCTGATCACCGGAGTATCGGCCGGGACTATCTTCTGAAGCAGCTTTACCAGATCTTTTATAATGTTGTCGGCAAACTCATACCCGTAACTTTCATTTACCTGACGGAAATAGTCAATATCCACAATAACAAAAAACAACGGAGCCCTGCGCTTACGCGATTTCTGGATCAGATCAGGGATTACTTCCGAGAAGAATCGCCAGGTATAACAACCCAACTCCGGATCGACCCGCTTTAATGT
The DNA here is from genome assembly GCA_964483625.1 of uncultured Planctomycetia bacterium. Lineage (GTDB taxonomy): Bacteria > Omnitrophota > Gorgyraeia > Duberdicusellales > 4484-171 > JAFGQU01. The sequence continues at coordinate 91,819 of CAZABB010000003.1, read as the reverse complement.
TTTCAGATCGCTCTTCAGTGCCGCGTTCTCTTTAAGCGTAACCAGGATATGCCGGGATTTCTTGAGTTTAAGTTTAACCTGCTTTCGCGGCGTTTCTTCGGTGAAATAATCGAACAAGGGGTATTTAGAAAGAAGTTTTTTTGCCGCATCTTCCTGATCGGCAGGGGCATAGAGAATAAAAAGCTTGTCGGCATACCCATCCAGCTTCAACGACGAACGACGCCGGAAATAACGATAGTCAATGATCACCACCGAAGGCGGTAGATCTTTCAGCTCCTTAAACTGGTATACTTTGGTAATTTTGGGGTATTTTACCTGACGGGCAAAACTCTTGGCGTGAGAACATAAAATTACACCCTTCATAATGTGAGATTTTAACATAATTATCGAGCGTTGACAAGCTCAATACCTTTCTATGACAAATAGTTATGTTTATCCTTTTGGGATATAAAAAAAGACCGTTCTTTCAGAACGGTCTGAAAAAATGTGTAGCGGAGAGGGAGAGATTCTCTGACTAAATTCTGCTTCACAGAATTTAGCGAGGAAGCCTAAGGAATAAAACCTCCATATAATGGCTTACGAACCTCGGCATACCTTCGGTATGCACCGTGAGTTCTCACTCGCCACTCCCTGAAGAAACAAAAAACCCGCTCTCTACGAGCGGGATTTTTCGCTTCTTGGCGGAGAGGGAGAGATTCGAACTCTCGAATCCTTGCGGATTACGTGTACTCCAAACACGCGCGCTCAACCGGACTACGCGACCTCTCCGGATAAAATACGGATCAGGCGATAAGGAAAATGTTCAGCTGATTATGCGCTGTACTGCGCTTTGATGTCCTTCGTTGCCTGTTCCCATATTTCCTTTTCTTTCCCTTGAGGTCTGCCCCATTCTTCCCATACGTAATACGCACGAGTCTGAATGTACTCATTTAACTGCTCGGCAGTTATTTTTGTCTTCTGACCTTTCTTGGAAGCAGTTGTTTTGGCACTGCTGCGCGTGGCAGTTTTTGTCTTGGTTCTGCTTGTCGTTTTCTGTTTCCTTAAAGCCATACCTATCCTCCTTTTCTTACGTTCATTAATACGTTTAGGTGATCCTTCACGTTCCGATATATCAATAACAGCGATATCTGCTGATATACCTTCTCGAATCCTCCCTCCGAGGACGAGACCGAATAGACCGGTACGACATAGATATCGCATGTATCGGTGTCGATATCTATCCGCATCTTTTTGTACCCGTCCGAAATCTGTAAAGATCCCCGGTTTTTAAGCGCCTGGGGCTCCCCGAGCTCAAACGGCTTTTTGTCAATGAGAATATGATCCGGTGACTGAAGGAAGAGGTTCAATTCTACTCCAAAATTATATTTTTTCAAGAGTTTCTTTTGGCCAAATTCATACCTTACCCCAACCGGTGTATCCGGGGTAAATTCGAACGTTTTGGAGAAACCTAACTCCTCCTCGCGGTACCCGTAGCGTACCGAAACCTTCCCTTTCGACTCTTTCGTTTCATATTCATAAAATTCATTCCCTAAAGAGTATATCTTCTGCTGCCGGATAAAATCATCCAGAGAGAAAGCCTTCTCCAGAAGGTGGTCACAGAAAGCGACTTTCTCATACGAATCGTAGATAAGGTGCTCCTCCAGCCCCGCCTCTTTGCTTTTGACCATATCGTGAATGGATGAGGCGGAATCTCCTGTCGCACCGTTTGCATTTTCAGAAAGACTGGCGTGATAGGATTCCCGCCGGCGGGTAATTGTATTTACCAGATTGGTGGGTACATCCCGCAGGCTTAGTTCGAGAATACTCCCTCCCCGTTGGCCACTCACACATACCCAGTGTTTATTCCTAAAAACCACCTCATCGGCACCGTCGAAATTGAGGTCGCAGGTTTCCATAGAGAGTTCTTTTTTTCCATATTTTTTATCAAACTGTTTCTCAGCTTCGATCAGGTTATTATAGATCGCCGCCCGGATATGCCCCAGGTAGAACCCGCCGAAAATCCCATGCCAGTAACCGCAGTTACACTGTGCCTTCCAGAGTGAATCATATAGAGCCCTGTCTTTGGCCGGATTGGCCTGTTTATGTATTTTCTCACTTAATGTAAGCATCCTTTTATGCATATAATTCAATCGGGGGTACTTTTTGTAGAAATTGCGGAAAAACCCTCCCCGCACAAAATCCCGGTACCTGGCATACCGCGGCGATTGCTTCAAGTAATTATCTAATTCTTTGTAGTCAGCGAAATTTTCCGGCTCAAGAACCCATTCGGTCATTTCCTGATACGATGCCGTCGGCAGATAGACCAGCCCTTCGGGATAGAATTTCTCCAGCGCCTCAGCCGCCGTTACCGTTTCAACCCATTCAAAATTATCCGAGAGCTGTTGAAAAAATTGCTCAAGCCACTTTTGATTATACACCCAGTCATAGGTATCCGGCCAGAGCCCGAACTTCTCTCCGTCATCAAAAAGAGTGATGAGCCGGTCACATTCGGGATCACGCATACTGCGCAGAAGGTCCATGGTTTCGTGTACCTGAGAAAAAGGGATCTTATATCTCAATTGTTTGCTGATGGGAAATACCGCAAGCGGCCGGGAAGAATCTTCGGTCAGATAATACCCGAAAAATTCATCTCTATTTAAACCGGCATATCGAAAATGGGTATCATCCAGGAAGGTATAGTGTAAACCTGATTGGGAAATGATCTTTGCCAGATACGGCTCCCAGACACGTTCGGTCGTCCATAATCCTTTCGGAATCTGGTTGAATTCCTTTTCGATAAACTCATTCATCCGGGAAATTTGGGCCAGTTTATCCTCATCGGAAATAAGAGGAAGGATCGGTTCGTAATACCCGCCGCTTACGATCTCGACCTGCCCCTTCGCCGTCATATCTTTTAACTGAGACATGAAATCTTTGCGGTTGGCCCCAATCCAATCATAAAGCGGACCACTGATATGCACACTGCATTTCACCCGGGGATATTTGGCTAACGCGGCAATGAACGGGCTATAGCATTCATTGAAGGCTTTCTCAAATATGTGCGGAAAATTCCCTACCGGCTGATGGTTATGTATTCCCAAAAGAAAATAGATTTTACTCATTGGTTCACCTTTACGGATACCGGCGCCCTCTTTTTCAGAAGACGGTATATCTCTTTGACATACGCACCGAAGATCTGTTTGAAAGCTCCGGATGGATCATAAAACGTATTCCACCAGTTCCAATCGCTGCCTTCGATGATATAAAAATACTCCATGAGTTTGTTCCGGGTACGCGCCGGGCCCTTGTATTTTTCGATGAGCTCTCGGGTACGCTGCAATGTCTGCCAGTTCAAATTATTTTCTTTGGAACCAATCCATACGCTGAAATCATCGTTAATCCACGATCCGGAGCTCAATTTCTTAAGAGACTTGGCTTCCCTCGCTCTTAGTATCTCACCCGGTAACGCGGTCTTTAATATATTACTTTTCTCTATTGCGGCATACATCGTCTCCAGAAAATCCACTCCGTTATTGGGATAGTATTCCCACGCGTTCTCACCATCCATACTGATGGTGATGACCCTCTCGGAGAATTTATTCTCTGTATGATAGTGGATTCTCTTACAGTGTTCGATGAAATCATTGGCAGCCAAACGCGAGTCATCCCATCCCTGATAGATAAAACTAATCGCATCGGAAAGATTCCGATCACGGAAAAACATATTCACACCACGGTATTGATACGGCCGGTACACCAGATGGCGTTGTTGCTTGATCAGATCATACGGCGTAAATTCTCCGGTGAGGCTCTTGAATAATATCCCCTCATTGAGCCCGATCCATTTGAATTTTTCCTGCTGATAGATACGTATGACATCTTCGGAAATACCGCCTTCTGAGGGCCAACTTCCCTCCAGGCGGCCGCCGAAAATATTACGATACATCTCTTTGGTGCGTGTCAAATGCCAATGGCAATCACAGGGGTGAGAAAAACGTGCCGCCGGTTTCTTCAGGTGCGGCATTTCATCGAGAATATCGGTATCACAGATAAGAGGCATGATCGGATGGTAGTAGGGAGTCATGCTGATTTCAATCCTCTTATCTTTTTTTAACCGCTTATAGAGAGGGATAATCTTGGCGATCACCTCATACTGTTTATCAAGAACATATTTTTTATCGCTTTTGGTGTATCCACACTCTTTGGCAATGAGCGCTTTAAGGCTCTTATCCTTTTTTACTGTATAAGGATGGAACCAGCACAGGTTAAACAGCACCTGCACATCCATGATATCCTGATTACTAAATTTCTTACCGGCGGTTTTTAACTGATGTAGTTGATTATACCGCTTATGCGGCCGGATGTATCGTTCAAACGGCACAGAAAAGAAATTGCCAATGATAAAATCTCTTTGCTTTTTCGTCATAAACGCCGGGGCATGCATGGTGAGCTCTGCGTAATAATCGGTAGTTTTCCCCTGTGCATAGTCTAAAAGCTGCTGCAGAAGCACCCCGCTGAAGTTAAACACCGCCTTGATATGAGTGAATTTTTTTACGGTTTGGGCCATGCCGTAATAATCTTTTACGGCATGCAGCCTCGTCCAGCCCAGATAATAATTCTTTTGGCCGGGAAGCTTATAGAGAGGCTGATGCATGTGCCAGATAAAGAGGACATTTGTGTTTTTTTTCATCGCGTGACCGAGGTTTCAATTGTCGTATCTGTACGAAAGGAAACGGATTCCTCCCTTATAATATTGACTATATACCTCTATGAGGCAGCAAATTCTATCATTTTTGTTTTTTACTGTCAATTAAATAAAAATATATGCCCTCTTATTCGGCTGATTTTGACAAAAAAGAGGCAAGGCTGTGGTACGCAACAGGGGATATCTGATGGGGACGTACCGTCGGGGGGAAACCGAGATCAATCAGAGCCTCCTTGACCGTATCGGGAGGGTATCTCTGACTTAAGGAGCGTACAACGGTCTTGCGCGGATACTTGAAAACGGTCCGGATAAGCTCAAGGAACCGTTCTTCCTCCCGAGGCGAAAACCGGTTTTCCTCGTTGAAATGGATACGGATAAAAACCGAATCAACCCGCGGCTGAGGCCGGAAGGCGCCTGCGCGTACGCGAAAAAGAATTTTTGTGCGTCCGTAATACTGCATCATACAGCTTAAGAGCCCATAGGAGCTCGCCCCGGGTAAACTCTTTAATTTTTCGACGAATTCCTTCTGCAGAAGCAGGTAGGCACATTTGATGCGACGACGGTAACGAATCAGGTACTGAATAAGCGCAGTGCTAATATGATAAGGGACATTTCCAAATACAATTATTCCTTTCGGGAAGGAATTCAAATCAACCTTGAGGATATCTTCATTGAGTACCGAAAACTTCCTTTTCACCGGATACGCCCGCGATAATTGCGACGCAATCCGTTTATCAATTTCCACGCACCAGAGCTTTTTTGCTTTAGGCAGAATACGCTCGGTTATGACCCCGCGGCCCGGACCGATCTCAATAACCTGCTCGCCGGAAATCTCCAGACTCTCGGTGATCTTACCGATGATACGTTTATCGACAAGAAAAATCTGGCTTAATCTGGATCTGCGGCGACTACCTCTCATAGGCAAATCGTACCGCCGTAAGAATAGCCTGACGCATCGAGTCAGAAGAAAGAGGCCGATGCTTCTTTATACGATCAAAGGCAACCCCATGACAGGGAGAAGTCCGCACAATCGGTAATCCCAACGTTACATTGACACCTTCATCGAAGGAAAGCAGCTTAAACGGAATCATTGCCTGATCATGATAACAGGCGATAAGGGCGTCGAATTCTTTTATTCTCCGGTGAGTAAAAAGGGTATCTGCCGGATACGGCCCATACACTCCGGACCGAAACGAATGTATCGCCCTGCGGATGATTTTTTCCTCCCGGCCCAGGAATGTACCGGTGCCGGCATGAGGGTTGACACTGGCAACGGCAATACGGGGATTTCGAATCCGGCATTCTTTTTTTAAAAAAGCTGCCACAAGGCGTATCGTTTCTCGCAACGATTTTGCCGTCAGCGAAGCCGGAACCTTTCGCAGGGCAATATGCCGGGTGAGAAGCGCAACGTTTATCCTTCTTGAATACATCATCATCGCAACCGAAGAAACGTTAAACGCCTGCGCTAAATATTCGGTATGACCTCTGAAAGAAGGAAGACCGGTCGCCACGGCTTCTTTGGATACCGGTGCAGTCACCAGAACCTTGAGCTTCTGCCGGGCGATGATATCCAGAGCGCGCTCAAGATAGTTGAGACTCGCCCGGCCGGAAAGCTTACTTGCCCGGCCCGGGGTAAGACGAGAGATGTTCTTTGTCCCGACGTCAACGAATTCAACCCGGTTCAACATACGGCTACCGCCTTTGATCCGACAGTACACCTCTTTATCTCCGACGACAATACATCGTATGTTTCCGGTTTTAATCGATTCAACGGCACGCAGGGTGATACGGGGCCCGCAACCGGCGGGATCTCCTGTCGTTATAACGACCGGTTTACTCATACCGTTTAATAATCGCTTCCTTCTTCAACTCTTCGATCCATTCGGTAAATTCCCGGCGGAATTCTTCCTGCCAGAGGTAGCTATAAATCTGCTCCTTGGCTTCCTGAAGGGTTACGGGATCGGAAACGGAAATATTCTCCAGATATATGTAATAATAGGTTCCGTCTTTTTCCCCGAACGTCGATTCATCGATGTCTAAATCCAAAACGATATCTTTGATGTCTTCTTTGAGGCTTGGTTCATCGATCTCGACACGGGTAAGATTATATTTTTCCCGGTCAACATTCTCTATACCTTTCTCCTTAATCGCATCCATCAGCATATAGATTTGTTCATCGAATTTCGACTGGGCTATCCATAACGTAAACATTCGTTCGGCCGAAAACTGTTCGGGATTGGCCTGGTAGAACTCCGTCACCTGCGCCGGAGATATATACACTTTGGAACGAACATATCTATCGATAATACGCTGGGTCAGATATTGGCTTTTAAGGCGTTCCTTTAACAGGGTAACATTGAGCCCTTCGGAAATAAGCGATTTTTCAAATTCCCGGTAAGAACCATACGAGGCGATAAATTCGTTCAATTTCTCCTTAATCCACCCTGCGGGCACCTCAATCCCCTCTTTGACCGCGTGATAAAGAATCAGCTTATCCTCAATGAGACGTTCCAGTATTTCCTCCCGCATATCATCGGTAACCTGCATGTTGGGGTTTTTATACCGTAAGATTTTCATGTAATCGTTCCAGTCTTTCTCGGTGATAATCTCGGAATTAACTTGAGCGACGATCCGGCCGATCTGCTCGCCATAGCTCAAATTACACCCCACTGCCGTCAGCCAACATACCACGATGATGCCTGTTATGATGTTTTTCATACCTTACCTATCCTCCTATCTCGATCTTAAATGTGTTTTTGAGATATTCTATCTCTTTTTTCAATAAACGACAATACAAATCAAATCCGATCATCCATACAAAACCATGCTGCTGGGTCCCCAAAAGATTGCCGGCGCCGCGCAATTCCAGGTCACTCATCGCCACCTCAAATCCCGCCCCCAGGTGAGAAAACTCCTCAAGCAAACGAAGCCTCTTTTCGGCATCGGTAGATAGCGAGGAAAACCGGCCGACCACAAAATAAGCATATCCCTGCCGGGTGCTCCGGCCGACCCGGCCGCGTAACTGGTGCAGATCACTTAATCCGAACCGATGCGCATCGTTGACGATAATCGTATTCGCGCCCGGGATATCGATCCCCGACTCAACAATCGCGGTAGAAAGGAGTACGTCGACCTCTTTTTCAATGAATTGAAGCATAATCTTTTCGATTTCCTTAGGTCGCATTCTGCCATGGATGACCGCGATACGGATATCGCCGGGAAGAATACTCTTTAGTTTCTTTTCTATTTTATAGATACTCTCAATACGATTATGGATAAAAAACACCTGGCCACGGCGTCGGACTTCTTTGGTGATGATAGCGTGAATCCGGCCAGAAGAGAATTCCATGACTTCAGTCTTTACCGCCAGGCGTTCTTTCGGCGGAGTGCGGATCAGGGCAATATCCTTAATGCCGATCAATCCCATGTATAACGTACGCGGGATAGGAGTTGCGGTAAGGGTGAGGACATCGATGCCTATTTTTATCTTTTTTATCCTCTCTTTCGATAAGACGCCGAAACGATGCTCTTCATCGATGATCAGAAGTCCCAGGTCACAGAAGGCGATATCTTTCGATAACAACCGGTGCGTCCCCACGATGATCTCAATTTTTCCTTCAGCCAGCCGGCGGGCAATATCTTTTTGTTCGCCCCCGGTGCGGAAACGGGAAAGCATCTGAACTTCGACGGGAAAATCTCTGGTGCGTTCTTTCAAATTAATGTAATGCTGGTAGGCAAGAATTGTCGTTGGCACAAGAAAAGCAACCTGTTTGCCGCCCATGACGGCTTTAAATGCCGCTCGCATCGCGACTTCGGTCTTCCCGTAGCCGTTATCGCCGCAGACAAGCATATCCATGCACGCATTCGATTCCATATGTTTTTTAAGCTGAGCCGTAGCTTTAAGTTGGTCTTCGGTCTCCTGATACGAGAAAAGGTCCTCGAACTGCTTCTGCCAGTCGGTATCGGAACCATAGCGAAATCCTCCGATCAGCTTACGCTGGGCTTCCATCCGCAGAAGTTCCAGAGCAAACTTCCGTATTCCATTCTGCGCCCTCTCTTTCAGGCGGCTCCACTCTTTCGTCCCCAGCTTTGATAATTTGGGAGCACGACTGGTAAAACTTACGTACTTCTGAACCAGATGCGCCTGTTCTTTGGCAATATAGAGTTTGGCGTTATCGGCATATTCGATCGCAAAAAAATACTCCTGGGCACCTTTCACTTCCATCTTTTTTACACCGAGAAATCTGCCTATACCGTACTGGGTATGGACGACAAAATCTCCTTTTTTTATCTTCAACACAATATCCAGGGGGATATCTTCGGTATATTTTTTGATCTTCTTGCGATAAGGAATGACGATGAGGAAATCGTAATCGATGAGTTTTTTCTGGATGGTTTTGTCAAAACTGTATATCTTATCGATAATCTCAAACGTCCATTCCATGCGGACGGGGAAATTGAAATTGGCGCAGAAAACCTCCAGAACATCCCCCCGCACCGAATAATCACCTTCCTCGGTTACGTCATCGACGCGGCGATATCCCAGATGAGCCAGCTGAGAACTGACCTCATTGAGCGAAATCTCTTTGTGCGTATAGATTTTAAACGTTTCAAACATATCAACGCTTAACTATACATTTTAGGTGTCACCTATTTTGTATAGTTAATAATATCATACACTGCCTTACGAGTAAGATTTAATCGCCGAGCAATATCTAAAACTGAATATCCTCTCGCCAGTAACTGTTCAATTAAATATTTCCGCGCTTGAATTTCCTTCGGTTCTCGTAATCTCTTTTTATCCTTAAATTTTAATAACTCTTCCTCTACTCTATCGTTCAAATTACTATTTTTACGTAAATAACCCCTTGTTTTTTCACAGAAAAATTCAATAAAACGTGGCCTTTCGATAATGTTTTTAAATTCTAACTGGGTCATCTGTTGAAGTAAATTTTTATATTTCTTCGTTGATAGTGTCCGATCATTGGATAAAACATTTAATACGGAATCAGCATTTACAAAAGATTTTTTCTTATCTCGTTTATAAAGATCCAAAGAACTCCAGCGATACTCATCAAGCGATTCACAAATCCTCGCCTTCAATGGATTAAGATGGATATATAACGATATGGCGAGCAAATAGACATCATCAACACATAACGCCGCACGATAGGGACGAGAAAAAACGCTCCCCTTCCTTTCATATTTTGCATTGAAAGACATCGCGTAGGATTCACATAGTTTCTTCATCCCTTGGGAAAGATTTGCTTCCTTTATTCTTAATAAAACATGAAAATGATTTTTCATAAGGACAAAAGCAAAAATATCCCATTGAAATTTTTGCGCCGTTTTTTTTAATAATGCTAACATACGCAGATAATCCGTATCCTCTAAAAAAAGGACTTCCCGGCCAGGAGCCCGATGGGTAATATGATAGACGCCTCCTGGATAGACTACTTTGTTTTTCGCACTCAAGTATCGCTTTACTTTCCCTTTTTCAATTAAATCATATAATTCCATGGTAACTATACATTTTAGGTGTCACCTGTTTGTGTAGTAAAGAGCGGATGAGATACGTATAGGCATTAAGTTGCTTCTTGATTTGTTAGTGGAGACGGGCCCGACGGAAAAAGAGAACTAAAGGAGACGCAATGTATATCGAGGAGTAAGTCCCGACCATAAACCCGACGAGCAGAGTGAATGAAAATCCGCGCAGAGCTTCACCCCCATAGATAAAGATACAGAGGACAACCGCAATGGTCGTAAATGAGGTTATGATCGTACGGGAAAGCGTCTGATTAATGGCCCGATTGATGATCTCCGGTAACGGCAGCTTGTACAGTTTGGGAGAGAGTTCCCGTATCCGGTCATAGACGACAATGGTATCGTTTACCGAATATCCGGCAAGGGTAAGCAGTGCCGTAATGGTAAGAAGATTAATTTCGTATCCGAACAAAGCAAGAAACCCCATACTGATCAACACATCGTGAAACACCGCGCATACCGCGGCAAAGGCGAAATCAAAATGTTTGAACCGGAAGGCGATGTAGATCAATATGCCCAGAAGCGACAGCGTGACCGCCAGGAGAGCTTTCGTACGCAGGATCTCCCCTACCGCCGGACCAATCGTATCGATACTCAGACGCTGTGCGTCTGCGAAGTTTTCATTGAGGGTTTGTTCGACTTGAGCGGTAATATCCTCTTTGCTTTTAATAATAACGCCGCCGGCGATATCTCGAAACGACTGCAACGTTACTTTTTGCTCAATATTGGTCTCAAGAACGTCACGCACATCTTCGATCTCCGGCGCAGGCGTAATCTGATATTGCAGGATCTGGCCGCCTTTAAAATCGATACCGTACATATCGTCGCCGCGGGACTGGAAATTTACGGCCCCGATAACGATGAGAATCAAAGAAACAATAAGACATATGTTTTTGATTTTTACGAAATTGATGTTGGGGTCCTTGAGAATCCGCAGCATGGTCATCCTCTTTATCCTGGTATTCAAGAGGATCGCAAAAATTGTCCGGCCGATAAAAACCGCGGTAAAAATACTGGCGACAATACCCAGAGAAAGAGTCGTGGCGAATCCCCGGATGGGCCCGGTCCCGAACCGGAAGAGAAACAGCGCGGCAATCAATGTAGTAATGTTGGCATCGAAAATCGTCCGCTTGGAGCGGTCAAACCCGTTCTTCACCGCAACACTTAGAGGCCGACCCTGATTAAGCTCTTCCCGAATGCGTTCGAAAATAAGGACATTGGCATCTACGGCCATCCCCAGCGTTAAGATCATACCGGCAATGCCCGGCAACGTCAGCGTCGCTTTTAAGAAACTCAAGCCCGCCATGACAAAAAGGAGATCAAGCACCAGACACGCCAAGGCTACAACCCCGCCGAGAAGATAATAGATGAGCATAAATATAGCTACCAGAATCGCTCCCACCGCGATCGACTGAACGCCGCGGCGAATAGAATCGCTCCCCAGAAGAGGCCCTACGGTACGTTCTTCCTCAATCACCAGCGGCGCCGGGAGAGCCCCGGCCCGTAACACCAACGCCAGATCCTGCGCTTCCTGTACGGTAAAATCGCCGGTAATCTGAGCTTCACCGGCTCCGATCGCCTCCCGAATCACGGGAGCGCTTTTAACTACTCCATCAAGCACAATGGCCAGACGGTTGCCTACATTATCCCGGGTTACCGCAGCGAACTTCTTGGCTCCCTCACTATTAAACTGCAGGGTCACCAGAGGAAACATATTGGAATCAAAACTCGACTGGGCGCTGGCGACATCCGCGCCGGAAATCGGGGCTTCTTCGGTAAGTAAAAGCGGTTTCCCATCATAGGAGCTCAGTTCATACCCTGCGGGAACGGCGCCTTCTTTCGCCTGATCGAGTTTCTGCTGGTCATCTTCGACCATTTTGAATTCCAAAAACGCCGTCTGACCGATCAACTTGATCGCCCGGTCGCGATCGACTTCACCGGGCAGTTGTACCAGGATAGAATTATTCCCCTGCACCTGAATCGTCGGCTCTTTAACGCCGAACTCATCGATACGGTTGCGAATGATCTCCAGAGCAACTTCGGTAGCATCGTTCACCTTATCGGGAGCAACTTTGGAGGTATCTACCTTTAACACCAGATACATCCCCCCTTTTAAGTCCAAACCGAGGTTGATCTTCTCACCTAAAGGGAAGATATAGAAGATACTTAAGAAGATGATGCCGAGGATTCCGATGAGACGGAATCTGAGATCTTTGGGATTAACCATTATTCTGTTTCTTTTTTAAATAGGCTACACTCTGTTTATCGATTTCGAATTTCACATTGTCATCGACCCGGATCACGAACGTCTTCTCTTTGGTATTGATTACCGTGCCGTGTACCCCTCCGACCGTTACGATCTCATCGTTTTTATTGAGTCCTTCGATGAGAGCTTTATGTTCAGCCTGTTTCTTTTTCTGCGGACGGATAAGCAGAAAGTAAAAGACGACGAAAAGAAAAATCAGCGGTAAAAACTGGGCGATAGCGACATTGGCGTCAGGTTGCATTATATTCCTCCTTACTTATGGTTTATTCTTTTTCCTTTTCCTTCGTTTTCTCTGTTTTTGTTTTCGCAGTTTTTTTCGTCAACTTCTTAAACAGACTCGCTACGGTGGCTGAGGGACGGGCGCCCTTTTTAACCCATTGCTGATACTTTTCCAGATCGATATGCAGAAGCTGATGAGAAGGATCGTAGTAACCCAATCGGTCGGTGAACCTCGCGTCACGGGCTGCCTTCCCTTCTATCACAACAATGCTGAAATGATACCTCCGTTTGACTGATTTCCCCGGTTTTTGCAGACGAATTGTTAACATGTGTTCCTCCTTTTACTCGTCGTTAGTCGTTAGTCTATGGTCTTTAGTCGTTAGTCTGTAAATATTAAAACATGCCGTATTTTTATTATATACTATAGACTGTCGACTAGAGACTGCATTCATTCAACCATCTCCAGCGCAATGAGTTGCGCTTTCGCTTTGTTCAATGTTTCCTGATATTCTTTTTCCGGGACCGAATCGGCGACAATTCCCGCTCCGGCCTGGACATAGGCTTTTTTGCCTTTGAATACGACAGTGCGGATTATTATACAGGTATCGAGCGCGTTTGTGAAGGAAAAATATCCGATGGCTCCCCCATAAATCCCCCGTTTTTGGGGCTCAAGATCATTAATGATCTGCATCGCCCGGACTTTGGGCGCGCCGCTTAACGTTCCGGCGGGGAAACAGGCCCGCAGAGCTGTAAACATATCATGCTTTTTATCGAGTATTGCTGTAGTTTCGCTGACGATATGCATAACGTGGGAAAATCGTTCAATCTTCATAAACACAGGCACTTCTACGCTTGCTTTACGGGCGACCCGCCCCAGGTCATTGCGGGAAAGGTCGACCAGCATGATATGTTCGGCACGCTCCTTGGGATCATTGAGCAAATCCTTTGCCAGACGCTGATCCTCAGCTTCATCTTTCCCCCGTTTGCGGGTACCGGCAATCGGCCGGGTAATAAGTTTTTTGTCTTCACACCGCAGAAGCATCTCCGGCGATGCCCCGGCGATCCTGGTATCTTTAAAATCCAGATAGTACATGTACGGCGAAGGATTGAGTATCCGCAAGTACCGGTACACCATAAACGGATCTTTCTTAAAATCAACGCGTAATCTCTGGGAGAGGACCACCTGGATGATCTCTCCTTCGCGAATGAGCTTTTTCGCCTTTTTAACGGCATCGGTAAATTTCTTTTTGGTAAAATTCGATTTGAACGCATACCGGCGCTTTTTCTTCAATTCCAGCGGTTTGAGCCTGCCGGCTGAGGTAATACGGGAAATAAGCCTGTCTAAAGATCTCAATTCTTTCTGATAAAGCGATTTCGTCGCCTTTCCCTTCAAGATCAGAAAGGAAAGTACTTCGATCTCTTTTTTGACGTGATCGAATATAATAAGATATTTAGGTAAGATAAAATGGAGATCGGGGCTCTTGATCGTGTCGGGAAGATCGGTTCCCACCGGTTCGCAGAATTTAACATAATCGTACCCCACATACCCGATAAAGCCGCCGAAAAACCGCAGGTGCTCTTTAGGCCAGACACGAAACTGGTCCATCAGCTTTTTTAATTCCGAAAGCGGATCGGTTTTAGTGGTGAATTGTTTAGGAGTGATACCTTCGATGATTATTTTTTTGCCGAAACTTTTAAACGTAAGCAAAGGATGCGCTCCGATAAAAGAATAGCGGGATATCTTCTCCTGGCCTTCTACCGACTCAAGCAGGAAACCGTCACCTTTAACCGTACGCCGCAAATTATCATAGAGCGATACGGGAGTAAGGTAATCGCAGCTGAACGTGCAGGAAAATACCACCAGATTCTTTCCCTTAGGGATTTTTAAAAATTCTTTTAAACTAGGTTTAATATTCATGTTATACATTCCGCAGATGACCGCTGTCTTTAATCACCGTAATCACATTCAGAATGATCATTGTAATCTCTTCATACAGATGATCACTGATAATGTCCGTATTACGTATTGAGTATTACGTATCGCGCAAAAGAACTAAACGCGTATTAGCATTTTCTCTCTATCATTGTATTCTTACGCAGTACGCGATGCGCGGTGCGCACGACGAAATCCTAATCACTGTAATCCCTTATATTAATTTCCTATAGAAACAGCTCCACTGACCGGTATGACAGGCAACCCCGGTCTGCTCGACCTTGATCAGAAGAGCATCGCCGTCACAATCGTAATATATTTCTTTCACACGCTGTACGTGGCCGGAGGTCTCTCCTTTGCGCCAGAATTTCTGCCGCGACCGGGACCAGAAGCACGTACGCCTCTCCTCAAGCGTCATCTGTAACGACTCTTTATTCATATACCCAACCATTAAAACATCGCCGCTGTTTATATCCTGAATAATGGCGGGAATTAACCCTTTTTCGTCGAATTTCAGATCCGACACTGACTTAATCTCATCCATTTTGCTGGTGCCTCCTTTCTGTTTTAAAGGGAATTATATCATAACGAGACAAACTGGAAAGAGTAAAATTACCACCGCTATCGGGCAATGGCGGGCAATACGCGATCCAGCCGGATACCTCAGGAAAGCGAACGATTGATCTTCCGCCTCACTTTGTCGATGATGATCTGAGCCAGGGCCGGGTGTATTTCTTCCCAGAATCCTAACGCGGTCCGGCGTTCTACCTTTCCGTCGGGATGGATGAAAAACGCGTACGCGTAATTCCATCCGGCATATGTGGCATAGACAAACCGTCCTCTCCGGGTATCACGCATTTCACCAACTGCAAGTATCTCCAAAGAAACCATATCCCCTCCTTTCCCCAAACGTACATCTTAACCATCGGCATCAAGCCGGATTTGATCCGGCGGGAAACAAAAAAGATACTTCGATCGTCGTTGCGCTGAACCATACCGGCCTTTAGATTCCTCTCAAAGAGTATGACATACGGCTCCACCGACGCTATCAGGACAACACCGGAAAGTGTGCTCCAATAATATATCCGCATCAAATAGGTCAAAAAAAGTAAAAGCAGAAAACGAACTCCATAGGACATGCCTCGGGAGACGAATATCTCTTCTTTCATCACAGCAAGCATAGAGTAGAGTATCGTCACAATACAGGCAAGGGTACCGGCAAATATCGAATCGGAGCACCACGATAAAAGAGCCGTACACTTTTGTTTCATGCGGGAATAAAAAATAAGAAGAAAAATGATTTTTTGATGGATCTCAGTCATTATCTTTTCTTCTTCGCCCAGAACATATCCCACCAGGATATAGAATATCTTCACGTTATGCATCTCCTCAATGAATACTCCCGAGCCGATCCTTCCTGAGATGATAAGCATCTCTTGCCGCGTCACATATTTCACTATCGAGGAAGGGCCGAATCGAAGCGCCTGTTTTTTGATATATTCCTGCATCGCCGTTACCGGTGTTATCATTCCCCGTTCATAGAGATCTTCCACCTCTCCGCCAAGAAAATACAGCACATTCGAATCCGCGTCGGTATGAGCAAGATGGTCGTCACACCCGGTCATCTCCCGCATCGCTTTTCTTCCCACGAAACATATGGTCTGTTCCGTTGCCAGAAATTCCATATCGTGGACGGCCCCGGACTCCCCGCTATGATACCCCTCGCTTAAATATCCGCAGTCATCGACCTGCATTGTTCTTTCGTTCAGCGATTGTATCGCAGCAAGCACGGGTAAGCCGTACCAATACATAATGCCGATGAGGGTCGCGGCGGCAAAACACAATATACCCGGGGTATACATCGTCCCCTCTCCAAGGAACGCCTCAAGCAGTAATAACAGGATACCGGCGCTTACCGAAACCGCGACGCTTATCACCAATGTCTTTTTTACTCCTGTTATCTCCCGGCGGATATCGGACGGACGGGAAAATTCATCCTGAATAGACTCGAGCTTCTCCTGCACCGCTGCATATTTGGAGGTTTTTTTCTGGCCCGCGACCGCCTGGAGATGATTTTTTTTCTCGACTGTCTCCGCATATTCGTGACGGGAGACCGATTGCAAGACAATAAGAAGTTCAGCTTCGGAAAAGAGTTTCGTAAAAAGTGAGTACGTTTCCCGAGATAAATAAATCTCAAGGGTTCCTTCCCGATAACGGGCATAGATAAAAAATGCCGGGACAGAGATGATACGTTCAGACATCACAAAAAATCGTACCAGAATATTTTTCATTTTCACCGGATCATTTTCATCCAGTTCTATTTCCCGATGATTTCCCCGGTCGATTTCGGCAAGGATAGATTCGACATGAGACGGGAAAAGGTTCGCAAAGAACCCTGTCCCCAACCAGGCCAACCTTTCTTCCAGCCGAGCAATGTGTTCTTCGATGTGCTTGATTTCACTGTTTGTCCGGTTCACGAAATCCCAATACGCCGCCTGGACTTCTTCTGTACTGCCAAATTCTGCCGGGCGGCCGGATGAAGATCCTCCGCGAAGCGACTCGATCAGGATACGCCGTCTCTTTTCAAACTGACCTATATCTTTTCTCAACTCAGCGGCAATAACCTCACGACTTTCATTCTCTGTGCAAACTCCCATGGCAAGGGGAAGGAAAAAGATTCCGGCCCAGGCAAACGAGAGGTTCAAAGCCACGGGATCCTCTCCTGCGGGGACAGTATTATGCCCGGACCGGAAAAATACATACAGCATAAAAATAAAAAATAAAATTATTGCCGGAACGATTGAGGTTCCCGGCGAGAATCCCTGCGTTTTTTTAGATGCGGAAAAATGATGCGACCCGAATAATGCAACAAGCGATTTCTTCTCCGCTTGAAAGTATTCGCCGGGAATCTGAATCCGAGAGTCTCTCATCCACCCGATCAGATCTCCCCGTATTATCCCTTCCTCGGTAACCGGCCAGATGGGAATATCCCAAAAAGGCACCTGCCAGAGCCTCTGTATGCCGAAGAGACGATAGGCCCGGGCGACCCCGGGATCGGTCTGGACACATAATCCTTCGGCGAGAAAAACCTCAATCCAGGCATCAAGATAGCGTATACGATCTTCTCGGCGCGGCGTGGATTTATAGGTCTGCCAGTTACCGGGTAAAGCCATTCCTGTCTGGTCACACCACCATTTTATTTTTTCTTCGATTTCGCTCATATTACCGGCGTGCGGCCGGGAACGTCTACGCATCATCGTATGTAACAAAGTCTTTCTCTGTTCTATCATCCTCTCGACCCACTCGATATACTCTCTTTGGGCGATTCCCCGGGCAATCGTCCAGGTAAGAATGTCGATTCCGAATATCCGATAAGGAACGCCCTGGTTGCCAACGATGAACTCATCTCCATCAGCCAGGGTGAGCACGATATCTTCATTTTCCCGCCGGGAAATGTCGTCCCGGCCGGAAGCGTCGGGCCACAAAGGCAGTTGAATTCCGGCAAGGATAAGACACGCAAGAAAACATGATCCAAGCAGCCACATATTGTATCCGAAATCCCCGGTCAGATATCCGCCAGCCAGCAGGGGAAGAAATGCATACGCCGCTGGAGGATACGTAATCTTTTCTCCGGCAATACGGGATAGTCCCACGTCTTTGGTCCCTTTGGCGATCAGAATATGGACGCGTTCCGGCAGAGAGGAGAATCTGTTTATGATCCTGTCCTCGTTCGAATCGGGCGCATAAAAAATAACGACATCGACCGTATCCGGTAACGTACCGATTTCGGCCATTTTTGCTGTCTGGGCAATAAGTATTTCGGCCTGACGGAACCGGCTCAATATGGCACGCCGGTGCGGAGTACCGGTGGAAGCGCGATAGGTAACGACGTGCGCTTTTCCTTCCAATAAGGGAGCGTGAGTTAACGCATGTTCCAGCGCGTCCATGGTTACGAGGTAAGGACAGACTATGAGGATTTTCGCGCGGGGATTTTCTTCCAATTCCCTGCCGACAATATCGATGACGGCATCGGTCTTGGAATGATCTATTCCGTGGAAAATGCAGGTATGGAGATGGGTTCGGACAATCGCTATCCGGGAAGCATACCGTGATGATCCGAAAAACCGTTGTGAAGCAAAAAAACGGCGGGTCGCGGTTTCTATCGAATGTTCGGGTGGGCCTTGCGAAAAGTACGTTAAAAGATCCCGGTGTTTTTTCCGGGCAAAGAACGATCCCACCCGTTCGGGAGATAGAGGAGAAACGGCACGAAAGACTTTATGAACCACAGCCTCGTCTCCCGCCAGATACCGTTCGGTCTCCCGCGGCGTCAGCCCGGCTAAGGCGGCCCGGGTCAACTTTACGAAGCGCTCTTTCTCATCCAGATAGGTCTGAAGTAATTGCGGGGGCCCGGCGGTTTCCCAATGATCAGAAAAGGCCGATATGAGCATCCGGGTAAAGCTTAAGGTAACCAGCGCCAGGAACCGTCTTTCTCCCGAAAGTGTCCGCAGAATATACCGCTGTACACCCTCGATTTCACTAAACCGCCAATTTTGGGGATTCTGATACCTGCCGGTCTCAATTCCATATGCCGATAGCTCTCGCCAACCATCCCGTACCGTATCCAGCAATACCCCTCTCACTGCCTGCCATGATTCGTGGGCGGGGAGAACAATTTCATGTTCAAAACGCTGTGAATATTTCCTTTCTTTAGAGAACCTTTTCTTTTCCCGCAGAAGAAAAGCAATATACAGAGATAGTATCAGGAGGAAAACAAAAATAAGGATATACTGGATGATGGGAGGAGATAACTGCTGAAATTCCGTTATCGCTCCTGGAACAACCAATATTGGCAGAAAAGCAAATCCCTTTTGAGCAGATTCTTTTTCTCCCTGGAATCTCGCCAATATTTCTCTGGCTTTCCGTTGCTTGTCTTGGTCTAACTGAACCAGTAAATCTTCCATATCCATATCGAAAAGGCTCAGTATTCCTTTGATCCGTTGTATCGTTTCAGCCTCCGAACCAGGCCAGGCCTTTCCGTTCATAATTTTCCGTCTTGCTCCGATACGCCGTTCAAAAGCTTTTATCCACTCATGAGGCGGAATGTATCCGTTCTGCCCGCCGTTTATTTCAAAAACCTCCCACAGGAGTCTTTTAAGTTCCGGGATATAACATAAAGTAGTACAGGGCTCTCTATCCGCCTTCCATTTCAGCTCACGTTTTATAAAGTCCACATAATAGTCCATATCGTAAAAGATTTCCTGCCAGTACGAAATCTGCCGGATATAAGGGAATCTTTCCCGCAGCCAGTCTCTATCGTAGAAATCACTGTATCCGTAACGTTCCGAAATCAAATCTGTCTCTTCCGGATGCTCTCTGATAAAACGGCTCGCTATCTGCCTCTGTTGAGCATAATAGTTATCGAATATGGCCATATCCTTATATGATTGTCCGTCGACGATAAGGGTAATACCGTATTGCGCTGCGGTTTCATACGCTCTTACAACAAGATTTTTTCGAAAAAAATTACAGAAAGTACACGGGTGCAATGCATTCCGTAACTGCCTGTTTCTCAGGTAAGGAGTAAATATTTCTACCCCCGCATTCGTATCGTTATGTACCCAATTTGAGGGAGGAATATGTAATGTCTGCATCGCATCCCTAATGTTTTCGACCCCGGTCGAGGTCTGTATGCCTGAAGTATCGGTATAGATCAAGACTCTTAATCGGTGTATCGCTATCAATTCATATAACATCGCGATACTATCTTTTCCTCCGCTGACCATGGCGAGAACATCGTAAGAACGGCCCCTTTGCCCGGTTCTCTTTCTTTCAGCGGCAAAGAGAGAGCCAAGATATTCCAGTTGTTCCTCCCTGTTTTCCGACAAAACTTTCTGTAGACCTTCATCGGTGTCTTTGCGGCGTGCAAAATCCCTGCAGAAATTACATACCCCGGCCTCATCAAGGAATACATCGGTATAACGATCCTTTAAACCGCAACACACACAGTCTCTATTCTCGGATCTACTGTCGCGTCCCACATCATCGATCCCTCCCAGAAAGAACAGTCCGGCGACGACAAACCAAGAAATTACGGCCGGCCAGGGAACATAGATCACCACCGCCATTGCCGTAAGGACCAAGAGAAACCGGCCGGGAAACTGATGCAGCCAGGCAGGAACCTCATCGCGATACATGCGGAATTCATCGCCGTATTCTGCCTCGAGATACTGTTCTTCAACATGCGCCGCATATTCGGTATAGAGAAAAATAAACATTCCGCCAAGAACCGTGTAGAGAGAAGGGTACAGAAGGATGCTGTACGTCGCTAAAAGACGGAACATATTATAATAAGGGTGTCTCAATACCGAATAGATTCCCGAGGTACACAGGCACTCGCGTTTTTTGTACCCGAAATGTTTGAGTGCCGCTACGTCCTGGGCAGCGATTTCCAATGAGATTTTCGCGCACCGCATGGCGATCAACGCGGCAATGCCGACGGTTACACTGAGAAGAACATACCACGTTGAGAAAGTATGGCGATAGAAAGCATACCCCAGAATCAAAAACGACAATACCGTCACACAGGGACAGAACGCATCGAGGATAGGGATAATTGAACCTTCTTGTTTCCGCAAAAAGAAAAGAAAACCGATTGCCGCGGAGATAAAGATAACGGCACCGATAAAGAGAACGGGAAAGGAATACTTTGCCTCGAACAGGAGGCCTTCTGCCGGAAGGAACAATAAAAGCCCCCCTCCTGCCGCCAGCGGAGATTCATGAAACAAAGTTTCTTCCCGCACAGGCAGGCCCGTGATGTCGGCGTCAGTCTGGCCAAGCACATGAAGTCCGGCAGCCATAGTCAGCGGTACCGGGAATTCCCCGATCCCGATGGCATGGTCGAGAAAGCCGGGCACAAAATGGATGACGACATTGGCACGATCCAAGGAATGCTGGCGGTATTCATCATGGTCGCGGCCGACGATAAGAAACGGCAATGTCTGCATAATCCCGCCGCGGATATTTTCGGCGGCACGCTCTTCGCTCATGATCTTCCCGGCAGACGCTACGATGACAATATCCGTAACCGCGAGTCGCCCCGCCTCGGCATCGTATTCAACGCGCATCTGTGCGGTGCCGATCGCGGAATGATCGATAATATTTGTATCGGTAATCTTCCAGTCTATACTCCCCTGGATTTCCCGCCGGTTTAGCTCTGTCATCGCCATCTCCAACGCATCAAAATATTCTACAGGTCGATTGCTTTGATGATCAAAGATACGCACTGATTTGGGATCTCCCTCAATGCAAAACCGTTCATCCTGCCGGATGACTTGTAACCCGCTCTCGATAATATCCTGAGCGAGTGCCTGCAGTTTTTCCGTCGAAGCGGAAGCATCGGTTGTTTTGAGACCGACCACATCATCACCGGACTCGTCCGGTCCGGCACAGATAACTTCCCGATGACTGATGTGTAACAATTTCTGTGCTGAAAACCGCTGGCCAAGGATATCATTGAACGCCTGCTCAAACGTCTCTCCCAGTTTCGTGCCGAACTCATAGGCAGGGATGTTCATCCCCCATTGTCCCGGCCCATGCCGGATGAGACTGCCGCGCGCGGACATACCGGGAAAGACCGCGTGTTTGATCACCAATGCCTGGCCGAGAAACGAATCTTCATCTTCTTTCGGCAGACGGTGTTGTTTCGTTTTTTCGATAACTGCCGTAAGGCGCGGGTCATCCGGCAAATTCATCTGCCACACCTCCCAGAACACCTCCCATTCATCCCGGTTGTATTTTTGCGCAATATGCCGGGCGATATCGGCAATCATCTGATTCATTACCGTCAACGACAGCTCGGCGTTAAATCCCCGTATCCCGTACGGGCACCATTCGATATTGGTATGATACCCAAATGCCGTGATATCCATCATCGGCACGGTCAATATTTTGAACCGGTTCAACAACTCTTCATTGACCTCCTCTATCAGCGGCACAGATCCATTATCCACGTCGATACGTGCCGTGAGTGCTCTTATTTTCCCTTGTTCGTCATACGTATACTCCAAATGGAAATTCGCTCCCACACTGCGCGCGTCAAATATTTTCTCAGAATCGAGCAAAAACGCGCCTCGACGCGAAACCGCGGCGACGCTCCTCATTTTCTGTCGCATTCCTTGAATCAAGAATCCGGCCAGCGGCGCGTCGACAAACAGGTTTTTTCCAAACGCCCCGGCAGCCGGAGTCATAACCAGCCGCGCAGCGACACCGGTAAGCTTTCTCAGCCAGACAAGAGTCCGCGCCGACTTCTGCGTATCGCTGAACAGCGTGATTTCCGAGACAGCGGATTGGTCAAAAAGATTAAAGACGGCCAATTCACTGCGTTGGCCGATGGTCGGAATACTTCTCATGCCGATATTCCTGCGCAGTTCACCGGAATTCTCCCCTTCCGGGACGTGTGCTTCCGCGCCCCGCTGATAAGTCTGTCTGTCCTGATATGCGGGTGCCTCGGCAATCGTCGTTACCGGATCAAGCGGCATCAGTTTAACTTCGATATCCTGTACAATGCGGGATAGATCATTTTTATTACGGGCATAGACAAAGCCCACTACGGTATTAGGACTCGCAATAAAACCAGAATTATCACAGAGATAAAACAATCTGATTTGTTGAAATGCTTCGTCGGTTATCTCCCGGGGAACGTCTTTACCAAATACCACACCCCGCTGTACCGGGTCAGAAAGAAATGCAGCCATTTCTTCACTCACTCCGATACGCTTCAGCCGGGCGCGGAAACATAACGCCCCGTCTTCATCGCGGCGCACAAAATGAGTACCGTATTTCTCCCATACCCGTGGGATATCCCGGATGCGCAACGGCAGTACGTGATAATAATCATCACCGAATACCGCCCGTAAACGTTGGGCCACATCAGGAACATACGTATGTTCTGTCTTTACCGTCGGCTCCAACGTCGCTATCTGTGCTTTTACCGCCTGTCTTTTTGCGTACTCTCGTTCCTGAGCGATCCGCCTTTTCACGGTATTGATTAATTTCTGCGCCGCATCGTCGGGAAAACGGCGGGAAAGGTCACGAAACAGCTGTTTCCATTGAGCGCGCGCGAGGACGTAAGCGGGAATATCCTCGATTACCCGCAGCGAACGGTGACCATAAAGGATATCAAAAACGACGGTATCGGCCGTCATTACCGGATAACGATCAGCGGTATCAATTCCTCCTGTCGTTATTTGACGCATGGGCCGATGATAATGAAACGATGCCGGAATTTCGATGGGAACAGGATAGTCTGCAGTACTTTCAGGAAAAAGTTCTCGTAACAACTCCGCTCCTATCTGTTGCGTAAAAGCAACCCGCTGGGCGTATCCGCGGTGAATCCGATCATGAAACGCGGGATGATATTGTTCATCGGTATAGTGGACGGTACTGGCACAGGCAAATTCCCTAAGGTCCTCATCGGAAAGATGCCCATCCTGTTTATACCAATTTTGTACTAACCCCGCAGTAAGTCCCGGATCGATCAGCTCCGCCCGCCGCCGGATACCGCCATAGGCCACCCGCAATACCGGAAAGCCTTGTTTCGGATGCTCCCAGCCGGCGGCCACATTCACTTTACATTTGAACTGACCTTCAGTCTGCCGACCGCCTACTTTTGCGAATACGACTTGACGCCGCGCGGCAAGAGGGATTTTAATCGCAACGACGATTTGCTTTTCTTCTTTCAAGCGAGGAACCGCCCATAAAAATTCCGGTAAAGGAACCGTTCTTTCGACGATACGACCGTCGGCATTCCGATGCACAACGACCACTTCGGTACCCATCACCATCAAGACCGGGATCAAATCGCCGCGAGTCGACGCGCGAGTTACATTTCCCACAATCGTGGCGCTCTCCCGGATCCGGCCGGAACTCATCACGCCGATCACCTGCGGCAATGCCGGTAAAACGGTATGGAAAAACTCGACCAACTTCGGATTTCGGCGGCGGTCAATTAAATCGCTCTGGGTAATTCCCGCGCCAATGCGTACCCTGCCATCACGTACCTCAACTACACTACATTCCTCTATCAGACGCAGAGAGATGACGACCTCCGGATAGTGCGACGTACCTGCGGTCTGTTTGAAACGACTCACTAAATCCGTGCCGCCGGCACGGACAATCCAATTTCGTGAGCGGCTCGCGGCGTGTTCGACGATGGCGAACAGTTCTTCGCGCGTCCGAGGCGTATAATAATCAAACGGAGGGATTCCACTGGTAGGAATTAGATTGGACGGATGCGGTGTGGGAATTTTCACCATATCTTTCCGCACCTTCCCCCTTTCTTCTGTTTGAAACATCCTTCTCATTTCCCTGAGCAACGCGGGTGACGATAATCCGGTACAGGCGCAGAACTGGCCGGCTAAGGCTTGCCGTATATCTTCTTCAGACACCGCACCCGACGATAGACTGCCTTGCCGGAGATAGCTGCGGCACACCGCTTCCGCCGCCCGTTGACAGCCGCGGCATTGGAAGAAGCGGTTTGACGACGACTCAGAAATCTCGATTTCCGCGCCGTCAGCCTCTACCGCCAACACGATACAGCTGGTCAGTGCTCTGCCGTTCAGGATCACCGCACAGACACCGCACTCTCCGCTCGCGCAGGATTTCTGCACCGAGGTGATGCCGAATTCTTCCCGTAAAAGGTCGACCAGAAGCAGATTCGCCGGTACCAGCCGGACGTATCTGCGGCCGTTCAGGGTAAGCGTAATCCAATGGTATTTACTCGGCCGAAGACACGCGCGTTGGGAATTGATCACACGCAAATCCGTATCGACTCCCAATCCTTCTTCGCAGAAACGAACAATGTTCTCCTCTACCCTATGAATACGCACCTGACTTGCCTCCGGATCCACATAGGGCGAAGGGATGAGTAATTGCTCCAGTTCGGGATAAAACAGTTCTTTCACGATGACCGAACGCAAAGAATCATGCTGCTTCTGATAGAGAGACGAAACAATCCGTAATATATTCAAAAGGCTTATCCTCTCTTCCTGGACGTCCGCGCCTACGTTCCTGAAATCGATAATCCGAATTACAATATTTTTCATAATACAATCCATGATCGTCTTTTCTTCAAACTCAAGATGATTGTTCCTTGCCTTCAATAACCGGAAGGCTTTACTAAGAGAAATCGTTTCATACCAACGTAATCCGACGCGTTCCAGAAAATCCCTCCCGTCTTTATATGCTTTCTTCAAGCGAGTCAACGGCCGGGACATATCCGGTACTCCCAAGATCATCCCTCCCAGCAGGGGAGAAAAACCTGCGGGGAGAATAGATATTTCCTCTCCTCCCACGGAAAAAACGTATAAAAGAAACAAGACAATCCCGATCAACACGGCAGGAATCACCGCGACAATCAATTTTTCTTCGTAACTGCGCCGCAGCACCGCCAGTTTCTTCCCCGCAGCAAAAACATCTTTAAGCGACCTGCCGGAAAGACCTGGTTCTTCCCTCATCTTAAAATGCGTAATCCCTCCCAGGATCATCCCCGCGGCCCAGAAGAACTGGCCTTGACTGCGATGGCACGGCCACGGGCCGAGCCACCATATCCGCGGATTACCCCGGACATCGGCCACCTCATATATCTCCCCTTTCCCGGTTAAAGCGGCATGAAGTATTTCCACCCTCTCGGCGGCTTTCCTATAATACGGCTCTCCATAAGAGAATACCCGCCGTTCCGCCGCCCGGCAAAGAGCACCGAGATAAAGCCCCTCCAGCCACAGCCAACAGGTATTGCCTCCGTGATAATCTTTCATTCCGATGAATTTGTATCCCCGGTCCACATAACGTTCAGGAAACATCGAAGGATAGCGGGTCATAATTAACCCTTGCCGATCGATTCCGGCATGTTCAATGTAAGTAAACACGCTCCGTATCCGTTCTTCGCCGAGAACTCCCAGATAGATCGCCAGTAAATTGGTTGCGGTATCGAAATGGACAACGGGTTCGCCTACCTCATCTATCCAGTCGAGAAGATACCCGGTGCCATCACCATTCTCAACCCAGAATTCCGACAGGAGATTCTCTTTCACCCGCTGTGCCAACATCCGGCAGACCTCTCTCTCCCGGCGTGCGGCCCGGATCGTTTCCGCCTTCCCACCCGCCGCTATGTATCTCTGCGATAATTCGGCGCAGGCATACAAAGCGTTCAGGTAGAGAATCTGAATAAGACCGATGTGCCCTCGTTTATTGACCGAATCCATCCAAGTGGCAAACCGTCCCTGCGCATGAATTACCTCCCGTCTCTCATCGGCGTGGTCCCAATACCACCGGAGCAAGCGACAAAGTACGGGATACCATTTCTTGAGAAACGAATCCGCCCGCTCCGGATCATATTCGGCGCATATCTGATAATACTCCGCGGCGGCGGTTATCAGCAAAGCGTTATTATCGTAAGCCATACCATTACGTTTCATAAAAGCCGTTTCATAACGGGGATCATAATGATCATACACGAAGCGGTCAAGGAAACGGGAAAGAAAATGACGTTTTCCCAGCAACGTATACCACCGTTTCTGTCCCAGATTCACCGGGGCAGCCCCATCCTCTCGGACATGAGCCAAAAGCAAGACTACGTTTTTCTCGATAACCTCGAGCCACGACTCGCCCGGGACGCAATTACCCTGCCTCAATAATCTCTCTACCCATCGCAGGACACCCAACATACCCAGACAACTATCCCTGGTCCAGATAAAGAATTTTCCTCCCCGGGGACTGCCGCTGGCTTCAATGACTTTGTCGCCATTCACAGCCTTCTTTACGGCTTCTATACTCATGGACTCTATATCTTCTATGGCACCGGATAGCGAACCATTTCCCTTTTGTCCGCCCCGAACTCCCGATAAAACATGCCCGAGCGAAATAATACTGGAAATGCAGAACAGAAAGCAAAAAACCTGCTCCGCCGATACAGCATGTCTCAGAGAAAAAGGAAGGAGGATAGCAGCGATGATACCGGTCAGACAAAGAAAAGACGTATCGGGCAATTCGTCCTCTTCACCATTTTTTCGCGCAATGAACATTCCCGAGTCGACAAGGAACCGGAAGAGATAAAAAGTGTCTACGGTATCGCTTACCTCGATAAAGTATACCCCTCCGTCAGGAAACGCCTCCTTCATTTCCCTGTCAATCGAGCTCAGCCCATGTTCATTATCGCCGATAATCAATACCGTACCAGGCACATCATGTTTCTGTAAAAACTCACCGAGTACGGCTCTCTTATTCTCTCCTCCTTCTGTGGAAAGAATAAAAAGGCGATCTTCCAACGCCTCCACCGCACCGGGATAATACTCCTGATATTGCAGGGTAAATCGTTTCAGAGGATACTTTACTTTCTCCCCTATTGTATCTTTACCCGCCCGGGAAACTATGACAACGGTATGGCCATGGGAAAGGAGAAAGGCGATTTTTTCTTCCAACACGAAGGGAATGATTTCCTGCCTCCTCTCCAGAAGCACACCATCCATATCCAGAACAAAGAAACTCCCGTTACGCATCTCACCTGAACCGGCCGCAGCCATAAATGAACATAAAGTCCATATCATCTTACAGTAATGACTGACGTGATGAGAATAGGTTTTTTCAAACAATTCCCGTCCCAAGGGAGACAACCGTACGGAAACGTCATCGAAAGGATGCCGTTTGCCCTGACGGAAATCCTGTATAAAAACAGGAAGAAATTCGGCTTCCAGGGCAACCTGCCAAAGGGAAGCTACGGATCGCGACGGACCGTCCCCGGCAAACCCAATCCGATATCCCTCCTGATCGATGACCTTCTCCTGTTCGGGAAAGGAGTTTAGATTGTACGCATCGATAAGTTCCCTGGCCCATCCAGAAGCGATTTTAACCGGCTCCGGCCAGAGAACCCAATGGATTGAGATCCCTTTTCCGTCAAATTCGAAACGGACAGATGATACGTCTTCGGGAGACATATCGTTCTCCCAGCCACGTTTTCGGGCGGTGTATAACGCCTCCTTCAAAAAGAAAAATAATTGATACCCCATAAAGGCAAGCGGCAGGCGGGTCGACTCCTTACGAGCGGTAGCATCAACCACCAGGGGCAGTACATCTCTACGCATCAGAAGATACCAATCCTTTTGGGAAATCTTCTCGATGCGAAGCGTATCACGATTGATTTCATTCTCGTATGACGCCGAACGTATGGTCATCCCGGTCACGACCCTGATATCAGCGACTCCCAACGCTTTCAGCTCCTTGGGTATGAAACGCTCACAAAGGAAATACTCACCATCTTCGCGGTTCAGAAAAAAGAGCATCGCATGCCACACGAGAATCCCCCCTAGCGGCAGAAGAATAATCACCGAAAACGTGTAACTCGCCGTGTCTTTTTCTATCCAGCCGTGGTCAAACATCACCCGCGTCAGGAAAATTACTATAACCACAGCGATTGTAATCCAGCTTCCTTTCCCTTCCAAAAATACTATTCTACGCAAAAGCGCCCGGGAATATTTACTTATCTCGATTCTGGATCTTTTCTCCATAAGACCAGCGGTAAATAGATATCCCGACGATCGATTGGCCACAATCACCGGGGTTATCGTATTATCTTCTGATCGCTTGTCATGGATCCACTGCATTGCCTTGCGGCGGAAATTCATTGTTTCAAAGGCGTGAAGGATCATCTCTTCTCTTTCGAGAGTGACCGAACCTACAGAACTCATACTCCCCATGAATACGACGCTCCCCAGTAATCCCAGAGAAAACAGTCCGTCCAGGTACTGACAGGCAAGAGACGTCAGCATATATACACCGGCAACGATAACCACCAGTTCCAGGAAGAAACGCACCAGATCTATAGTCGACAATGGTCTGCCCATACTCCGGATGTAAAGCATACGCCCCACATCAACGGCAAGAAAGACGATGAGAATACCGGTGAGAATGCCGAGGAACATAATCCATAATGCTTCGCTGGCAGCGTCTTTAAGAAAAACATCGCCAGCCCCCGACATAATCATCAACATGATCGGTACATAATTAAACAAGCGAAGCTGCCGCGGAGCATCATTTTCATTATCGTCGGCAGCTTCTCCCGGCAAGACCGAATCCGAAGAGACCATCAACGCTCCGTTCCCTAACGCATAATGATTTTTTGTCTGCTGGTACTGGATCAACTCCTGAATGAGCATGTTCACCGTAATCGGCGTCAGAGGGACACGTTCTTCCCGCATGACTTCCAAAGCAATCCTATAGAGCAAAGCGAACACTTCCGCGTCTTCTTCCGTCTGCATGAATTCTTCAAAGTATTCTCCCATCATCTTTTCATAAATCCCTTCGATCATTTCATACTGATACGTTCCCGGCACATACATGGTATCAAGATACAGTTTGATCCAGAAGAATATAGGAGAAATACCCCGGAAATCTATATGCGCAAACCCTTCCCGCAAAAACCTCTTTTTCGGACGGCGAAGCTCACTTACGATCTGATGCATATAAAGAGCGTGCATCGAAACGTCCGCGGCATCGGGAACAGGGAGTTTTTCATTCATCCCTTTCCTGAACACTTCGTTAAATTCAGCGGTAACCTCCCTGGCCCGGCGCGTATAGTATTCCTCGATATGCCGGGGCAATCCCTCAGGGCGTATATCCGAAGAAAGATATATGCCGGAATTAAACCGGGCCGGCTCAATCGTCAATCCGTCGATACCGATGACAACCAGTTTTTCCCGGCCGTTGAGCAGCATCAGCCCGTACTTTTCCATAAAGCGGGGATCGGCATCGATGACGCCCCGCCGCCATAACTCCCGCTGTAAACCAAAATACTGATCGATCAATCCTCGCATGGCCCTATCGATTCCCTCCAATTGCCGGATGTGTTGCCTCTGAACAGCCACATCGTCCCTGGTCCATTTTCTTTCCTTCATCAACGTTATGATCTTCTCTCTATTTCCCAGAAGGAGATCTATTCTTTCTTTCAGCGTTTCAACCTTACTCTGAACAATAACCAGACCCAGCTCTATTTCCCTCCCCGGGATCTGCACGACCCGTCTTAGTGCCGAAGCATCATACACCGTGGTAGGAACCATTAATCCTCCCAGCCGTTTCTTTAATATATTGCCGACAAACCGGCAAAACGCCTCGATCGACCTCCCGGCAATCGCGCTGTTCCGTGCGACTTTTACCATTAATAAATCTCTTTTATCAATACATGCCACACCGTTTTTAATCCCGACTTCTTTCTCTAACTTGGGGTCGACCAGGTGGAACACCCAGAAAGAACTTCCGGCGATCGGAGGATAGGCCAGACACCAGTTAAGCAGTCGATATTCCAGCTGTTCACGATGCATACGCCGTAAGCTTGCGACAAGATGCTCGGGCTGAATCCCCAATTCTTCCAGAACCTCCAGTTGTTCGTTACTTAATCGATGGGGCTCCTGCAGGGCCCCGGTGGTAAAATAAACAAACACACTTTCGGAACGGGTCTGGGTGCTCACCACAAAACGGGCAATGTCCCGGGTGGGATAGATGTGCGGAGCTTCCTCGGTATAAAGCAGGGTGATTCTTTTTTCCAGCACTTCTTCAACTCCGCCTTTTCGTCCCGTTTCACTTTCGGCACGTACGATCATGCGTAAAATACGTGCCCATTCTAAAGCATCGAGGAATACCGAAACCGCATCCTGATTCAGGTCTTCATCAATCAGGGTCAGAATACCCTCGGCGATAAAAATTTTCCCTCGGGCGTCAACACGTTCCCGAAACTCACAAAGACCGTCTTTCTCATTGTCAAAAAACCACTCGCGTTCGTCAACGCGTATTCCCTGAAATTCTCCTTCCTGATCCGGAATGAGGTAATGATCGGTATCGGCGATACGAATCACCAATTGCGCCGGCGCCGATTCATTCTCCTCCCTGCGAAAGGCACAGGAAATGCTTCCGAAACGATACAACCGTCCATAGGAATAATGCTCCGGCGTTATTTCTTCGAGGATACCCTCCGATTCTGCCGGAATCCATTCTTCCGCGCCTTCATTCCATATCTCTTCCTCCACCTGCACCGCTTCCGGGCCGAAGGTAATAACGGCACGATTCAGATATTTCGTCGCGGCCCGGGGAGAAGGACTGCTCCGGTTATATATCGCCACCCCTCTCTGAGTCCGGCCGATCCTTAATCTGCCTCGCTGTTTAAAATCGAAAATCGGCGCGTAAATCACCTCCCCTTTCAGAAGAGCTTTCATGGCTTCCACGAAACGGGCTATTTGAAACTTCTTAACGGGATTTTCCGTAGTTTTCCCTGTGATAGGATCGATCTCTCTATCGGAGTACTGGAGAATATATCGGTCGAAAGAAAACAGAAGGAATAAATTTTCAAGGTCAATATCGTATCTTCCGGCAAGCGTCCTGAGCGCTTCTTTCGCTTCGGCAATGAATGCTTTGGCGATACTGGTCTTTCCACTTCCTCCCGCACCGGCAAACAACATCAAAGAAATAATTCCCTCTTCTCCGTCTTTCCAGTAGTCACGGCAGACGTCGATAAGACTCTTCTGCTTGTTGGTGACGATATCCTTCGGCACCCCTTTCTTGTCTCCGGTAATTAAATAACGGAAAAGCTGTTCACAGGTAGGCATACCGGTTAAAGCACTGCGCTGACGGATCGACAGCTTTCTGTAGAACCGGACAATCTGTTCTATCGCTTGTTCGACGATTTCTTTCACTTCCGCGGGGCCATAATGTTTTTTTGTGGAAACGACACTGCCCAGGATAAGAGGTAAATAGGCTGAGGTCCAGGCATACTCAGTACCTTCGAGAGAATGGATATATCCTCCCCACACCATCAGCATTACCAACAGGCATACGATCGCTGCCAGAGCCGGATACAGACATGGCTGAGGTAGACGAGCAATAATCCGCTCGGGACGGAGCTGGATAATCTGCCAATTTCGGGAATACGCCTGCCTCTTTACCTCGACTAATATTTTGTATACCTGTACATCCTCTGTAAAAACCGGAGGAGGATTGCTCCACACGATTATATCGAATATGTCTTCGGACGGTATATTCTCAAATGCGTCCGACACGAAAGTTCTGACACCGCGTACTCCGTATAAAGCCATATTCGCCCGGGTATTGGCTATAGCTAAAGGATCAATATCCAAAGCGGTCATCCGGGCTCCTGCCAAAGTCAGGGTCAACGCGATGATTCCGCTCCCGCATCCTAGATCCAGAGATCTCTTTCCCTGCATCCGGTGCCGGGCAAGAACCGTTTCAATCATCCGCCACGTATAGGGACAATTAGGAGGATATATCCCCGGGAAGAGTATCATCCTTTCTATCCCCCACTTGCCGATATATTCCCAAGTCAAATGTTCGACGGGAATCCGCTGTCGATGGATGTGTGCTTCAAAAAGAAGCCACTCGCTTAAAATCGTGTCCTTTTCGGGGAAAGAAGTGGATACTTCATATAAAGGAACCCGAGCTAATCCCTGCGTAAGGTCGATCACGTATTCGTCACGCGGAGCAAGAGAACAATGCACAAACAGAGGGTATCGTTCCCAACTTATCACACTTATCCGTACCGGATCGCAGGAAAGGTTGAAAATATTTCGCATGACATTCAGCGCACCGCTGTCTTTTACCGGAGTAACGGCATACTGTTTTCGGTCTGCTCCCGCCCTTCTGACAAAATCGGCGGCGGGCACAATATCCCCTCTCATCGCTTCGCCCTCTATAGACAAAGTTACGGCAGATTTCCGGTCAAGGCCCAATTCGAAATGAGGCAAGAAAAATGCAGCGAGAAGGATCCCCACGAATACGTGCATATGGCGTTGATCCCGAAGATCATCCCCTGAGAGGGATGACGGGTTAGGCAGTCGGGCTACCCGTCGGATAATGTGCAAAGCCCGGGCGGTCCCTTTTTCGTTCCCGCCAAAGTAGACGGGTTCGCCGTGCCCGTTGCTTACCGGTTCTCCAATTTCTCCCACCCATACGGTCACAACGTCTTTATCATTATATCCGTCACCGATCATGACGATCTTCCCTTCCGGAATTTCTGCATTGACTTCCCCGGCCAATATATTTCGCGCCCTGATTTTCCCTACCCGATCAATGGCAATCGCGTACGACAATTCTCCGGGACGATGCCACTCACTGAATCTTCGCGCGGACAGCGGGGGATCTTCTTGCGTCTTTATACCCGCTGTTCTCTGATCACGCCGATAGGAGCAAACATGTACCGTACCGGTGACCGCAGCAACAGCAAGAGCCGTACGCAGATCTGCGGCAAACCGCCAGGGATGGACATCATCAGGCAACCAGAACCACGTAAACCACGGCTGAGGGACATCCTCCAACATCCGGCCCACCACTTCCTCCAGCCGTTCCATTTCCTCATCCGGGTACCTGTAATCGTGGCTGGCAAATATCCACTCCTGTCCCGCTTCAATCTCACCTTGCTCTCTGGCCACGTAGGCATCCTCAATCTGTCCGAAATATAACATGCCGTTCCCTAAAGACCAGCGTGCTTTTGTACGCATTTCCTGCGGAAATTGCCGGACAATTCTAAGGAATGGGCAGTTGAGGAACCGTCTGCCCGTGGCAAAGAGGCTGACTACTTCCTGTTGCATACAGGCCGCCACCTCTTTCATCACAGGAAGATACACCTTTCCGGTATCCGTCGCGCATGTTCCATCGATATCCAGAATGAGGCCCGAAACACATTGGTCGCCGTATTCATATACAAGCCGGGCTTCCTGAAGAGTCTTCAAAGCCGATTGAAGGTCACTTATGAATATTACCGTATCGCCATACGTACCGGAGCGGGTATAGGACGCGATGCGTTCTATTTCCCGGCGCGATTGCGTCAGGACAGGATGCTGTAATATCGGTTTATGAGAGATCAACGTCAACATGTCGCCCAACACGGCGATGTCAGAGGCAACATACTCCTTCCCGCCTTTGTCTCCCGGGAAAAAAGCTGTTTTTACCACCGACTCTACATTGTATATAACCGGATCTCCGTACCGATCGGCAAGGATGTCCTCGTAGCCAAATCCCTCTCTCATAAACACACCCTGCTCATGCAAGGCACCCATGCGCTGGACAAGGACAATAAATTTCGCCAGAGCGTATTCCGGTGCCTCTACCCGGCGGCCGATCAACTCCCCGAATTTTAAGCCTGACTCGGCGTCTCCGGGTATGGTTTCGATCCAATCGCAGACTAAAACGAATGTTTCTGCGGCGTCGGTAAGTCCTTCCCCATGAATCAATCCTTCGGCATTGACATTCTCAACAAGCGCCACTTCGGCGGAAGAAGCCGGAAAGGTCAACGAAACATATTCGCCATGTTCGATGCGTGCCTTGGTAAAATATTCCTGCCCCGGAGGCACAACAGGATCCATACAGAGAGTAAACCGTTCCCGCTCTCCATCACCTCTTATCAGCTCAAGGACATCCTCTTTCTTTAGATCTTCGGGACGGGACGGAATAACATGATGGATTCCTCCCAGCATACCAATCAACGGAATAGATTGTAACAGGAGAAAATCTGCCGGGAAAGGAGGGCCGGATAAGGAAAGAGAAAACACGGCCCAGACAAGGAGGGCACCTGCAGCCACGGAAGAGGTCACCCTCAATGCGGGGAATACTTGTCTGGACCGAGATATGTTCTTGGAAGAAGAATGAGTTGAAAAATCCCCTATGATTATTATACACCAAAAAACAAAAATACCGACGATTAAATGAAAAAATGGGCCGGAAAAAGGGTTTCCCCCTAGAAAGACCGGTATAAAAACGAACACATCAACACACATATGTACCGAATTCCGCGCCCGCCGGGAAAGAACACGTGTACCTGCATCCTTGATCAACCGTCTGATACTTCCTTTCATCCCACTCATAAGATTCCCCATAATAACAATAAGCATCCCGAGAAATTTAATCAGGGTAAGAGGAATCGAAAGTAATACCAGCTGCCAGAACGCGGCACAGACCGGTATGGCAACTTGTGCCATGGATACGGTAGAACTCTTAAGGGTACGCAAAGCGAGCAGATTGGTGATATAAGCAATAACAATGATGCCGGCACTTAACATCACGCCGGCCAGAAGATCAGTAAAGTGAGAAAAGATGTGACTGCTCTGAGCGTGAGTAAATGGAGGGAAAAATGCCAGTGTCGCCCCCAGGAGTACGGTACCGGCAAGAAACTGCATATAGGTCAGCCAGGGACTGGAATACATATTGGCTATGGGTTTATACAGGATATTACGCACGGCGATCAAAGACATCGAAATAAGACCCAGCAATGTCCCAATTTCCAGAACGTTCAAATCAAAACCAAACCCTACGGTAAAGATAAACAGGCCGGCAAACGCCAGAATACCGCCGCCGACTTTTCTTAACGTCAATTGTTCACCGAGGACATAGTGCGCCAGGATCTTTGTCGGCACAAAGGCAGAAAAAAGAATCAGGGTGAGTTCTCCCGGCGTAAGGGTCAATACTGCCACAAACGCCAATCCGGTCTGTAACGTCTGATCAAGGATTCCCAACAGACCGACAGTAGCACGGGGATAAAGAGAAGCGATCTTCACAAAGCCTTTAATGAAAGGGTGGCTATACGTATCGAAGTCGTAGCCCCGGTCGACAAATATCCTCTCCTCCGGCCGGGTACGATTGGCAACATAAACGTAGATAAACAACGCCAGGACAACAACGGCATTACGCAGGATAAGTATGTACACAGAGAAGGGAGAGAATTCTCCCGGAGGAGAAATATCACATTTATTGATGTAAAAAAGAGCCACCGGGTAAATAAGAGCTCGTATGGTGACATGGACCGTAAGGATACCGGCCCCCTGCAATTGAGCCGTTTCTCCGGGACGTATCTTTGAAGACAACGAAGCCGAAATCCCACGCGCCCCCAGGAAAGCAGAACGATAATCGGAATCAATACCTCCCCGTCTCAACGTATGAACCATAAAAAAGATCAACAACACAATCGCCGTTAAATTAAGGATATTAGTGAGTGTCTGAACGTTTAAAAGAAAAGTAAGCGTACCGCTGAAAAACCCATAAAGACCGAAGAAGACGAATCCGTACATGACCGGGGTATCCGAAGATGCTGACGCCAGCGCAGCATCGATCGCTTCATTTCTCCCGTTTTCGACGGGAAACGGCAGGTCTGTCCCCTGAAAATGCAGATGTTTCTCGATCGAAGCTCCGCCGTCGATAGAATTAAAACAGAAACGGAAATCGCGGCAATGCCCGGTAAGATGAAGAATAAACAGAAGACAAGAAAACGTGAGCTCCTGCGGAATGTGGGATAAAGAAGCCAGTGTGATATGATGGGGCACGATGGCAAAAGGATTGCAGAGAGCGGCAAAATCAGTGTCGCAGGAATCCTCTTCATCGCTCTCTCTTTCGGATAAAGCGGCTACCGCATCATCAAACACCTCGCGCATGCGGCCGTCTTCATCCTGAGGATACCCGCATTCCGCCAATGCGTTATAAATATGTTCTTCCTGCATTTGGATAAAATCCCCGGTACGATGCAGTACAATGATTCCGCACATCTCAAACGCGGCGAACTCATTTCCGAATCCCGACGGCTTTAATTTCCGCCGGGGGATGAAGAATACTTTTACCTCCCTGTTCTGATCACGGGTAAAGAGAATGTTAAACCCTCTCCTTTGACTCTCAGCGGGAAACTTATTTCGTAAACCTTCTCTCATGAACATGATAAACCGTGCGATATCCCGAATATCCCCTTGAGCAACATAGACAACGTTGGGCCACGGCCTATCGAGCTGACTTAACATCAAACCATCTTTGCGAAACAAAACGGTTTGATGTGCCGATGCAATCGGCCCTGACGGCGCATCCGGCTGACGAAGCGGCACGGGCAATCCCCCTTCCACTCTTACTCCCCTCTGTAACGAGGACATATTGGGGATACAGATAAAACATCCCTCGTTGACCGCCTGCCCGTTCCGTCTGGTCCCGGGAAACCCGAAACGACGCAGAGGACGCCAGAGTATTTTGATGACTTTAAACATATCCAGATCTTTTACTTCGACCATCCTGGCATCTTCGGCCTCTTCCCGTAATGCCTGACGATACCGCTCTCTCAAACTCACGTCCGTTGTTCCCTCGCACATCTCACCTACGGTCAGCAATTGATCCCAGTAATGAGGAAAACCAAACCCTTCTTCCGCCTGACGCCGGGATAAATCACACAGTACGTTATCAACCTCAACCTGACCTTCTTCGTCCCAGGATATTTCATCGTAAAAAAATCCCGGCGGGAAATCCTCTTGCGGTGAACAAACGGGACATCCGCTTACGAGACGGCATATTCCTCCCTCACCTGACCGCGTTCGATCCATCGACTCCATGGTCATAAGAGTTATCCACATCAGAAGCCATACCGCCACGGTGAACAATCCGATTATATCAGCGAAATTAGTAGGAATGGGGCCATCGAGCGTATTAAAGACGATCCAGTCGGTCGGAAGGATCGTCCATTGAAGGGAGATGGCTGTGGCAATACCTGTTCCGGCCATGACAAACAGAAGCATACGCAGAAAAGAAATAACTATCAAACCGACTTCGGAGACGTTCCTCAACTTCCGGGAACGATGGAAACGGAACATCATAAGAAGATACCCCAACGCCAGCGCAAAAAATCCCGCGAAGATAACCCAGGGAATGTTTCCTACAGATATCCCCATCCAGTTTTCCGCGTCTAAACGGAAATTGGCACACCAGAGAGACTCTCCCAGGGCAATATGGGGTGTTGATGCGGTCACCGTATCGCCGGCCGTCCGGGGGATATCGGTGAGAAAAACGACGGATAGTTTACTCATCACGTCTATCAGCACTACCGGCGCGGCATACCGGATAAAATCACGCAGAGAAACTTTTCCGATGAACTGTTTCTCCAGCATCTGTTGCGGATTAATCGTATAGATCCATTTCCGGGCGAACAAAACCGTCTCCACGGTAATCCACAATCCGATCAGACACATAAAGCCAATGAGCGCCAGACCGATCGCCTGTCTGCCGTCTCCTGCCATACTTTGGAAAGAATGGAAAAACAGCAAAAACGCGGCGGCGGAGCAATGATACTTTTTAAATACATCCCGGGCAAGGAGGGCGCCTACAGTCACGGAAGAGGCCTCCCCCAAGGTGGAGAGTACTTGCCCGGGGATTTTATTTCTAAAAAAAGAACGGATACGGAGGGACAAACCAATAAACACATTGAGAAGAGAACACCCGAAAAGCCACTGCGTGTTCTCAACAAATAACGGATATCCGGAAAGAACAGAGGAGCGCAGTACCGGCGGAGTATCATCCTGTAAAGGTATGAGTGAAGATTCACCGGATATCTCTTCCAGAACGCCCTGCTCGATCAGTTCCTCTTGCCACCATTGATTCACCTCAATCTCCCTGCCGTTCTCTCTCATGGAGCAGCGCTGAATCTCTGTGGCATTTAAACCGTAGGGACACTCAAGATCCTCGACGGTAAGAATAACCGTATCAACCGGCAGATGTTCCCGGGCAATAACTTCCCGCACTTCCGGGATATCACCGCCGATATGAACGCCGCCGGGGAATTGAGCCAGGGTAACGTTGACTTTTTTACAGGGAGGCCAGGCAACATCGCGCAGAATAAGTGCCACACCGTACTGTTCCCGTATCGAACGCTGAAATACCTCCCATTGAAACGTAAGCCAGGTAGAAACCCAGTCGTCTTCACAATTCCCTCCCACGACCCGATGCATCGCGTAAGCACTTTCCTGGTCGACGACGAGAAACATCGCATTCAACTCCTTCGTCTTTGACACCCCGACAACGGCCGGCGAAGACGGTGAAGGAACGGGATCGGTACGTCCGGAGTCCCCTGTACATCCGGTAATCCCGAACATGAAGATAAGTAATACAATCCCCGTCCCGACGACGATATTCCTTTTCACCCTCACCGTAACCGTGCGGATAAATGACCGTATCTTTTCATATTCAAAGATCAGAAAGTCCAGCGCAATGAGACCGGCCACAAGGAGAAACGCAACCAGAGGGATTACATAGCCGGCGGATGAAGGGGCGCCGCTGCCGGGAACAATAACGCCGGCCGGCGGCATACCAAGATTCGTTACGCTCAAACCTAATAACAATCCCGTTACCCCCAGATTATACATGCTACCCGGACTTTGTTCTTCTGAATATTTCCGTAAATGGGCACGCACCTTTTTCCCCATATACGTACCGACAAGACGGCATCCCTGCCGGCAGCGCGGAGGAACGGATTCCATGAGACGCTGGCGTTCTTCCCGGAGCATATCAATGCCATCTTCCACGGGGCCGAGATTACACGCGCGCGCCGCCGCGGCCATAACACAACAGGGATAAAAAATGCCGTCGGCGCCCAACAATACATAATCGGCGACCATCCAGCAGGAATTCACTCCGGGAGCTTTATGTTCCTTCAACGGATATGTGCGCACATGTGAAGCGTGCTTTTTGATGAATTCCCAGAAGAGAGGTTCGTCCTTCTCTATGGATTCCAGCCTCCTGCGGTACGCTTCTTTCTGGGGGCCGGTAAGATTGGCATATGCATAGGGATCGGCGGGAAGCGTATCATCGGCGTAAGGCTGCAAGACAAAACGAAATTCTTTTTCTCTTCCCCGGACCCGCAGCTGAGCTTCCACTTCCTCCCAGGCCTGCCACAACTTTCTCGTCAACGGCAGGATATTCTCATAATTATCCCGCGAGTAGACGTACGACACGACCACGGTGGGAATCGGACTGTCCCGCAGATACCGTTCAAAAATATTCCGCCATACCGTTTCGAAACAATCCTTTTTCTTTGTACGGGTAAAATCCTCATACTCTCTCTGAGAACTTCCGTGCAAAGATATACCTATAAAACCGACATGATCCTGCCATGTACCGGGCGGAATAAAAATCCCGTTCGTTGTAAGGCTGATATGCGCATCGGGAAGAAGTTCTCTGACACGCAGTACGAACTCATTGAATCTCTTATCCCCGTCCCGGTATAAGGTCGGTTCTCCTCCCCCGACGATAAGTATTGCTGACGGATACAATTGCGCCAGAGAATCTAAAGCGCCGAAAGACAACGTCTCCCGGCGATCGCACGCGATATACGTGCACCCTTGGCACAGCAGGTTACAGCGGTTGGTCGGATGTACTTCAACGTTACCGACCGGAGAAGGCGCCAAGTCGAACCGATCCGGCCGGCTTCTCACCACACCCGACCTCCACTCCCGGAGTGGCGGAAGGGTAGAGAGGCGGGCAAGGAACGTGTAATATTGTATCTGGGCACGGATGGCTTTTTCTTCATTCGGCCGGGATTCATGGATAAAAATCTGAATAAGCAGAGAAAGGATAGAAATAAGACGATACTGACGGCGTAATATATTGATAATTTGAAATACATTCAGATGCCAGATAACCCTGCCATCTTTACGTTCGGCGACGCACGGCGGTCCGGTCACTTTGCCGGATTCAATCAGATATTCCTCAAGCACATTGAGCATATCCCCCGTCTGGTTGAACTGCCGGGCATACCGCGGATATTCTCCCGCCGCCGCATACATCGCGGCAGAGGTAATATAATGATCTGCTGCCTCTGCAGCTTCAGAAACAGGGGACACAGGATTTCGCGGCAGCCGGATATCGAATCGCTCGCGTAATAAGCGATCGACCTCATCAGGTATATACGTTCCCTCTGGTTGAAGCTCCATTCCCTGAAGGCATTCGTCCGCCCGTTGTCCCGCACTTGATCCTCCCGCGGCACTCCATTGTTCACGAGCATTTCGATCAATAGCCGGGCCGGGCAGATCAAGCTCGGTGCGCATATAAGACTGAGTGTGGTCTCCGGCCATAAAGACAAATGTATCGCCGGCTTCGGCGGCTTCGGCGATCACCGGCAACGCCAGTGTTTCATCGTTAACACTAACCCCCCGCGTCAGACGTACTATGCGTGCAATTCCTTCGT
Organism: uncultured Planctomycetia bacterium; assembly: GCA_964483625.1. Lineage (GTDB taxonomy): Bacteria > Omnitrophota > Gorgyraeia > Duberdicusellales > 4484-171 > JAFGQU01. Next base: position 50,145 of record CAZABB010000003.1, on the reverse strand, counting down.
TATCAAGCACATACTTTATGGGGGCTACGGTAAGCAATGTCTCAAGCATACCGGCCGCATGATGGACCAAACTTCCTCCCGCGAGACTTACCAGCGTCCGCGTCGATTCCGATTCCATTGCCGCCTGAGCATCATCGGGAAGCTTACTTTCAGTAACCCCCGCCGTAGTGTAAAGCGGTAATTTCAAATAATTGGCGATTTGCACGGCACCGGCGTTCAATACCGCGGCTTCAATTGACCCGGCACATGTTCCCATGCTCCTGATATCGCTGGTAAATAAGGTCGCGCCAATCAACGCCGGATGGCCGGGACGAAGCAGATGTACATACGTAAGAGATCCGAACAACTCCGCATACACCTGAGCCAGAGTCGCCGCCAATGTGATGGGAGCGGTCACCCCCGGCTGGGGTGCGGCAGAAAGTACGACCGGGAGTTCTGCGGCAATAATTTCCCTTAGTATGTCCAGTACATAGGGATTGAATTTAAGCGGGTGTTCGACACAACAAGTAGTGAACGAAATAAAGGGACGCTCACGTAACACTTCCTTGTCCCCGGCAATATAAGAAGCCAATTCCACCACCTGTCTTACGCTCTCCGCCGAAGAACAAGCTCCCATCACATGTTTCTGCGTCGCGGCTAAGCAGGCGTAATAGGCATTCAAATCACGTTCGGCTTCGGGAACATCCTGCGCCTCTACCGGCCGCAGATAGAAATGAATCTGTTCAAGCTCGTCGACAATCCGGCCGATATGGAAAATATCCTCCAGGGTACTTTCCCGTACCCCCCCTTCTTCTTTCACCACTTTTACCGCTTGGCCGCCGCTCCCGAAAGACGTATGATTCTCATCAACAATTACCCCCTCATTTTCAGCTGTCCGTGAATACAGAACCACCCGCGAGGGCGCAGAAGTAAGCGCCGATAATACAAGAGATACCGGCAGGTAGACACGATTACGATCGATATCGATTCTCGCACCCGCTTTTTCCCAGATCCCCAGAGAATCTCCGGGGACCTCCATCCCCACGGTTTCGAGTATTTCTAAAGAAGCCGCAACAATTTTTCGGATTTCTTTTCGGGAAAGCGGCGCGTACCGGTTTTCCGGCGGCAGCACGCCTGCCCCCATATGAACGACGTTTCTGGTCCGCTGAGCAAGACGACGCGCAGTACCATATCGTACTATCCGCAAAACCATAAGCACACTGCCGTATTTCAACCGGGTAATGATACCCACCCCTTTATTCTTCCCATACACCAACAGGCTCTTTATTCTTCGCCACACACAAAGAAGTTTCTGCTTCGCCCGGACAATTCTTTGGACGAGAAGCTTTTCTTTGCCGTCCCGCGCCGGAGGAGAGACTTCTTCACAGCTTAGCTGCCGGGGCAGTTGTATATTCTCGTCGGATATCTCTCTCTGGTACCGGGTAAAAACTTCTTTTCGCGCAACCTGCATCACCGCCCAGATCCGGGCGACCGCAAAAGGCATATAAGAAGGCGGGACCGAATGCTGCGGCACACGTAATCGGTCACGAATCAACGTATCAACTTTCGCGGTTACTTCCTTTTCACCCTGCTCATACGACGCAATCAGGCGGACGATTTCGTCTTTCATTTCGCTGACGATCGTACGCTGGAACTCTCCGGCAGGTATATCGCGGGCGGCACTGACGTGGAGCATAAAAGGAATCAATCCCGCTTCTTTTTCAACCACATCACATCGAGCCTGTTCTTTGATCTCTCTCCATATTTTTCGCAGCTCCGGCACGGAATATCTATGTTTAAGAAATCCTTCCATAGCACACACAATATATACCGTACCGAAATTCCCGATATCTCCTTCCAGCGCAAGGACACCTTCCCGATGCAACGCATCCTCAATCTCCGCCCGGGAGAACGCGTTGGTACCAAAACAGTTGTTTTCTCCGGCGATGATTGCCAGAGGAAATTTCGCGGCATAAGCCTCGATATTCTCCGCCGTTACCGTAGGACCGGCAGCCGCAGCAAAAAGGATATCGGCTTCCACTTCAGCATTAAGAAGCGCATCACGGGGATCCGCTTCGGACGGAACCTCGATAATCTGTTCTGCCGGGAGTATCCCCCGCATCGCTTCGACGGTATATCCGTTTCGCACCGCATCGTTTCTTCCCTCCCGCGCACGTCGTAAAATTTCACGCTGCTCGAAAGTAAACCCGCCGGGATTATAGATAACACCGGACTGTTCGGATCCTTTCTCGGCGATCGCAACAACGGCGATTTCGGCCGTACCGGTCAACTGTCCGTTTATTTCCTCAATGAGAGAAACCATCGCGCCGCCGACCTGACCGGTACCGGTAACGGCAAGTTTCAGAGTTTCACCGGGCTCTACCTTTCCGGAGGCAACCATATACCGCACCACATGAACAAGCTCATAGGCACATCCTAACGCGGTAATATTGGCAAGATCGGCATCGGCAACTAATGAACCTTCGAGACGTGCCCCTCCTCCTACCGCCACACCAATAATTTTGTTGAGCGTCCGTTCGGTGTCTCGATCTAACCGCAGACGTATACCGAAACGCGTAGGGTCGCCGGAAGCCAGCCGCCGGAGAACATTCCCGATGTACCACATCAATCCCTGCCAGCCGCTGGAGAGCCGTATCTGATTCCGGCGTATTCCTGCCAGAATCTCTTCGCGCATCGCCCAGATAAACGGATCACGCAGAAAATACTTTCCCCGTTTTTGTTCGACTCCGGCTAACACGTCATGATATTTCTTCAGGGCGGGATCATCGAAATCGTACAACATCAGCTTCTTCCGCGGAGATTCTTCTCCCAAAGACGCACGTTCAACTAGGTGTTCTGCTCCTCCCGATTCGCCAAGAAGCAGAGCGCATTCATATTCGGCGTGCCGCCGGTATTCATCCCGTACGGCATCGACCAACCCCTGAATATGCCCGGCGGAATTCATGTCCGGACCGGCAATGTTCTTGGGCCAAACGCCGTCATCGCCGATTACATTGACGAGAGACCGTCCCATACGGATAAGTACATTATCGATATCGGCATCAGGAGCCAACACGGTGAGAGTCTTTGATCCCAAATAAGGGATGGGATTGCTCACCAAAGAAGCCCAGACATCCTTAAACGCCATTCCCATAGCCAGACCGCTGTCTTCTTCAAAGATATCGTTCAAACACGTAGTACCGCCATCCAGGAACTTCACACGGATACCTCCGGCAGAAACCTCATCGGTCTTAATCACCAGAGAAATGCTTCCGGTACGGTCGGGAATCATTATCACCCGATAGATATCCGGGCTGTGGTCGGGCAGAGGCAATATCCGGCCGTCAAAAACCAGCACCGGAGGATCCCGTGAATTGTACCGCCAGGAAAGCGCATTTGATGTCACCAGAGCATCACACATGACAAGATAGTTCTGAAACAACACGATATCGCCTCCCGCGGTTTCCTCAATCACTGTTTCGATATCTCTCCTCTTCTGAGAAACATATTCGTTGTCTCCCTCGGCAATATAATGAAACCGGGCATGAATGTAGACGAGTAATCTTTCGGCGATCGCCGGATGCCGGCTTAGAGCACTCTGCATGACAAAGTTCCCTTCTCCATCACTGGCAGTCACGTTTCCTCTGATCAATCCGTACATAATCGTGACATAAAGGAGAATATGAACATCCTGGATCGATGTGCCTTGTTTTCTCAACTCCTGCACCAATACCGGACGTCCGGTATCAGAATCTATATTTAACAATCCCAATAATGCCAATCCCTGATACAAACGATTCCAATCATCCCTCTGGGACAAATCCGTACGTTTGCCGGAAAGGGCTACATATCTCTTGAACACCCGGAAGCGCTTCCCTAAAACATCTTTAAGTTTCTGAGAACACTGTGAATATCCCTGCGTTATTTTATGTATTGTATCGACGATACGAGGACGGACGATATGTATGCAGGTTTTTATTCTACGCCATCGCCGCAATAAAAAGGCATAGGTGCGCATTGTGAACAGCTTCACAAAAATACGCCCCCCCTGACGGTAGCCGACCTGAAGACCAGCATTGATATTGCGATACCTCTCCGCCAGAAAAAAGAAGTTCTCTAATACCTTCTTCCCATAGGAATGTTCCCGATTAAACCTTTCGGGATGAAATTGCACCCCAAACACCGGAAGATACAGATGCTGGATCGCCTCGATGGCACAATGCCCACTCCCGGCAGTCACGGTAAACATCGGAGATAGTTGTTTTACTTTTATCTCACAGGAATGATGACACCACACACAGGCCTGCTGGGGAACACCGGTAAAAAGAGGGTTATTTTCTGCGTGAGTAATGGGATAAAAACCTTCCACGACAGTCCCTTCGTCTACGATCGACTGATCGACAAAGACTTCTCCACCCAAGAACCGACCGAAGGCGAAACCCAAAAGCTGATGTCCGCCGCAGATCCCCAGGATAGGAATACTTACCCAATGGATGACTTTAAGAATGTTATACAGCGAAGACACTGAAATATCCTCCCAGCTGTGATAGAAACCTCCCAGAATAAGAGCGGTAGGATTAAGTTCCTTAACCTCTTCTATGGTAATATCGCCGTAAGAAAACACTTCTATTCTCCCTCCGGATATCTGCTCTACAACCTTCACGGTATCTTCTACCCTTTCCGGACACTCTTCCATTTCCCGCGATGGTTCGATATAAATATACACCGGCCGGTCTCCAAGAGGCTTTCCGATATTTCGCGGCAGGCGTATATCAAATCGCTCGCGTATACGTTCGTCCGTTTCACTATCGATAACGATTCCTCCTTCTTCAGCAAGAATCTTATCCGCCTCCCGCGCGGCTCTCTCGGCCATCGTGAGCCCTCCCGACTGTTCCCAAATCTCACGCGCGTTGCGGTCCATCAATCGCGGGTACACGAATTCACCATCACGCATGTGTTGTAAGGTATGTTCCTGTCCTAGATAATGACCGGAACTTCTTGCCACGTCATCGATAACTCCGACGGCAAGCGTATCATCGTTTACCTGAATTCCCCGTCTTATCCGGACAAGGAGGCCAATCATTTCATCATCAAGCAGATACTGGGAATATGAAGCCGTAAGCCCACCCTCTATCAGTCCGGCATGCCGGAGGGCGCAACCGTTGGAAAATGCGGTCCACATCCGCAAGGTCTCCTCATATCCGTCCTGACAATCGAGGACTTTTGTGTCCGGCATCCCTCCCGAGACACAGATCGGAAGCTTCAGATAACCGGCGATCTGTACCGCCGCGGCGTTCATCATCGCAAATTCCGGCGCCCCGCCGGAAAAGCTTCCCGTACGCAGATCGGCTACCGAAGGCATTCCTCCCAGAAGCACCGGATACCCCGATTTTTTGAGGTTTATATAGGTAAGAAGGGCAAGCTGTTCGGCATAGACCTGAACCAGCGTACCGGCAAGCGCCGCCGGACCGGTCGTCCCTGTCTGCGGGGCCGAAGAAAGCATCACGGGAATTCCCTGGTCGAGTATCTCGTCCAATATTTTCATCCCCGACGAATCGAACGACAGGGGGCTGATAATCCCGGTAACAATAAAGGAAATGATCGGACGTTCCCGCAATGATTTTTTATCTCCCGCGATCATCGCGGCAAGCTCGATCACTTCACGTACGTTTTCGACAGCCAAAGCGGTGCCGTCTTTTCCCTCTATCCCGGCGGGTTCATCCTCTAAAACGAGCGATTCGCAATTGGTCATCACGTGTTTATGAGTCGCCGCCAGACAGACATAGAACCTGTTCACCGCTTCGATTTTGGAAGGGATATCCCGGGCGCTGACCGGGGAGATGTAGAACTTAAGATGTTCACAGGTCTCTACGACCCGTCCGATATGGAATAAATCGGCTAATCTACTTTCACGCACTTCTCCCGTGGTATCCATCACCTTTCCGCATTTGCCTCCTGTTCCGTGATACACCTCTCCATCTCCCACGACCACATCATGATTACGACCGTCATCAGGATCAGGAATCCTTCCGTATAACCGCACCTGAGAGGCTGCTTCCCCGAGAGCGTACTCAACCAGATCACGGGATATCAACACGCGGCTCTCTTCTTCATCTATCCGAGCGCCAAGCTGACGCCAGCATTCTCGCAAAGACCCTTCATCAGCTTTAACTCCGGTGTTCTCCAGAACATGTAGTGCGGCTTCGACGATCTTTTCTATATCCTCTTCAATCAGGGTATACCCGTTTTTCCGTTGTCCCACCTTATCGCCGTCAGTCAATACTGAACCAAGAATAGCAAAACAGAACACACTTACCGCTCCGCTTTTCAGTGCTATCGCCAGGAGTAATATGACAATGAGCATCCCGATGCCCACCACATACCACCGCTGTGTGATATTTGATACGAAACCTTCTTTTTCTCCTTCGTCACGGCTCGAACGGGATGGTCTGCGGGGAGAAGAGACCGGAACGGGAGAAAAGGGAGGCAACAGGGACCGCAAGAGCAGATAAAGCACAATCAGCATACCGGTCAGCGTCAGAAAAACCGGAATATATAAAAATACGGAAGACGAGAAAGAGATGTCCCCTCTTTCAATAAAAAAGCTATTGGCACTGAATATTCCCAGGAAGAATCCCGGTACCGCTTGATACGGCGTTGAATCTGCCGATACCCTCGAAGACGATTTTTGAGCCATCCGTACCGCGATCGCCGCGATAACCGCCGCGCCGATACCGGACCCGTCATGGGTAAGTTTCATGGTAATCAGGGAAGACTTTTCGCCGAACAGTATCGCAAATGTCTCTTCCATTTTCTCGGCAAAACGGGGGTACTTTTCGAATATACTTCCGTCAACGGCAATCGTATGATGCCGGGCAAGATCGGGATCTGTTTTTACTACCGTCGCCGCAAGTAATGTCGCGGCAACCTGAGCCGCCCGGGTGGAAACGCAACGGCAGATTTCCTGAACGGCCCGGGCGTCCTCCCACGAACAGGGAACGATATACCAGCGCCGCAGGAGCCAGCGCGTACGCCAGAACGCACGCGACGTATCCCCCTCGATCGTAGCCATATGGATACTATCGAAACTATCTCCTTTCCGCAAAAGATGAGGAACGTCTCCCTTTAAAAGTACTCCCTTCTCGATCAAATCGATCAGAATAAGACGGGTGAGCTCTCCCAGATATTTCCCTGAGACCATTTTTTCCTGGCGTTGAGCGCCCGGATTCGCCGACAGCGCGTCAAGGAGCAAATCATATTCGGTACCGGGCAAAGCTTTATTGAAATTACCCGATTCCATGTTGATAATCATATGCGTGCCGGCGTACGGACCGATGGACTTTATAATATTGGCGGCCATCTCCCGATAGCTCACATTCGTTCCCGTACCCAGAATCGCGGAAATATCACATTCGGAATCAAGGTAAGCCCGGGCGACAAGAGTTCCTACGGTATCGTTATCCAGCGAGACTACTTTTACATTGTTCACACCTACCCGTTCCAGCGCCTCATTCAGCAACCGGACGACGTCTTCTCCTTCCACCCCTGCCGCATCCCATCCTTTAGTCCACTCAATAAGAACCCCTTTGTCTATCGCTTTCTGGTCGACGGGGAAAGAAAAGGTAAATCCTACGACATATTCATCTTCATAACCGTGTTCCCGCAAAAATTCCTTGATATATCCGGCAAGCGCATCGAAAAGATCCCGGCCGGTTCCCCGGATATACTTCTCATCAAGCTTATATTTTTTACTGATTACAACCGGCTTCTCACCCTGGCCGCGAAGGTGAACCATTAATACCCGGAAATTGGTGCCGCCCAGATCAAGCGCAAGATAAAGACCTTTTTCTCCGCGGGGGATATCCGTGTAGGAAGGCAGCATTCGCAAAGAACTCGCTAATCCGCGCAGGCCCCGCTCCATTTCTTCCCAGACAGCTTTCATCATTGCCCGCATACGATATGACGGGAAGGCACATATCCGGCGTATCCTCTCGATCTCTTTCTCCCGGATCGGGCTGCTCATCGCGACCGTAATCTGATACGGCGTTCCGTCACAGCTCATCCTTACGTTCAATCCGTCCGGACTCATTCCGGAAGAAATCAGACGCTGTTGTAAATCAGCCAGATATTCTTTTTCGGAAGTGAACGTGTGAGGATTTTTAATCCGGTGATGGATCACTCGTTCTCCCGCCGGAGCGAGGAAAAGTATCTTCGGCTCCCCTCCCCGGTTAAACTGGATGTATTCGTCAGGCTCAAATCCGTCGATTCTCACCTCAAAGCGGGCCCCCACGGTATACCCGGTCCGGGCGCGGACGCCGGCCGCGACAGTATCGAGGGCGGCGGGGATATCGGAAAAATCGAAGGTTACCTCTACGCAAGGAACACGCGGTTCGACAAACGGGGATATTTTTGAATGGAAAAGAACCTCTTCTTCCGTCGATTCAGTAATATTCTCCAGCCGGTAGTTATAGGTATCGGCATAGCCGGCAAGAGCGCCGGCTTCATGAATAAGGGAACGTTCGATATGCTCCTCATCCAGAATGATGATAAGGTTTTGTTTCCGAACAGCAGCGTTCAGCGCGTGGACGGTTACGGCAGGATCGCGATGACGTGACTGAAATTTTTCTACTGCCCGGCGCAGCCGCGGCGGAGCCTGAATGACAATCGAACCTTCTAAGACCTCGGCGACAGCATGGTACCCATGCCGGTGCAGAAGAAATGCGGTTTTTTCTTTTTCTTCTGTGTAGAGAGGGACTGTCTCTGACACATCAATCGTAACACAGTGGGTATCGCGGATCCGGCTGAGTTCTTCAACCTCCTCTTCGTTCAATTCCCGGGAACTGCGCGCGGGATCGCCGGGAGAAAAAGCAAGAAGAGATTTTAAACGGGCAAACGCCTCACGGGCTTTTATCTCGACCGTGGCATCATCGGTCTGGAGCGAAGGATCCGGATCCATATCTATCGGGATAAACGAAGTCATCATGCTTCTGAGATGACTGATGTTATTACGAAACGCCAGAAACTCAACGGTCTTATCGTCGACATGGATAATATATCGGGGAGCTATATAGCGCCGGCTCAGCCAATTTTCAAGCGCATCGAACTTATTCATGATCCCCTGAGGGGCGGATACCACCTGTTCCCGGGAAAATTCCATATCCACTTCAAGATCGAGCCAGGGAAGCGTCCCCTGATAATACAGGCTTTCGCGAAAACCACATAACCGTGCCGTCATCTCTTCGGCGATCTTTTCGTGATTGCCGCCGCGCGTATTTATCAGAACAATAACATCGTCACGTGTGATAAGATAACGCACAAATTCACGAAATCCTTCTACTCTTATAAATAAAATCTGGAGAGCACTCCAATCGAAAGAAACGACCGCGTACGGCAGGAACGAATAGTCGATTGACGGTTTTATTCCCTTTCGGAACAAATCTCTCTGAGCGGCGAACGCGGCTTCCTGCGTAGAAGCTTCCACATAGGTCTCAATATGTTGCATGACCATATGGATATCTGCGGCGGACAGCCGCAATCCCGGCAGGTTTTCAAGATGCCAGAGGAACCATTTCCGGGCGGTTTCGCGGCTATGCGTCTGAATAGAACGAAACATCGTCTGAGGGTCATTCGCCGCAATGACCAGTTCATCAATACACTCCTCCGCGAGATCCGGCCCCTGATAATGTCCCGTATAAAAAATATAATGGCCGATACGCGATAATATGTCGCCGAGATGGTTGAATCCCTCAGCGGCTATCTTTTCATCCTGAAAACGTCGGGCCGCATCGTACTGACTGGCGGCGGTCAGACGCCTATATCCGTCAAAACGGCAAGCCGGAGACATCAATGCCTCCGGTTCGGCTACAACCTCTTCCCGACTATATTGCCGGTATCTCCGGAGTTCAAATCCAATATGAATCAGATGAGCAACCGCCAGAACAAGCAAGCCAGGGAAATAAAAGGATGATATTAAAAAAACAACGGCACAAATGATATTCCCAATAATCCCCCCCGCGCACGGCGGCGCTCGCCCTTGATATGTAATACCGGCGAATATACTGGAACTGTCCCAATCGATATCATCCCACCTGCCCGTCACCCGCGCCTGGATAAGATTACCCGCCTCATGCGGTACGACCACCGGGCTCAACAGGGCGCGAACCCACCAGAGCGGCCGGCCATGAGCGTAACGGGACTCGATAGCTCGAAGCAGATAGGAAGGCTGTATTTGTGGAGAAACAGCCGGTTCATTTTCGGGATAAAACTCCACGGTAACGCCCCATTGGGAATGAAAATACTGCCGCAGTAATACATCCAATCCATATCCGTCTTCCTCACGCGGCAGGAAAAGACGCCCTAAGGAAAAGATGGAGTTCTGCGACTGAGAGAGAGCGGGAATAATAATGCCAAGGTAACGCATAAAATCATTCCGTAACTGCCGCCGCACAATCTCACTGCCGATATTGCCTCCGTTTACCATGAACGATCTTACTTCCCGGTCAAGCTCAATGAGGACCTCTTCGAACTTCTCACCAATATACCTCATAATCACCTTCTCCCAGGTCTCAGCGGTAAAAAAGGGCGGGATAGAATGTTCCAGCGAAATCATTCTTAATTTTTCCCGCAGACGATGGTAAACCCACTCAATAACAGCGACTTTATCGACCATATGCAATGTGCCCTCCAGGATATCTTTTAACGTACCCATGGCATAATACTGCCGGCAAATTTCATAATTCCTCTTAAGCATGGTTTCTGTCTCCTCCGTCCAGCGGCCGTCCCACCTACCCGGTATGCAGGTACTGCGGAAATGCAGGACCTCACGGGAAACAGCCCGAGCCGCACCGACGACGGCGGAATCCCGGGTTGCCGCCGTTACCTCCATTTCTTCAATAAGCCGGTTGAGCTCCCCTCGGTCCGCGGGCACATATTCTTCAAGAGCTCGGATTCCTTTCGGTTTGATATCGTCTTCAAATACCGGGTAGGGATGAATGATAAACGGACAGAAGAAGAAAATCATCTCCAGCAGAGCATTCCCGAACCCTTCGCAGGTGGAAAGATAAAAACCGATGACATCGGGAAGTTTATAGGCATCCCATTCGGTAAAACGCACCGATCCCTCATACCTGTCTAATTCATCATGGACAAAACGCATCTCCAGATGTAACGCGTCGGCTATACGCCGGATCCTCCGAAAATACGCCTCCCCTTCATCGGCTACATCATGGGTGACAATCAGAACCGGCGTTAACTCTCTTCCCTCCTCATGCCAGATTCGTTTCAAACGATAGGCGATTAACAGTTTACTGATCACGTCTTTACGTTCCACCAGACGAACGGGTACCAGAAACGGAACATGGTGTTCTTCTAAACGCAGCACCTTACGCAGTTCCCGCAGTTCTTCGGGGGTACGGGAACGCAACTCGGGAGGAAGTTCTTCCTGCGGGGTATCAAAATACCACACATTGGGCAAAAGGACGACCCGGCCGAAAAGGGCCGAAGACTGAACGGCCCGGATAGACGCGGTATTGATGACCTGGTGAATCGCCGTGGGGATGTGAGGCGGACACAGTTCACGAAAGACCTCTCTCAGTATTTCGGCTATCTTCCCCCAATAGTCGCGCTGACCGGCAAAGTCGTGGTCATGACCGATAAAATGTATCCCGAAAATTTCATAGAGAACGATAACCGCCAGAGAAAGGTGATATGACCAGGGAAGTGAAAGGTTCTGTCCGAGTACGACATCGATATCATGCTCATCTACAAACTCAACGATATCTTCAATCAGTTCTTTTACATCGTCAATAAGCGTATCGGCCATCCATTGGTATTTATCTTCATCTTCAAGGCTGGTCGGGTGCGTCCAGGAAAGCCAGTCGGCGGCAACGCCCCCTTCAAGGATCCCCCAACCCTCCAGTGTCTGGCGTCGAAACCGCGCCGTTTTGTTGAGGCGTACGGGAACCTCTAACTCAGCCAACTCTCTCCGTTTCACGTCATCGATCTTACCGGTATACACCGCTACATTGTGTCCCATAGCCTTTAACCGGCGAATTATTTTCATGGTTTCCAGAGAAACCCCATCGGTACCGGAGAGACGGCCAATAAGCACCATGATGTTCCGAACCGGCTTCAATCCGGATCGGGCTCTTCGTCCCTGGTAACGTTCGATGACATCGGCCATTTTTTCCCGAAATGCCTCTTTGAGCGCATGGGCAAAATAATTAAGGTGAGGCAACCGATCTCCTTCTTTCATCGTCCGCAGAGGCCAGGGCAGAAGTATGAACGGATCTTCTTCAGCGTGCTTGGTAAACATGAACATTTTCTTATCCTCCGAAGAGATCCCGGGAAGCAGGGCAAGAACCCCTTCCCATCCGGTAACCCGTTCCCAGATCCCCCGGGCCCATAGATACCGCTCAAAGAATATCTGAGCGTATTCATTCTGTTCGGTAATATCGGCGACAGCCATTATGATTTTCCCGCCCGGAATAAGAATAGTATCAATCCAACGTTCTTCCATCTGTCTTTTTTCTTCTTCAAGATAGTCGGGAGAATAAGAAAATTTTACTAATCCCTTTGGATGCAAAAGAGGAAGCGACTTAAGCCCCAGGAAGGGATTCAAACAAATAACGGCGGCAACTGATTCCGGCGTAAAACCGGGACGCCATTTATTCCATACCATAATTGTCACCCGCTCGAATATCACGTTCCTCTGCCATGCTTCACAGGCAACTTCGACACCAAAATCCATTCCTACAATCCGAAAATCTTTCCCCGTACGGGCCACGGCCTCAACCGTAATGCCTATCCGGCAATCGGGCATGAATACGGTCGAAGCCCCGTCGCCAGACGCCGGGAGAGGAGAACGGACATCCTCTAAAGCCCGGCCGGCTTCCCGCATTAAGCCGGCGGAAGACAAGGATAAGGATTCATCGGCGCATTCCCACAGATATTTGTCTTCAGCGAGATGGACCAACTGGTCATAGGAAGCTAACCGTACGAGTTCATCTTCATGGTCTATCAGCGAAACCAACGATGGTATCAGAAATGTCCGTGCCACCTGTATTAATTCGCGGACATTCACCTCGGACTCCCACCTGCGGCTTCCCCCGATACTGTCCGCGGAAATCTCCAGGACGCGTTCAAAAGCCGCGGTAGCGATGAACGGTTCGGAACAGCGGGTAAGACGATAAAAATCATGCAGGGTTTCGCCGTAATTTTCACTCAGACGAACGACAATTTTTCTCGTAGTGAGAAATCTATCATAGAACAGAGATCTTAACACCTCCGGCCGCACTGTCTCTGATCCCGCCGCATTACGGGCCTCGGCAACAAAAGACAACGCTGGTTCGAGATATTCACCGAAATATAAAGGTAAAAGAGCATGGATTGCGCCGGACAAGTTGTCGGGATGGATATGGGGGCAGTTTAATGTCCGGCTGGAATGTACAAGCTTACTATATATGCTTTTTTCCCGAGGGGCCTGGTTCACACTCACACTCAGCTTGGTGACTCCTACAAGCAGGGCATCGAACGTAAGCCCGTGTAACGCTAAATATTCCCAGGCAGAGAACAGTTCGGAATCTTTCACCACCAAATGAGGATTCCGCTCGACTTGAGATCGTTGCAACTCATATGATATCTGAGGAAGCTCACTGAGAAATTTGAGCGCTTCCCTGTCCTCGGCAAATACAATCAAGGGGATCAGATTCTCTCCGAACGATGAGATAAAATGCTTAAGGATCACGGGATGCCGCGTTAACTCCTTGAGCATGGAAAACGCACAGTGCTCAATACTGTCCTCAATATGTTCGTGAATCGCTTCACGCAAAGGACTGATTTCTCTTACCCCCTCCTGCAAAGGAAGGGTCCGCTGCAATGAATGTAACGATTCAAAAATCAGTACGATATGTTCTGTCTGAAAGGAACGCCACGCACGCTGTTCAAAACTTCTGATCTCCTCTAAGAGGCTTATGATCCGCGCCGCATGTCCCGGACGGAAACGGTCAAGTTCATCCAATTCGGCCAAAACCGTTTCAACATACGTTACTTCATCGCTTCTTACGGTCATCACTCCCAGTATCGCAGGTATCAATATCACACCGGTACAAAACGTACAGGTACCGACCAGGATATCTCCGGAAAAATCGATATGTACTCCGAAACATACCGCCAGAAGCACCAAAGGAAACATCCAGGAACCCAATACATATTCTTCACGAGCGGATTCAACGGAAATGCGGTCCTCCTGAGCGACAATGATACCCCGCGAAGCCACCATGAACAGAGCAATCAAGGTAAGAGCTTTATGCAATTGCAGAAGAGGATTCTTCCCATTCGGCGCACCTAAATCAGCATATCCGGAAACCATGCTCCATCCGATCTTTTCATCAAAAATACTACGATCTTTCCGTTGGAGATCCCAGCCAAGGGATTCTTCGATGAGCTTTTCCGGAGACGGGATAAAAACCCCCTGAGTATGCGCATAGATCTTTTTCCTCCTTATTTGATGAGATGCTTCTTCACTGAGAAAATCGGCCGTATACGCCCCGTCCATAAAATAGAGCATCTGCCGCGCCAGACGGTCCCAGTCAAGAAGTGAACATACACTATCAACAACACCTCCCTCTTTTCCCCTGACACCGGTATGTACGGCAACGGCATAAGCGAATACCCTCCGGAGCTGTCCGGATAATGCCGGCTCATCCTGGCGGTGGAACTTCTCCCGTTCAATGCGCCAGCAGGCAATAACCAGGGCCACGACCAGAAGATACCTCCCGGCAATACGGTAAAACCACTCCCCTAAAGAAGCATCACCGTCTAATCCACATTTCGCGAAATGATCCGTCAGAGGTTGATCTTTCTTTAGCGAGCGGATGAAATACATATTTGCCGCATCGGAGAAACCGGAAAGGCGGAGGTTGGAATATGTCACGCTCCTTTTCCAGGCTCCCAACCTTCCCCAATCGGGCCAGCGATAGATTCCGCCGTCATCACGATTTTGTCCTACAGAAACCGTGCTTCCGGGAGAAGGAATGCGTTCGTCGTGAAACAATTCAGCCAGGTCAGGATGAACGATTCTGTACCGCAACAGGACAAATAAATCATGAACGGCGAGGAAAATTCCTTTCATGAAGCGCCGCTCGGTTATTTCTTTCCCTTCGATGTCTTCGGCCCGGTCCAGCCAGCTCAACGTTTCTAACCGTTCCCGGCATACCAGGACCAGGCAGTATCCATCGTATTGTTGTACCGAAGGATCTTTGAGGGATACCAGAGGGCTTTGGCTGGAGAGCCGGTCTTCATCTATCTTCACTTTACAGACAAAGTCTTCATTGTAATCCGACGCTTCTCCTCTTTTCTGAGCTGAAAGCGGACGGGCCCATTGTTGTTTTAATTTTAAAAACGTTCGCGCCTTATTCAGAAAAATAAAGTTGTTCCCCTCCCGGACCAAAATCTCCGGTTGCTCACCTTTCTGGAGCATCTTCAGTACCAGATATTCCCAGGCATCGGGAGCGGCGGAATCCCGTCCTATCCATTTTCTTCCCAACGTCGTCACATACTCGTTGTGCGTTATTCCCCGTGCCCGGAAAATTTCCTCAGGCGATTCGTAGACCGGTACGGCGCTCACATCAAGCTTTTCCGGTCCGGCGGGAAATTCCAGCTCTTCAGGCAACTCATCATCACACGTGAAATGTGGAATTTTTTCGAGAAAATAATCCCTGAATTGTTCCCACCCCAAAACAAAATCACCTTCCTGTGTAAAACTCATAAATATGACGATCCCTACGTTATTCAAAAATGCCCGCATCCGGTTCAGCCGGGTAGAGAAAGAATTGAGGTTTTCTTGAGCGGCAGAAATCAATCTCTCCACGGCATACCGGGCAATATTTTTCTCGAAAGCACTTCCGTGAACACGGCAGGAAACGAATAATTTCCAGGGATTACTACTTTGTTCAATTATTCGTTTCAGAGCCGAGGCGGCCGACATAAAAAGGTCGACATCATTGCTGCGCAGTGCTTTTTGTAGTTCATTCATTGCTTCCTTTGCGGAAGTAAATGTACGGTCGAACACTTTCCCAGCCAAACGACACACCACGGTATCATCGTAGGGGGCCATGACGGCCAGGAGAAAAGGAATCGACAGGCATGAGAAGATCAGAGACAGAAACATGCCGGACACCGGCAGGTCCATAAATGAGAAAAAAGGAAGGGATGAAAGGATATCGGACATACCGGCAAAGTAACCCGTTCCGAGAAAAAGCACGGGGATAAGCCCGGCGAAGAATGACACTCCCGGAATATCGGGCAAAACGTTTTCAATTTCCTTTCGCAGATCAAATCCCCGCCCGTCATCCCGCAAAGGAGCGTTCCCCCGCACGAGCGGAAGAAGAAGATCGTGGGTATAATCGACCGTTTCGGTAAGCGTGCCGTCGGAATACGTTTCTTCGACCGAGAGGCCTGAGCCGGCAAAGACTGATTCTAAAGACGCGAAATGGTATCCCCAGACTTCGCCATACCCTTCTCTTTTCTTCTGTTGTACTTCGATCCAGTCGGGGAATTCTTCTTCGGTATATTGACTCTTCTTTTCGTTGATATCGCCCCGCATCCACCGTACCTGCTCATATTCTCGCCCGGTCAAAATATACACATAGAGCGACCGGAACTCGTTGTTCGCCGGGGCGTCGTTGCGGAACTGTCCTTCTTCACCGAGAAGAATCAATGTGCCGCCCAGAACCTTTCCGATCGTGTCCAGACCGAGCTCTTCCAGCAATTCGCGTTCTATCGCCTCCCTATAGCTCTGCCCGGCCGCGACATGCCCTCCGAAAATCGAGAGGCGTTTCGCTTCGGCTTTATTATGTACCCGGCGCTGCAATACTACGTCACCGGCCGGACTCATGACAAACGCATTGACACTTCGATGGCGCAATCCGAACATATGCACGAAACCTGCCGGGGTGACGGCGACAACCCGGTCGGTATCGTCCACGATATCGGTCAATTCGTCTTTGAATTTACGTACGAACCTGCTGTCCCTCACCGCGTTCCCGACATCGGCCCTGATCCCGCCAATGACGGCATCAATGGTTACATGCCGTTCAAGTTTGATATCATAAGCGGTAAGATTCTCACGTAATGAATAAAGATACGTCCGGAAGCTCCGTAAGATTTCCTCCCGCTCATCCGGCGCAATGGTTTCGAGATTGCGCTTCAAACGGTTCATCTGCCTCAGAATTCTTCCCGTATCATCATCTCTTTCCGTACATGCTCCGAGTAGAAAGACGAAGAAAAAGGAACCGGCCGCGAAAACATCCGAAAACGCGGCCAGATAAGAAAGATGCGTCCCGTCGACTGCCCCCTGCCCCATCAGGAATACGCTCAAGAGGATGAAGAGAACGCACGAAAATACGTGCTCCTTCGGTAATAATTCTTCCCCGTATGTTTTCGACACAGAATTGTCGGGAACACTTACTCTCTCCGTCAAATCCTCCAGTTCTTTATTGGACGGCATCCGGCCGACCTGACGCAAACAGCATACGTACTGATGAGAGGCGATGACAAACGCGGCGGCGCTGGGAATGAAGTCATAGGTCCCCTGCGGCCTGTTTTCTTTTTCCGGATCGTTGCGATGACATTCATAATAACGGTATCCCGTATCTCCCTCTCTCTGATTGGCGTCCTTGATGCCCGATAAAAACTGTCCGGCAAGACGAAAATATTTCTCGGATTGCTCAGGATCTCCCTTAACCCGTGCGGCATATCCCACACGGGCCAGGACTGCGACAAGGAGAGCGGTAATCACCGTCCACAAACCGCCATTATGATACTCTCCTTCCTCCTCGCGGAAATTAAACCTCGCCAGGAGTAATTTTTTCAGGTCCTCGGCTCGGACAAAGGGATAATGAGCCGGAGCCAGGGGATAGCGGTTATCAGAAATCGATATGATGAAATCCACAATCTGTCCTGCCTGTCCGGTATCGGCAATCCCGAAGAGGACCGCCAGCAGGTTCCCCATGACATCACATCCGCCGTAATATTTCTGGCTTAACTGGTCATCAAGATCGGGATCGCGGAAATGGGCGAAATATCCGAATTTCTTGGGCAACGGCACCCCCATCGTCGCGTATATCGAAAAGGGACCCCCCTGATAGTCGTCTCCATCCCGATATATCCACAGCTCTTTTTGTATTTCCGCTTTGACTCGCTGTGCTTTCCCTCCATATCGCTCTGCCTCCCGGCTATTACCCAATCGGCCATGGAGGTAAGCAAAATCAATCAGCGCTTTATACCATAACGTGTTGATATACAACACATTCCCTTTCTGGATAAACGCATCGGCCCAATCCGCCGCCCGGTTGGTATAGAGCAATTCTTTCCCCTCACGGCCGAACTGGTTTTCGAGAAACTGCATGGCAAGCCGTATTGATTCCCAATGTTCATCTAAAAATTCCCTCGCCTGAGAAAAACGATAATACGTGGCAGAACCGACGATATAGAGAAGGGTGGGATCGGCGCGTAAAATGCCGATCTCCGGCATACCGTAACTGGTATGTCCGTTGCGAGCGACGTTGCTGGGGATCATCCCTATGGGATTGATCCTTTCCATTTGCCGCTTAATGCCGAACTCATCGATACGGCCCCGGTCGAACACTGTTTCGAACTGCGCTTCGGTCTTTATCTGATGGTCGCGTAACGTCGTCAGTATATGCCGGGCGGCGGCGATAAGCGTTGAATTTCCGGAAATCAACGCCGCCAGGAGGATGAAAATGCCATCACGTGCCCATATCCGCATGTAATTCTCGATAAACTGCAAGGTGACGATAATGCCTTTGCCGCCGATGAATTGCGCCGCTCTTTCCATCATCGCCACGGCTTCTCTATATGCTCCAGCCAGAGAAATCCTCCCATCTTCTCCTCTGGTTTCATCCATTCGTCTCCTCACCGCCCGAAGCATATACCGATATCCGTCATCCTGGTAGCCGGTACGGGGATATTCTTCCTGGACGTGGGTTATCTCACAGCCGAAAAACCCCATATCGTTCAGTTCTTCTTCGACAAGACGTAAATTTATCTGTCCGGAGACTATGGTAAGCACGCCTCTATCTTTTAATATTCTTGCGGCTTCACGTACCATTTCAAACGCAGCGTCTTCCCGGCCGGGATAATTTATATACACTTCATCTACGATCGCTTCGGGAAGCTCCGTCCCGTACTCATCCGCTTCGATAGTATAGTCGTGGTTAATACACTGATATTGATACTGTACCGCCAGAAGGGCCATATAAGGAAAGAGTTCCTGATGATTACGAATAAACATTCCATCACGCGTGAGCATATTGACCGCTTTCACCGGCCGGGGATCACATAAGAAAGCGTCGATTACCCGTTCGTTTCTCTGCTCATACGCCTGCCGGTAACGTTCATCCAGCTCACTGCGTGTTCTCATATCGACCATCAAAGAATCTCCGTCGGCCCCCACGTATTCACGCTGAACAAAGAAAAGCTTCAGAGCCCGCCGCAGAGCATCTTCCGGCAACCTCCGGGAAGGTAATCTCAAAATCAAATCACGGTTTTTTATCTTGACCTCAATACAGTTATCACTTTCTTCAACGATAAGACGACGACACCCATCCAATATCCCGTGCTCGAGAAAATCGGGCAGGACAAACCAAAGGAGATCGGAATGAATATGATCTCTGTGCTGACGTACCGTTCCCAGATTGATCGGTTCAAGAACAATACGGCCGTCGGTCGAGGATACATCGCGTTTCTCGGATCCCATATGGACTGCTCCCAGGAACAAACACATAAAAGGCCCGTAGGCTTCGGCGTAAGTTAAACAAACGACCGATACTCCTCCCAACACTAGCATCATATGTATCCAATCTTGCCGCAGCGAGCGACGGACACACCAGACAATCAAAAAACATACGACGCATAGCACGACAAGAGACATCCAATCTGTTCTGACAAGGATCTCTCCGTCCGGGGGAAGTATTATCGGAGACAAGAGGAACAGCATGCATCCCATCGGAAGATTTTGCGGCGGCACGGTGTCACTGACGATATCCCGCCAATCCGATAATATGCCGGCCACATAGGAGTCGGCAGAAACGTCCGTTTCGGAAAGCCGGGCCGGACCGTATTCTTCTATCACCGCGGGGATGATTTTCTCGACCGGATAGGATCGCGATGGAACGGATCTTTTCAGACGGGGCTCAATCTTATCCCACCATCCTAATTCGTTCAATACGCTCTTAAGACTCTCGGCTGTCCATTTTTCTTTTCGGGCGTATATAACCTCCGGCATGGCCCGCCACTGAGCCCAGATGCGGAAAAAGTCCTCTGCCGCCGCAATCACCGAAGGCAATTCCCACGGAGAGACTTCCCGCTGAATAAGATCCCAGAAGTCATTGAGGAATCTCCTCTGGAGCGTAGTCGTCGCTTCCTGCCGCGCTACTTCCAGATAATACGCCTGGGGATCGGTGATAATGAGCAGGGCTTTCAGGAGAGTGGTAAACGTATCCACATCTCCCTGCCCGTCTTTCATATCATTGTAGGAACCGGAACGGAGCGCGATGAACGCGACCCGCGCCAGGGTGGTACGGGCCCGTTTGAAGAAAGAGCGGTTTCTCCGCTTATTGACAATATGAATACGTTCAACCGTCTGCTGAAAATCATCGGCGGCATGGACGATACGCACTTCCAGCGGATCATCCCATGCGGGAGGCACCTTACTGGAAGAAGAATGTTTGAGAATAATCATCATGACAAGCTGTAACAGGGTCATATTTTCATAGATTGTCGCCCGGCGGTGCATACCTAAATAGATAAAAACTCTTCTGGCCAGCCGGGCCCCGACCCACTCATGAGGCTCCCCGTACAATTGTCCCAGGTCATGGATGAGGGAACCGGCGATAATCGCCCGCACATCGGCCTGCTCTCTGGCAATCACCGCAATATCTTCCGGGACGGTACTCTGCTGATATGCTATCTGTTTGAGGGTAAAATCCAAAGCCTGACGGATGACCATAAAGGCGTGCTTTAATTCATGATCCCCGTATGTCTCCCCCCAGTCTCTCAGCAGATCGGGACAGCGGACTTTCAAGTCTACCATAACGCCGATGAGCAACTGCGTAAGATATCCGGTCATATTCTCTCCCGGTTCGAACTGGTTACTGAATATCGTACCGTACCTGTCTTCAAATTCCTGTATCTGGGGATAAATACGCTCCAGCCAGGACGTAAGCAATGTCTGCCAGAAAATCATGCTCACACTGGGAGAAGGTAACGTCTTCTGAGGATGAAGATCGGAACGCCAGCTCCATATTTCATAATTACGGTTTACGCCGGCCGGCGTGGACAGCATTCGTTTTGCTTCCTGAAACGTCAATGGATATCTCCGGTAAAGATCCCAGTAGCGGGATACCATCACCAGGGGAGGTTCCTCCAGCAACCCCATGTTTTGAATCAGAGTAATACATTCATTCACCCGTATCCAATCAACGACTTCAAATGCTTTGGCTAAAGGGAAAAGTTCAGGATCTTCACGGGACAATACCAGAGACTGTTCAACGCCTAGAGTAAGGATCAACGTATTTTCCCGGGTGGCTGCCCATGTCTGGGTAAGCACATTATCGGTTAGAAATAAAAATGCTCCTTCTGAACACCGTTCCGACATGAAATATTCCTTTTCAATAATCGGGACATATTCCGGGATAGAAGTAGAAACCGCTATTCCCTGATAAGGACTGACAATAATCTCTTTTTGCCTCAGCTGGAGATTTTTTGATTCCTTCTGATCTTGCGCCCACCGGAAAAGAGTATTCAGGAGAGTATTGAGGCTAAATTCATATCCTCTCTCCGGCATCCGAGTATCGATATACCGGTTCTCCACACTGCTGATTAAATCCAACCGCAGCAACACGCCGCTGGGGCGAAACTCGGCATATCCCACCTTAATAAAAGCCCGTCCCACGTCAATTACCGGGACGCGAATAGTCTCCGCTTCAGGGTAAGCTGCAGCTATCTCCCGAAGCAAACCTGTCTTACCTAATCCCCGAGCCAGACCAATGAGATTTTCGGTCCGGGGGTAAGGAGAAAGCGTATATGATAAAGATCTCCCGGCCTGTCTATTCATTGTTTCGCATAAGAGACGGGAAAAATTCAACGGTTCTACCACTCCTCCCACGATCTGGATAACAGAATCACCCTGAACAATATTCCTTATCCGTTCGAGAGAGACGGGAACCCAGTCCAACCGTTGAATCACTTCTTCAACCGGAGCCTGCGCCAGCCAGATAAAGGATTCGGTCAATGCCTGAGCTATCTCTGCGGCAATCGATTCGACCTTGCTTCCCCCGTCAGGTCTTCTCAGAACACCCTCAAGCGCCCGCACTCCCCGCCCGGTCGTTTGCCGGATATTTTCCCGAGCCACCCGCTCTCTTAAGGCAATTACTCCCACCTTATCCCGTAATATCATCGAATCATCTAAAGGTATTTCCGAAATAGCACCGCCAGTCACTGAATGTTCCTCCAATAAAAGAACGACTTTTTTCTGAGCGGGAGACGGCTGATCCTCTTCGCCGCGGACCGGGGACATCATCCCCAGGAAGATCATTAGGAGAAAGAACTCCAAGGTCGCGGAAAAACCGGCCGGGCTCGCCAATCCCATCACAACGATCCCTAACGCAACCCCTACCATCAACGGCCCCGCATAACGCTGAGGTTGAATTTCAGAGATAATCGTCCGGCAAAATTCATGCTGGACTCTTTCTAGACCGGAATTTTTTCCATTCGTGACACACACGTCATAATCAAGTTCTCCCCGACGAAACGCGTCCAGGAGCTTTATTCCTTTCTCTAACCTAACCTCAAACACAGCCTGCATCAAAGCCTCTCTCTGTCTCATCCTGTGCCTGAGAACCGCTTTTACCTGATCTCTTTCCTCGGGACGGAGCGGGCTGGATACCATAGGAACCGGCGAGACAAGGACGACTTTTGCCTGAGGCAGAGCTTTTTTCCAGCGTCTTACTCCCTTGGGAGACGCGGTATGGATGATGACGGTCTTTCTCGCTTCGATACATCGTTTTAGTTCCCGTTCTTCCAATCCATAGGCATGGGTATAGTTACCCCAGCTCATGAGAAACGCGTTCTGTTTAACCATAGCCGAAAATTTCTCCGGGCTCATATAGTTCTTCTTCATTGAAGGATTATCCGTTTCCTGAGGGCGGGGCCGGCGCGTCGTTGTCAACCGAAGCAGGGTGAACTGAGACGGATAGCGGGAAAATAATGATCCGGTTAATTTGTCTTTCCCTACACCGCTGGGACCGACGACAAGCACGCATTGAGGGAAAGAACCAAGCGGGAAAAGTACCCGGATCACTATCCGTATCGTCAACGGCGGCGCCTGTTTCCGGATACTGTAAAACAATATCTCCTGCCGGAACAATACCAGAGCTATCCAACCGGCAAGGATCAATCCCGATACGACAAGGATAATCACTGCGCTTTCGTTTTCTCCCGTGATTGGTGGGTAATTCGGCCCGGCCGCATGCGGCATAAAGACACCCCAGACAAAGGTGAGGGCACCTGCAGCCACGGAAGAGAGGCCGTCCTCGGAGATAACACCTTGTCCGGGGATATTTCTCATACCAGATTCGTTTTCCGAATAAGATACATGAAGAAAATCATCAAACATATCTCTCAATACCTGATACATATTAATATATTCCCTTATATCATCCGAACGTCCTATCCATTCATTCAGCGTCGCTTGCCACTCAATTGCATGGAGAACTCGCTGTTCTGTCGGCTGATACGCGATATCGGCGCGGACAAAACCGATGAAGATATCATGGTCGGGAGCGGCATCTTCAGGCTCCCGGGCGAAAAATGACCGTAATATTTCTGCGACAATATCGTCATAATCTTCACACTGATATAATGCTTCAATAAATCTTGTAATATCCTCTCCCTGCCGAGCGACATCCTGTATTAACTCCCACATATCGGCATCGAGCATAAAATACCGCTCGATGAGCGCCCCCACTTCCACGGACGAGCTTAGATGCCAGTTTTCGGGCTGGACTGCTTCCCCGATGTTTTCCCGAAGAGCGTCGGGAGATATATCGGGAGAAAGCAATACGTTAATAAGTACCATCAATGCCTTCAGATATTCACGCATCCGCTCCGGACCGATAAGCTCGTCGCTTTCGGGATTGACGAAGATGTGGCCGGCACGTACCGCTTCGGCGGCAACGACCTTTGTCCTCCCTAAATTCACCAGTAACGCTACCAGTCCTATTAAGGTAAAATCCCCGCCGTCAACATCGAATTCATCACCGAAATACAATATTCTTTTCTTTATTTCGTCCTCCGGAAGTTCCATACGGACAGCGAGCTGCCGTATGACCTGCTGTATCCGCCGGCGCTTATCTCCCACCGTCACGTCGATTGAAGTTGTCCCGCCGATCTCTATGGTGAGACTTTTCACCTTTTCCGCAAGATCCGGTTCAAGCCCATGACAGAGTTCTTTTAAAATGCTCCAAAGCGCTTTTTTCCATATCTGCCGTTTTGTCTTATCGGGATCGAATTGCCGCTTTTCATCTTTGGGAATATCCCGGCCGGGAATTTTAAGAGTCATCCCGATCATGTCGCCGGAAACGCCGGGACGAAGATCTATCCTTTCACCGTAAGGATGAACCGGCATGCATTCCCCGGGAGCATACCGGGTAGTATCGGTATATTCGGTGATGAGACAATCAAATCCCTCCCGGACGACGGCAACGACTTCGTCTTCCATCGTCAGCTCTTCAATGAACCGGAATTCCTCACTGTCTGCCGCTTCATCCCATACCCAGACTTGCCCGCCGCAGGAATTAATGATGAAGTTGCCGAATAATTCACGTTTTTTTCTCCGTTTCCCGCTTTCAGACAGATGATGATATCTCTGCTCGAATTCTTCCATCAGAATCTTCCACACCGTTTTCATGGTATTTGATTTCGTATTATTGGTAAGAATGATGAATGGCAGAGAAATGCCGAAACGATCCCACACTAATTCAAAAAACGCCAAAAGCAACTGGCACATATGGCGATCAATGACCACCTCGATCAACGAATAATCTTTATCGGTAACGATAATCGGCAGTTTCCCCGCCTCAAGCATATTTCTTACCTGACGCAAAAGCCTTCCCATACGCAAAGAAGGTGTCGTCATCATCTCCCACGCATCCATCAATAATATTTCCTCAATGCACGGCTGTTCTCCCCGGTGAAGTTTCTTACGGCCAAACTGATCCCTGACCCCCCTTATCACCCGGGCATTGAACTCCCTTTTCTTCTCTTTTTGCTGCGGCGCAGTGGAATCCGGCGCAGGGAAAATGGCCCGTTCCAAGATCGGAGCCGCCAGCTGCGCCCGGGCATACGCGGCACGTTCCAATCCGCTCCGGGGTAACAGGCTCTCTAAAATAGCCATAGCGACGAGATAACAGATATCCACGCGATGCCCCTGATAACATCTCTTATCGACCGATGCCAGCGCCTTTTGACACAGGGTAATACCGTAAAGTAAGCCTCCTTCTTTATCCAATACGAATTCCTGGTAATGATCCTCGGGCAGAATGCGCTGAATACTGTCAAGGAGAGAACGCATGAATTCAGCGTAGACTTCCCCCTGCCGGGTTCGTATCCGATCTATCACTTCTTCCGCTTCGGCCACGTGCGCCACTACCTGCGCCTGCCGTTCAGCAAAAACGGCACGATACGGAGCATGAAGCGCGCGGAAATCATCGCGGAAACGTTCTCCCGTGCTTTTTGCGGCACATACCTGTTCTATCGCGTCATAAGCGCGATGAGCCAGAGAAAAGGTCTCACTCTCACGGCGCAAGACATCCATACGCATTCTTTCGTCAGAAGGATCGAGGGCATCGATATAGGAAGTCATAATCATCGACCGGGACAATCTCTGCACCATACGAAACCATTGTCTCCATATAATTTTTTCCTGCATGTCTCTCCGCTCTCCAGCCGACAGCCAGTCCTCCAGCCCTACAGAGTGTAACCCGCCTCTAAACTGGCGCGCCAACAAAGGCACATCCTGTTCATCAAGCACTCTCTGCTCGTCCTCACGATACATCACTTCGATCGCGTTACAGAGACGGTCGACCGCTTCCTCCCAGTAACTGGACGATCTTTGTCCCGGCTCACAAGGAATCCCCTTTCGCCATAAATCCCGGGAAACCTGTGCCGCCTCCAGGTGCGCGACGACAGCCTTGGCCCGATAATAAAGCTGCCGATGAGATGATCCCGGCGTCGCGCCGGTCAGCGCGATACTCTCATAGGTAAAACCCAGGTGCCGAAAACAACGTTCCATTCCGGACTGATTGCCGCGCGCGCGGAATAAAAGCAAAGCTCCCTCAAACAGTTCTTTTTGCCGACTCAGGCTTATCCAGGCATATGAATCGTGTACCCCCTGTTCATACATATATTCGGCAAGGCTTTGCAGCGGCCTTCCGTGCAGGATAGAGTCACACAGGTAATCCTGCAGAGCGAGTATCGAGTCGGCTCCGATCTGTTTCAATTCACCCAGCGGGATTATTCTTCTTACGGAGGCGTGATCGAAAGAAAAAGCCGCCGCTGTTTCTTTTATCTCAGGGATACGGTCGTTGAGATCAATATATCTTACCAGCCAGGTGAACATATTTTTGATATCCAGATGCTCTACGTCTTCAGCAAAATATGAAACAGCCAGCCCTCTTTTTCTGATTATCTCCTCAAATTCCCGCGCATTCACATCTCTCCAGAGCGGCCGCTCTCCGGCAATAAGCGCCAGAGCGTCTTTGCGGACAGAACACGCCTGACGAAGAGCTCCCAGAATATACTCCTCCTGCACGGGACCGATCAGCGAAACCGCCGTACAGGAAAAAGGAAAGGAATAGTGCCTAGACACGTACCGGACAAAATGCGGTAATTCTTCCCGAGAGAGAAAAGCAGCCCAGGTAAAGCTTTCTTCTCTCCGCAAACTCGATAGAATCTCTGTCATGCCGATTCCTACCTGCTCTATAATCCCCGCCGCAGACGCGTCCACCTCATCTTCATCTCCTTCTCCCTGAAGAAATTCATAGAGAGCGTTAACCCGCGCCTTGCTTAATTCGATAGCGTGCCGTTTCCATACCCGGTAATGATTCTGTTCATCTAAATCGGCAAGTTGCCGCTGGAAACTCCAGGATACATCGCCCCGTTTTAACCAGGCAAGTATGTCGGCAAATCCGTCTTCACCCATCTGGTGCCATACCGGATACGCTTCGGCTATGATCCGGAAAGCGTCGGAACGAATCGAACGCGCCGCCTGCAATGCTTCCCATACATAAGACTTCTGCCGTTCACCGATAATATAGGTACGGGAACAATATACGTCGAAAGCATACCGGTATTCCTTTCTCAGATAACCGGCAAACCGGAAAAATTCGTCTGAACCTATTTCCGCGATCCACGCGCACGACTCAAATTCCCGCACTCGCCCGAATACTTCCGGCGTATACGGGCCCACTTCATCGATCGTATCGGAGATCGCGTCAGAAAGCGCAATGACCCTCTCCTGATTCACCTCCACATTCTGATACCGGCCATAGGAATTTTCCCTATCCAGCTCCGTAAATGGGGAAACAGAAGAATGGATTTCTCCGGCGATACACACCGCGACGATTTCCTCGAATTCCCGGCAGGAAACCGAACACCAGCGCTGTTCTCTCTTCGCCAAAATCTCATAGGCGTCTTTTCGTAAAGATTGCGCCTGCTGTAACGCTTCGAAGATATCCCCGTGGATTTCGCTTCCCACAACCAGTTCCGAACTGCTCCAAAACATAAAGATTCCCGGATGGTTCTTACGGCATCGATTCACGGCGCGGGAAAATTCTTTCTCGCTGATATCAGCCAGCCAGGAAAATTTTTCCTCATCCCCGAAGATGCCCCTTAATCCCCCGATAACCACACTTATCCGCATGCCTCGCTCAGCAATAAGTTGATCCAAAGCATCGGTAAATTGAACCATCTCCCGTGTATTCAAACGTACCGAATGGAATTTTATCGTTCTTTCCGCCGGAGAAGATATAGCCACCATACCGAGAAAGCACACCAGAGATACTCCCGCCATCCCCTGGAGAGAAAAGTAAGGACTACCGGTTTGGCCTGAGAAAAAGATCATCCCCCCCGAAATAAAAAACACCAGTATAAATCCTATTATCGCCAAAGCATGCTTGACGATAAGCGTAGAGAGGGGGGATGCGTCCTCAGGCTCACGAGGTCCCGACTGATAGACCGCATCCAGCACGTCATGGACACCTTCCCTCAACCGGAGAGAAAAGTCACGAACAACCCGGAGGTTGGCGGCGAACGTGCCGATATCGGTCCCGTCCCGTTCCACCGCTAACGATACTCCGTGTTTCAGAATGCCGCAGGGCGCGATGCCGGCCCGCGCCAGGATTACGCCGAGCTCGACAACATGGGCCCGGGCCCGATCTATATCAGCAAAGCCGGCAATATCTTTTTCCAGAGAAGGAATCGTTCTGGTAAGCATAATATGAAGAGGCATCGTTTCCTCTCTCAATACGCTCAGAAGCTTTTTATAGGGAACATAAAGCGAAAACTCATCGAGTAACGCGAATAGACCGGTGGGATCGTTATCTGTTATGCGACGGGACCATCTGCCGACGAAATCCTGTAAGTCATCCTGCCGGGAAAAACACGGCTGATACAGAGAAAAAATACTGCAGGGAATCACCGGCGCCGACACATCTCCCTCCGACCACACATAGGCGGTGTAGTCGGCACATTGATGCGTGTATTGAGCTACCTTTTCAGTAACCAGAAGTGCCGGGTATAATTTTTTCTCAATCACCAGCGCGTCACAGAACCGTTCCGGATCCCGCAGAATACGCGCTATCTCCGGTAAGACGTTGATCACCTCGCTATCTACCGCGGTTGCGGGAGACCCCGAAGAAGAAAAAGCATATTCGCGTCTTAAAGATAAAATGCTCTCGAGCACCAGACGGTAGGATTCTTCATCGGACAAGGCAAGCAAGGCGAGTGCGGCAACAACTTTTTCCCGTACCTCTTTATCGGACAGACGCTGATCAGCGGAATAGGTTACGATCGTATCTTCCCACACCTTCTGTTCGGAAGGAACGTACCCGAAAAGGCTCAGATTGACCATGCAAATCCAGTTGAGCAAAGAAGACAATTCTCTGTTATTTTCGATAAGCGCCCGCACCCGCTGAACAGGCTGTTGAGGGGACGCTGTTTCCCCCGCCTTATGAGGAGGCTGAGATGCCGTAATAATATTTCCTGCCGCTACTCCCAAAACCAGCATAGCCAGGCTGATATACAGAAGATTCTCCGAAACATATCCGCCGGCGAGAGCGTCCAGATTTTCAAAGAGAATCATCATCACCAACGCGCCGGATATATCCCACAGATTTTTTCCCTTTAAACTTCTCTTTTCTCCTTTTTCAACCAACGGTAAATCTTCATCCTCAGAGACAGGTATAATAACTTCGCGGAAATAACCGTAACTTATAATTGAATCTACGCCTTTCAAGAATTCGGGCAACGTCAGGTCTTCACCCGCATGGTAAAACCCGAATATTTCCGGATGCTCTTCGATCTCTTCAACAGGGAACATGATCACGCCAAGCGCCTGACCATTCTGAGGTTTTCCGCCTTCACCGGTAAGTATGTGAGTCGCCAGTTCAATGACGAACCATCGCCCCGAAAGACGGATCACGCCGAACATATGAAAATTAAAAATATGGCGGAATTCTTCCGGATACATTCCGCTGTGAAGGGCGTATACCGGGAAACGCCCCTGAGTCTGTAAACCAAAATAAAATACTATCTGAGAGGTAGAATGGTGGCAACTCTGAAACATAGGCTCGTCGACCAATCTCTGAGTAAGTTCCGCTCTTCCTTCTATACTCTTAAATTGCCGGCGGGAAATACGTTCGTCTTCGGGGCCGAGTTTGAGACCGAACTTTCTCAGTGCTTTATCCGCGGTCA
Source organism: uncultured Planctomycetia bacterium (assembly GCA_964483625.1). Taxonomy (GTDB): domain Bacteria; phylum Omnitrophota; class Gorgyraeia; order Duberdicusellales; family 4484-171; genus JAFGQU01. Next base: position 20,115 of record CAZABB010000003.1, on the reverse strand, counting down.
TATGCGTGTAGCCTTCTCTTGTCATATAATCGGCATATTCCTGAGGAGCAAATATGATGTCGCTGGCAGAGGATTTAGACGACACGGTCAATTCATCGTCACTGTACGCATAGCGTATCCGTCCTCGTTGAAGTTCGACGATAACCCCATCCAACGATCGGCCCGGGATTTCAGAAGATGTGAAATCATGATAGTCAGAGACATCGATCCCGTTTTCGGCAAACGCTTCAACAACAAGAGCCTTGCGGCGAAGGGCCAGAGAGATAGCAGCCTGTTTTTCCTTCCGGGAATCAACGCCTCCTCCGAATAAATAAAGTTCAAATTGTTTTTCCTGTGACAATATCAGTTGAGAAACCCTGCGGACTTCTGCGTAGAATCTACGATTTACGTCCCTCAATATCCGTTTTGACTCGATAATTTTTCCATCCTCATCTTCATCGTGATATTTAAAATGCCCCTTATAACATTCCGTTCCATCGGAAGCTGCCAGCACCAAAATAAAACAAAGCGAAGCTCCGTAATCCGCGATCGTACCGGTCGTATGAGTAAACGTTCCCCTCATTCCCCAATAGTGTAGATCTCCTTCGTGTTCGGCCATAAGTTCAAAAAATTCGCCGGACGAAATCGAAATGCACTGCAGTGCAATATTTCCCGTCTTCCTTGCAGACGGAACTTGAACCCGTTCGTAATACACAACCGGCGTAACGTCCTGGAATAAAACCTCCCGGCGCGTCAGACCCAAACGCTGCTGGTCATCAAGGGGAAAATTTTCCACACCCCACAAAGCGTAAGAGAGGAAGGCTCCGTGCGGGGCCAGGCCGGAAGCGAAAGCGGCGACAACGTCCATTTTAACTTCAAGGCTTGCCAAGAATTCGCTGTGTAAACCTCCGCCGATCTCGGCGATAACGATGTGTGCCGGGCCGAAACGGTCATAGAACGCGGCAATCGCTTCCGGAACCCGGACATCGACCGCGCAGGTTACTATGGTAAACGAACCGTCATGATCGCTCAGCACCGTGCCTTCCAGCCGTCCTCGGATCGACGCGATTTCGTCGGGGATATTCGAAAGCAATACCTGTACCGGCGGCCGCTGAGGAAGCTGTTCCCACACCGCCAATATCTCCTGAGCCTCCTCGACCACCCCTCCGTGAACGCTTATCCGCAACGGATTCTCCGCGCTAAATTGACTTAAGTCCCACTGCCCTAAAACAACCGGGATCGTCGTGCGTATTAAATATTCGGAAGCGGTATTGGAAGCCCACCCTTTTTCCCGCGAATAACGCGTTCCTGACTCCGGAGGCAAATACCACCCGGCTTGACCGGCATCATTCTCAAAAGCTTCCACATCCCTGCGCAAGAGCTCCGCCGCTTTGGCCGCGAGGGCCCGCGAAGCTTCCTCCCGCACCGCTTCATCGGGATCATGCCGGGCAACGCGTTGTAAGTCATCTACCGCCTGCGGATAATCACACGCTTTCAGGGCTTTTACCGCGGTAATACGTTTTTGCGGATCGGAAAACGCCAATCCAAGAGCCGTTTTCGTATATTCTTCTATTTTCCGCTCACGTTCGGAGATGACCCAGTTCTTCCAGGTTTTATGTCCCTGCGGCGGTACTCTCAGTGAATCGAGATCCCGGCAGATACGGTCGATCTCCTTCTCCAATTCTCTCACGCCTGATTTCTCCTCTTCCCGTTCATATTCTACCGGAGTCAGAGCTGCCCCAATTTGTCTTACCAGAGATACACACTGACTCATAAGTTTACGATAACGCTGGTCGGCAGTTTCGAGTTGATGTATGAGAGCACTAACTACCACGTCCTTTTCCCGGCCCTGAGTTTCATCAAACCATTTCGTGGCTATGATCCGTGCCCCCTCACCAGGAATACCTTCGATAGAGACATCATCGGCCCACGTCCTGACGCGTTCCATGCCGTATTTGGTATGCCCCGGCCATCCCCAGCGGGCCGCCATATTGTCTTCGGTAATAATCAATTCTTCATCGCGTATACCGGGGCCTTTATCAACGGCAATGATCTGCAGTCCTATCCTGCCGGATTCTTCGATTTTCTGCGCGATGACATAACCATATTCGGCGTATCGATATATGTTCCCCGCCAGCTCATACGTCACCGTATTCAACTGCCCCAGTATCTCATCATCTAAAGTGAAATTACTCCGTATGAACGCGGCAATACGCGACTGGATCGTACGAAGAAGCCCCCTATAAAAAGAATCCTCGATAATTTCATGACGTCCGGCAGCCGCCGACTCGACCGGCTCTGCCTGTACTGTCCAGTCATCTATCCCGATGCCATGGACTTCTTTTCCCTGCTTCTTAAAAGCATGAGCGATGCGCTGAGCCTCATCCACTCTGCCCTGACGCAGAGCATGCCATAATTCATCCAGATTATCCTGTTGATAGGAAGGTAAACTCGGGGCGGCAGGATCATTCGGCGTAACAGAGAATCTCACAGAAGCCGACGCGTTTCCCGGCGGGCTGGAATCGGCATGCAACGTTATCTCGACCTGGTAGTGCCCGATATCCAGGGAGGAAAACATGACATATGCTCCCCGCTGATGATTGACAATCTCAAAGATTCCGCTGGCGGCGGGAACTAACCGCTCCTGCCCCTGATGCCGCTCAATACGCGAGAGAACATATTTTCCCTGAGACAGCGTTACAATTTCATCGCTGTCCTCAGAATATAATGCCGCGTACACCTCCACGTTCGAGGCCGGCTCATCGGCGGAAACCGGGATACGTTCTTCATCTTCCGGGCTGAAGATCTTTATGTAATATCCTCCTTCACTTTGAGGAATGGCAGGAGATAGGTCAGGAGAAGAGGGAAAAGAAGAAGCCATATCGGTAACCGGGAAAGACAAACCTTCGGCACCCTTGAGAGGTAAAAGTTTCTCTCTTACGGTATCCGGATCCATGTTGACTAATTGCTCCCGCGCCGAATCCAATCCGTCGAATTCTATACCCAACAGGCCGCATAAAGGCACGATTACTGCCTGAGCCCCCAATTTATGAGGCGGAGCGGCTTCTAAGTAAGCCAGCCGTATCATATCGGTAAGGGCGACCTGCTGTAAGATCTGCGGACCGGAAAGAAGTTTGGCGAGGATGCCCCTCGCTTCAAATATCGCCTGAACAAGAAAGAGATCAAGTTCGGCCGGGGTCATATGTGTCGTCAGTGCTTCTTCCGCCCGTTCCAAATGAGAACGGATACCGGCGTAGAGTTGGTCCTCCTGTACGGTACCGCCGCCGGTCAACAATCGATCGGCGGTCTGACCGAAAGAACTCAGGGAAGGACCTTCCGGCACGCCCTCTTCTCCGGCGCTTTGAGCCCGCAGAGAAATAATGAGCGCATCGAGTTGTCGGATATATCCGGTCAATACCCGGTCGAAAGCGGGATTACGTTTTTCCACGAGAAGGGCCGGCCAGGGAACCAAACCATCGCTCAATTCCATTCCCTTATCTTTTATATGCCGGCTTTCTTCGATACGCACCAACTCCCGGTCACATCTTCCATATGCCTGGCGCCCGAGTTGACGCATCCGTTTTCCTAACGCCCCCCAGAATTCTTCCTGGGAAGAGAAAGAAGTAAATACTTCATCTACTTTTGCCTCTAATTTCTTCGTACGTAACACGACATATATACCGCGCTCCTCACCGGCATTGTCTTCTTCCCTGACAAAACGATCATCTTGTTCATCTATCGCCACGGTAAGGACAAGAGCATCCTGTGTAAAGGCGTAACTTTGAACCCGGGCCGAAGATATGCCGTCCTCCCAGGAAATATCCAACAGCCATCCCTGAGGAAGGAATCCGACAAGATTCAGGTGATGGAAGAGTACCCGGCCGAAATGAAACCATATCCCCACCTCCCATTCTTCCGACGGTCCCCACATCTTTTCGAGATTGATACGGGTAATCTCCAATCCTTCCGGCCAGCCGGCTAATGTCGCCAGCTTATCAAAAATATCGATGAGCTCCTCCTGCGGTACCAAAGAGAGAGATCCGTCGTCCTCCTGCGCGCCTCCGGCTTCGGCTGAAGCCGCGTCTGACTCTGTATCATTATCCGACGCAGGCCCGATAACATTATGGCTATCGGCATCAGACGGAATATCAATCTCAGTCTTGCCATGAGGCGCCCCGGAGGGAGAATCTTCCTCATTCTCTGCCGGTGTAACCGCGCCGGAACTATGGGTACTCAAATACGTTTCTAATTGCGCGGCGGCATCGGCCTCACCGAGGCATCGTAAAAGTTCCGGCAGCTGCCCGGTCAGTTCCGGTTCTAAATCAGTATCAAATCCGCTTGTCGTCTCTATCCAGTCGACTCCCTTGCGGGTAACCGCTCCGGCAACCTGAGCCATGTTCCCCAGAACATGGTCAAGACGCGTTCCCAGCGCCTCGGTCATCACTCCCTCTGTCTCAATAACGCCGGCGATCGCATCCACGACCGACATGAGCGACTGCCGGGTTATTTCTCTCTCCGAGGAAACCGCCCGGTTCAGATGACCGATCAGCGCGCCGGCAATAATTTCCTTTACTTCTCCGGAAAGGAGCGGCCGGCCGTCTTGAATCGCGAACTCCACCGACTGCCCCGCGTAACTGATCGTCCCGCGGGTAATCTTTTTCTCTTTTTTATTCTTTATGGGGAGTTTTATCCTGATGCTGCCCGCTTCTATTTTCGCAGCACTGGTATCGAGATCTACCGGCTCGTCATCTTCATCACGAATCGCTATGCCTAAATCTTCTTCAAGAATCAACTGTCCGATCTTAGCAAATATTTCCGGCTGTTCCTCGACCGGAACATCCTCGTCAATGGTGATCACGACTTCCCCTTCGATAACTTTAGCGGTGATTTTGCCGGCGAGATCACCCAGTATTTCTTCCAATTTTTCTTCCAGGCCGGGGAGAGAAACGGCCGGAGACGCATCGGTTCGATCAACCATTCTAACAGAGGAATTTCTTGTTTCTACCGCGCGATGAAGCAGTATTTCCTCGTTATCGAGTTTCCTCTGGGCATACCATTGATAAGTTTCTTCCATACTCGCTCCTCCCTGAGAGCCATATGCCAAATAATCGTCGGGGAGATGTGTTGTATCAAAAATAGTTTCTTGGGTAATGACATCCACTGACACCCCTCTTCGAGCAGCTTCCTCTTCTATTTCCCGTTTTAACTTTTTCACTCCTCTATCGTGTAACGAAGGAGCTTTAATACGAATATCGATGTCTTTATTATGGCGTTCACGCCGAGCCACACTCCCCACAAGAGTAACATCCATATAATCAACGCCGCTATTTTCTACCGCGATACATACGATATCTTTTGCCTGACGATGTAAAAACTCCGCGTTATCCTCCGGATATATTGGTATTAAATCAGGTACGATATCCTGTCCATCGGATGGTGAAACATGAGAGACAACCGAACCATCCTTTGTTTCTAAAATATACGTCACCGTAAAATCAGGAGAATCCGCGGGTTGTTCTTTTGCTCTCTCGAATCCGAACTTCTCAAACAATCTGAATGAACGATCGGCAGTAGCTTTGATGTCGGCGCGAAAACGAAATACTCCCAACGCACGGCAATCATCCAGCGTTCTGGCTAAAAGAAAAGAACCAATGCCTTCCCCTTCACGCTCCTGGGCGACTACGATTTCGTTAATAAGAACGGTATTTTCATGCTCACGGTAGGCAAAATACATGTACCCGACAACGATCTGTCCTTCTTCATATACATAAATCCCCTGCGGAGTCGTTTGAGATGCCGATTGGGCATATTCTTTTAATATATGTAACGATATTCCCCGGAACCCTATTCGTTCTGATAATATTCGCACCGTTTCAATATCACGTTCTTCAATAGAACGGATATTACCCGCCGCCTGAGAAACAGGTATATTTCCCGATCTCGCTTTATGAATGCGGTACCCGACGTTTTTATCGCCGAAACTGTAAGGCGTAATCACCGGCTCATTCGGCAGGAGCTCATACGTTACCCCGATCCGGCGGCATACCGGCGCAAGAAGCGTTTCTTCCACGTCAAAAAGAGCTCCCTGCCGGCTTCCTTCCCGCGGCAGCCAGATAGCTCCTCCGTTTTTCAATACCTCCAAACTGTTACGTATGATCTGCTCCGCATCTCCCTGCACGTCTATGAAGAGGTCGAAGAGCGTGACCACATCGTACACAAGCGGCGCGCCGGCGGCGGTTAAATCAGCCGCACTTAACGCTGCGGCATTTTTGATGACCAATGTCGGCTGGGGAACTGACTTTCCTTCCACGGTCAGCCTTTCGTTTGCTCTCTCAATCTGATCGATACCGATGATGCCGCTTAATTCCACCAGGGTTACCGTGATCCCGCGGCCGGCTAATTCGGCGACCATGCCGTCGAATGTCGTCCCGATCATCAATAATGTATCTCCCGAAGATAATCCTATCCGGTCGGCTGCCACATCCGACGGTAAAGGAAACTTTATCTCGACCGGTTCGCTTCTCTCCACCTCTCCGGCAGGTTGTGAAACGGTTTCTGTTCCCCGAAAATCGGGAGGAGGTACTGCGGAAGAAATAGGGGAATCCTCTTCCTCCCGGCGAACGGGAGGAGAAAACGTATCTATCTTCAACATCTTACCTTCCCGCGCGAATGCCCGGGTGCCGGAAACATAACTTTCATTTGACCCCTGAAAAAAACGGTTGCGTACCCGGTTAAAATGATCCACTAACTTTTCCGTTTCAATACCTCTCAAATCGCCATAGAGAGAAAGCACCTCACTCAGATCCCCTTGTTCAGCCATAATCAACAACTCACGCCGTTGTTCTTCATCATCCCAGTCAAAGAGATCGTTGCGGCGTAATACTTCTAAAATAGCCACCAATTCCTCTGCCGCAAACCAGTAATCACTATCGATCCGGGAAAGAGAAAACCCGGCTTTTATTCCGTAGAGAAATTCCAGCGCGGTGACCATGATCTCCGTAAATGAGTTGCCGACGGGATATTTCCAAAACGCTATCCCCGCCGCGTGTAAATAATCCGAGGTGAAATTGTGCAGTTTTTCATGAAACAGCGTCAACGCGGAATCCACATATGACCGGCCTGATCTGAGATTCAGCAGGCCGCCGCCGGCACGTAATCCATACGCGTCCAGGCTTTTGGTCCGGGTAACGATGATATCATTGAGCGGATCCCGCAGAGCACGGGGATCATCGATCGCCGGAGGATAATGCCGGTAAGCTGGATCATACGCCCGCATCAGCCGGACAGCATCGTTTTTTATCTGCTCGGACAGCGTCATTTTCTGGGCTTCGCGCGCGATGACCGCCGCGGCGACCTGTCGGAGATGGCCGGGGTTGGAGCGAAATAAGTACCCTAAATTCTGTCTGGGAGAAATTGTGCCGGTAACGTAACGCAAACTGGCGGTAAGAGCCTCATACCCTTCGTGAGGATAATACAACGGAGCCAGATCGGGATGATAAAGCACGTCGGCATTCTCTATGATCCTGCCTCTTTCATCTTTCAGCGCCGCCATCACTCGTACCGTATAGCGGGCAATGAAATCCTGCTGGGCAGGCGATAACTCCGCGTACTGCATGGTATTGGCGACAATATATGCGGCCAGATCATCAGACAGGCCAAATCGTACTTGAGGCAGTGCCGCACTTATTTTCCCTTTTATAGACCCCTCTTCCTCACGCGCTGCCGTCAGAAGACTCTGCCCCGCGGGAGAGTTCACCGCTTCAAGAATCTTCGGATCATCCTCAACCGTTTCAGACCGAGATAATACTGAACTCTCTCCGACGGAAAAGGTTTGCCAGACAATATACCAATCATCCTCTTTCTTCCTCTCTTCCGGCAATACGCGGATATCCAGCAGATACCTGCCGGGAGTCAACCCGGAGATTACGCCGAATGTCACACATTTGTCCGGTAAAAGCCGCATATCCACACGGTCGATGATTTTCCTTCGCTGTCCTATCCCCCGGGTCATATCGAAAAGCGAACACCGCGCCGGGTCTTCCATCCGGAAGGGAGATTGTGCCGTTTCATCCACCAGTTGTACTTTTATCTCAATTTCTTCTCCTTCAGGGATAACCTGGTTTTCCCGGGGAGAGACAACGGAAACGGTGAGCTTCTTCGGTGCAACAGCCTGTTCATCCTGTACGGCGGGAAGATGATCGGGAAAAACATTTTCATCGGATATCTCCGGATTAACCGGAGGTGCCACGGGAGAAGGGGAATTTACCGGCGGCAGGGTATCTCCTGATAAGTAAAACTCATCGACATCGGGATTCCCTTTGATGTCCCGCAAAGGGAAGGTCACGACCGGCAATCCCGCTCTTTTCTTTATTTCAGACCTCGTCACCGGGAACGCATCGTCACTTTCCTGATCGAGAAGGCATGACGATTCTCCGGAGACAAGTTCATATGTCTTGTCTCCGATCATTATGCCGTAGAACGGCACATTGATGATCATCAATTCGGCGCCGGTCGCCTCGTTACGCAATAACAACAAGCCAGTATCGTTCCAACCCACCACGGGAAAATTCCGCTCTCCCAAATCAACGTCGTATCGATGCAATGGCACAACACCCTTTTCTTTGACAAAATGCGGTTCCTGTGCTTTTAATTGTATCACTAATCGGGAGAATTGAATTCCGGCATTCTGTTTCATCACCGTCAGATCGTCGGCCGGGACTCTTCCCAAGGAACCCAGGTCGACAAAATCCCCTCCCTTGCGGCGGACCCGGGAAGATTCAGAGCCAACCTTACGGCAGAGAGGGCCCTCCTCCTCGCCTCTTTGTAATTTTGTTACGCCGCATGACGCTAACGCTCCGGTGAATTCATCCAGAACAGGCTGCTGGATGTTACGGGGCGTGTAGCCGTCACTGAGCGCGATGGGGATTACAAACGGAACGATACCGTTTCCGGTTAAACAGGCACATATTTGACGGAGATCGCCTGCGGTGTTCTGCGCGGTAGAACGATACTGCTCATCCCAATCGATATCCATCCGCCGTCTCATCAGCAGGTCTATCTCGTTGATCTTATTCTGGTATTCGGCCGCTTCAGCATAGGCACCGCGCCGTAACGCTTTATCTTTTAAATATATAAACAGTACTTTTTCTCCAGTCACTACCAAATCTTCCCGGCTCAGGACAAAATCTTCGTCAAAGGTGAAAACATAATTTGTATCGGGGTTATCCTTGGCCATCTGTCCCAATAACGGGTTTAATCCGTCTACTCCTACCGTATGAAATTGAATCGTCCGTACCGTACCTGCCGGCGCTGTGTCGGGCAGCTTTTTTTTGTAATAATACGTATCGCCCTGATCGATAAAGTAAAACGTTTCCGTATGCGCGTCGGCATACGGGGGGGAAACATGCGGTTTCACATGCACGATCTCTACCTCACCGGTAAAATGCCGTGCCAACGGGATCATCCAGCAGGCCATATCGTAATCTATGGCTAAAATCTCATCCAGACTTACCGGCAGGGGTTTGTGTTCTTCGGAGGCATCGTCGCGATGCCGGTCGACGATAATAATCACTAATTTCTCCTCCGTATCAATATCCTGCAATACGCCTTCCCCCATGATTGCCGCATAGGCTTTCCCATGCTGATCCATAAGATACACCGGCGGCGAACCGGACTCGGTAGCGATCTCCCACATCGCCGTCTCCCGGCCGCTTACCTGATCCCGGCGTATACGGGTAACTATTTCCGATAAGGGAACTTCTTCCCGTCGGTCCTGAGTCAAGCGATACGATCCGCCGGTTTCCTTATCCAGATCTTCCCAGGACAGACCCATGTCGTCGGCAGCGATCTCTAAACTGGCATTCCTTCCCCGTCCGGTGTTGATCAACATCACCCTGTCATCATCCAGGAGATCCTGCGTTCCCCTTAACATCGCCGGATATCCGCCTTCACCGGCAATAAGCGGCTCCCATTCCGGCCGGAACAGGCCGGTGGAGACGATAAGCGCCGCCTTGGGAACATCCGCAGGATCCACTTCCTGTATCGGCATTCCCAGAACGGTTATGTTTCCCGCCGATCTCGTCTCCCACTTGGGATTTATGACAACAATATCCGAACGAGGCAGATATCTGCTCCAGGCACGAGGTACTTCCTGAGATTCAGCGCCGACAAACATGACCGTCTTGCCGTTCAACTTAAGTCCTCTCAACAGATCCTCTACGCTATCTGCGTCCCGGCCGGCATGCAGTTTTAGATGGTGAAATAACAGAGGGCCGGCAAGTGAATCTTCAGATGTCGTATGCGGCTGCTCACCTTTTCGTAAAACGAATAGATCGTCTTGAGGCGCACGCGGCGGCTGAGTCTGCGAAGATGTCCGGCGCATCAACCAGCAAATCGCGTTTTGCGGTTCGACCTGGACGTGAAATTGATCCGCCGGAAAAATATCATGGAAAACCTGCGGCTCGGCGTCGCCAATCCATAACAACGCCCTCCCGTTATCTTCCGGCCATAACCGGGGCAGAAGATCGCGCAAAGCGGGTAAAACATCCGTCTCTACGCCCACATATCCGTCATGATAATCGCGCCAGCTCTGTGTCCCATGTCTCTCATCCAGAGCGGGTAAGGCCCAGGTGACGAATTCGGTCGTTCCCCACCATTCATCCGGTATCGCTGTCTCACCTCCGGCGACATTCACGATATCGGAGACGACCAGATCAATATCGATACCGGCAGACCGGGTGTTCGCCCGCAACGCCGCGGCATGGAACGGACTGATCTCGATCGCCCTTATCGGCTTATCCGTGTTCATACTTGTGGCTTTCACATCCGTACCGATACCGGGACCGATGACCATCGCCTGAGTATCTTCTTCTACCCCGGCGCGGTTCAATAACGCAAGATAGTACTGCAAATCGTCTTTGTACCAGCGTGCCGGGTCATACCCTTGCGGCGGAATGTAAAATATCGAGGCGTCTCGGTTCCCCATTCCGCTTCGCGCGAGAAGTTTATGTACTTGGTGACTGTCGCCGAGAAGATTTATATACTGAGCGAACGACCCGAGCCACCAGCTCTTTTTCCCGCTCTCATCTTCGGTTACTTCCAAATACGCGAACGGCGCAGAGATTATTCCCGTCGGAGCAATCAGGTCGTCATACTGCCCGGCAGCTTCTTCACCCAGGGTACGCTGGGCCCATACCTTTTCATACGCAAGCGTCTTATTCATCGCTTCGGCATGGGACTCAAGCAATCGATCCCAATTGGCAAGGACTCGGCTTGCCGCCGGATCGGATTCGACCAGCGGTTTTGCCTCGTCAGGAGAACCGGCGCTGGAAACGGGCTCACCGCTCCATTGCGGCTGCAGACCCGCAAGATCAGCCCATTCCATGGTAAAGACATGATAGGCAAGGTTCATATTACGAATTCGGGCTAGTTTCTTCTTCACGGTCTCAGGGTGATCTTCCGCGCATATTCTTAACTCATCCGGCACTACCGCGAACACGACGATAAGATCGCCCTGCTCGTCATACACCAGTTCCACTTCATCAATCTGGTCGGGAGAAAGCTGATTACATAATACGGAAGAAAAATAAGCCAGCCCTTCGGGGGGACGGGTAAGGTCGTCATGCGGCGGGACGTTCATCCTGACGATGGATAACTTCCCTTCATCCAGAGTGACTGTTTCGGTATGAGTAACTTCTCCTCTCGCCGTTACCTCGTCACGATTCCCCAAATCAAGTACCGGCAACAATGCTTCACCGGGAGTGCGCGGGCCTGATGCGCCTCCTTCTTCTTTCGCCCCGCTTAATCCGCTCGACGGAAGGATGGCTTCCAAACGTCTACGCGCCGCACGCACTGATCCGCCGGAAGAACCAACCACCTCATTTATTACCTCACCGGATAAATCTTCTTCCGTACCTCCCAAATCGTCACCCATTGCCCGCACGATCTGCCGCAGGTCTTCCGACGAATAAGGGGTCAATTCAACGTGAACAACAGGTCTCTGCGCCGATTCAGGATGAGAATGAATCAATCGAGGACTTATCGTCGGGGCATTGATGAGAATGAGTTGGATATTCTGCCGGGTCAATTCCTGCACCATTTGTTCCAGATGAGGAGACAGGTAAATCGCCTCATCAATCACGACGACGGGATTGCTGCCGGATATTTTCCCTTCATCACGCGCATTTCTCACCGCGTTAAGAATACGCGCCCGGCCAGCATCCGGACTTTCTTTATTCGATGCGCTGATATAAAAATATCCCATATTCCCCAACGCATGGGTTTTCCCTATGCCCGAATCTCCGAGCACGGTAATCACGGTGTATCCTTCAAGGAGAGAGGATAGTTCTTGGCCCAGACGGGAGATAGAAAGATGTCTTGTTTGGAGACCGGACAGGGGAGAAGCGGGAGCGTTTTCTTCGGGAAGGACATTGGCGGATGCCGGAGGGATAATATAAAAACGAATCTGAGCCGACGCGCTTACCGGCGGGCTGGAATCGGCATATACGGTCACCTCAACCTGATAATACCCCTCACCGAGAGCACCGAGTATAACATGTGCTCCCCGCTGCTGATTGGAAATTTCTAAAGTGCCGCGGCCGGCGGAAATCAATTGTTCCCCTCCCTCATGCGGTTCAATGCTCCAGAGAGCATATTCTCCTTTGGCCAGCATCACCACCTCACCGCTGTCCCGGGAATACAATGTCGCGTATACCTCCACATCTGCGGTCGGCTCACCGGAGGAAACCGGAATATGTTCTTCATCCTCCGGGCTGATAATCTGCACCTCGTATCCTCCTCCCTGAGACGAGGTGGGTACGGGAGGCGAAGGAACCTGAGGACCTCCCGGCAAAACATCTCTCCCTCCCCCCTGGCCGACAACAGAAGTGATCGCGATCGTATGACGCCGGTCGAATTCATAATCCCATCCGGGAAAATAGGCATCGAATAATCTCTCAAAGGCCTCCCTGTTTATCGCGGTAAAATGAATACTTATCTTCCATCCCGGGGGGAATGAGTTCGAAAACCAGCGAAATACGGCATCAGCGTATCCGCTTTGACGGTAATCAGGATTGATAAAAAACCGCGCGATATATATACTCTCCTCCCGCGGATATACCTCAAGACGAAAATCCCCCACCGTCTGCTCTTTTACCAGAACTTCTCCCACAACCTTATATCCGGACCGCTCGGCTCCGGAGTCATTTCCCTTATGCCGCACGACAATCCTGACATATTCGCCCTGACGGGTAGGCAGAAGGAATCCTTCCGATTCGCCGCCGGCGACGGGAGATTCCTTCACCGGCACTATCGGTGCCTGTTTCTGATACAGGACGTATCCGTCAAGAGGGACATAATATTCAAGCCCGGGCCGGGAATGATGCACTTCCACAAAAAGGCCCTCATTAACGAACCTCGCGGGAGGAGCAAACGCGTCCCGTACATAAACGAATCCTCCCTCAGTCAAATCATCATGCACTCTCTGCCAGAAACTCTCCGCCATACCGCCCTGCTCCTGGGGCCATGCCAGATAACCGCTGAACCCGGGGAATTTTACCGTGACTACGGAAAACCGTCCCCGGGTCGCCTCGGGAGAAAGCAGTCCACCGGAAATATCCGTTCCCCGGGCATCAGTATCGATATAATTGTTGGGAGCAAGTACCATATGGATTTGGGATCCTCCGGGAAAAGAGACCCTGAACGCGAGAGGTTCATGCACCGCCTTTACCCCTTTAAGACGACTGGCTTCTTCGGGAGAAAGAGTGAATCCATAGTGGGTTAAATTTTCCATAAATCCCCGGAATATCTTTTCATCCTGATAGGCTCCGTCGATCAGTATGATCTCCTCGATCGACGGGAAGACGTTCCGCAGTATATGCGCGATGGTCCGCGCATCACCTCGCGCCGCCGGATAGGCAAGGGTACCGCCGATGGGGTTACCGTGATTATACCGCGCGATCTCATCGGGAAGATCCTCAAGCGGCGTCGCCGCCGGTATGATCGTCTCCTGAGGAAACGGCATGGCATTTTCGATCACTCCAAAGGTCTCATCGGTTGTATCTCGATACGCACCGGTCGTATCTTCCAGAATGAACGTTGCCGTATAGGTACCGATCTCCTCACCGGCAATGATCTCTACCGAAGCGCTCTTGCCATCTGTGGCGTCGATATCCATCTCATAGGGACGACTGGTGCCGTCGGGATGGGTAAGGATACAAACGGCAGGATGAGAAAGGGGCAATTCAGTGATCTCGGTCTCGGTGACTTTTACCAGTTCCGCGGCAAAGACGATTTCCGCCCCGCGGGGGAACTCGCTCGTTCCGTGATCCGGATAGGAAAGACGTATATGAGTTTGGGACACTTCGAGAGATGTATCGCTTTTATCCTCCAGGGGAGGCTGGGGATAAACCAGAGGCAATCCGGCACCTTCACTCATCGTCTTTAGCTGTTCGGCTGCTTCCCGGGAGGAAGGACGACGACTGGGAGTTCGACGAGTCGAACTGCCGATTGCCTCCTGTAAACCGGCAACGGTATCATCGGTAATCATTTCCGCACTTTCGGGGCCGAACCGCGCGATCATCTTTTCTTTCTCCAGTGGCGCGAAATCTCTTTTTTCCGAAGCGAGCGCGATATCACCGGTAAGCATCTCATAGAGCATCAATCCCCAGCTGTATACATCGGATTTGGGCGTCTGCATCACTTCCGGACCGGCGTAGGCTTCCGTTCCCATCGGATCAAGTCTTTCCCCTTCGGTCCAGATATGGGCAGTATCGAAATCAACGATCTTAACCATATTGGTCCCCGCCTCGATGATCACGTTGGCCGGTTTTACGTCACGGTACATGATCGGAGCGGTATCAGCTCCTTCATGTAAATAGCGCAACGCCTCGGCTATCTCGTAACTCCACTGTATAGCTTCGGGGAACGTGTAATCGCCGGATTCGATCTTCCCACGGAGATCCGTCCCCTCAAAATACGTCATAATCCCGTACGTCAGTCCGTTATGCATACCGGTCTCCATCACCGCCGGCAGTGCCGGATGGTCCAGATTTCTCAATATATCGAACCCGCTCTGAACCAGGCCGTTAAAATGAGGGGCATTGCTTATTTTTAATGCACACGTTCCTTCTCCCGGTGTCTTTTTGGGATTTTCACATAAATATACCGTACCTACCCCTCCCTGATCGATAAGCCCGATCACCGGATACCTATTCCCGCTTTCGGTCTGTAGTGTGTCGGCCGGAGCAAAAAGCTGAGGTGTCCCGTCTTTTGCGATCACTTCAAAAGCCAACTCTCTTTCTTCGCTGAACAATTCCCTCGCCCCGCTGACGATGAGTATCGCGCGGTAGAACCCTTCCGGCAGATCATAGCCAAAATTCTGAGTGAACGTAGAGTTACTTTCGATCACCATCGCGGGTAACCGCTGAACATCGATACGACGGCTCTCTTCTTGTTCATCCTTAAACAACTGCAATCGCATCCGCTCAAACACAGCCGGGTCTCCTTCACGCTCTACCTCAATGGCAATACGTACTTGAATGTCCACCGATATCGTCATGCTTCCCGGTGGGATGAAAAACGGCGCGGGGTTTACGGTTTCCAGATCGATCCGTATCGCGCCGTGAATATCCGATGTGCCGGAGGCAGGCACCGGTAACGCCGCCGGAGCCGGCGCCCCGGCAATCTGCGGCCAGACAATCTGTTCGATAATCTGGCGGTACTGAAAGAGTGTCTTGGCGTCCCGGATGAAATGTTCATCATCTTCCCGTCCCGCTTTCAAATGTGCCGGAAACGGGTCAAGTTCTATCTGGGCCTTTAACTCATTCATCACCAGAATCGTCTTGTTTTCGACCTCTTCGGGAAATGCTTTCTCTACCAGAGATTTTATTCCTGAAGTAGGAACGACGATATATTCTGCCGCGGCGACCTGCGCGGCGGTAAGCTGTTTCGACTCGATCGTAATCGGTTCTTCCTGAAACTGCATCCGGAAAGCGTCGGCCACATTAGGGTTCACAAGGCCCCAGCCATATTCGCTCTCTTCGACGACGCCGGCGGAGTTCACCGAAAATACTCCCCCCAGCCCTGAATGCCGGATGAGATAATCAAAGATCATTTCCAAAGCGGGACTGCGGTTAAAATTATATAAACACACACAGAGGATACCGGAGAGTTTGTTTTCTTCACCGGCATTGCCCCGCACCATGGTGAACGTAAGATCCTCCTGTTGATGAAATGCTTCCTCATCGGCATCAAGACCATCTACCAGCGTCTGGACCGTATAGGCCCCTTCTTCTAACGCAAGATCCATACCATCGGAAAACGTATATGCCCCATAGATTTCGATGCCTTCCCCGGCGATTATTCCTTTCTCGGCTATGATCGTTCCGTCCCGACTCATTATCCGATAGAAAGCTCCAGTTATAATAATGCTTCCAACCATCTCATCCCGCTCATCGGCACTGACGGTATGAATGCTTATATCGACCGTTATCTTTACTTCCCCTTTTTCTTTTTCCCCGACAAAGAATACCTCTCCCTGCCGATCCGCCGCGGGTAATGTCGCTATGGTAATATCCACATAAGGAATGATCGAGGGATGACCCGTTTCTTGAGGCAAAACGAGCCCGGCGGAACCGGACGGCGCGTCAGGCAAATCGTTCGGCACGTCTCCCCATTCCTCTTCATCAACGATTTCATAGGGACTTACTGCCCGGGAATCTTTCAATCCTCTTCTCTGTAACGACCGCGCCAGCGCGCCGTCGTCTTTACATATAAACGGGACCGAAGACCCCACGACACTCCGGATACTTTTTGCCGTATTAAGTAAGACCCCCTTACCCCGCACCGAATCATCGACGCTCACATCCACAGTTATCCCCCGCGAATGCCGGCCGATACTCATAAACCCTAATTCGCGGCCTTCGGTGTCGGCTAATTCATAATTATGCGTATCGGGGAACGATTCGCTTCTCTTCCAGGATAACGCTCCTTCATCTGACCCCGCTGGTTCTTCTCTATCCAGCTCTACCGGTATACGTTCCGGCAGTGTGTCTAAGATATTGCCCGTCGGCAATAGCCGGGAAGGTGCGGCGGGATTTGGCCACGGAAGATTCGGCCGGGAAGGAGCCGGTACCGAAGGCAGATTGGATACCGAAGGCAATTGCGGTAAATACTGTTTTAATCCGGCGATATCCTCAGCTTCAAGAAGCTCGATCAGCGAAGCGATCACCTTGCGATGCTCATCACTATCTCCCACGTCGGATTCGATCCACTTACGCCGATTACGTACTTCCTGCCAGGCCTGACGCAGGATGGAAGATTTCTCATCATCTACCGTCATACCCAGAAGGATAACCCAGAAAAGAGAGAGGCTCATGATTCCGGCTGATTCCGGAAATACCGGCATGAGTATATTACTTAACACGTATATAGTACTCATATCGACAAAAGGAAATACAAAGAAAAACATCAGGAAAGCGGCACAAAGGACGTTTTCAGTGACTAAAGGAGATTCCGAAACAACGAGCTCCCCTTGCGCGGCAGGATCGTTTCCGTCTACGGCAAACCCGATCCTATATTCTCCCGGAACCGCCGCCGGCACATCCCGACGGTAAAGCAATGTTCCATCATCCAGAGGTCCCGCGTACTCTAAAGGTATACGGCGTACCTGCCTTGTCCCGCTGCGCTCCTGCGGCATATCGGTGACTGCGTATATGGTCGGCGGAGATTGTTTATTGTCTCCGGCCACCGTCACCCACACCGTAAAAGATTCCCCTACCGAACGTGTCTGTTCAGGTATCAGAGAATCCGTTTCGGTCGTCCCCGGAATAACCCGGGATATGTGAGGCGACTCATGCGCCCCGTATTCACACGGAATGATCCGGCCGCTGGTAGCGACGGCTCCCCGGATAAAACACCGGGCGGCTTCATACGGTTCCCCCGTCAGTAATTCTTCCATGACCTCCGGCTGACGCCACCGCCAGTTGATATCTTCCGGCGTGCCCGGCGTATTAATCGACGCCGGCCATCCGAACGCATCATACAACGGTACCGCGGCTAAACGCGACCGGCCGTTAAGCAACGCGGCAACGTATCCTGGCGGAGACGGATGATGAAGCAGTTTCTTTTGCTGAATCATGTCAAACAGAGAGGGATTATCATGAGAGGCGGTCTCACTCAGGGAACCTTCGGGGAATTGGTCCGCATCGGCGTATCCTCCGGTTACTCCCCACTGCATAAGTTTTATCGTCCATAACCCCAGCTCATCGATGATTTTGACCAGCTCCTCCCGGCAATTCTCGACAAAAAACATGAATAACCGCTCATGCAGAGACCGATGCATGACCGGACGCATAAACGATTCCCGCGGTCCGTCCACGAGTTCCCCTTCGATCTGCCGGATAATGTCATCCCGTTCTTCTTGAGAAAGAATCAGCACCCACTCCCAGAACGGCATGAACTGTTCGAAACGAAAATGATGCTGCGCCTGCCACTGTTCACACACGATCTCGTATGACACCTGAACCGGCAGGTCCCCAGATGAGACAAGCGTCGCCAGGGCCGAAAGGACCGGCATTTTTCTTTTGGCCAAATCTTCCAGATACGCGTGCTGAGGGTGGCTTAACTGTCCCGGCTCCGAAAGCTCATCCCACTCATCTTCAGATAAAGGAAAACTTTCTTCCATCATCTGGGGCCACAAAGACACCAATAAACGGTATACCTTAATAATCTCTCCCGGAGCATGAAACGAAGTACTGTCAAAGGTAAGGACTTTTACCAGCGCATCATAATGCGCACTCATCTTTTCCGCTGCGTCTTTACAGACCGCCGTACGCCCTGCTTCGTCCATCCGAAAGAACCAATGCTCGTATTCCAGACTCCATGAATCGTCCCCGGAATCATGGGAAAGATCACGTAAGGCGCGTAACCGGCTGAACGGCCGCGTAAAAAGAAATTGTTCCCGCAGAACGGGAAAACGGGAAAGAAATGGTTCTTGCGCGTACTCTTCCTCGCGCTGTTTTACTCTCCGGGTAATGCAGTGTCGAGTCTTCTGCGCGGTTAAAGGAATCCGCCAGTATTTAAACGTCTGATCCATGCAGTCAAAACGAGACATGTCATAGAGTGTCATCGCGTAGCGGACCCTGCGTTCCCACCAGGTAAAATCATCGCGGGCCAGATTCGTCCAGTCGTAAAGGACCAGATCCCGCCAGATCTGCCCCCGGAACCAACGCCGGCCGTAGGTAGGATAGCATCCGGCCTGATAATCGAAACAGAAATAATGAGGCGACTTCCAGGCATCGACACTGTAATCCCGATGAACGCATAACGGCATATCGCCGATACAATATATCTTCCGCTGATGAGCATATATCCGGAACGCATCCCACTGCCGCCGAACTTCCCACTGTACATACATACGGAACAGGATATCTTCCCGATGTTCCCGGGCAAATGCGGTCAGAGCCTCAGGATCCCGGTCACGATAAGGTTCCTCCCACTGACGCCACGGTTTCCAGCTGTATTCATCCAGCAACACACAAAACAGCGCGTAATCGTCCAGCCAATATCCCTCTTCTTGGGAAAATCGCTGAAAATCACCGGCACGCCCACTCTCTACCCCGATCTCTTCCGGCAGGAAGTGTTCATTAAATCCGGCCCGCAGTATATCCAGCCTCATCTGTACTAATTCATAGTCTACTTTTTCCGAACGGCGCTGATGGGCCTGCTGGTAATATTCGGCCAGCAACGCTTGAGCCTTAGGTGATTTCTGAATATCAACGACGTCCTCCAACGCGATGATCCATTCGGTTATGCCGAAGATACTCATCGGCGCAAATGGTGAGCCGCCAAGTTTGACGGGAGATAACGGCAGGGTAAAGATAAATTTCATCGAAAGGGTGACGGCCAGATCGACCAAAGAATAGGCATCGCGGATATCGCCAATGGTATAGCGGGTACGTCGTGAACGCAGAGAAGAAAAAGGCGAGAATATTCCGGCAGTGCGGTGAAACAATAATACGGAAGAAGCGTATTCGTTGAAATCCACGACCGCGGCACACACCAGAACGATCATCACCGCCGCGATGACCGCGATCAGCGCCGGCGGCGCGGTACTCATAATATCGGTCAGCCAGCCCC
>CAZABB010000002.1:61483-116414 GCA_964483625.1 uncultured Planctomycetia bacterium | reverse complement strand
CAAAAATTAGCGGAGAATTCCATTTGTGTTTGATGCAGTGAACGGGGGCAGGTCAGAGGGATAACAAGGAAAGCTATTCCACTAAGCAATTTCCATTCTTCTGTTTCAAATTGTAAGATGAATTTATCTATGATTTGATTTTCTGAAATTAAAAGAAATAAAAAGAGAAAAAATCCAGGAATAAAGTGCGCTATAAGGTTCCCAAAACTTAGCCTATATTGTCTGTCCACAGATATATTTTAGTTCATCGAAGTTCTCCCATCTCTCACAGAACCACTCCTTGCCCGAACGCAAAACGCAGCAAGATGTGCAATTTTTTCCTTAATGGGTGAAGGCAATGCGATTTGTTTTTGTGGTATTTCTATTTCTTTGTATAGTGATTTGATGGAATTTTTCAGTATATGTCGAATCTCATTTTCTTGCCCACTATTTTCCATTCCCTTCATGGCCATTTCTACGGGGTCTGGTTGTTGAATCCTATATTGAATAAATCGTTCTCCTAGCATTTGAAAAATGGCATAATGTGTATCAATTACAGGGGTTACACCTGCTATAATCCCTACCTTTCCTTCCCAATCGATGGATTTTCCTGTTCCGAAACATTTAGTGTACCTTCCGTCATAAATCTCTCGTAATTGAGAAAGAACTTCTGCTCGTTGTTCTCGGTGCATCGTTATTATGGAGGTAAAATCTTTTAATGTGATGATTTTTCCTTTTAATTTTGGAAGGAGACTTTTGTCCTCTTCATGTACCATTCCACTGACCAAGGTATGTGCGGTTAAACTAGATAAAGGAAATATTCCTGCGATATCAGATAACGATGAAATGATTTCCGTTTTTGCGGAGGAAGGTGGAGCGATGATTAACAACCATAAAGGGTCTCCAGGGAGCTTATTGGCAAGAATTGTTGCGAGAACGATCTCCAAGATGTCCGTCGTTTTTAAAAGGAGGTATTTTTGAAACAATTTTTTAACTTCTTGTATCGCCATTTTTTTGCCTCTTATAAATAAAGAACCCTGACCGACAAAACTCACTTTGCCAGCCAGGGCGTTTCTTCGCTTCCGCACCTAGCTTAAAGCCTTCTTCGCTAGGCTCTTATTTTGAAGTACTAATTTTAATATACCACAATTTTGATTTTTGTCAATACATAAGTTATTGGATACCAATAAGTTATAAATTTAACAATTAAAATTATAAAAATTGAAATTATGTTGACAAATACCTTAACATATGTTAAATTTATTACGCATTGATTTAACATTTGTTAAGTCAGTTTAGAGCCTATTTAACAAGCGTTAAGGCAATTGAAAGGATATTTAACAAAATGAAGAATATGCCGAAGAAAGAATATTATAGCATAACAGAAGTAGCTGATTTTTTAGGATTGAGCAGGGTTGCTATTTACTATAGGGTGAAGCAAAATAAAATTAAAGCCATCAAAATTGGCAAACATTATGCTATACCCTATAAAGAATTAGTCAATCTTACCGGATATATTATTAGAGAACCGTTAACAAAAGAGAATGAAAAGAAAATAGATGAAAGTATAAATAAAGTTTTTAAGGATTATGGCGAGGTTATTAAGAAACTGGGAAACGAGTAATGCAATTTATCACCATTGCGGAGGTAGAACATATTGCCCATAAGCTTGCTAAGAAATTAATGGACTATAACCAACCCATCCCCGATTTTAAATCTAGAGTACCTCATCGGTTAGAAAGTTGTCTGGAAACTCCCTTGAGTGCTTTTGGTGGGCGGGAATTTTACCCTACTTTTATGGACAAAGCCGCTATTCTTTTTTACCTTTTAAACAAGAATCATTGTTTTCCCAATGGTAATAAACGAGTAGCCGTAATGACCTTATTGACGCTTCTTTATATTAACGATTTATGGCTTAATGTTACACCAGAAGGTTTATTGTCATTTGCAGAAATGGTAGCTGCAAGTAAACCAAAAGATAAAGATAGTGTCCAGGCGTTTATTAAATTTTTTCTTGAAAGAAATATAGTTAATAGAGATAATACAAACGGAATTGAGAAAGGAGGTGATGGCAAAAACGGTTAAGTATGTATAAGTCGATGGAGTTGCAAAATCTCTGATTTTGCTGGCTCATACCCGTTGCGTCGGTGGTTCAAGTCCACTCGCCGCCATGTCTTTTTCACGAGGATCTGGGGTATCCTTCCTTCCAAACTCTGCCGTAACCACCTGCTCGGTGAACATCGGGAACTCCACGTGCTGTAAGTGGTCATTACCAAACATAAAACGGGATATTCGCGTCATCCCGAAACCCTGCGTTGGAAGGGTAAATTGTAAGCTCTGTATCTGCGGCACGAGAATTTGATAAGAGAAATGAAGCGCCACCGGAGCCCTCTTCCTCTCAGGTTGGCAACTGGAGCCCCCCGGCAAAACGCGTACGTTGATTCGACCCGAAAGCAGAATATTATTTTACGGAAAAAACAATGTGCCTGCCGGATATAACCAAATAAAATCGAGCCGATCCGGGTATTTTAGGATATAATAGAGTCTATGGAAACGGTAGCGCTAGTCGCCGCGATTATTCTGCCCCTCTGGAATATTCCTCTCATTGTCCGGATCATCCAGAGGAAATCATCCCGGGATATCAGCATTTATTGGGCGCTGGGGGTCTGGATATGCTTTCTCCTTATGGCTCCCGATGCGTTCTCTTCCGCCGATATTGTCTGGCGTGTTTTTAACGTTATGAACCTTATCCTGTTTACTCTTGTTGTTGTTGTCGTATTGGTATACCGTAAAGATCGGTGAGAAGGATATGAGCACTACTCTTTTTTATTTTTCCGGTACCGGTAACAGTTTGAAGGTCAC
The DNA here is from genome assembly GCA_964483625.1 of uncultured Planctomycetia bacterium. GTDB lineage: Bacteria > Omnitrophota > Gorgyraeia > Duberdicusellales > 4484-171 > JAFGQU01. The sequence continues at coordinate 113,573 of CAZABB010000002.1, read as the reverse complement.
CCGGGATCTTGCCGCTCAATTAGGCGACACTTCAATTATTTCCATCCCCAAGGCGATTAATAGTGATATCTTGATAAATACAGATGTTGTTGGGGTTATCTATCCGGTGTATATGTTCGGGATGCCGCTTATCGTCAATCGGTTCTTGCAAAAATTAAAGAATGCTGAAGGGAAATATCTATTCGCCATTGCTACCTGTGGCGGGATGGCGGCAAACGCTCTGGGAAAAACCTCCCGGGAACTAAAAAGGCAGGGATTAAAGCTTTCGGCGGGATTTATTGTCCGTATGCCCGGGAATTATACCCCTCTCTATGAAGCGATTCCTGAGAACAAGCAGAAGGCGATGTTTGAAGAAGAAAGAGTACGAATAAAAGATATATCTGAAATTATTCATCAAAAGCAGATATGTCCTCCCGAACATCAGGTTCCTCTGTTGAGCTGGCTATTTTCCGGAATCTATAAACTTGGTTCACCTCGCATACCGTCTTCGGATAAGAATTTCTGGGCCGATCAGAATTGTAATAACTGCGGGATGTGTGTCAAAGTCTGCCCGGTTGGAAATATTGAACTGATTGAGGGAAAACCGGGCTGGTTACATCATTGCGAGCAATGTTTTGGGTGTTTGCAATGGTGTCCTCAAAAAGCTATCCAGTATAAAAAAAGTACCGTGGGGAGAAAACGGTATCAGCATCCCGATATAAACGTAGAGGATATAATACAAGGAGCGTGACGTATGAAAAAGAAAGTTATCAGTTATATCTGCTTGATGATTATTGCCGGTTCTCAAGCTGATCTTGCCGGCGCGGCTTCCCGTCAGGAGCACTATCCCAACGGACAATTACGTTCGGAGTCTACATTTCAAAGAGGGCGGATGCTTACCTATACGGAGTATTATCAAAACGGCCAGGTGAAGATCGAACAGGTTTTTGAAGATGGGAAGAAACACGGTCAATGGAAAGAGTATTATAAAGACGGCAGCCTTAAATCTCAAGAGTCCTACGATCAGGGACGGCCTGTGGGGATCTGGCGATTCTATGATAAGAGAGGAAGGGTAAGAAAGGAAGTCGATTATCAAAGAGAAGAAAAACATAGAAAGCCGAAGAAATAGAGGCGTCTCTGCCTTCTTCCCTAATATCCGGTTATATTTTCCCGAAAAATAATTTAAAATATTGACAGGGGGGCTGGCGTATGGTAAATATAAATATGAGTATATTCCAATATACGAATAGAGTATAATAACATGAGCCTGAGAACGTTAAGACAAACTTTGAAAGCTTGTGCCGACGATACGCGGTTACGGATTATCTCCCTTCTGAGAGAAAAAGAACTTACCGTAAAGGAGATGTGCGCGGCCTTATCAGCTTCTCAACCTACCGTTTCCAAGCATCTATCCCGGCTACGATTGTTAAAGATCGTATATGACCATCGCCAGGGAAATCAGGTTTACTATGCTCTCAACCAGAATCAAGACTCACCTCAGGGTAAGATTGTTAGGTTTGTAACCTCGGAATTCAGCGATGTGAAAGTCTTTTTGAAAGATAAGAAGACTTTAAAAGGGGTGCATAATAATTAATCTTATCTCCGTATCACCAAAAAAATAATGAACAAAAGATGAGCAAGGAAAGGACAGAAGAAAAGGAGGTGCCTCGTGTGGTCTCTCAAGACAACTTTGAGACTGCTGTCCGTCAGGTATCGCTGAATGATTCGTCGCAAAGAGAAGAGATGGGGGATGGATGGTTTTTTGCCGGGGGAAAAATTATTTCTAAAGAAGGGAGTAATATGAAGAAGGTGAAATGCCCAATTTGCAGTCATCCGGTTGAGATCGCCGATTTTTTGGAAATCGGTAATACGATTGACTGTATGCAGTGCGATTCGGTATTGAGGATCGTAAAACTTGATCCGCCTCAGCTTGAAGTCGATTCTTTGGGCGAGTATGGAGAAGACGATTTTAATGAGGAAGAGGAATATTAAAAAGGAGTACAGATGGTGAAATATTCGCTTCTTGTGCTGGTTATCTGTAGCTTATTGTGTGTCCCGGTTCTCTTTGCGGAAAATCAGAAAGAGCAATCGATAAAAGGAAAAATCGAAAAAGTCATCCCGCAGGAGAATACGGTTATTCTAAACGGCAAGGAATTTTTTATTACTCCCGAATTAATTGAATATGCCTATCTGGAAGAAGGAGATATTGTTGAACTTATTGTCGTTCAGACCGAAAATGGCCAGGAAGTAATAGATTATTTTTATATTTTTGGCGAAGACGAGGACGAAACGATCACCGGATACACAGCCCCGCCTATGTCGATAGATGATTTCAGTGGGACAGAGTAGCGACCGAAAGCAGGAGATGAGGCGATTCCCTTTTGATACTGGCCAGTAATAACCTTTAAAAGGAGGTGTAGTAATGGCTAAGAAGAAAAAGGCAGCTTCTCAAAAAGCAGCCGTACCGAAAGCAAAAAAAGCGAAGAAAAAGTAACGTACATTTCTCGCATCGCCCAAGAAGGGCAGCGCTGATAAAAGTTGCCCTTCTTGGCGCATATTCTCGATTTGACCCCTTTACTTTCATCAGGTAAAATAATACCGTGCATCTATCGGTAGGGTGCGTTTAATCTAAAATTTAAGTGCTGGTTGCGACGCCGAAAACTTCCGGAACAATTGTTATTGTCATTCTTACCGCCCTTTTTCTGGCGGCAACCGGTTGCATTTATCTGATTGCCGGATATTCCTACTATGTAACATTGTCTCCTTTCTTGAGGCAGGGGTTTACCGCAACGGGGCCTTATCAGTTCGCGGAAGTATTGCCTAAAGTTATTATAAATCTTTTCGGCGGGGTTTCATCATTCCTTCTGGGAATCCTTTCAATGACAAGCGCTCTCGGACTGGCGCTTTTTAAACGATGGGGCCATAAACTTGTCCTTCTGACTTTCTTGGTCACATTGCTCTATATATGCGTAGTACCGGCTTTGATTGCGTTTGTCATCGAGCGCCTGTTATTGGTGGATCATGCGGTGTCGGTAGGAAAGGAGTTGTCTGCTTTGACCACCGACGACTATCTGATTGCTTTTATTTCGGTAACGTTGATGTTTTACTTTTTACGTCCTTCGGTGAAAAGACAATTTGGAGACCGTCATTTAGGTTAAAAAGGAGGTATGGATGAATATCGAGGTGAAAAAACCTGATGAAGCTCAATTGGAGAAGATGGGGATAAAGAGCTGGCCGGTCTGGGAGAAAGAAGAAAGCCGGTTCGACTGGTTTTACGACCAGAAAGAGGTATGTTATTTTCTAGAAGGGGAAGTCGAGGTTGAATTCGGCGACAGCCAGAAAATTTCAGTCGGCAAAGGTGACCTGGTAGCGTTCCCGCAAGGCTTGCAGTGTATGTGGAATGTGAAGAAAAAGGTGCGTAAACATTACAATTTTGAGTGATCAGCCGCACACGATTCTTTAAAAACGTCCATTTACAAGCTGGGCGTTGGTGATATAATTTACCAATATGGACGAACCCGCCGTAATGCTGTCCCGAATATCCTATTATGATAGTTAATACCATTATTCTGGTTATTTTTATTATCTGCAGCGCTTTCTTTTCTGCCTCGGAGACAGCAATTTTTTCTCTTCGTAAAGGGCAGATACGCCGTCTGAAAGAAAAGTATCCGTCTGCCCGCAATTTGAATGTTATTTTCAAGCAGCCCGATTTCTTTTTATCAACGATCGTGTTCGGGAACATGCTGGTTAATATCGCGCTGACATCATTGATGACCTCTATCTTCGTGAAATTGTGGGCTGACCGGGGAGTATACCTTTCTATTTTGTTTTCCGGCACCGTAATCCTTTTCTTAGGAGAAATTATCCCTAAGACGTTTGTGAGCTATACATATCAGCGCTTTTCTCTTACTGCGGCTCCGATTTTGATTTTTACTTCCCGGCTTTTTTATGTTCCCGTACATTTTTTACGCACTACAGTGTATTGGATATGTCGCGGTTTTTTAGGAAAAAAACAGGAACAAATCGATAATGATGAAGAGGTGAAGAACGCGCTTATCCTGGGTCGGCGGGACGGTTATATCACTGAAGCCGAGGAGGAAATGATCAGTAATGTGCTTGAATTTAAAGATACCTGGGTGAGTGAGATCATGACCCCCCGGGTTGATGTCGAAGGCATTGATATCTCAGCCGACAGGCATGAGATTCTTAAGATTTTAAAGTTGGAGCGGCGGTCTAAGTTCCCTGTGTATCGTGAGTCTCTCGATAACATCATCGGAGTGGTTCATACCAAGGATATTTTTCTGCATCCCGATGAAAACTGGCATGACTTACGCCGGGATCCGATTTTTATCCCCGAGAGTAAAAGAATAGATGATCTGCTGAAAATCTTTCTTGAGAGAAACGAACAGATCGCGATCGTCCTTGATGAGTATGGCGGGACTTCCGGTATTGTTACGCTTGAAGATATTCAAGAAGAGATATTCGGTGAGATTTATGACGAGTTCGAAGTCGCCTCCAAAGTCATCGATGAGATAGAAAGGAATGTATGGCGGGTCTACGGAAAATTGCCGATGAAAACATTGAATATAGAGCTGGAGATTGATCTGCCGGAAGAAGCCGACACCGTAGCAGGATTTATCCTTTCTCAGATGGAGAAGATTCCGCATAGTGGCGAAAAGTTTACGTATAAGAATGTTGAATTTACTATTGAAAGAGCAACTGCCAAACGCATTGTAAGTATTGTAGTGAGGATTGTGCGATGATGTTTCTTTATCTTGCAGGTTGCATCCTTTTTATTTTGCTGCAGGCATTTTTTTCTGCGAGTGAAATTGCTTTTATTTCATCCAATATTCTCAGGTTGCGTCATCAGCAGGATAAGGATAAAAAAGCCAGGATGGTCTATTGTTTGCTTCTGAAGCCAGAACGGTTTCTGGCTACCGTTCTTATTGGGGCCAATATTTCCATGGTAGTCAGTTCTGCGTTCGCCACGTATTTTCTTATCAGTCAGAATGTTCAAAACAGCTATATCTGGACCACGTTTATTCTCACTCCTTTTATCGTGATCTTCGCCGAACTTGTCCCTAAATATATTGCCCGGCATTACCGGGAACATTTAAGCAAGAAAGTTGTAGGGTTATTTAAATTGTTTGAGAAAGTGTTTTATCCGGCAGTTTCCAGTATAGAAAAATTTTCCATGTTTGTGGTTGGTGTGCTTTTGGGACAGAGACAAAAAAAATCATTCTTTGTCACCCGGGAAGAGATCCGGGCATTGATCGCCGAGATCGAAAAGGAAGGAGGGTTGGAAGAAGGCGAACGGGAGGCGATAGAAGATATTTTTGATTTCGGCCAGACAAAATTAAAGGATGTATGTATTCCTTTAAAAAATATCGTCGGGATTGATTACACCGATTCACGCGAACATATTTTTGAATTAGTGAAGCGGCACGGGTTTACCCGCTATATTATATTTAAAAATCGGGAGGTTACCGGCTATCTCAATATTTTTGATTTATTTTATCGTGAATACACCGATTGGCATGATCTTGTTCGTCCGATTACCCGCGTGGGAGCCAGCCAGAAATTGTATGAGATATTTACCCGCCTGAAAAACAAAAAGGAAAACATCGCCGTGGTCATGAAAGGGAAGAAAGATCTGGGGATTGTGACGCTGGAAGATCTGATCCGGGAAATCCTCAATTCAATCGCCAAATAATCCGATAGTCGCTGGTCGATGGTCTTTAGTATATGGTTTTATTCCTTGTCTGTATTTTTGATATTTAATATTTGATCTTTGGTTGGTAACAGTTATTTCAGGAAGGCTTTTAACTCCTGGGCTGAGATGCAGCTGATGCCCAGTTTCTGAGCCCATTTGATGAGGCCGGTATCGGCTGTAGCCAGATGGGCATTGAGTTCTTTTGCCAGTAAGATCAGATCGAAATCCTCCTTGCTGTCGATGATCCCTTCCCGCAAAGCAATCCGGTATTCATTACGTAGGTTTTTGATAAGCTCTTCCTCGTGGCCGCCTTTTAATCCTTTACGGGAATGCTTCTCGGCGACCCGCATGCCTTTGTTAATGCGGGAGCGGAACTCTTCGATGAATTCATAGAGAAAAATAGCAGGAATGGGGAGTTCGTAAGTAGAAGGAGGTTTTTTTGTAATAAGGATGAATTGATCCGAAACTTTACGTATATCAATGAATTTGATTAATTCCTCATAGATTGATGGAGGCATAAAACACTGGATCTTTGTGGTTGCGGCAAGATGGGCCAGGAAATTATTTATGGCTTCGATCGCGTTTTTCCCAAAGAATCGGTGTGAATCGGGGTTGATGAAAATGTTGGTATCAAGGACTATTTTGACGCTGTCTTTTTTCATATGGCTTATATTGTAAGGTATTTTTTCTATTTATCAACCCCCTAGTTAATACGGCGGTTTGCAAGGGGTATTTTTGCTGGTAAAATAGACCCCATCTATGAGGGGAAGCCGCTATCAAGCCTCACAATATGATTATCCCGTACCGAAAGAATTAATTGCGCAGGAGCCCCTGCGTCACCGGGCTGATTCTCGCCTTCTTGTCGTCAACCGCATGGATCAGAATTTCAAAGAGACGGTGTTTAAAGATATCGGAGATTTTTTGAAAGAAGGAGACGTGCTTGTCCTCAATAATACCCAGGTACTGAAAGCGCGTCTGCAGGGACATAAGTTAACCGGAGGCAAACTTGATGTGCTTTTATTGCGTGATCGGGGTGGAGGTTTGTGGGAAGCGTTGGTCAAACCCGGTAAACGGGCCCGCCGGGGTGATAAAATCATCTTCAATGATACCGATGATTTTTGGGCTATACTTGAGGAGAAGACCGAGCAGGGAGGCCGGTTTTTACGGTTTCCTTATGAGGATATCTATTCTTTGATCGAAGCTCACGGCAAAGTTCCCTTGCCGCCTTATATTAAGAAAGAAGTTGATGATGAAACGACGTACCAGACGATTTATGCCGAAAAACATGGTGCTGTCGCCGCGCCGACTGCGGGATTCCATTTTACGGAGCAGCTTCTGGATCGGCTTGGCAACAGGGGAGTGGAGATTGTCTCGATTACTCTTCATTGCGGACTGGCGACGTTCCGGCCGATTAAGTGTCAAGATATTCGTAACCATCCTATAGGTTGGGAGGAATATGAGATTTCTCAAAGAACGGCCTCTGCGATAAATCATGCCAGGAAGGAAAACAGAAGAGTGATCGCGGTGGGGACGACCAGTATCCGTACCCTTGAAGCCGCCGCGATATTAAAAAACAAAACATATCGGCTGGAACCCGGGAGTTCCCGGACGAATCTGTATATCTATCCCGGTTACCGGTTTAAGATGGTCGACGCGGTGATTACCAATTTCCATACTCCCTGCTCTACGAATCTGGTATTGATTTCGACGTTTGCCGGGAACAAACTGATTCGCCAGGCATACCGGTATGCTATCGATAATTCTTTTCGTTTGTTTAGTTTCGGTGATGGAATGGCTGTTTTTTAGGAAGGGGATTCAGTGTCCTGTGACGTGTCAGGCGCTTAAGATTCCATTGTGGCTGATTATGAATGAAGAGAGCTTGCCGCGGATAATATCCGCACTATCGGAACTTAAATTGTTCCAGTTCCCCGAAGATGTCTGTCCCTTTACCTGCTCGGATTTAAGCAGGCAAAATGAATATTCGCAGTTCCATCCCGGATGTTTCGTCCAGATATATATGTTATCATGTCCCTGTTCGATGCGGATAATCTTTAGCTTGCGGAAATAATTTTTTGAATTATTTCTTTTTTTTGATTCGTCCATGTTCGTCCCGATTCTTTTTACAGGTATTTCCTTTCGCAAACAGAAAATATCCCATACAGGAGTCCTGTAAATACAAAAACCGGGTCTCCGTTTTTTTTGGCAATCCGGCTACCCCTGCGCTTTGCGCTACAGGGCCCGCAGCTTTCCCACGGACCAACCCAATAAACCAGAATAAATTCGGTTTAGGGCTGTCTTATACTGAGTTTTACTCCGGTATAAGGCAGAGTAAAAGTCGGTCCGCGGCCCATATGGGCGTCCTGCGATTACTCACAGTTTGGCTTTATCGTTCAAATACAATTATATTCCTCTTTAAAAAAGGATAACGCCTGATTTCAATAAAATCCCGTCGTGTTTAGAATTCCCCCACCATATAAACATAACATATTGGGGTGTATTTTTTCAACGAAAGACCGAAGTGATGAGAAACTTTTGTTTGGCGCCGATTTTTAGATATAAGAAGAAGGGGGGGGGCGGTAAGGTGCATCTCGATTAAGACTTTAAAAACGTACTGCCGTCAATGAGGAAACTTTTTAATTTATTGCGGATAAGTTGTGAGTTTCCATTGCTTAACGGTTCCCAGGCGCCGATTGATGTCTGACCGATGACTTCTTTTTTGGATACGACGAATTTATATTCATAGTTCCATCCCGGATTGGTGGCCGAGAGGATAATGCGGTTATTCATTGAATTGATGTTGGTTATTTTAAGGTTACCGAAGGGATTCTGCTGGCTGCATTTCTGATTCTGATATTCTGCATGGTTTTTCATTGTCTACCCGCTTCTGGAAAAACAGGCAATAAAAGTCTGTTTCCCGCTTTGTTCCTGGTCCGCGATTGCTCGCAGTTTTTGCTTCCCGGAATACAGCCGGTCTGCAGTCTTTATGTTGCCGGCTTTTTTCGTACTGATAACCGCAACATTTCCCTGCGGAACCCGTTTTTTTGAAGCGGGCGTTACAATCCCAGTATCTCTTTATAGCATAATTATTGCCGAATTTTCAATAAAATTGTACTGGATTTTGTTTTATCCCGGGGACGGTACGGAATAATATTGTATTTTAGAGCCATCTTGATAAAATAAAGGTAATTATGGAAACAGCCATTTTGCTTCTTTCCTGTCCGGATGCGCGTGGTATCGTTGCTAAGATATCCCAATTTCTCTTTGCCAATAATGGTAATATCGAGCATGCCGATCAGCATATTGATTCTCAAACCAACACCCTGTTTATGCGTATTGAATGGGCATTGGACGGATTTGCGATTGCCAAAGAGAATATCCAAAAAGAGTTAAAGCCTCTTGCCGATGAGTACAATATGGACTGGCAGTTGTATTTCTCAAACGATATCCCTCGCGTCGCCATATTCGTATCCAAGCATCTGCATTGTCTCTACGATCTGTTATTACGACATCAAAGCGGACAGTTTAATTGCGAAATCCCGCTCCTTATCAGTAATCACCCGGATGCCTACAGTGTCGCGCAGAATTTTAATGTGGAATTCGCCGAATTTCCGATTTTACGGGAAAACAAGATAGAGCAGGAGGAAAAACAGATCGATGTTTTACAGCGATCCAATATTGACCTCATTGTTCTTGCGCGGTATGGCCAGATTTTTACTAAATCGTTTGTCGATCAGTTTCCCAATAAAATAATCAATATTCACCATTCCTTTTTACCCGCCTTCGTCGGCCAGGCTCCCTACCGTCAGGCTTACACACGGGGAGTCAAACTTATCGGCGCGACCAGTCACTATGTAACCGAAGAACTCGATGCCGGTCCGATCATCGATCAGGATACCGTGCGGGTCAGTCACCGTGATTCACTCAAAGATTTACGGCGTAAGGGAGAGGACTTAGAACGCGTGGTTTTAAGCCGGGCAGTCAAATGGCACACCGAACGCAAAATCCTGGTCTACAATAATAAGACCGTCGTGTTCGATTAATTCCCCTTTCTTTTCCTTTTCAATGTTACATTTTAGGACAGGCCTTAAATGTAACATTAAGACAAGATTTATGGTAAAATAATAATAACTATGGATATTATCGAGAATCTTGATGGAAAGAAAATCAAAGGATATTTGACCACGAAACAAAGAATTATCTTTGAAGGCGGTACTTATCATATAATACAACGCGCACCCGGGAAGGAAATCCTTTTTGTTGAAGATAGAGATTACCTATATTTTCTAAGATTACTTAAGGAAATAGTTGAAAGATTCAATCTTGAGCTTTATGCTTTTGCTTTACTTCCAAACCATTTACATATTTTATTGAGCATACAGCAGAAAAATCTTTCTCAAGCAATGAAAAAATTGTTTGAACGATATGCGGAATATTTCAATAAAAAATATGAACGTAAAGGCCATGTTTTCTGTGGTAGATATCGAGCCGGGCTTTGCAATGATGAGGCTTACTTTTTAGCGGCAGCGTCTTATATTCATTTAAATCCTTATAAGGCCGGTCTTTGCGATAATTTTAACGATTATCGATGGAGCTCGTTAGGTTTATACAAAAATTCTTCAAAAAAGAGTTTCATTAATTGTCAAAAAGTTTTATCTTTTTTTGACTCTGACATGGAAAAGGCAAAGAAAAAGTATTTCGATACTTTGGGGGAAGCTCTTATGTGTAAAAATGCTGTTCTTCTTGATGTCGCTTCGTTAAAGAAGACTATGAAAGAGGTGGTACGTGTGGTGCGGCAAAAATTATGGAAAGATAAAGATTCTAAAAATATAGAAGAATTGATCGGAGCTTTTCGAGGGAAAAAGAAAATAGTGAATTTACAAGAAAAACAAGCACGAAAATATTTAATCGAGCAACTTTTAGCAGATGGATATTCCCTTGATGAGATCAGTGAAAAATTGAACCTGTCACGAATGTCAATCCATCGGATAATATACAATAAGCAATAACCTGGAACCTTACAAATGTTACAAAAGAGGACAGGCCTTAAATGTAACATATGGTTTTAAGGATGCTTTGCTATGAAAACAGCCCCAAGGTAACAACCGTTACCTCAGGGTCGAGAGGAGATGTGTATATGTGTTGTCTGTGTGATAACCCCTCTGCCCCTGGTGTAAGAGGGTAGGTGGCTTTGCGTCCTCCGATCTCTCGGAGTTTGCCGTTTCAGCAGACTACCTTTTCAAAACAACGATAGACTTAATGAATCGGGATATGCACCGTTAAAAAAACAGAAAACCCTAAGACAACTTGGGTGCCTTAGGGTTTAGTATGGAAATAGTCTTTTTGGCAACCCCTCTCCTGTTTGTATGAGGAAGTGGTTTTGCGCCCCAAAGTCTCCTTTGGCTTGCCTTTATCTTTCAAGACTCCTGATTTTCAAGAAGACATTCGTCTGTGTTTCCGCTTGGTGCCATTTCTCCCCGTTTTTCGTTTTGGTCCATGATGCAGATCCATAGCTGTGCACGATAAGAGTGTTCTTAAGGTGTTCTTGATTTTTTACCGGGATAATATCGCTTGATATTTTCTCCTGTGCTTTTTCACCAGATTGTATTTGTTTTTCTCCGCAGCCGTTTTTGGTCCGGAAATGATACGGCTAGAATCTCCAAACCTGTGGAGTATACCATTTTTTTCGACGAGATTTCAAGGAGAGAGAGCTAAGTTTTGTTTTACGCGTAGGGAAAAAGACGATTAAGCATTGATTTTATTAGGGGGCTAACCGGGTTTGCTGTTTATCTTTGCGGATAAACGCAGATGTCTTAAGAAGTAAGATACCTAAATAATTGAGGCATACAGATTTCTGCCTTTGGCCGATCGAGGACATCCAAGGAATAAGATCTATATATAATGAGGTACGAGATCGGGCCCTTCGGGCAACGGTTCACGGCTCACTTCGTTCGCGTGGATCCGATAGGTATGAGAAACCTGGATAGCTGCGGATATACACCGGGGCACGTCCTGTGCCGCGGTCAAACCTCCCGGAGACAATGAAAAGAAAAACCCCCGCCGTAAAGACGGGGATTTTTCCTTTTCATAGCCCCAACCGGATTCGAACCGGTGTCGCATGGCTGAGAACCATGTGTCCTAGGCCGGGCTAGACGATGGGGCCAGAATACATCAAAAATAAAATATAAAAAAGCAAAAATAGAAAAGTAGAACTATTGTATTTTCTCTTCTCTTCTCTGTCAATAAAATAATTGATTTTTCTCCTCGGTATGATATTCTTAAAAAAGGCGATAAATCATTGTTTTTCTTAACCTTTAACCCCTATCGAAAGGATAATCCTTGGATGTTTCAAAAGCAAAAGATCAACAGCAGCGTTTCGCGATTGCCTGCAGTGAGCGTTCCAGTGAAGAAGCCGCGATAAAGGAAATTTCCCTCGGCATCAAGAACGTGTTTCCTCGTAAAGTCGAATTTGCCATCGTATTTTTCACGCCTCACTATAAGCCGGCATTGATCAGAAAGGCATTAAGTCTTACACTTAAACCCCTCCAATTAATTGCCGTGCCCGCCCCTCTTCTTATCTATGAATATAAAACGGTTGAACATGGAATCGTTGTCGCCTGTATGGAACTACAGGATATCAAGTTGAATACCAGTTTGGTTCCGGTAAATGACGTTCAGGAGATTGAGGTGGCGTTGCGTAAGACCAGACAGGCGATACGGCCTTTTGAGCTTATGCTGGGGTTTGTCGCGTCTCATATTAATTATTCCAACTGTATCCGCGGACTGAAATTTTCTCTGGGTAAAAGCGCCCGGGTGCTCTCTGCCGGATATGAAAAGGAAAGCGCAATTAATTGTCCTCAACTCCTGAATGATCAGATTGACCAGGGATATCTTTATTTCGCGATCGGATCGGGGTTTAAGATCCATTATGAAAAGATCAGCGGCTTTCTGCCTTTGGGACAGCCGTTTACATTCACCAAAGTCGATAAAGAGAGGAATCTAATATTGGAGATCGATCATAAGCCGGCGGTGGATGTGTATCGGAAGTATCTGGAAGATAAGTATGACCTTTTTTTGAAAAAGAAGCTTTGCTATCTTTATCCGTTCGGAGTCAAAAGTGCCGGTCATTACCGCTTGGTAAGCATCGAGGAGATTGTCGAAGGGGATGCTCTTAAATATCTGGGGCATGTCGAGGAAGGGCTTCAGGCGCGGCTGATGATGATTAATGAAGATCTTCTGGAAGACACGATCCTTGATATTGTTTCGGAGGTGAAACAGAAATTCGCGCCAAAAATGGTTATTATTGTGAGTTCTTTGGTGAGAAAACAGATTTTGAAGAAGAAAACCGACCGGGAAATCGAGATTATTAAGAAGGTGATCGGTAAAGACAGCAGTGTGCTCGGATTTTATTCTGATTACCAAATCATCTTTGATGACGCCTCAAAAGAGTTTATAATAGAAAAAGGAGACCTTCACGTGACATTCTGGGGAGAACGATGAATTATCTTTATTCAATCGACCTGACGACTAAGATCGTTTTTACTCTTGCCGCTGTCCTCTGTCCGCTTCTCTTTTACGTTTATCTGATTCATAATAAGAATCAGGAATTTAAATTAAAAATACGCCATCTGGAGAAAAAGCTGCGTGATGTCGATCATCAAGCGAAACTTATCATTAAGAATGATATGGAAGTGAAGCTTTATCAGGACGCGATCAATGATAAATTGCAAAAGTTGACTTTTATAAAAAATTTTATCGGGGCTTCTCTAAGTACCCTTGACCGGAAACTGCTTTTTTCCTATATTACCACTCAAGCCGTAAAAGGAATGGGGTTTAAAAACGCGTGTATTCTTCCCCTCAGTATGAGTGAAGATGTGATCAATGTGGGGTTTGACCGGAATGAGCTTAATGTGCTTAGTGAGTTCTTCACCCGGCATAGGGAAGGATTAGACCCTCACAGCCTGTTCAGTGTCGAGTCGGACATCGCGGCCCCGTTACGGAAAGGCCTGCACGCAAGAGATTTTCTTGTCGGGTCGATTTTCACCGGTACTAGCCTTTATGCCGGCTTCTGTGTTGCTGATTGCACCCTGACCGGAGGGGTGACTGAATCGGAAAAACAGGTGTTTTCCATTCTCTGTATGTATTTAGGGCAGTGTATGGAGAACATAAAGTCGTTTGAAGCGCTGTATCGTTCGGGAGAGGAATTGGAGCAGAAGATCAAAGAGAAGACGTTTCAATTGACGCAGACATTGCAGGAGCTTGAAACAATCAGTAAACGCAAGACCGATTTTATCTCCAGTGTATCGCACGAGTTGCGTACGCCTCTTACCTCGATTAAAGGGTTTTCCAGTCTTCTTGTCGCGGAGAAATTCGGGAAGCTCCCTCCCGCGGCTCAGGAACGGTTAAAGAAGGTCGATGATAACGTCAACAAGCTCGTCGCGATGGTAAATACCCTTCTGGATATCGCCCGGATTGAATCAAAACGCATGGAAATCAAGATCGCTCCCGGTGATATCAGTAAACTTGCCCGTGATGTGACCGACTTTCTTATGCCTCAGGTTGATGTGAAACACATTCGTCTGGAGACAGATGCTCCTCCTTCTCTTATGGTCTATATGGACGCGAATTTGATTGAACGCGTCCTTATTAACCTTATCAACAACGCGATAAAATTCACTCCCGACAACGGGACGATTATGGTAAAATGCGTAAAAGAAAATGACCAGGTAATCATATCGGTATCAGATACCGGGTTTGGTATACCCAAGGAAGATCTGGAAAACATTTTTCATGAATTCTACCGGGTGAAGACCGCGCAGCATCGGGAGGTAAAAGGGACCGGTTTGGGATTGTCTCTGGTGCAGCGCATCGTTGAGACTCACCAGCAGAGAATCTGGGTGGAATCTGATTTAGGGAAAGGGACGACATTCCATTTTACATTAAAGGCGGTGGAAGATGTACAAAATCAAAATAGTAACGGTTGACGACGATCCCGATATCCTTGATGTTATTGAAGCGAGTCTGGAAGATGATTATGTGGTCATAAAAGCTTCGGCCGGACAGGAAGGTCTGGAGACGATCCGGCGGGAACGACCGGATCTCATTCTTCTGGATTATAACCTGCCCGATATGCAGGGGCCGGATATCGCCCGAAAACTCAGGCTGGACAGCTTTTTCCTTCATACGCCGATATTGATGCTTACGGGTAAAGGGGAAGTAGATGATAAAGTGAAGGGATTGGAATCAGGGGTAGATGACTACATGGTAAAACCGTTTTCGCCCGATGAGCTTATTGCCCGGGTGAGGATGTTGATCCGGCGGTCGAATATTCACCTCGACGCAAATCCTCTCACCCGTTTGCCGGGGAATGTCACTATTGCGGGAGAACTGGAGAAAAGGATCGCGGTAAAAGCGAAATTCGCTATCCTCTATTTTGATCTTGATCATTTTAAAGCCTTAAACGACTTCTACGGTTTTGACCGAGGGGATGAGGTGATTAAAACGCTGGGCCGGATCATTATTGAAACGATGCAAAAAATAGGTGATGTAAACGATTTTATCGGACATATCGGGGGGGATGATTTTGTGGTGATGTGCGCTATTGATAAGGCCGAAGCTATTGCTCAGGAGGTTATCAGTGAGTTCGATAAACAGGCGCCTCAGTTTTACGATGAGAGGGAAAGAATCCAGGGGTATATCATCGCCAAGGACCGCAGTGGAGATGAAAAGAAATTTGGTTTCGTTTCCGTATCGATTGCCATTATTACCAACCGTTACCGGGAGTTTACCCATGTCGGTCAGGTCAGTGCCCTTGAGGCGGAAATAAAAGAGCTTGCCAAAAAAACCCCGGGCAGTGCCTATGTCCTTGACCGCCGCGATTCGCCTCCGGAAGCGACTTCTTAAATCGCCGGCAATCCCCGCATAGATTTCTGTCTTCCGCTTCTCTCCTTCCCGAAAACAAAACCCTGTTTTCCTGCCTTGAAATATCCTATGGAGAAATGGTATATACGATAGGTTTAGAAATTATCGTTGCATCATTTCTAGACCATAAGGTTACGGAGAATCATTAAAACAATCTGGATATCACGTTAAGTAATAATATCTATTATTGCTGACGGAAGAACTGTGCCTTGAGTAATGACCCTCAAGGAATGAATCCTTCCGGTTGACAATCTGGTAGGTATCTACTGATAAAGGCAAACCAAAGGAGACTTTGGGACGCAAAGCTACCTCCTCATACAAAAAGGAGAGGGGTTGCCAAAGGGATATGTTTTTTCACGGAATTTTCAAAAACCCTAAGGTGAATGCGTTTTGCCTTAGGGTTTTTTACTTTTCAGGAAATCCCTTGAATGAAATGTATATGAACCTCGAGAAAGGAGTAAAGATGAAAGCAAGGTTTTTTTTACCAAAATGTGTATGTGTTTTCCTCATCACTCTCGTTGTCTGTATTTTAAGCGGCACGTTCAGTTGGGCCGACTTCTGGATCGGTAACGATCGTTTTACCGATCAAGGAAACCGCATGGATAGCTGCGGTAATGTCATTCACGACTCCTGGGGTAACCCTTCTGATGCTGAGAGCTGGGAAGGCGGCGGAGGTCAGTCTCAAGTGCCACACTACACTGAGCAAGTGAATGATTTTTTGGCAGGATTCAGCCAGGATTCAGATGGAAATCCTTTCTTCGACGCTTTTGATCCCCATAATGTGGGTGTAGATATCACTCCTGCGGCTCTGGCAATTTTGGGAGGAGAAAGATTCGCATACGAAATACTCGCTCAGTATGCCGAAGAATATTTCGGTAAACAAGAAAACCAACAGTACCAGGATGATCCTTTCTCAGGCGGCACCAGTACTTCAGGAATTCACATGGGTTATGACCGTCGTTACGGTGACGTTGACCTTTTTGCCGCTTCCGGGCAGACAGGTGCGCAAGACGCACCTGTCCACAGCGGCTTCGGCGGACCGACTCCAGGGATTCCTTCGATGTTTGCCAACTATAGTGAAGCAGATTTCATCCCGGCCTCGATCGATCCCGGCACTCTGGATAGAACGACAGATACTGGCTCTACGTTGAACGATCTGATCGACACTTTCACCGGCTTATTTCAGACCCCTCCCCCCCAGAGCGGACCGATTCCTTCAGGAGTAGTGCCGGCAGGAACAATATTACAGCCTAATCCCCAATCAGATGCTCCCTGGCAAGGGGTTTTGGGGCCGAATACGCAGATTATGGCGTTAGGGACAACAGGTAAATTTTTTCAGATCGATCAAACCGGGAGTGATGTCTGGACGCGTTGTGATATTTATGGGTTCAGTACGGATCAAAACGGAGCAAATATTGTATTACTTTCTCCTTGGGGACATTTTGCTAAGTATACGGACTTAGCCGAAGGAGGGTTTGGTGTTGAAGATGGAAATGATATTCATTACGGCGGCAGGATCTGGGGGGTAACACCGCAAGAAGGAGTGGCTCAGCCAAGATGGTCTGACGTAAAGATTGGACAACGTGCCGAAATAATTTCGCCTCAGGCTACAGCCGGCGGATGGACGAATACGTTCTTAGGTGAAGCCGTTACACCGGATTCTACGGTAAATGTATTTGCCGTTCAACAGTTTGGAGACAGGGTTGTCGCGGTCATTTCTGAATGGGGACATTATATCGAAGTAGATAGCAAAAATATTAATCTGCCGGGATTGATTTCCCAAAATACCCAGAATCCAGCAGCGGTTGCTCAAACAGCACCTGCGGTTGATTTGAGCAATGTGCACTTTGATTCTTCATTAACACCGGATCAGATAGGTCAATATCAACAATCGCTGACCACCTTATTATCAAATCCCGATGTGCAATTCCTTGCCAGCGTTTTTACGGATCCTAATATCACATTAAGTCTAGATGATTGGGATAGAGGGAATGCCTATGTTTTTGGAAGCCGAGATTATGTTTTCTGGGGGACCCCATCTCAGACTCTTTATATGAAGCCGGATAATATCGGCGATTGGGATTTGCTTGGACATGAGTTGCTGCATATTTATCAATCTCAGCATGGTTTAGATAAATATCTAATTAAAAACGCGGATAATCCCACGCCATACGGAACAGGGACAATAGAGATGATGTCCTATTCGTTACAGGATATATTGACGGAACCTTCTCAGGAGACAAATTTAGCATTTAATTTAGCGAGAATTCAGTTAGTCGTAAGAGATAAAGGGATTAATGTCACCGGAGATTTATTCTTTCCTCTCGGTTCGGATATCTGGGCTCTGGCTGATGAAGACTTACACGACGTTATGCGGTGGGAAATGGCTCATGATACTTCCGGGCTGGATTTGAGTAATCCCAGCCAGATTGAAGGGGTTTGGAGAATATGTTCTCAGCTGGATGGAAGTAAAGATCTAAGCGCTCTGGAAGCGGATCTTAATATAGCAATGCCTTATGTTCAACAGGCTTTGTCCGGAGCAATGACGTATGATGAGGCAGCAAAGGCGGTAGGAGAGGCATTGAGGAATTCCAGTTCACTTCATAATCCGACTGATAATACAGGATTTGTCCACGGCGGTTTCGGGGGACCCTATCCCGGAGCGAACAGCTGGGATGTGCCGCCACCGGCTTCCTTAGCCAGCCCCGATACGCTCGCCGCATGGCAAAGTGAAAATGTAGAACAGGACATAATTTCTATCTGGACCGCAAAACTTGTGGATGGTATGGGCGGAAAGCTCTATAGACTTCAGGATGGGGTTTTGACTGAGATTAACGACCGTCCTTCCGATAGTCAACTGCATCTACTGTCAGGTAATACCTGGGACGGATGGTTTCTGGCAACCGGAGATAATCCTTGGGAATTCAGTTTCGTTAGAGTAGAAGGTTTGGATAGTCAGGCTTACGCTCAAGGGCGATTTGACGGTCCACCGGTAAATATGGATGTTGCCGCGCCGGTTCAAGCTCAATTCCTTACCGATACCACTATTTACGCTTTTAAAGGCTTTGCCTTAGAACCTGTCGGTACGGCTCCGGCCGGAACCGAAACCGGTCTGTACGGTACTTTTTTCGATTCCACAAGTGGCAAATGGTATGGAGTGAATTCCGCTATCGGACAGGTATTTGAATTGAATAAAGAAAATATCGAGATACAGGGCGGTAATCCCTGGGAACCACAAATCCCCGGACCTTCGGCTACTCCCGAAGAGATTAAAGCCTATGTCTCCTATCATATCCAATTTGATCCGGCAACAATAAATTCTCCCCAAGGTGCGGAAATGCGGAAAAACTACGTAAACGCCTTTGCCGAAGTATTCAGCACCGGACGAGCGGATTTCCTTTATGAAATATTTGATTATACGACCTTTACGTTGAGCCACGAAGGTGACCAAGCGCAGGAGTATTATTATCCCCAAGAGCGTACTATTTATATGCAGACCATTACAGGAGAACTCCTCGCTCATGAAGCATTTCATGCTTATTGGGATAACCATGATAGCGATTCACAAGAGCCAATAAGCGGATTGGCAGAAGGTTTTGCTATCTCTTATACGAATATGATTTTCGGTAAAAATGTAGATTTAGTCGAAGCAACGTATGGAAGCATGCTCTTCTTGAGAGATAACAGTGCAGGTGCTCGACAACTCCAAATTATATGGGGTGACCGATGGAATCAGGGGATTCGTACGATAGACATAGGCGAACAAATAGTTGATTATGCCGATGGGCCATTACAAAATGTTCTGCAGACCATTACGGCAAATAATATTTATGACTTCCCCTTGTCAGATAAGCAAAAGATAAAAGATGCCTGGGGAATTTGGCAAAATCTTAATCACAATAACAGCAATTACATACAGCAAGCTCAATTAGCCACACAACTGACTAATTCATTTTTTAACGGTGAAATGTCTCTCTCCGAAGCGATAGAGAGAATAAAGTAGGTTTTTAAGGAGTAGGTCTCCACATTTGACAGAAAAATAGGTATGTGGATACCTTGTCGAATGGAGATTGTCCCTTTTTGTATTACTGCTGATCACTCAGAAGTCTGACTCCCATCGTCTTATATAAGACAAAAAGGGTCTGGCCTGTCTGTTTAATTTTAGAAAGTCCTTACGAGGGGTGAGCTAAAGAGCATTATCTGAAAAATAATCCCAAAAAACAAAACCCTGTTTTCCTGCCTTGAAATATCCTATGGAGAAATGGTATATATGAAAGGTTTACCAAAGAAGGAGGCAAAAAACAGCATTTCCCTTACCCAAGCCCTAAGGTGGCCCGCTCTATTGCCTTAGGGCATGTTTTCTTAAATAAAAGCTGCGTATTTTTGGACAGGTTACGGGGTAAATCAATTTCTTACAATTTGGGCCGAAAAAGGTCAATAAGAAAACGCTTTTCTTGAGAATATGAGAAGGAAAGCGCTTTCAAACTATCTTTCTCGGCAGGTTGAAAAGTATAGGCATATATTATATAAAGTAAGTGGTTATTTTATATATTGCCACGCTGTCAAGAACGCTACGGATCTACGGAATATTGCACAATAGGGATGTTGGGTGATCACTTTTTAGTGTGGCTGGTAATTCGGTAAATATCCACTGAAAAAGGCAAACCAGGAGAGATCCTGGGGCGCAAAACCACCTCCTCATACAAACAGAAGAGGGGTTGCCAAAGGGATACACATATTTTGTTTCACAGATTCTGTAAACCCTAAGGTGAATGCGCTTTGCCTTAGGGTTTTTTGTTCTTTTATGGCAAAATTAATCGCAACCACATTATGGGAAATGAGAATGCAACTCATCAGAGTTGCCCTCGCGGTATGTATTTTCAGTATGGCACCCGCCGGTCTTTCCTGGGCCCAATACCAAGGAGGCGGTGATGATACCAGCAGTGGCACCATGCCGGCGACGAGCGGCGGCGGTGGCGGCGGTGGTGGCGGTGGTGGCGGTGGTGGTGGCGGCCACGATGACTGGGAAGATCAATATCGTGATGAGCACGGAGGAGAAGATCCTCCCGACGGAGAATGGGAACGGCATCAAAACCGCGTGAATGCCGGGTTTACGCACTGGTCACAGGACCCGGACGGTGACGGCCATGACGGCGGTGGCGGTCCCGGCGGCGGACACGGTCCCGGTCCGGCGTTCGTTTCTCCCGACGGATTGGTGCATTATACTGCCGGGGGATGCCGTTTAGACAGCGTGGGTAACTGTACGGGGACTTACCATCACAATACCAGCGATCTCAATCTAGTGCCTTCTTATTGGGGTTATTCCGGTTCAATCGGAAGCGGCCTGGGAGAGACCGTATGGGATACGGTCGTGACCAACTATCTTTCTCTCGGGTATGATCTTGCCTATGCCGAATCCATGGCGCTTCAGTCGGCAACCTTAGCCTGGGAATTCGAACACGGTCAGAATCCCAACGGAGTAAATTACACGTTGCAGGACGGCACGTTATTCGCCGACTTCGGCGGCGGCGCGGTCGGTGTGGTCGATATAAGCGGCCAGAGTGTGGGTGTCTACAACTCTCAGTCGGACAGCTACAGTCAGATGGCTTCCGGCGGAAGCAGCTATTATTACGGATCGGGAACACCAACTATACCAGGGGGCGGGTATGGGTTGTCGATAGGGTATGATTCAGGTCCTGCCGGAGCGTATTTTGTCTATTATACCACCGATTTCGCTGCGTTCGAATCGGAGTTCGGCATATACAATGCCGGATTAGGTACGTATGGGGGAGAAGATAGGCTTTATACCGATGGTTTGGTATCCATTACTTCTGATCCCGATACATTTGTCGGTGCATTAGCCGATAGCGGCAGTTTTTCTACCGAAGACGGGAATTTGGTAGTCGTCGATGAAACGGGTAATATCGTAAAGGTAATAGATAGTACCGGGGCCGAAATCGACCCCGACAGCTCGGCGTCTTTAAATGCAATAGGGATAGACGGTGGTGGAGCGCCGGCCACAACGACGTCCGCGGATAGCGCCCCGGCAGATATCGAGAGCGATGAGATTACTTCAGCCGACGATGTAGCCGCCCAAGTTGTCTATAATCCTGCCGGATATTGGGAAGAAGTCACTCAACAGAGTGAATCTTCCGATGCGGCCGTCGATCCGGCTACCGTACAGGATGGAGATCCTGCGTTAGGGCTGGCGCAGGCTGAGTTGGAAGAAGAGGAAACCGAAATAACCGGCGATACCGGTGCCGCATCTGATCTTTCCGGCATATCTCCTGATGACCGCTACGGCGACAGTGGTTTAGAGGTGTGGCACAGTGATTCCCGGGAGGAAAGTCCCGAGAGTACGTTGGTTGATAGAACAATTACCCCCAGCGGACCGGGCGTAGAAACGCCGATTACTCCCGAAGATGAAGATATCCCGGACGCGGCGGGGAATGCGTTTGGCCCTATTTTTGGCAGTGAGCCATGGAAAAAGATGGAAGTAGCAAATGAAAATAACCAGGGGGGGGAAGATCTTCCGGTGTTCACCGATAATGCCGCCGGGACCACGGCGGTTCATGGGGGATACGGTGGCCCTTATCCCGGACGAAATGATTGGGACACATCGCCGCCGGCGACCATAGCCAGTCCGGAAACACTCGCGGCACTGCAGAATGAGCCGAACACGAGCGGTCCTCTTCCTTCGACAGGATCGGGAGCTGATCCCGCGGCTACTGCTCATTACGATTTGTCTGATATGTATTATGCCGGGACTACTCCGCCCGCTCAGGATGATACGGCGGCATTATACGAACAACGCCGGGAGCAGATTGAAAGCGGCGAAGTGACTCCGGGCACGGATGTTTCGGATGATTTAGGTATATGCCCGCCGGATGACAGCGATTTAAGTGCGTGGGATTCTTCCGAAAGTACCGCTCTTGAGGACTTTCATTTTCAGATGATAAAACCTTCCAGTAGCTCGACAGTCCCTGATTCGAACCCGCAAGACGCGGATATGCCTGATGCCGAAGCTACCCCTTACGCGCTTCCTTTTGGCCAGAAATGGAAGATGGAACCTGCCAATGAGAATAATCCTGTTTTTCCTTCCAATACCTACGGGTTAGAAATTACTATTACCAGTGCCAAGCCGACAACAAGTCCTGTTTTTACTCCAGGGTCGACCATTACATCTTCTCAGGATACAGGGTATTCTGGTTATTATAGCGCCAATTATAATACGGCTATCCCGGGGACGGATTCTTCCGATCCGTTAACGCCGGTCATAGATCCTCATACCGATGATCTTTTTGAAGTTCAACCATCGACCTTCGGGGAGAATCAGACTCCCGTCCCGGATGATTCTACGGCACCGTATTCAACACCTACCTATGACTACGCCAGCCTCGGGTACACCCCGAGTCCTTCCCATGGTTTTAACACGACAGTTGCGGCGCAGACTTTGGGTGATGTAGAAACCGCCCGGGCGAATGTGTTCGCGATCCAGCAGTCGTTCGGGGTAGATGCGGTTCAGGGAGATTTCGCATCAGCCCAGTCGACACTGACAATAGTATCACTTGATGGGGTGATCACGGCTGATGAATACGATCGGGCAAATGACGCTTTGACGATCATAAACGCCAGCGTGGCGCAATATGAACAGTACGGTGTGGTTATCGAGAATGGAGAAATACACGATTCTCAAGGATTTATTCCCGCTTACCAGGCCACGGTGGAAGCAAAAGAGATGGAGACTAAAGCCGTCGCAATTTTAAATACATTCGGAAATGATGGTACCTGGGGAGGATTTGACTTAGCAACCCAGGAAATACAGGCCGCTTTAGGAGGATTGGCTCAGGGTGAAGCGTTGGATTCTGTACAACTGGCCGCATTACAGGATGACATCGCGGTTATCCAGACGACCGTCGCGTTGTTTGAAAATGATTACGGCGTGGTTATTACCAATGGCCAGGTGGTCAGCACTCCGTCGGGCTTTATCGAAGCCTATCAGGAATCGGCTGAGGCCCGGGGGAAGTTAAACCAGGCTCAGGCGATATTGGGGGTATTCGGTGACAGTGAGTCGATGGAAAGTCTCAGATTAGCGAGCGATCAACTTGAGACGGGATTGACCGAAATCGCCGGCCGGAATCTTACCGGATACGGGCTGGATATGCAGCTACGGAGTTTAGATCAGGCGATGGCCCAGGTGGACAACACGATCGCCGACTTAGCGGCATTCGGTATTACCATCGATAACGGTGTGGTGGACGCGCCGCAAGGATTGGTTCAGGCGTATAACGCGACTGCGGACGCCCGCGCGGCATTGAGTGACGGAAAAACACTGGTCGCGGCGTTTAGCGGTTCCGGAACAGAAGGTATCGCTCAGCTTGATCTTACCAATCAGCAATTGACCGCGGCGATTAACGAAATCAAATGGAAAGCGCAGCAGGGGACATTAGGTCCCGATGATCCGTTGACCGCGGACTTAGCTACGTTAGTCAATAATGTCAATGCGGCCAAAGATAATCTGGCTCAATACGGTATTACCATCGGTGACGACGGCGTAGTCGATGCCCCGACCGGGCTGATTGACGCTTATGTGGCGACAACGACCGCGCGGGAAACATTAGGAGACGCCAACGCGGTGCTGGGATTATTTTCCGGCGGAGATCTTTCCGATGTAGAGATGGCCCGCGACCAGATCCAGTCGACGCTGGATAGTTTAGCCACCGGAGAACTTCTTACGCCGGATCAGGTCGATACATTAATGGGCGATTCAATTGCACAGGTAAATGCCCAGATAGAGGATCTTGCGCTCTACGGTATCACAATAGGTGAAGACGGAATGCTTGACGCTCCGCCGGCACTGGTCAGTGCGTATAAAGAAACCGCAGAAGCTCGTCAAGTGATGAGTCAAGCCAATAACATACTCACCGCAGTAGGACTAGAAGGAGACGGTGGCCTGGCGTTGACCAATAGCGAGATATCTGAAATCATTGGCGGGATTGCCGAAAAAGGAGAACTTACCCGGCAGGATCGACAGGATTTAGCCATAGCGGTTGCCCATGTCGAGACTATATTCGCGGGGCTGGAACGGGATTACGGTATTACGGTCAGTTCAGACGAAGTATACGTTCCCGATGAATTATCTCAAGGCTATACCCAGGCACTTGCCGAGGGCGCCATGCCGGAGCAGCTTGTGGCCTTTGATGAACGGGTACGGGATCTAGCGCAGGCCAAAGATCAAATCGGAACGACAATCAATTCTTTCTACGGAGATTATAACGTGAGCGGCGTATTGAGCCGGCTGGAAGCTGATCTGATTGAACTGGATTATGCCAAAGTACAGGTCGAAAATAATATCAACGATATCTACGGTGATGAGAATGTTTCGGCGGTACTGACGCAGGTAGGGACGAATTTATCTCAGCTTGGTACCGCAAGCCAGGGGATCGAGGCGATCATCAATACCGCTTACGGTGAGAATACGACACATGTCTTTAATCAACTGACCGGTACGTTAGGGGAATTATCCCGGTCTAGTGCTGCGGTCAATCGGACGCTGGGGACGATTTACGGCGAGACCGGAACACTGGTGTTGAATCAGTTTGAGAGCGATTTAGGCCAGCTGTACGCGGTCCGTACCGCAATGGATACCCGGCTCAGTTCGATCTTTGGTGATCAGTATCAGACGAGCGTGGAATTATTTGCCGACTTGGAAGGATTTATTGATGCTGATTCCGGCAAAGTTGTCGGGACGCAGGAAAATCTCACCCAGATGAGAGAGGTCGTGAGAGAACTCGCCAGCCGGATGCCGTCTGATGGCGAAGATGAAAGCGGCTTTGCTTATTCAGTAATCTTAGACGACGCCGGCGCCGTATCGGAACTGATCGGCGAGCCGGACCAGGAAATTCCGTCCGATAGCGTCGCGCTGGTAACGTACGCGGCTGATGCCGACGGAAATCTTTCCGAAGAAATCGTCGTATATCAGGGAGGTCCGGTACGTAACGCCGACGGCTCCTGGGGGGATGACCGGCACGTATACCTGCGCAGTGTTTTAGAATATAAGGTGCCTCCTTCCGCAGAAACCCTGCTTGCCGAAGAACCGGCACTGGGGGAAGCCGGTCAGACTGCCGACGGCAGGCCGACGATGCGGCTCAATTACGGGCCGGCACTTATCGAATCAAGCGCGGGACTTTCTACCACGACGATACAGAGCGAGATGACCGGGGTTACCGATGAGTTCATCGAGGCGTTAGAGATGAGACAGCAGGAGGCGGAAGAAAGATACTTCTCTACCGCCAGCCGGAGCACGGTCTTCTATAACGAAGACGGACTAGGTGTTCAGCAGATCATCTATCCCGACGCGGAAAACAAGACGGTAAGAATAACCGTCGACAATGTATTGGCGGATGTCGGTAAAGAAAAATGGGTCAATCAGCAGGCGGTAATCACTCAGGGAGGCCGGACCGAAGTGTTCACGTTCGATCCTATTGAACAGTCCTGGGCCGGCCCGGATGATTTATATGTGAGTATCGACGCTTATACCGGATTACCCAGCGGGTTCATCGAAAAAACGGCAATGGATAAGTTTCACGAAAATATGGAAACGGTGGGTCATTACGCGCTGTTACCGGCGGAGATCGCGTTTGACCAGCTCAAAGGCGGGTTGGAAGTCGCGATCGGTTCGGCGATTGTGGTGGGCGGTAAACTTTCCGATCTGGCCTGGGGAGGGAATACCAACGGATTAGGTGAAAGCTCATTACTGGTCGGTGGTACGCTCATCGCCAATTCTTCCTGGGCGCATGATGTGGAATGGGTCATCAATAAACTGGGCGGCGATGTGGATATCAGCGCCAGCAGTGTTCTCAAAATGCACGGGGTGGAAGTTGCCGAACGGGATGTAGAGTTCACCTATCAGCTGAATAATTATAATTCCGACGTATTATTACAGGATGTTACCTTGATGGGATACCGCAGCGGCGATAAAGGATTAATGTATGCCGGTATCGGCCTTACCATGGCAAAAATGGTGGCGGAATTCGTCGCGCTGGATTACGGTGTCAGCGGAATTACCAGTATGATTACTCGAGGCGGAACATATGTTGCCACACTTTCGGCACTATCCCGATACGGAAAAGCAGGCCAGGCCGTAAGAGTCGGTGCGACTGCTTTTACAAATACTACAGCCAAGGCGTTTGGGATGAGTAACCGCTTTGTCATGATCCCGATGTACCAGGGACTGGCTGAGCAGACCAAAGAGTTTGCGGTCAGCAGCTGGGAATTGTGGGCACACGGTGATCAAATGAGCGCCGCGGAACTTCAGGCGGTTAAAGAACGCCAGTTATTATCCGCCATTCATGTCGGTTCGTTTCTCTTTGCCAGCGCCAGCCACAAAGCCGTCCGGGCCTTAGGCGCCAAATCAAAATTAAAAAAAGCTGAAGCGCAATATGAGCAGGGAGAACTAAGTCCTACCGAATATAGAAAAATTCAGATGGAGTATAACAATATTGTCGGGAACCGGAAATTAGAGACCGCGACCGATCTGGCAAAAGTTATGGGGCACGGCCTCTGGCATACCGTAAAAGATGTTGGTAAGACCATGGCCCTGGGTGAACTTGCTTTGGGTAATTACGGCATGGGATCAATGGGTTCCTTCGGCATACAGTTTGTCAACCAGTTCCGCGGGACTTCCGCGCTTCGCCTCGGGCGGAATAAACAGGTCGCTAAGACAACTGCTACTACAGAGGGTAAGGTCGCGAGAGAACCGGCAAAAATCGAACCTTCCAAAATCGTCGAGATAAAAGAAGTAGGTGAGACGAGAGATCCATTAAGGGCAAGAGAGGTTTCGGCCGAACGGCCGCTCGAATTAACCCAGGTCCAGCGGACGACTCTGGAACCGGGGACAGAACTGATTCGAGATGGACAGGTCAACGCGGTGATCGCGGGCATGGGTTCGGGAAAAGACAGTATCCTGCCGGTAATCAAGCACTTTATGCTCAAGACGGGAAACACTACCATGGAGTATGCCCAGGATATTTTACGCCGTGCCTATGGCGGCGACGGCAGCCCTAAGGATAAAGCACAAAAGAGAGCACTCGAAGGGTTAATTGAAAGTATCGAAGCCGGCGGCAATGCCGGCGGTTCAGGCAAGATGATCATTCTTACCCGCAGTGGTGAGCAAGCAAAAAATACCGCGGCGGCAGTGAGAAAGATAACCAGGGATATGGGAGAAACAGTAAAAGTACAGGTTGCCACGCAGGAAATCCTGCGGGCGGATACCGCAAAAGTACGGGAAAGTGATATTCTGGTCATGAGTTATGAAGACGTCCAGGCGTTAGCCGGTATGCCCAAAAAGACGGCCGGTCGGTTATTAGAAGCGGTGGCCCGGGACAGAGCCGCGTGGGAACCGGAAGCAGAACTCCATCCTGACTTACGTATGGGCACTCAGAAAGGCGGTTATCGTGAGGTTACCTCGCAGGAATATACGGCGGCACGGAAAGCGCATGAACGGTTAACCGAGATATTGGGTTCAGAAACCGCCCGGGCTACTCCCGACAGAAAACTGGTGATTGAGACCATCAGAGTAGTGGACGGGGTGAAAATAGAAGTGCCACATTTAAACGAGAAGTTGTTCAGAGAAGTGTTTAACGGTCGCAGTCTGGAACAAGTGCTAAGCACTCCCGAAGGAGTAAGAGAAGCCAGCGCGGTATTTGCCAACATTAAAGCGCGTAGTGAATATGACGGGGTACACTTATGGAAGAATCCCCGGACAGGAGAAATCGTCCCGTTAGACGGTCAGACCGGGGTTGCCTACAACGTTCGTCACGGGACACCGGCAGAACTTGTCGCTCAACATCTGGTCGGAAAAGCCAAATCTACCCGTTTGGGCGTGGATCTTCCCATGCCGGAGAAACTGAGTGTTCAGACCAAAGCCGAGACCGTCAGTCCGGAAAAAGTATTACGTACCTTATTTGAGAACGGGCTCAACCAATACAGCTTTGCTTCGGGAACGATGACCGAATCCGCCGCCAAACGGTATAACATATTATGGGGTGCCGGATTAGCCGGTACATTGCCGAAGGCTACATTAGGTAATAAACGTATTGAAACGATCGATATCGGTGCCACTCAAGCAATAAGTGATTTAGTCGTTGAAAGTGCCCGCGGCCGGCATAATCGTGTCGTGGTAGCCGCGGCAAGAGAAGCAGGCCTGGAGAATTTAGTTGCCACGGCGGATCGAACGGCAAGAAAGAACGGCAAACGTTTAGTTGTCGTCGATCCCGAAGGGGGAATCAGCTGGGTCAAAGACGGTAGATATACTCCGCTGCACCGGAAAGGAATGAACGCGCAGGACGCGTTGAGTTATGAATTGATCCGGAATAATGACATTGTAGTACTGGCGTCTCACGCGGCAACCAAGAGTTTCAGTATTTTCGGTGCCGAACGCAGTGATCTGTTCGTGCTTGCCGATGCGAAATCACGCCTGGAGATCGTGGATCAGGGTACGATGCGGTTACGCGCTGTAGGTGAGATCAAAAAAGGGAAAGTAAAAGGTGTCTACGTGAAAAACGGAGATAATATCGAACGGACGATTCTTGCCGTAGGGGACTATCAGGGCAGAGATCCGGTAAAAGTATGGGCTCAGAATCAGCATCAGGCTGAGTTGCAAGCCAACTACCATGCCGTCACTAAGGCGGCGATGGAAGCGCCTCACGCGGCGTTAGCCCGTCTGCGCACCTTGGCTCCGGAAGCCCGGCCGCTTATTGACCGGATTTCGCGGAAATTAATGGCTTCCGATGAAGCCTATACGCAGACGAATCTGCGCGGTAACGTTGAACGGTCGGAAGTGACTCTTCGGCGTACCATAGAACGTTTCGAACGGTGGGCGAGAGAAAATTGCAGTGAGGGTACGGAGTTATATGAATCGGTAAATTCCAGGAACAAAGCGGCATTAGAATTCCTCGCGGAGATGTCCGGGAAGAAACCGTCCTCCCGCAGCCATGTTCCCTTAGCCATGGCGTTAAGTCCGGCCGAATTCAAAGAGGCGATGCGGGGTTTCGATCGGGCGGATTTACCCGAATATACCCCGCAATATAAAGAACCGCAATCAGTTATAGCCAATCGCGGTCCTCCCGCTGAATCCCGGGCTGAATTTGCTTCCCGGGACGGAACGATTTCTCCTATAAGTCTTACCAATTCAATGTACACCTCTCATCAGCCGACGCAGCAAGTCCGCACCAACGGTGATACGGTAGATGCGACGTTTTCTTTAAATAATTTAGATATTCAGGTCCAGGTGACTTCCCAGCCTCATTTCCAGGCGGGAGAAGGTGTTCTTGAAGTCCATGAGTTCCGTGATAGTGCCGGTATCGTGGGAAGAGCTGCGGTACATGTGCACACCAACGGGACGGCCGAAGTCACCTCTTACCATATCGTCGATAATAATATTGCCGATGCGTTTATCGGAGATCTTGCGGCACGGTTCGGAACAGGGAATGTGGAAACTTCCTCTGTCGATGTGCCGAAAGAATTAGCTGCGGCTTCCGTGGCTGATATCACGGTACAGCGGGGAGAAAGCGGTCTGCCGGGTCCGTTTGAAGACAGCGCCGGAGTCGCCGGTGTGCCGGTCAGTATGCAGCCTTCGGCACAGGAAAAACTCGCTCGGGCTTCTGTTCCTGCCGGGCATGACAGTGCACCTGTATCGGTACATAGTCAGCCAAACATGCCGGCGGCACCTGAAGTTGTTGCAACCGAACGCCAGCCGGCAACCGCGTTAAGTCAGCGGGCAATCGAACAACGCGTTATTGAGGTTGTCAGAGAAAAGAAATGGAATATCGAGTCTCTTGAAGCCGTCCATGACGGATTGAAACATCTTGAGATTACCGGACAGTCAGATATATCCAAGACCGAAGTAATCAATCTTCCCGCGGGAGCACCTCAGATGCAGAAAAGTATCGTCTTAGCTCGTGAGTTCATGAATACGTTAGGAGTAACGGCTATCCCTCAGGCGATTAAAGCGTTAGAGAATTACCGTCCGTTTAAAGGGCATCTTCAGGCCAATACTGTCCGTACTCGTACCGAGAGCGCGTTACGTCGGACGAATACATATTTAACCCAAGGCGACTTGATCGTCGCTCAAGACGCACTGAACACAGTCGATCCTGTGTTGGTGTTCCGTCCCACCATTGATAACGACGGCTCTCTCCAGACAGAATATGAACGACTTTCCGCTGAAATAGAGTCTTTACGGGCACAGCGGGCTGAAGCGGCGAGATCTTCGGAATCGATCGCGCCAAAGAAATCCGTTTCGGCCGGTTCGCTGGTCAGTCCTCAACGCAGTGATCTTCTGAAGCAGGCGGCAGATTCCATACGAAGCGGGACATCACAAAAAGCAATCGCTTCTATACGCTATTTGATGAACTGGAAGGGAGTAACCGCATCGAGAAAGATCGAGGTGCTTCAGGAATTAATTGCGGAGGTAACCGATCTTCAGGTTAAGACGGAACTCGAAATCGCTCTGCGTGATCTATCCAATTCTGTTGCCGAACAGCAGGAACAGGAACGAGGACCGGTCGTTGCTTCGGCTCAAAAGACACAGGCAGACATTGCTCAAGCGCGGACGGAAGAAAAGGTGCCGGAACGTTCATTTCTTGACCAGGTAAGAGAGAGGATCCAGAGTAAAGACACGCAGACCGCGATTAAAGCCGTCGTGACTCTGGAGAAATTAGGGAGAAGTATGGTTCCACTTGAGGCAAAGATCGCGCTACTGGAAAACGTTCTTCCCGCCGTAAACGGCAAGGTAGCTTCGGAAATCGAACATGCCTTGCAGAGGCTAAAAGCTCAGAACGTGAGAATGATAACGACGGCTGAAGCAGTAGAAGAAGGTCTTTTAACGAAAGGTAAGGCGTCTTCGCCGCTGGCCGATGAATACGGCGTGGGAACGTCTCAGCGTTCGCCTGAAGAGCGGCGTAAGGCAATGGAAGAAAAGCTTGCTCGAGCCGTACCGGAACGACAGGCCGAGGATATGATTGTCGACGCTGACGATGCGGCATTCGTGGCTCAGGCAAAGGATATAAAACAACGGGCGGATGAGGCAGGTAACGCGGGTAAATTCGCCCAAGCCGCCGAATTATACCATGCCGCGGCGAAAGCCTATCGGGCGGCAAATCAGGATAGTGAGGCGGCAAAAATGGTGGAATATGCCGCCGCGGCTCATGATGCCGCTGTTCAGAGAGGTCAGATTCGTCAACAAAATGAATCATCCACTTGGCCCGCCAAGATAGGGGAAGGGTATAAGCAAGACTCAGAGAGTCTCGACACATATCAGCTGGCTTCATTTCGTGAGGCAGCAGAAGTAGTAGAAGATATAACGGCAAGGGGAGAACGGTTTCGCACAAGGAGTGATGTGCAGGATATTCATAGAACCATGATGCCGGCCGGTAGAGCTGCGAGTACTCTGGAAGAAGCTCTTGCCGGAGAATTACGGTTTGCTGATGTTGAACAGAGATGGGGTAATATACAACCGGTAGCGGGAGGTTCAGCCTGCGCAGAGGCATTAGACGACTATGTTGATTGGCTGAATGAACAATTAGATGTGATTGATGCAATGCGGCCGGGTTCCGAACGGGATAGCGCTGTGATAGAACTTGCCGCTGACGCATTTTGGAACCTGGTAAGTCCCCATGTTTTTAACGGAGGAAACACACGGATTTCTTATTTAATGATGAATTATGTGTTGAGAAGATATGGATTAAATGCACTTGTGTTAACGGCAAGTAATACGCAGTCATATGAAAGTCTACTGATCTCAATGACTTCAGGCAAGGATATGGTGCCGTTTCTTGTCGGAGAAATAGTATCTTCTCCGGTAGTACAGGATATCGCCGGCGATGGACATCAGGGAGTGGCAAATGTCGAAGTTGCCGGCCAGGTAAAAACAACGGTTCAGGCGGCGGCTCAGATAAAGCTTCCTCCCGATTTGCAAATGCGCGCGGTGAAATTCAAGGATCACGTAAAGGTCGTCATGCTCGATGTCGAGCATCTCGATGCGCAGGGAAATGATGGGTTCGTTTTTGAGCACGATCCGCATACTATTTTCCTTTCCCGTAACGCCGACGCGGCAGTTTTAGAACATGAATTAGTTACCGCCTTATCGCGCCAGGGAGGCGTAGATTATCAAGGAAAACGGTCTACCGCCGAGTTAATTCATGAAATGGCTCTCTCTGATGAGGAAAGGTTTGTAGAGCATCGTTACCCCGAACGTGTCCCCGTCTCTCGCTTAGCCGGCCAGGTTTTACGGGAATCACGGGAAGGGAGAAACCAATTATGGGAAGTAGCTACTACCGGTGAGTCATCAAATGTGTATGTGATGGACCCTCACGGGAAAGCCTATGATGCAATTAAGCTCGCCGCGGTAAAACAAAATATAGATCCCACCCAGAAACTAGTTATTGTCCATATCGACCACCACCGCGACGATGGTTCCGACAAACATGTTCCTCTCCCTGAGACGGCGGATGAAATACTGGATTCGGGTTATGGCATTGCCAACTGGATGATTCCGTTACTCAGAGACTTTACCGGTGAAGTAGAAATTGTGCATGTAGTAAGCTATTCTTCGGCGAAGCACGCCCAGCCGTATTATTTTTCTGATAAAGGAGACAGTTATCATTGGGATACGGATACTCCCGCAGACTATGATGCTCAGCAGGAAAATTACCGTAAGATTAATTTTCATCGTGTTGGAGCAGAGAGCTTGGGCGATGTACTTTCATCTTTGAACGCGGATTCATCGGATGAGATTAACTGTGTCGTCGATTTCGACCAGGATTTCATGTATTCTTACGAAGATAGAGGGCCTTGGGGACAAAGGGGGTATGCTGAGACTCAACTGGATGACCTCTTGCGGGAAGGTAGACTGCAGGAAGCGGAAGAATTGAAAGAAAGTATGAAAGCATTCGATAGACAATACGGAGAAAAACTTGGTAAAACGTATGAGCAGGTAATAGAAAGTATTGTTGAAGGGGTCGAAAAACGGCGCTCCACGATACATGAGATGTTCCGGGATATTCAGCAGTCAGGTATGAACCCGTTTGTTGTCACCGTGGCTTTCAGTGACGGATTTACGGCCCGCGCTGTTCAGGAACCCATTCTTGATATCGTTTTATCCGGAGTCGAATCCGCCGGCATCGCGGAATTTGCCCAGGATGCCGAGAGAGATACGATTGCCACAGCGAACCGCGATGAATTATTGGGAGATTGGAAAGGCAAGGCGTTAGATACCGGAAGTATCAGTTCGACAGCCACGAGACAGGAAGCAACAGAAGTTGAACTGTCTTTTTTCAGAAAAAGCGAACAGGAACGTATCGAAGAACAATATCTTAACGAGGATTTGCAAGAAGCAATGGAAGCATTACGTAACGCGTACGGCGACGATGTCTCGACTCAGGCGATCCGGGCTTCGATCTTCCTGAAACAACTGGAATCATCCGGTACGATAACGAAAGCCGAAGCGCAAACCTACCGGGAAGAGATCAGCCAATACTATACTCCCGACCTTTTCGTTGATGTCCCTCCCCAGCAACCTTCCGTTTCCCGGTCGGAACAGGCGGCAGTCAAGAGTGATGAAACCCAGCCGTTACCCGTGCGTTACGACACTACCCAGCCGCTGCCTGGGAAAACAATTAACGTATCATTACCTTTAGGACAGACGGTCGAGTCATCTCTGCCCGGATATGTATTGGGGGTGGAAGAAGGCAAGGACCTGTACCGTCAGAGGGCTTTGATACTGAAGCATTTACAGGACTTCTCCCAGCGGATTTATGATAAAGGAGTCGAACAGGTGGCACAATTATCCAGCGCAGAAGAGATGGAGCAGGGATTAGACCGCGTTCTCTGGGCGCAGAATACCGTCGATGATATCTGCACATCAATCACAAGACATATCAGCGATAGCGAGTCTGCCGCTCCTTTCAAACTGCTTACCGTATGGGATACCAATACCACGACCGGAGAACCGCAATTGGCCGGCGTAAGGTTCTATCAGTATAAGGACGGGGTCCTGGATTCCGGATTTACCGTAGTTGATCCTGCCTATCAGGGGCAAAAAGTAGGAACTGAACTCCTGGTTCAGGCAGTAGAACAAACCCAGAAACATTCTCCCGTGAACGCGATTAAGATGAGTGTGCGACGCGACAACACATTCATGCATGGGTTCGTAAATAGCCGGTATAAGGATGTGCTGGCAGAATTGGGATTTACGCTGGATCCCCAGGTTAACCGGAGGAATCAATATGTAGAATACAGTTTCAGAAAGGCACAAGAAGCGGTAGCGACGAGGCAAATCGAGATAATCGACATCGACCAGTTAGATCCCGCGGTAAGAAAAGAAATGGATCTGGCTCATATCGGCGGCGCGACAAAAGAGGTGCGGGAGAAAGCTTCACGCGCGGCGTTGGAGCGGGGCAATAATGGAACCCAAAAACAGCAAGCACAGACATTGACCGTTGAACGTGAATCGGCAGGATACGAATTAGAAGTCAATTTCCGTCCGGATAGATTGTTTTCTCGGCAGACTACAGATGTTGTATCTGAGTTGAACACTGTCTCTGATGTTCAAGAGGAATGGGAATCCGCGCATAACTTCGTATCTGAACTTGGTCTGGACGAAGGAAAGTTAGGTATTATGTATGTGATGCCGGGGATCCCCACTCCGACTTCCGGTGGTAAAGTGCGAGCCTATAATCAGATCCGCGGGTTAGCTCAATTCAATGATATTCAGATCATCTGTAAAGAACCGCAAAATGCCGAAGAGAGAACCGTGGCTGAGGAATTCGAGTCATTAGGAATCGATCTTATCTATACTTCTTCATCTGAGAGACAAAACACAATAGATAATAATCTAGCGTCAGGTAGTTTTGATGTTGTTGTATCGGGATTTCTCAACCCTCAGGCGAAATTTTCTGTTCCCAAAGAAATACCTTTCGTCGGTGATCCCATGAATATTTATTCCATACAGAGATTTGCCATGGCCAATACCGCTTTGAATCCCGAAGATGCAGCGAGATATCATGAAGAAGGATTAGGTTTTCAGGAACACGAATTCACCACGTATTATTCTACCTACGATATGGTTTTTGAAGTGTCGCCGTATGATACGCATCTTGCCCGTGACAATGGCGATACCCCGGCTTTCTGGGTGCCTATCGGGATGGAAGCAGATGCAAATGTCAGCCCGCAAGGAGAAGCGGTGCCCCATTCTTTCGTCTTCATGGGAAGTTCGTATACTCCCAATGTCGAAGCTGCCCAGTTTATTATTGATAACTGGGCTGACATTCGTGAAAGAGTCCCCGATGCCCAGCTATTTATCATCGGTAATGTCGACCAGCATCTAAAAAATGTTCCTGATGACGTAGGTATTCATACATTAGGTTTTGTAGATGATCTCTGGGGTAGCATACCCGAAAACTCCATTTTCGTCTCGTCGGTACTTTCCGGAAGTGGCTGTAATGTAAAGGCTCTGACTGCTCTTTCGGCCGGGATGGCGGTTATCGCTTCTAAACGTACGGCTGAAGGAATTGAAGGGCTTCAGGATGGAGTCAACGCGATTTTCTTCGATGATTCTCCCGAAGGGTTTGTAGAGGCTGCCGTTAAATTAGCTGATGATGCAGATCTGCAGGCATATATCGGTGAAAAGGGACGCGGCCTTATATCGGAACAATATTCCTGGGAAGTCTCCGGACAGCGAGCTAATGACTTATTGCGCCTTCTGGTGTGGCAAAAAAATAATCCAAACACTGAGTTGGCACACGTAAGTCGTATGGATGATTTAAAGGGGATAACCAAAACCGTCGAGAACGAATTCGATTTAGAAATTTCACTCAAGGATTCTTTCTTAACCGATGACGGAGCTGTCCTAGAAACTTCGGAAGGATCTTTTATCGCGTACACCTTACCGGCAGATAAAGCCCAGATGACAGCTGACTTTCTGGAAACGGCTCATCATATGGGATATTACCGTACCGGGGAAATACGTCCCACCGTCAACGGGAAAAACCATGCGGTGGAAGATAATGCCGCGATTATTGTTCAGGAACTTATCGAGGGAGTTGCTGCCGATGAGTTATCGGGAGAACAGCTTTTGGCTGCCTCAAGGTCATTGGCCGAATTCGACCGCGTATCTTATGGAATAAACAATAACGCAAGAACTCCCGACAAAGATAGCCGGTTTGTTGATATTTCTTCTCAGGGCATGGATGATATGATTTCCGCCTTGCAGTCAATTGCTTCGCAACAGAACGCGCCCAACCATATAGATAAACTTATCCATTCTGCTCAGGCACTAAAAGTTATCAGTGAGCAGCAGAGAATTCCAGATATTTTAAAAGAGAGTCCGGTAATTCTTACGACAAGCAATTTCGGTGAATCACATCTTGTTTTTTCGGATCGCAATCCTCACGTTGTCGTAGGCAAGAATGGATGGAATGATTTAGAAAGTAATCATCGGGTGCATGGTTTGGCTGCATTAGCTGCTCGAGCATCATCGTATGAGGAAGCGATCCTTGTGTGTCGTCAGTATCAATATATGGGTTATAAGTTGGGGAATGTCCTCTCAGCTGAAGAAATAGAAGCGCTTCCTGTTTTAATATGGGGTGAGAAGATCAAACAAATGAGTGAAAATCCTGATGCAATAACGACCCAGGATATCGTTTTTCTTAACGCATGGGAACCGAAAGTTGTTTCCAATAGAGATGTTTTTACCGATCTGGCTCATAAAGAAGTTTTAAACCAGGATAAACGTTTATTTGCGCCTTCTTATCAATACGATAGTATACCAGAACGGACCTATGCGGATCTCGCGATGATGGATGAAATGGCTGATCAGAATAACAGTTTATCCCGTGCAAAAGAAGCAATCGTACAACTTCCTCAAGACAGTCGAGTTCTTTTCGTAACAGCCAATTACGGGATCGGTGGAAATTACGGTATGCGGCGAAGCACTCTATCTATTTATCGTGAATTAGGCTTGGACGCCGAATGGGTTTCGATGGTCCGTAACGAAGATCCTGAAGTGAAGGCGATCGCTTCAGATCTTTACAATATAATTGTCAAAGGGGGAAAGCTTACCCCCCAACAGTGGAAGATCTATAACGAAGCTATGCTGAAGAATTTTGAACGGATGAATTTAGAGGGTGTAACTCATATCGTCCTGCATGATCCTTATCCTCAAGGATTAATTCCTTTGATTCAGGAAAAATATCCTGATATAAAAATTATCATTAATTATCACAATAATCATGCCGATGCTACCGGAGAAGGGTTGGATTTTCTGGTGAAATCCGCCGAGGACGCCGATGCTCTTCTTGGCCATTTTGTTGATTATGGACCTGAAGAAGTAGGATCTATCGCTGAGATCCCTTCAGCCCTCGATCCTTTAGATGTGAAAAACATCGATTTGCCGCAGGATTATGTTCGTTCAGCAGTTGAACGGTATGGGTTGGATCCGGACCGGCCGATTATCGTGCAAACTTCCCGTTTCCATTGGATGAAAGGACCGGAAAGTTCTCTCTGGATTGCGGCTCAACTGATAAATAACTGGCCTGATCCTGAGACCCGACCTCAGTTTGTTTACTTAGGAGCTCCTACCAGCGCTCAAAATGCAGCGGTTTATGAACGACTTACCGGATATGTCGATGCTCTTGAGTGTGATGATCTCCATTTAATAGCGATTGAGCCTCCTGATTTAAACGATCCTCAGCAATGTGAAACGTATCAGGAGTTGATTGATGACGGATATCTCAATAGCTTGGGGTATCAGGATGCTTCCCAGATCTCCTGGATTGTACAGAATGCTCTCCAGGTGAATGCGTTTCTTGATGCTTCCGATGTAGTATTACAACCTTCGGTATATGAGGGGTTAGGACAGACTGTATTTGAGGGCAAATACCGGGGAACAAACGGAACGATTGTGCTTGGATCAGATGCGACCGGTATTATCCGTCAAATGGAAGGGGCCGGGCATCCGGAACTTTCGGTACATCTTACTTCTGAAGATATAGCTCTTTCAGAAGCGGCCTTTACTGCAATTATGGAAGGGCGCTTCGAAGATGCCTTGGAGTATATGGGAAAACGTCAGGCCAATCAGAAATTCGCGGAATTGCTTGACCACTATCTGAATATGCCTATGGAGCAGCGGCGGGAAATCGGTAACGACTTATACCAGCATGTTTTACGAGAATACCTGGTAATTGAGCACGTGGCTCGGTTTGTTGAGTTATTACGTGATGTCTCATCGCAAAAGGATTACCCGGTGACTGTGTCAATAGATCAATTGGTTGAGGAAGGCATTTTAACCGAACAACAAGCCTCTTCGCCGTCTGCTGACGGGTATGGTGTAGGCGGGACCCAGCGTTCACCCGAGGAACGTAGAGAAAAAATGCAGAGATTGATGGCAGGTGATTCTCCTGCGGCCGAGCAAACAAAGGGAACGCTATCTTCGGCAACTGCCAAGTTCCGGTCCGCATTTGGCACTTATATGAAGACCACAGAAGATTCGATCGAAGGAGATTATCAGCAGGCCTGGATGGATATTCGTAATCGTCCTTTTGCCGAAGTAATTACTGACGGAAAGTCTCAAGAGATAAATAACTTGGCGGCTATTTTAAATGGTTTACCTTCAGATTTGCGAACATCCTTTCTCGATAGGTTCGATCATATCCATAACGATAACGACTATGACGCTATGGCGCTTTGGTACTCCGATCTTTTAAAAACTGCGGCGGAAAGATCTCCGGAAGTTCTGGCTGCATTACGCGCTCAGGTTTCCCTGCCAGACATGGCTCGACCGGTAAGTGATTATTTAATGCAGCAGGGTATAATGGTAAGTACCCAAACAATTGCAGATCAGATTGCTTCACAAGAGGACCAGGTTTGGAGTGCTCTCTCATCCGGTGATGCGGTATTTATTCACGGAATTCCGGTTCGTTACGACGTGGTTCAGGGAGAATTTAGCTATGAGTTTGAACATCATATTGACGCGTTGGCCACTAGACCTTTAGAAACAAATGGGCCCAAAAAAGTAAGCTTCGTAACAATTAATTATAATGGCCGGGAAATGCTTGAGGAGTTTATTGCTACTGCTGCCGCGCAGGATTATCCTTATTATGAAATAGTGGTAGTGGATAATGCTTCGACGGACGGTTTCTACGAAGATTTTGTCGCAGGCAAGATTAATGTTCCCGGAGTCCCGTACATTAAAGTAATCCGCTCGGAAGAAAACACCGGCTTTGCGACCGGGAATAATATTGCCTTACCTTATATGGATACAGATTATGTTTTGATAATTAATAATGATGTACGGTTACGTCCGGGATTTCTTGGGAATATGGTTGAAACTGCACAAACTCACTATGCTGATACCGGCCATCACGGTATTTTGGGGCCGAAACATCTAATGTGGAAAGATAGTGCCAGCGATCCGGATGTCATCGATATGATCGGAGTAAATGAACTGGATCGTGACGCCCAGGGTGAGGTGATAAATCCAATACCATTCTATCGTGGCCAGGTTGATGTCGGTCAAGCTGACGAAACCCGGCCGGTTGATTTCGTCTGGGGCGCCGCTATGTTAGCCCACTCGGATGTCTTTCAGACTATCGGCGGATTTGAGTCGGCTTTCTTCATGTACGAGGAGGAATTAGACTGGCAGATGCGAGCTAAAGAAGCCGGGTTCACTAGTTTCTATGCCGGCGGTGATGCAGCGATGGAACATTTAGGAGCGGGGTCGTCAGAAGGCGGATTCTCTCTGGCTCAGAAAATACGAAACGCATACCTTTATTACTCAAGACACAATGCTTTTCAGACACCGTACTGGCAAAGCAAGCAGAAACGGTATGTTGATCGACTCATGGCAAGAGCCTATGATGCCGGTGATCCTGCCGTTATCGCGAAGGCTGAAATAGCCCGGACGGAGGGAGAAGCCGGAAAGTTTTCCGATCCGTTTATCATGGATGACACGAACCTGTCATTTGCCGATAATTTTTCAACTGTTTCCAGCATGAATCCCGCTCAGCTTCTCATATCTCAGTTTGGGGATATTCAGGAGAAAAACATGTATTTACGTGACGGTGTCGGTGATGACTATGGACGTTGGCAGTGGACAAGTGTTTCTGAAGCATTTACCTCCTTAGAAGGTGCTGGCTATCTCAATACTGATCAGGCAAAAAGAGATTTGTACGGTGCGTTAGGAGAAATGCTCGCAGGAGAAAATGCGGCGGAAGCGGCCAAACTTCTTACGCGGAGTCCTTATGAAGATTTACGCATTAAAATGGATATGTTGGCGGATGTTTTTTCTACATCCACCGATAGCGGACAGCTTCTTTTAGCTATCGACATATTCCGTCAGCAGGGAAACTTTTCTGCATACGCTGAACGGATGGCGCTTCTTTTACAGAATTCTGATCCCGAAGTACGTGCCGCCGCGGCAAAAGCTCTTGGTCAGGCTGACTATATTGGGCAGGCTCCCGATATCGTTGCTGCTCTCAGCGAAGAAACGGATCAAGAGGTGCAGGCAGAGATGGTCACAGCTTTAGGATTATTGGGTAATGCGGATGCTCTCGCAGTCTTCGATTCGATTTCCAGATCAGGACAGGCGAGTGAGGAAGTGAGAGAGGCCATTGATCAGGCTACGGCAAGAATAACTCAAAGTCTTCCGGATGATTACCCGAATTATTATGATAAACGGTTATCTGCCCATAAATTGGATAAACTATCCGAGTTCTTTACAGGGAATATGAGTGATGTTTCTTCATTCCTGTATGAAGATAACCGCGATCTTTTATTAACTGCGCTCACCAGTACAGACCGTGATACGAAAATACTGGCAGCAGGCATTATCATGAATTCTCCTGAGCTACAAGTTGACCAGAGAGTTGGGCAGGTTGTTGAGGGGCTGTACGATCAAGAAATTGATTGGTTAACGCGACGGGTTCTTGCTGAAGCAAATGAATATATTAATCCGGGATTCATCCCTCGCCAGCCGACTACTTGGGATCCGACACAGGCTTCGCATTATTTCGCAAAAGATCTGGAAACAGGCATAGAACAGATAAACTCAGAATTATCTAGATCCGGAACTCAAATCGTCCAGGTCGATGTTGTCAAAGGGTCTCTTAACCGCGGCGACTGGATGCCGGGAAGCGACTTGGATAAAATAATAATCCGTCATACCGGTGATGCTGAAGTTGCCCAAACGTATGTAGATGGATTGATAAAATCATTGGATGGATTCACCGAACAGGACGGATTCTATAAAACAGATGTGGTTTTGGAAAGGGTACCGTTGGGATCTGAGCATTCATATGGAAAAGTTTTAGAAATAACTCCGGCATCGGAAGCAACGTTGCAAAATGACAAAATAGAAATCCGCCATATGATAATTGATGATTGGAATAATTTTTCTCTCCAGGAACAGCAGATGTTAGAACGTCTGCATGCGCAGTATACGATGAAACTTAATTACGGTATTCCCGGCGGCATGCGACTTTCACCAGCCGATATGGAAACATTACAGTCATTGGAAGATCAAGGGTTGGTTTACCTGCAAGGGAATCATGTAGTCATGCGCTGGGTGGATCGGATCGCTACGTTTAAATATCGGTACGCTAACCGTATTCCGTATTCATCGATTGAAACCGACACGCTTTTGGTAGGCCGTGCTTCTGCTTTAATCATGGACGCTTTGGAGAATTCCGATTGGCAAGTACGTGTAACTGCGGTGAATACCTTAGGTAAAGTCGATTCAATTCAGGCGATTTCGGCCTTAGGGTGGGCTTTAGAAGACTCCCATCCGGAAGTCTCTCAGGCTGCGCTACAAAATCTGGCACCAGTGTTATCGCAGGATCAATCCGCATATCGTGGATTAGCTTTACCGTTTTTAACGGCAATGGTAAATCAAGCTTATACCGATGTCGAAAATGCGCCCGCATTTTCCGAATTGAATCCGGATGTTCTTACCGAAATAGGAAGTTCTTTGGGATTAGATTTATCGCCGGAATTCATAAATAAACTTTCCGCGACTGCTTCTCACATTGTTGTTCTGGATGACTACGAAGAAAATGATAGTTTATTGACCGATGATGCTCCTTTAGCGGCGGTTGTGGTGAAAGCTGACCTCGGAGCTGCTCGTACTCAGAACGGTGGCCGGGCATTTCGTGTGGTCAAAACACCGGCGTATTTCAAGCGACACGATCTCATCGGTGTAGCTACCCGACGTGGTTCTATTGAAGGAAAAGTAATTGTTACCTCTCTGGGAGTCGATGAGATCAATACAGAGAATGCTGTTGCAGAGCTTCCTTTCCATGAACCTTATGATATGATCAGAGTTGATGACCAGTTCGTAGTTGTCGGGGACAAAAACGTTTCGATACTGAATACTGAAACTGGCGAACGGACGGAACTGACATATCCTTGGTTTGCCAAATTACACACAATCGATGCCAAAGACGGTAAACTTTTAATCTGTTCGGCCGGATTCGATGCTCTTTTCGAAGTTGATTTAGAAACAAACAAGATAGTTTGGGAATGGTTTGCCTGGGATAACGGATTAGATCAGTCTCCTTTAGGATATCGTTTAACGCGTGATCCGGCTACGGCAAAAACTTTGCGGGAAAAAGGTGAGCAAGTTCTGCTGATCGATGATCCGGCTAAATGGGGGACGCTCGGACTTCCGCCTCGTTTAGGCGTTCATGTTAACGGAGCACATTATATCGATAACGATAAAATAGTGTTTACGATGACCAATCCGGGCCGAGTTTTCGTCCTTGATCGTACCACCAATCAAACTACGGAAGTCATATCCGGGTTACATGCTCCGCACGGGTTTACTCCTACCAAAGACGGCGGGTTTATTGGTGTCGACACTCAACGAGGGATCGTAACGATTACCGACAGCGAATTCAATCCTGTACACCAGATAGTCATGGCAGGGATGGTTTCATCCGACGGATCTTCCCCGAAACGAGAATGGATCCAAATGGCTTATCCGGGAGTGATCGTTGATGGAATGCGTCGAGATGTATGGCTTACAGATGAAAGTGCTCAGACATATCGCGGTATATCTACGCCATCTCAATGGCGTATTCAGGAAATAAAGGTCCTAGATAACAATATGGCAGAAGGCGATATCGCTGACCTGTTTACTATGTATGCCGAAGTTCCTGAATCAATGATGTTAGAATCACCTACGGGAGACATGTCTTCATCCCCGACGAATGCAACATTGGAAACGGAAATTGCAGCGATCGGAGATGATATACCGTCGTCCGCTTATGAAATTATGGATGCACAGCGAGATGTGTACGCAGGTTTATTGTCTGCGGAAGAGGTTCTGCCGACATATCTTCTTGACCGCACCGCGCGGGAAAACTTCGTGGAGGCGTTGATTATTAATCAGGGCAATTTGTCTGATGGAGGAGTCCATTGGTCGGGAATAAGAGAAGAGTTTATTTCCGATTATCTCCTTGCTGCTTATATAACAGACATCACCTTGCAAGAGAATATAGATCAATTGATGAATGATCTTGCCGAACAGGGAGT
This sequence comes from uncultured Planctomycetia bacterium, assembly GCA_964483625.1. Classification (GTDB taxonomy): domain Bacteria; phylum Omnitrophota; class Gorgyraeia; order Duberdicusellales; family 4484-171; genus JAFGQU01. The sequence goes on along the minus strand of CAZABB010000002.1, from coordinate 69,376 downwards.
AACAGGTATAAGTGTCAATGACTTATTGCCTCTGATTTTTGCTGATCAATTAGATGACAGTTCACCGATAACACAAATGCTTACCCATAATTATCCTTCTCTACGGGAAAACCTTTTTGCTTCGGTAACAGAAGCATTGGGAATAAGTTACAATAACTGGGTAGATGTAGAATTCGCTGCTAATATCGGATTAAATCGGCACGAGTTGAACGATCTCATTGGTGCATATCAGTCAGGAACGATGAGCGCAGATGATCAATTAAAATGGGATCGAGCTATAGAGGGGTTTAACGAATTTTTATCTCGTAACGCCGATGCCTTAGTATTAAAACATAAAGAAATAGGAAAGCAAACGCTCGGACGTATCATTTCAGAAGGTAACATATCTCTGACGATGCTGAGGGAAGATGCCGTTGGTGCTTTAAGTGAAAATTCCGTTTTTATGAGACGTGTTCAAGAGACATTATCACCTTATTACAAAATTATTACTACTCAGCCAAAAACATTGTCGGGCGAACAAGTTTTAATCCTCTGGCCAGACAACCTGGAATATTATTTCATAGGATTCGAGCAAAATAATATTTTTGAAGAAGATTTTATTCAGCAAGGAAGAGATTTCGTAGCAGAGAGGGATGTGGAGGGATTTGGGCGGTGGATGGATAAGGCAACCAGAATGGCACCGCAAGAAGATCTTGTTCAACAGGCGAATCAATTCTGGAGTTCCAAACCCAACTCCCGTATCCAATATATGTTTCTTATGCGAGAAGTCCCTCGGGAAGATATTTTAGAACACTTAGGTTTTTACCGGGATGGCTACGTTGATTATGCAGCGATGGAGAAAGCAGGTATTCCTCGCATTGATCCTTTGACTATTGATGAACAAGAGTTTACCAGTATATTCATTCGAGGAGAGGCTTCATTTCCTTACAATGCCCACCCCGGGAGTATACGCCATATTGTGGGAGAAGAGTTGCGTCCGGGAGGAAGTTTACGACACGCAATGAATGAAGTTTATGGACAAGGTTCTTGGACAAACGAGGCTCATGCTTCGGTCGAGTTGAGAATGGTCCACGCTCCCGATAATTACGGGACATTGCTGTCGGATTCCCGCGATGAATTACCCCCCGAAATACAGGAGGCTGATCGATTATCTCATATCGGCGGCGCGACGAAAGAGGTGCGGGATAAAGCTTCGCGCGCGGCGTTAGAGGAAGGGGTGCGTGAAGCCTATGGTGAGGAAGGTGAATCAGAGACGATCAATATCGCAAGTGATGAGCTTGGGTATGAGCTGGAAGTACGTTTTTATCAGCCGGAGACTGAATCGCAAGGGCAGAATGGAGAAGGGAAAGAAAAAACTGCCCTTGAGGAAGATCTGTCACAGATAGTCGAGAATGTTACCGGTACTTACCCTATAGGGCAGATTCACGATATCTCTGTGCTTGGGGACGGGTTCACGCGGCACCGGCCGCTTCTCATCGAAGGTTCAAGCGGAACATTTGTCTTGCGCCAGATCGGAGAAGCCGATCGGGCCCGGTTTTTGATTTCCCGGCAGAATGCACTCACCGATTACGGCCTACCCTTTGCTCAGGTGATGCGTAAAACAGATGACACTTTAACGGGAGAAGACGCCTACATTATTCGGAACGGCGAAGGGAACTATCAGCTGGAAGAATTCAGACCCCAGGGTATTGCCGTTGCCCGCCATCAGGCCAACCCAGAACAGTTATATAATTTAGGCAAGACAATTGCCGCGGCACAGGAAGCGATGGAAGGATTACCTCAGCAGGAAGGGGCAGCCAGCCATCTTTCTGAACCGATCATCAATATCGTCCATAAAAAATCGCAGTTTGAAGATCTGAAAACTCAATTAGACCGAAAGGTTGCTCAAAAAGGGTGGGAAAGGTTAAGCCGCAAAGAAAAGCTGTTTTTAGAGACATACCATTTGTTTATGGAGCAGTTCGGTATGTTAGAGAAAAATCTCTCCCAAGAAGCTTATTACGCTTTGCCTCAAGGGAATGTTTTAGGCGATCCCAACATTACGAATGTGAAATACGATCCCAAAAGCGGCCGTATTGCTTCGGTCTATGACCTTGACCGGATCGCGTATACTTTACGTATTAAAGATTTTAAGCCGGCGATCATGCACTGCGGCAGCGGCCAGGGGATTACCTATGATTATGACGATACTGTTTCGGTTGTGAGTGGTTTCCAGTCATATACCGAAGATGGCCTTACCGAGACCGAAATCGCCGCGATCCCGGAAACGTTACGTATCGGTTTCCTCTGGTTTTTGTATCATCGCCTCGTCAACGCAGAAAGAGTCGTCGCCAATAATCTTGATACTGATGATACCGCCTGGGAGCAGACTCTAGAGGAGGTTGCGTTATTCCGCCAATTTACGCGTGATTTTGATAGGAAAGGCATCCAGCAGTTCTCCCAGACGATTGCTTCCATCCCCGCCGGTTCCGACCGTACGCCCGGGTTTATTCCTCCGGATTCTTCTCAACCGTCGGTTCACACCGAGAGCCCGGGCACCGTCGCGGATACGGATGATCGGCCCGCGTCTCAAAGGACAGAGAAAAGCACTCGAAGTATATCCGGTATCGTTTCTTCCCTGGCAAAAGGGGCATTGACAGCCATGGGAATGGGGGTCGTGTTGGGCGGTATCGCTCTTTTGCGCGGAGTCCACATCAATGAATTGAATGAATTCATCAGTACGGTAGGGTTAGGGAATTTTATCGTGCATAAACCATGGCAGGCGTTTACTCTTCTCTATGGCGGGGTTACTGCAACCTATATTTTCGGCCGGCTTGCCGAGTCGTTATTTTACCGGGCACCCGAATCGAACAACTATTATCCGCATGTTACCGTTGTCACTCCCGCCTTTAACGAAGGGGTCGCGGTGCGGGACACAATATTAAGGACATTCGGAACGGGGTATCCTATAGAAAGAGTCCAGGTTATTGCCATTAATGACGGGTCAAGCGATAACACGCTTGACTATATCCATGAGGCGGCTGAAAGTTATCCCGATAATGTTATCGTGGTCAATTTTCCGGAAAATTGCGGTAAACGGGAAGGGATGTATGCCGGTATTCAGATTTCTGCGGCTCTGCAGCGAGCACGCAGTGAACATATTACCAGAGAAGAAGAGGCCGAGAAGATCGTCTCTGAGGTGAAGAGTAAATTATTCGCGGCCTTAAAACAATCTGCCGCGGAATCCATTATGAACGTATTGCGGCAGCAATTACGCTCTATCATCGAAGAAAATACGGGCGGAGCTAAGACGGCCTCTTCACCTTCTTCCCAGATTGTGGTACCCGAAGGCGGCGAAGAATATTTCGTTTCCCCGCGTGAATTGCCCTCAGACGCGCAAGGGTTGGATGATCATGCCGTTGTTTTTGTCGATTCTGACAGCTATCTGCATCCGGAAGCGCTTTATGAAGTCGTACAGCCTTTGCACGATTCAGAAATAGGCGGCGTCGCCGGTCAGGCAGAGGTCTTTGAACCCGCCAAGAACTGGATTACCGCCATGCAGTCTATCACGTATTTTACTTCTTTTCGTATTATTAAAGCGGCGGAAAGTGTGTTCGGCGCTGTCTCCTGTATCTCCGGAGCGCTGGGAGCGTATCGAGCCGAGGCATTGGGGGATGTGGCGGAAGAATTTATCAATCAGACATTCCTGGGGCAACGGTGTACGTTCGGCGACGACCGGTATCTAACCAACTTGATATTAAAGAAGGGCTTGAAAACAGTATTCAACAAAAATGCGGTTGTAGATACGATAACCCCCGATAATTTCAGGCAATTTATTAAACAGCAGAACCGCTGGAAAAAATCATGGCTGCGTGAGAGTATTACGGCAGCTGCATTTATGTGGAAAAAACACGTATTTGCCAGCAGTTTTTTCTTTATGGAAAGATTTCTTGCGTTAACTTCGCCGCTGGTCGCGACATCTCACCTTATAGCTGAACCTCTTCTTGAGAGTAAAACACCACTCGGGTACCTTGCCAGCCTTACTCTTCTGCCGGTCGGAATGAGTATGTACTATTTGTTTCATCATAAGAAGGTAAAGCTGCGGGAAAGTGTTCTGTATGCCACGCTCTTTCCCGTGTTCCTCAACAGCTGTCTGCTGGGGCCGCTTACGTACTATTCAATTTCCGATTCAGCCAACACCGGATGGGGAACCAGAGCAAAAAATACCATAACGACCGAAGCGATGACATTGACGCAGCGTATCGGCGATAGAATACGTAGTGTATTCAGCCGAAAAGTTCTTGTTCCGGTGTTTACGGTAGCATTGTCAATGATCCTGGTGAGCCTGAATTCTCCTTTGACGGCGCAGGATATTCATCAGCAGGCGCCGCCCCATGACGTAAGCTCAGAACTTATTCTTACAGAGGAAGTTACACCAATAGAGGAAACCGCCGCCGAAGAGGAAAAAGAATCTTGGGTTTCATTTGTACCTACACCTGCGCCGGAACCGGAATTAGCATATGAACCGGCTCCTCCTGTTGCAAGGAATTCTGTGGGACCGGATTCTGCCGCGAGAAATGAAATGAGTCCAGTTCCCGATAGTTCTGTTCTGACCAGTATTCCTGCCGGCAATGCTCAGGAATATTTTTCTCTTCCCGCTCCGCTGATCGATGTGCCGGTCCATATGCCGTCGGCCGACGATAACATCGATCCGGAAATATATTTTTCCCACCCTTTGATGGAAATGAATCTAGGGAAATTGCAGGAAGGTGAATTAGTCGGTGCACGATATTATATTGTGGATGAAACGGGAACGATACAGAGTACCTCGGCAATGGGGTCGAGTCAGTTCGGGATTATTACCGAAGGGCCGCATGTTGATGATGAGGCAAAAATAGCCACCTATCGGGTAAGACCGCATATCACCTCACCCGGGAATTATTATCTTATCGTTGAGCTAGAGGGTGAATTTTTTAAATCACGACGTTTTAGTGTGTCTGAGGATGCCGTTGCATCGTGGGCTCCGATCATGACGGAAGCCTACACCTATCGCGACACAAAACACTATCCGAATATTACCCGGGAGAATATCGAGGTGAGAGATTATACGACAGGGGAAGTTATCCGGGTGATCGAGGAAATGCCGCATACTATATTGCCGGAAGGTAATCCTATCGCAGGAATTTATTATATCAATCAGATGTATAACGTCTGGTCGTTGTTTCTTAATCCCGATGCTCCCTTTACTCTTTCTCAGCGCGAAGAAATAGAGCAGATACTTATGGGTCAGACCCCTTGGATGCTGGCGATGCAGGTTCCCGAGGGAGAACTTGCCGGGACGGTATATCAGGAAGAAGGACCTCCGGAAAGAAGAACTCCGCTTAAATATGATTTTTCTCAGCCTCGCGTCATTTATGGTGGTACCAGCCAGGATGATTATTCTACTCCCGTCACCGCGGCTTACGTGGGGTCGATGGCCACGGCGTCGTATCTGTTTGCCGAACATGGTAATGATGCCATGGCGATAGGTTCGGCTCGTGCCGCTTTACGGGCCTGGCGATTCTTAGAGGCTCATCCGGATAACGCTTTATTTAAAAATTCCGCTACGTTAGGCAGCACAAGAGATATAGATGAACGTATGGTTGGGGCTATACAGTTAATAGAACTCTATCGCCATTATCCCGAAATCGCCCGTGAGGCTGCCCAAGCCGAAGGTTATCAATTGAATATCGAGGATCTTATACATTTTGTCCGTCATAATTTCGATGAACTGAACGCTCCGACTCGTTTTGAACGGGCCAACTTTGATCCGATAGCCCTTTCGCACCTAGCATTCTTCGGCGATGAATTCGTTTCTCAATATGAATTGCAGGATTTACGCCGCGCTGCCCGGGCTGAATTGTTGGAACGAGGAGATAGATTATTGAAATTAGCTTCAGTCGATTCTTTTGGGAATGCAGTCGATTCCGACGGATGGAAACAGGGATCAAATAAGACCCGGCTGGATAAAGCACGGTTACTGCTTGTCGTCGATAAAATACACGCTCTTGAGAATGGGGACCATTATGATCCGCGTTACCGGAATGCCGGATTGGCATTATGGAATTCTGTTGTCGAAGGAGTCAACGTGTATGGAAAAGCTTTTGTGAGTGGACACGGCGTAGAGCAGCCTCATGATGTGCTTTTCTATCCGGAGAACAGGAATGTGATTCCCGGAGTTTCCGTAGCCCAGCAAACGCGGGGATGGATTGTCAACGGTCCCAGTGCGGTTCAGGACGATGTGACTGTCCCCGGTTTATATGAGGCGTATCACGATGCTTATTTTGAGGGAGATGCTTGGGAAATCAATGAGCTTGGTGTTGAGACTCAGAACAGCGCGGTCATTTTTGCCAACATTTTTGACGATACCGTTCCCCGTCCGCATGAAACAGCAGATCAATATGGTACTGAACAAGAGGATGTTATAGATGAAGGTGCGGTCTCAGCTCGTACCGCCGAAGATTACCGCGCCGGTACGTATGAACATCAGTACGCACAATTGCCGCAGCGGGAAGATAACTTTTTCGTATCGATCATGTTTGATGACGGCAGAAAGAGCGCCTATGAATTGGGAGCGGGTATTTTGACGGAAGAAAAATATCAGGATATAAAAGCGTCCTTTTATATCATTACCGGATGGGTCGATCATCCCGATTTTGTTTCCTCTCAGGAATTGATTGAATTGGATCGTCGGGGACATGAAGTTGGTGCTCATACGATAGGACATGAGAATTTGACTCAATTACGAGAAAGTGACCCCGCGGAGTACCGCCGTCAGATTGAAGAACCGAAAGAATTCCTCGAAGAAGTTATTGGTAAAGAAAATGCGGAATATAAAGCGGCAGGAATAGCACCGCCATTCTTTGCCTACGACGATGAAGTAAGAAGAGATCTAGAGGAAGTGTATTCCTACCAGCGGACAGGGAGTTGGAATTCCCGCAGCGGTGAACCGATAGCCTTTAATCTCTATCCCTATGATGCCACAGATTTTACCTGTCTTGATACCTACAACTGGGAAGAAGGCAGAAATCGCACTCCGGAAGAGATCCTCGCTCTTATAGAGCAGGCACGGGCTGAAGGCCGTCCTTTCGGCATATTATTCCATACACTAAGTGCGGCGGGGGGAGAAGGCGATTACCGTATAAATGACTATAGAGCGATTCTGGATTATATTGTCGATAATAAGGTGCCGGTAGAGACTCCTCAACAAGCCTTGGAATCCTTAACTCAGGAAATTACGGAATCTAACATTATTCCTGAGTTTACCGCCAACTGGGATTTTAATGCAATAGATATCGCGCCGGATATAGAAAACAACATGATCACGTTTAAGGGAGACGCAGAGAAACAGATGTTTTCTTCGCAAGAAATTCCTCTGGAATCAGAGGAACCTTTGTTTGGTAGAGTAAAGGTGGATATTGAAGATTATGAACAGGGTACACTCAGTATGGTTGTTGATGCATATGATGAGGAAGGGAATTATCTTGGTTCGACGACGGTGGCAAACATATATAACAATATGTTTGCCCATGTTCCTTTTTATTATGAACCTCCTGAGGGGGTTGAGTCTATTCGCATCAATATTATATCGGGGGATGAGAGCCGGTATACGGCAAGTTTGAGTGGATTGACGATGTGGTATCATGGCGAAGCCCCTTCTCGGGAGGGAGTAATGTTCTCCGGCAGATAATACTATCGGAGGAGGGTACCTATTTTTTAAGGCTATGATATGATAGGAGGGAAAATAATACTCGGCATGTCTGGGTTGAAAAATAAAGGGTTAAATGGTATATACATATGGTTAGCTACGGGAGTCGAATAAAAGCCACGGAAAAATCGGACAATTTGGCAAAGAAAGGATAATTGTATGAAAAGGAA
>CAZABB010000002.1:36988-61383 GCA_964483625.1 uncultured Planctomycetia bacterium | reverse complement strand
ATAGATGGTATATATGTATGGTTAGCCACGGAAATCTATAATAGCCACGGAAAAAATAAACTGAAAATTGATACATTAAAACTGTTGTATATCCTGAAAAAAACCTCATTTTTGAGATTTTTGCCTCAAAAAACAATAGGCGGCAGGCTCTTGAAAATGCTTTAATATCTATGGTATATAATAAGTGCAACGGTTTGTTAACATTTGCCACGGAAACAAGCTAAAGACAACAAGGATTGATACGAGAAGAGCTCATTTAAAATAGCGGCTTCTCTTATGTTCCCTTCGTCGTGACGTGAAGGGAATATACAGGCTTTTATGTAATAATAAAAGAAGAACGATAACGGGAATATTCAGAAAAGGAGGCTACCGATGAAGAGGTTATTGAGTTGTTTCATGTGTTTGGGAATCGTTGGATTGTGTTTTTATGGTATACCAGTCATGGCGGACGGATTGTGGTATGAAACCGCACCGTCGGAAGCATTAGAGGGCATTAATGAATCATTATATGAATATATCACCAACATTACCCAGTATGATACCATGGGTAATATGGTATTACAGCTCATGGCCGGTCAGCAGTCTCAGATTCTTCACTTTGAAGACGGCCGGGTCGTCTCCGGTGAGTTGTTCACCAACGACGACGGCTGGCAGAGTGGTGCCATTAAATATGAGTACCACGGGGTCAACCTCATCGCCGTTGAGTATAAACAGAAAGACGGCGTCGCCATTACGGTATTTGCCGATCCCAGCAACCATACCGACGGATTGATGCCCACACTTACTCTCTGGGTGAAAGATACCGACGACTTTATCGGCAAGGATACCCTGGCGGACATTATGGACAATCTGGGAAGATTCGGCAGTACCTCGAAAGAATATATCGATGTCGGCCAGTATAAAGTAGGATTGGTCTCGGTAGAATTCTCCTACGCCTGGTATGCTCACCATGCCGACAATCTTGAATCCGCGATGAAGGCGGAATTGGAAGCATTCGGCAGTCCGGGATTCGGCCAGCTGGGTGGTTTGAACATTTTTGACGAGATCAAAGATCTGATGGAAAGAGAAAACGGGCCGTCATTGCAGCTTTCACAGGGCGCGATTACTTTGAGCTTATGGAAAGGGAATATTACTTCTTTTACCGCCGGCGGTGTCTCCGTTGATTTAGAAGTCGATGATCCGGAGCAGATCAATTTTGCCGACACATTAGAAAATAGTGCTAATTACGATACAATCGCTGATTTGAACGGTGACGGGAGCGTGTCCGACGAGGAAAAGAACAAGTTCCGTGAAAGCGTATTGTACGAATTGTACAGTGAGATCATGGAAAGCGGTATCACCGACGTCATTGGCGAAGAATTCGAATACACACTGACGTACGAAGAAGACGGTGAGACGCTGGAAGCGGTCATAACCGTAAACATCGTTGCTGAAGAAGACGGAGACGGTGTCTATATCGATATGGCACTTGGTGATGCCGACAGCGTCCATATCAAATATTTCACCCCGGACCAGGTCGCAGAAATCGATGAAGCAGCGGGTGGAATCGACTGGGGCAGCGGGGATGATACGCCCGAAGATGATACCGGCGGCCCCGATGATCCAAGCGATGCCGCGGCAGTCGGTGACGATCATCCTTTAGACGACGTATAATTTATTACGGATAGAATAATAATTCAAGGCGGAAAGTAGATATGCTTTCCGCCTTGACGTATAGGGTAAAAACGGCATGAAAAAAGTCCATCTCCTTATTATCACAGTTCTTTTTATCGTTATGAGCATCCCGCTCTATGCCGAAGAAGGAGGAAGCTCAGTCAATCCGTATTCTTACCGTCGCGATTTCCGTAAAATGGATCGTTATGAAATCTCTCAGAAACAGACGGAATTGCGTAATGTATTGAACTGGACGCTTCCCAATGTTGATCCGGGCATCATGAAAAAGATTGTCGACGACCAGGGGAATGTAACCGTATATATCCGCGGACAAAAACGCTATTCGGTCAGCAAGAGCGGCGATATCACCTATTATACCAACGGGATGAAGACCCGGACGGATAAGATTCTTTCCAACGGTAAAAAATACACCTACCGGTTATATACGCAGGACGGTAACAAGGTTACTACCCGTAACGAATTCGGTGATGTATTATCCCATGAACGGATAGGTGAAGGCGATAGGGTACTGGAAATTTACGATTCTCATGATAATCTGCTCTATGAGAATGATTATGACCGGCAGGGGCACTGGATGCATGACCTGGTGAATAATATCTGGACCAGGTTCGACCGGGGTATGCAGAAAGAAGAGCGGCGCGGTGCCAAGGAAGGCCCGGTCATTGCTGAATACTTTAGAGGAGAGAAATTCGGCGAGAACGGCTTCTGGCGTCATGATCTGCTCACCAACACCTACGCTCGTTACGACAGTCTTCATACCGATGAGCAGATGGAAGTATACGGTTTCGACGGTACATTAATGGCCAGAAACACCTGGGAAAAGCACCGTCTGAAATTAGCCGAAACATTTGTCGATTCCGAAGGGAAACGCACCCACACCTTCCGTGAATACGGCGATTTTGGCTTAACGAGGGAAGGATTGTTTTTCCATGATGACATCAACGATACAATAGAGAAAATGACAGAAATTGTCCATGCCTGGCGGGGGTCGTTACATCTTTACAGCGATAACGTAAATACTTTAGCCCGTACCCATTATGATGTGGAAGGCAAACCCGACTATATCACCTTATTAGCCGAAGATGAAGACGGTAGTCTTGTTGATACGGGAGAACTGCGCACTGATTTTGTCTATTTATGGGAAATATCCGATATGTCTTATGAGAAGTTCGCCGAGTTTATAAAGAGTGAGGTTCCGGAAAACCGCTGGGAAGACTTGAATCTTGATGAAGCGCTTCCGGCTCTCTTTGAAGAGATTAAGAAAAATGAATACAGCGGTAAAGCTCAGGCTTCGATGGCGGTCGTGTTCGATATGGTTAATTTGAATATAAGCCTTTACAACATAAACAACCATTCATATCTTACCGTTTATGTAGGCAGCGAGCCGAGTGAAAATATATTCGCGCAATCATTCGCTGACAGCGGATATTATGATAATATCGCCGATCTTGATGGAAACGGCGATGTCTCGTATAAGGAAGCGATTATTTTTGAAGAACAGATTCTCAAAGAGTTTTATTTCGAGCTGGTAAGGGATGAAGTGGATATCGCCGACCTTCTGGGGGAAGACTTTACCTATACGGCAATCTATACGGTTACTGAAGGAGACGGCGAAGATGCCCGGGAAGTGGAGAAGACCGTCGATATTACCGTTTCTCTCGCAGGAGATTACGACACCGAGGATACTCTCATCGGCGTGTATATTGATATGGAAAAAGTCGGCGAGGGCAGCAAACCTTATCACATGAAATATCTTACTCAGGAAGTTATCGAACAGATCGATGCCGGTTTAAGAATCAGCTGGGCGGAGATACTCCAGGAAAAGCCCGATCCCACCGAGACGTAAAATCGTACGTTAACCATCTTCATCCCACGGGAGATCGTCCAGACGGAATTCGTCTAACCCTAAATCACTATCGGATTTTCCGTCTTCTTCCTCGGCAGTCGCGCGTTTGAATTTAATCATAGTGCTGCGGAAAAATTCTCTCGGGGAGATCTTTCCCTGCTTTATCTGGTTCAGATCACGATAAAAGAAAAAGAAAATGCAGGGAATAACATAAAGAGTGAGTACGCATGAGGTAAGAAGGCCGCTGACGACCGTAAGAGCTAACGGAGCCCATAGACTTGACGCATCGGTGCGGATGATCAAGAGAGGAATAAGTGGCAGGATGGTCGTTGAGGTGGTCATGAGAATCGGGCGCAGACGCAGAGAGGCGGCTTCCTGTACCGCGTCATACATGTTTACTTTTTGCCGTTTCAGGCGGTTAATCGTATCAATTAAAATAATCGCATTATTCACGACGATTCCTGCCAGCATAATCCCTCCAATCCATACGCCGATACCTAAGGGTTCCCGGGTAAGATAAAGAAGAGGGATAGTAATAATACCGGCCAACGGGATTGATGAGAGAATAACGAACGGCTGGGACAGATTTTCGAAGAAAGACGCGAGCACAAGATATACCAGAATCAGGGCAAAAAGAAAGGCCAGGCCGAGTTCTCTCTGGCTGCGCATCATTTTATAATATCCTTCTCCGAACCGCCAACGGTATCCTTCGGGAATATTCAGCTCGGCGTTATAGGTTTCCCTGATCTGGCGGGTTACCGCCCCTAACGCCACATTATTGCGGTTGGCGCTTACCTGGACCATGCGTCGTTTATTCTTGCGCCATATTTCCGACGGGGCCTGGGTGAACTCGAAATCGGCAATTTGGGCCAGTTTTACTTCATCCCCCCGCGGCGTTACCAGCGTGATCTTTTTTATATCCCGTAGTTTCTTTTTCTGATGCTGGGGAAGCCGTACGATCATTTCTATTTCTTTGGAACGCTGGAGATCAAAAGGGGTTTTGTTGTTCTGGATATAATCTTCGCGGGGGTGAAAATAGGTAGGGATGAGGCCCCTGAGTTTGCCGTGTAATTCCGTTGTGGTCCACAGCGTATCAAGACGCATCAGGGCAAGTTTATCTTTATCCAGAAAAACGTCAAGCTGGGGGCCTCCTTCCCGCATGCGGATCTTCGTGTCGGTTAATCCGGGAATTTTTCTGAATAGCTGTGATCCCTGTTGTGCCAGTTTACGTAAGATACCGTAATCATAACCAAGGAATTCAATGATGATTTCTTTACTTTCGACTTCCTGAGGTTCTTCGTAATATATGAACGCCGGATCAAGCCCCTTGGTTTTCTGGCGTAGTTCCGCAATGACATCTCCCATTGCCATATTCCTTTTTTCCCGGGGATGAAGCTGTACGTACACTTTTGCTGAATACGGTTCGACGTGTGCCGTATAACTTTCCACTTCCCCCATAAGTCTGTATTCTTCAAGGTATTCTTCCACTTTACTCACGGTCTTATCGGTGATCTCAAGGCGAGTTCCCGTCGGCAGCTGGACAAAAACGGTGAATTTGCTCTGTTCGGGCATTCGAATAAATTCTTTTTCCAGTTTTGTCCCGATAAACAGGCTTATTGCCGAAAAAAAGGCGATAATCAGCAGGATTCCCGTACGAGCGGATAAAACAGCGCTAGAAGTGTTCCGAAACCATTTCTGAAATCTCATAAATAAAGGTGGTTTTGGCTTCTGCCGCCGTGCCAGGATGAGATGGGAAAGAAGGGGGATGAATGATAAGGAAACGAAGATGCTGCCGATCAAGGAGAAGATGATGACTAAAGCGATTCCACTGTAGAGTTTTTGCGTTTCTTTATTGATAAACATAAACGGCAAGAAGACTACGATTGTCGTCAGGGTTGAAGCAAAAATAGCTTTCCCGACTTCTTTCGTGCAGGCCGATATGACCGGTTTGGAGACTTTTTCGCCCCGGTCCTGCCGTTTAAATATATTTTCCAGCACCACGATGCTTGAGTCGAGTAACATTCCAATCCCCAGGCAGAGGCCGGCGAGAGTCATGACATTGAGAGAAATTCTCAAAAATTTCATAAAGGAGAACGTAATAAGGATTGAAAAAGGAATGCTTATCGAAAGGATGATAATCGCCAAATAGTCTTTCAGGAAAAACATGAGTACTCCGACGGCAGCGATGATTCCGATCATCAGCGAGAAGCGCAATTCTTTTATGGCTTTTTTAATGAACTTGCCGTGGTTAAAAGGGAGGATGATCGCAATATTGTCTTTGAGCTCTTTCTTTAGTCCGTCGGCAACTTCCTCGATCTGATTGCATACCCGCAACGTATTCGCCAGGCTCTTTTTGAAGATATAGAGCGTGATTGCCGGATTACGATTCAGGCGGCCAAGTTCTTTGGCTTCAAGATAGGAATATTCTACTTTCCCGATATCCTTGAGGCGGATAACACTCTGTTCGGAAGTCGCTTTAATTCCAAGATTTTCGATTTCCTCTAAGCTTGCGAATTCCCCCAGCGTGCGGATCAGGTATTCCTGGCCGCGGTATTCCATCTCTCCCGCCAATAAGTTCATGTTACTTGCCCCGATCTTATCGAGGATTTCACTCAACGATATGCCCAGGGCCGCAAGCTTTTTTTCGTTCAGTTCAATAATAATTTTTTCTTCCCGTCCTCCCACGGTTTCCACCCGGGCGACCCCTTCGACGCGCAGGAATTTCTCTTTTAACGACCCTTCGACAAACTTCCGCAATTCTTCCGGGCTTAAATCGCTGGCGATGAATGAGACGGCAATGATCGGAAAGTCTCCGTATCCGTACTGAATGATCATCGGCCGTTCAGATTCCCGCGGCAATCTTTTTTTTACCCGGGCCAGCTTTTCCCGTACTTCCAAAGACGCGTAATTCATATTGGTTTCCGGTTCGAACTCCAATACCAGCGTCGATTCTCCTTCTTTGGAAATACTGAGCATGTTTTTCATGTGAGAAACATCGCCCAGGGCTTCTTCCAGGGGTTTTGAGATCCGCTTTTCCACTTCTTCCGAAGGCAGGCCGCCGCGTACTCTGGTAATGACACTGATCGTTCCCAGCTGGATGTCCGGCATGAGTTCAATGGGCAGGGTAAAAAGAGAGATAGTCCCGATCAGCAGGATCGTGGCAAAGATCATGAAAACGGTAATCGGCCGGTTAAGGGAGAAGTCGATTATGTTCATATTTTAAAGTAGAGAATAGAGGGTAGAGAGTAGAAAGAATATGGAGTATTGCAATAATGTTTTAGCCGGATTTGTTTCTCTACGCGATTCTCTCCCTATACTTTTTAAAGTAGTGACTATTGCCATTTTTGAATTAATGAATGAAGCCTCGCTTTGATTTCATTCAATGTTTCTACACGTTCTGTTATTGTTTGTGGCGATAATATATGAGCGAATCGTTTGTATCGTCCCCTGGCTTCACCGGTTGACCCCCTGGCTATACGAAAGAAATTTTTTATATCTTTCCCCGATTTTCGTGCATAGCCTTCTTCCATATTAGTGCAGATAGAATCTAAACTTCGTAATTGGTTAGTTGACGCTTTACCGACAAAATTTCTTTTAAGGAGAGGTAAATCTTCTTTTACAAAAGAGTTAAACAATGTGATTGTTTTTTGGTAAACATCAAAATGTTCTATGCTTTTTATCTTCTTTTCTTCCACGGTTTCCTCTCACTACTCTCTCTTTGCTATCCGCTATTCTTTAACATGTATACTCTTCCCGGACCTAATGGCCCTTCGGCTTTGATTAACCCCATTTTAGTGAGTTTTTTGAGGTCTCTGGCGGCGGTAGGGACAGAGATCGAACATAATTTCGCGTAATCAGCGCGGGATATTGACTCATTCTCTTTAAGATAATCGAGGAGTTTTAGGTGTCGCGAGCGTAGAGTCTTTTTTAATGATTCGGAAACCTCAGGCGGAGTTGTCCGCGTATCCGGTTCTGTTGCCGGTCGTTTTAACGTCTCTTCTTCCCGCGGTATTTCTTCAGGTTTTGCCTGTTCCTCTTCAGGCGTTTCTTCTTTTGCCTGAGGCGGTTCCTCTTTGGTATCTTCTTTCTGTTCGGGTTTAGGCTTTGCCTCTTCAGCCGGCTTTTCTTCCGGCGGGGCTGCTTCGGGTTGCGGTTCCTCCGGTTCAGGCCCCTCTTCCTGAGGTGGTTCTTCTCTTTTTTCTTCCTGCGCCGAAAGTTCTTCTTTTATTTCCTCCTGGGATTGCGGTTCTTCATCCGTCGATGTTTTTTCCTTCGGCTCTTGCTTTTCAGGAGGTTTTTCATCCGGTTGCGGTTCTGGTTCAAACTTTGCTGGCTTCGGCTGTTCCAGTTGAGGTTTAGGTTCTTCTTCGGGTTTTGGTTCTTTAGGTTCCGTCGGCTCAGATTTTACGGGAGGTTCTTCAGGCGACGGCGTCTCTTCTTCCCGCGGTGCTGTTTCGGGTTGTGGTCCTTCCGGTCCAGGTTTTTCTTCCGGCGCCGGCGGTTCGGGTTCCGGTTTCACCGGTTCCGGTGAGAGAAGCTCTTCTTGCGAACTCAACCTCTTATCGGGCGGATGCTCTGCTTTTTGCAGTGTTTTTTCCTTTTTTCCTTTGTCGGCTTCGGAAAGTTCTTCTTTCGCTTTTTCTTTTTCCGGATCTCTTTCAGGCTCTTCCGGCTTTTCAGCTTCTGAGAGTTTCTCTTGCGAAGGTTCGACTTCTTCTTTTCCCGCCGGTTTATTTTCCGGTTTTTGCGCCGATGGTTTTTCCTCTCTCTCTTTTTCAGTATCTTCTTGATTTTCAGGCTGTTGCGGTCCGGGTTCTACTGATTCCTCATGAGAAGGTTGATTTTTTTCTTCCTGCGGCGCTTCTTCTTTCTTTTCGGGTTCGCTATCTTTTTGAGGTTCACGCCCTGTCTGTTCCGGCGATGTCTCTTCCGGTTCCGGTTTTTCCTGTTCTTCGGTTGATGTTTCTTTTTCCTCTTGTTCCGGTACGATTATTTTAAATTTGAATTCAGATTCTTCAGGCTTTCCCTCTTTGTTCTTTTCTTTCCCGGATGGGTTTTCTTCTTTCGGGAGCGTTTCCTTTTCTTTATCTGAATCTTCTTCCGGCGTAACGACTTTCGGTTTCTGTCCTTCTTCCCGCGGCACGATTATTTTAAATTTAAAATCCGGTTCTTTTTGTTCTCCGTCCGGCTGATCTTTTTCTTCTTCTCTCTGAGGAGCAGGTTTTTCTTTTATGTCCTCTCGCTTTTGAGGTTCTCCAAGCGTCGTCTCATCTTCCCGCGGCGTTTCTTCAGGTTTTGCCTGCTTCTTTTCAGACGCTTCTTCTTCTGTCTGGGGCGGTTCCTCTTTGATTTCTTCTTTTTGTTCGGGTTCAGGCTTTGTCTCTTCAGCCGGCTTTTCTTCCGGCGGGACTTCTTCAGGCTGTGGTTTTTCCGGTTCGGCCCTTTCTTTCTGAGGATGTTTTTTTTCTTCTTCTTGAGCTTGAGGTTTTTCTTCCGGCTCCGGCGCTTCGGATGCAGGTTTCGCCGGTTCCGGGTTTTCCTTCTTTTCCTCCTCTGGAGGTTCTTCTTTTTTGATCTCTTTTCTTTGTTCGCGTTCAGGCTTTTCTTCCGAAGAGGGTGGTCCTTCTTCCGGTTCTCGGGCAGGCTGTTTTTGCGAAAGTTTTTCAAGCCGCTGCCGGAATTCTTCTATCTCCTCATCGGATATCGGAGGCAATTGGCCGAGGGGTTGGGAAGGAACAATTTTCTTTTCGTCTGCTTCAATCCGGCCGATGTCTTCTTTGTCTTTTTGGGAAAGCATCTTTGCTTCAAACGGTTCTTCTTCGGCAGTAGATTTTTTGGCCATCTGTTGCGCATGGCGGCGAAGCCGCCATTTTTCTTTCAGCCGGCCGAAGACGTTTCTGATGAAGCCGAATACCTGATAAAAATAGTAATAGAGGAAAGGGATGATAACCGGAGTAAGAAATGTCGCTGAGGCAAGTCCTCCCATCGTGACCCGTCCCAGGGGGCTCATCAGCGAAGCCTGCAGGCTCAAGGGAATAAGGCCCATAATGGTCGTCAGCGATGTCATCAGAATTGGCCGTATCCTTCGTTCGCTCCCTAACCGCAGCGCGTCTTCCAGGGGAATTTTTTCCTCGCGAATAAGCAGGTTGATATAATCAACGAGCACAATACCGTTATTGACGATAATTCCCCCCAGCATGATGAGTCCCAGAAAACTTATCGCGTTTAAACTGGTGTTGGTAGCAAACATAAATATGACCACTCCGATAATGGACAAGGGTATGGTAAAGAGAATAATAAAGGGTTGCCATAATGATTCAAAAGAAGATGCCATGACCATAAATACCATCAGAATCGCCAATATCAGGGCAAAAATTAAAGAGAAAAAAGATTCTCCCATTTTCTTGCCTTCACCGCTGATAACAATACGATATCCTTCCGGAAGAGGGATTTCCTCGATAAGGCTTTCAATTCTGGTCAGGGCTTCTCCCAGGGATGACTTATAGAGGTCGGCGGTAACGATAAGAGTGCGCTGTCCCTCGATGCGTTTGATTTCCAGCGGTCCGGATCCCTGGATAATATCGGCAACCTGCGTCAGGGGTACATTGACTCCCTTGTCCCGGTATACGCCGTGGATGATAAGACGTTTCATCTTGTTCAGATTTTCCCTGTCTTCCTCCCGCAGGATTACCCGGATGGGATATTCTTCGCCGGTTTCTTTAAACGTTGTAGCGACCCGGCCTTTAATGGATGTGTTGAGCGTCCGGGCGATGCGGTCGGTCGAGATATGGGACAGCATCGCGACATCTTTTTTGACATTGATTTTGATTTCCGGCCGGGATGGGGGATAATCGGTTTTCACGTTATAGAGAATAGGCAAATCTTTTAGTCGTTGTTCCAGCACATTACCGATATTCTGCAGAACCTGCATGCTGTATCCTTTGATTTCCAGGGCGACCGGTGATTGCTGAATAAACGCTTCTTTCAGTAATCCCTGTTCGGCGATAAAGTTCAGCATAATTTCTTCGTTTTTTAAAAAATCCAGCCTTTTTTCGAGTGCCTTTACGGCCAGAGAAGTCGAGGTTCGTTTGTCGAGTGAAACGAAAACCTGCGCCTGATGCGCACCTTGGGATTGTACGATGCTTTGTTCGGCATCTCCGGAGGAGGAACCGATATTTACCGTTACTTCTTCCACTTCCGGCATGCGAAAGAGAATCTCTTCGACTTCCCGTACGAACCTGTCGGTTTTGCTCAACGGGGTGCCCGGGGGAGCTTCCATATTTAAAGTAAACGCGTGCTGGTCTATTTTTGGAAATAACTCTTTTTTCAGAAACATGAACGAAACCGACGACAGAAGAAAAAGAATGAATACCAAAAAAGTGATCCTGTTCCTTCGCGCGAAGAGGAAGTTGAACGTCTTATCCCAGCTTTCGATTTTTACTTCATCCGATGTCGTCACATTGCGGTAGCGAAGGGCAAAGTATACCAGAAGCGGCAGGATGGTGAGGCTGACCAGAAGCGAAGCAACCAGGGAAAAAACGATGGAAAAAGAGAGGTGTTTAAAGATCTGTCCGGCAATACCGGTAATGAATATCATCGGTAGAAAGACACAGATCGTGGTAAGGGTCGACGAAAAGATCGCCGTACTTACCTCAACGGTTCCCTGACCGACTTTTTCTTTCAAGTTTTCGTTGGTATTAATAAAAATCGACTCTAACACGACAATACAGTTATCCACAAGCATCCCCGCTCCCAACGCCAGGCCTCCCAGAGAAATCAAATTCAGACTGAGATGAAAAAGGTGCATGAACAGGAAGACGATGATAATCGAAAGAGGAATTGATACGATAACGATGAGTGAATACACCCAGTTGCGCAGGAAGAAGAGAATGACGAAGAACGCGAACAGCGCGCCGAGAGCAGCGGCGTTTTTCACTTCCGAGAGAGCTTCTTTTATGAATAACGATTCGTCGTGGACGATTTTGAGCTTGATGGCCGACGGCAATTTTTGCTGAATCGATTGCAGTTCATCACGAATTCTCTGGGTTACCCGTACGGTATTGACGCCGGACTGTTTTCGAATGAGCAAACTAACCGATTCTTTCCCCTGAAACCGGGAGATGGAATTTCGTAACTGCGAAGTATCTTTGATTTCCGCGATATCGCCCAGAGCCACAAGGCGTTCACTGCCCGGGAGCGTAATATTTTCTTCTTTGGCTTTCTCTTCCTGTATCTGTTTTAAGAACGGGGTTTCGTCGGAATAGGGGAGTTCGGCTTTGATCGGTAATTTTTCGATTTCCTTGACGGTCTTGAATTCCCCGACGGTCCGGATATTGAATTCGAAAAAAGGTTCTTTAATCGTACCGGCAGGATAATTAAGATTTGATCTCTCCAGGGCGTGGACTATATCCAGGATGGAAAGGGAGACACTGCGGAGTTTGCTCTCGTTTACCTCAATTCTGATTTCCCGATTTGTTCCCCCTACGATCTCAATACTTCCCACGCCTTCGGTTTTTTCCAGCGATTCTTTAATATCTTTTTCGGCAATGCGTTTTAAGATCAAAGGATCTTCTTCTCCCGTGACGTTGATACGCATCGTGGGGGTTTCAAACGGGTTGTATTTCATGACCAGGGGTTCTTCGGCTTCTTTTGGAAATCGTTCTTTGATAATATCCAGTTTTTCTCTTACCTCCAATGAGGCGAAATCCATGTTTGTTTTCCAGTCAAATTCAGCCATGACGATCGAAGCCCCTTCTTTGGAGATCGAAGAGACTTTTTTGAGACCATTGACGGTTCCAACCGATTCTTCGACGGGCCGGGTGATGAGAGTTTCGATTTCCTGCGGAGAGGCTTCTTTATAGATAGTAAAAATAGTAATTTGGGGATACGAAAGAGGTGGAAAGAGTTCCTGGGGAAGGAAACTAAGGGAAATGAATCCCAGCAGGATAAGCGCGACGAAAAACATCAAGGTAGTGACCGGACGATTGAGACAGACGTGGGTAAGTTTCATTCTTCAGGTTTTAGCAGGCTACACCCTGCAAGCTGCGCGGTACAGGGTATACCTAATACGTATTTTTTACGATATCGTTGATCTTATACACTTCAACAAATTGGGGGGTGATAACTCCCATCAGGTTTTCCTGGATATCTATGCCTAAAACCGGAGAGGGAACCTCGAACATCAGTAAAAGTTCTTTATTCAAAAAATCAAAGAGACGGACCCGGCCGTCTTTTGAGCCTGTAATCAAATAATTACGGTAAAATTTCACCGAAGTGACCCAATCCCCATGAATCCAGCTGAAATAAGGTTCTTGAGGCCACCCTTGAGCAGTTTTGTGATGGAGGAATAATTGAGAATCGGCGCCTCCCGAGGCGACCCATTCATTCTCAGACCAGTCACACGATAAGACAAAAGAAGAATGATCCTTAAACGTCGTTGCCGATTCAGCCGCTCCGATTTCTACGACTTTTACGGTATTCGCCCGCGTACCAATAGCGAAGAATGAAGAATCGGCACTAAAATTTAACCCGTAAATACTGGCATTGGCGAGGATTATTTTATCGATAAGCGTATAATTCTGGGTTTCATAAAAGGTCATATCTCCGCCAAAATGTACGGCGGCAAGAATGGTTCCGTCCGGGGAGTATTTTACGTCGGATACCGAAGAGGTAAGCTCATAAATAAGTTTTATGGGTTGTCGGCGTATCATATCGAAAACAGTAATAATTCCGTCGCGGTCTCCCAGGGCGATAAGCCGTTGAAAGGGGTGGAAATGTGCCGCATACAGGGGAGAAGGGGAGAATTCCCCGGAGAATTCCTCTCGCTTTTCGTTTAAGTCGAAAATCGCAATGTTTCCGTCTCTCATCGCTACGGCAAGATAGGCGCCGTCGGAAGAGATGGTCACCTTATACGGCTTACTCTTCAGATCGAAATGAAAATAAGGCGTAAGCGTAGCGAGTTTCCGGCTTTCCTGGTCTACGGCATCCCGTGACTGAGTAATAATCGGGACGCCGGCCTCACCGCCTTTTCTGAACTTTGTTGATTGCGCGAAAGAGGAAACCGCGCAGATAAAACAGAACATGCTTAGTATTAGAAATTTCATCACATACCTTCTTTTTTAACAAGAAATAACATTTTGCACCCTCTTACTGAAAGAACGTCTCTTCCAGCGACTCGCTCTCTTCGTAATGATCGATACTGATGATTTTGGCAACGGCATAAGGATTGACTTTGCCCTGCATTTGTGTGACGACCAGTTCGCCTTCCCGCAAACCGCTGTTCACCGCAACGTATTCTTCGCCGACATATGTTGGCGCAATGTTCTTTACGCTGAATTCGCCGGTAGCTTGGCCTTCTTCTAGGTCTGCCGGCGAAATATCTCCCTGAGGAGTGACGATGTATACTCCATACGCTTGCCCGCTGAAAAAGAGGGCGTCTTTCGGGATAATATACACGTCTCGCAGCTGGGAGAGGATAATATTTCCCTTAACGAACATGCCGGGAAGGAGCTTATGGTCGTACCGTTTGTTATCGATTTCAATGCGTAGAGAAAGAGTCCGCGAAGAACCGCGGACAGAGGGAGAAATATTGGTAACAATGCCCTCAAATATTGCCTGGGGATACGCTTCTACTACCAGTTCGGCGCGCTGTCCGCGTTTGACTTTGGAAATATCTTTCTCGGTAATTCCGATGTCCGCGTAGACTTTCTCGATTTTCAAGATGGAAAGCGCCGGTTGATTGGGGGAGACAAATTCTCCTTCTTCGATATTTCTTTTATCGAGTTTCCCCACGGCGGGAGAATAAAGTTTGATGCGTTTGAGGGCTTCTTCCGCCAGCTCCCATTCTTTTTTTGCCGATTCCATGCGATGTCGCTGCGCTTCGATTTGGAGCTTTAATTTTTCCAGAGTCTGAGAAAGAATGGCTCCCATATCATGAAGCTGTTGTTTGATTTCAAACTCTTTCTCCATCGAACGCAAGACGCTTTGTTCGGCCTCATAGCGTCCCTGCGAGAATTCGCTGCGCAGGATAAAATCTTTCTCGTCAAGCTCGGCAAGGAGCTGTCCTTCCTGTACTTTTTCTCCCTCTTCGACATAGATGTGTTTTACGACCCCCTGCAGGGGAAAGCTTAAGTCTACCTGAGTAAAGGGAGTGATCGTACCCAGTACCCCAAGCGTTTCCTTGAATTCAGGCACTTTGGTGATGGCATAGGCCATAACCGGGATTTCCTGTTTTTCCATAGGAGTGAATGTATCCGGCGGTGGTTCCTGTGATGTCTCTTCGGTCGGCAACTCCTGTTTCTCTTGTTGATTTTCCTGCTCTTTACGCCGTTCTTTTCTTTGACGTAGTTTCTCCAAAGCGCTTTTCTGGGTGAAACCGGTATGTGTCGAAGAAAAAAGGAAGAAGAAAATGAAAGCAAGTATCGATAATCGTTTGGTCATAGGTCCTCCAAAATGTTTAAATGAAACCCCGTGGCTTTATCTAAAGTGATGAGTGAGAGATAGAGAGTCGTTCCGGTCTTTACCAGAGAAAGCTCATCGGTCAGCTTCTTGGTTTCGACTTCCATCACGTCAGAAAGATCAGCCTCGCCTAATTTAAACAACTGTTTTTTTAATTCCAGCTCTTTCCCGATCGTTTCTATTTCTTTTCTGATGCTCACGATGCGCCGTAAGGTTTCTGAATACGTCAGGTAAGCTTCCTTGATTTCCCAGGCAATGTCCCGTTTGAGTTTGGTGAATTCATCGCGTACCTGCTGCACGGCAACCTCTCCTTCGGCAACTTCGGTAGAATAGCGGAATTTATCGAGGATATTCAGTTTGAATCCCATGGTATTGGCTTCGGTTTTATTCGATACCTGAGAAAAATCCGTCGGGATGCTCTTTTCAGTTGTATAGGAAGCCTCCATGGAACTCTCTCCGAATAACCAGACCATCCGGCTGGTGATTGCCCAGTTGGTACCTAAATCCAGAGATTGGGGGCCGAAAGCTTCTCCCGATTGCCCCCAGAATCCGTCGACAATTATTTTTGGTTTACTTTCGGCCTTGGTCGCTTTCAGGCCCAGTTCGGTCGCCTGGACGCTTTGGTCCCAGATAGCGATTTCCGGCCGTTTGGCCAGGCCCAGATCGATGACTTCATTGATCGGCTGGTCGAAGGTATACGTTTGGCGGAATTCAACGTCTCTTAGGGGGGGGAGGGGATCGGTATGGTCCATTCCCAGAACCTTCTTTAAATTCGTAAGAGAGAGTTGATAGAGATTATCCTGCGCGAGGATTTCGGTTTCGAGCCTCTGATAGAAGTTCTGTATTTTGAGCGCTTCAATTTTCGTAATCAGCTGCCCCTGTTCGAGAGAATTGCCGATATCAAAATAAACATCGAAACGTTTTTTATATTTTTCGAGGATAGCCAGGGATTGTCGTTCTTTCTGGTATTGATAATATGCCCGGGCCGTATCGTAGAGAATTTGTTGCTCGATTTTGGTGTAATTATCCTGAGAGACTTTTACGTTTAATTTCTCTTTCTGCAGGGTGTTGCGACGTTGAGCGTTATCCCAGAGGATATGCTGGCCGCGCACACCATAACTGCGGCTCTCATGGGATTCGGCGATCGTCTCTCCTTCGGTATGGGAATATTCGAGGCTGACCGAAGGAAACATATTCCGGAGCGCTTCGCGTACTTTCGATTTTGCCAGGGTAATCTGGTTTTCGGCGACTTTCAGGGGATACGAATTCTGTTTGGCAATATCAAACAGGACCTGCAGGTCACCGGCGATTTCAGCAAGTAATACGGTTCGGGTCCGGGGGGCGTCTTCAGCCGGAATTCCTTGCTGCGGAAATTCAATCGGTTCGGGTTCCGGTTCATCCGTTTTCATCGGGGAGAACGAAACGGGTAACGCGATGGTTACTTCTTCTTTGGCTAATTCAAACGGAGGAGGAAACGGTTGCGCGGCATCGAGAATAAACAGCGCGGCCCGGTCAAGAACCGGAAACCCGGAGGACTTTGCGATTTTCGTATCGCGTACTCTTCCATTGGACCCGATGGTGGTATGTACGATTGTTTGAGCTTCAATGTTTTCTTTTTGAAGTTCTTCCGGATAGAACGTGTAAAAATCTACAATACTTTGAATACGGCCGATATATTTGATCCGCATTTTTTCCTGAGGCGAGAGCTTTTCTTTTTCTTGGACATCGGAACCCCGGCGTATCGATTTCTCATCAAGAAGGACGGCTTCTTTGAGATGTTGTTCTTCCCCATCTTCCGGCAACAGCAGGGGGAGTTCTACCATAGGAATAGGTGTATCGGGTTCTTTTTTCATCTTTGCCCCTTGAGCACGAAGCTTAAAGGCCAAAGGTAATGTCAGGGAAGATTCTTCTTTATCGAAATAAAAAGAAAGAGGGGAAGGAAGCGGGACCGCGTTTTTTACCGCCCAGAGAGCTGCTCGGTCAAGGAGCGGATAGCCGCTGGTCTGGGCAATTTTTAAGTTCTCGACCATACCCTGAGCGTCGATTTTAAACGTAACATAGACAACGCCTTCCTGTCCTTTTTCCCGGGCCTGTTGAGGGTAAATCAGAAAGAAATTAATGCGTTCGGTTACGATCCGGGTGAATTTATCCTGCGGATTCGTTGCCAGAGTTGCTAAACTGATGTTTCCCGACCAGATGCATACCGTAGCTACAAGAGGCAAAATTATGTAAATAAATCTTTTTATCGAAATTTCCATCATATCTCAATGTATCGGAAAAAGATACATATAATTGATACAGTTTTAAATTAACTATACATTATTATAATGTATTTGTCAAGGAGTATGGTGATACAGTTGATACGGTAGAGAAAAAAGGTATGGTATAATATTCGAAGATTATGAATAAAACATTGTAATCGCATGATACGGTTAATATTCCGAAAAATATCTTCCCTTAACCAGACCTGGAGAAATTATGGTAATATTCCATATTTTTGCTGTATTCTGATTATGTGTCAGGTATTCGGTATAATGTCCTCTTGCGATCCTTTCGCTGGACCATACAAGGCTTCGTTTCAGGATCGCATATTTGTCGGCAGGATCTCTGCGGTGGGGGGTAAAAAAAAGCCGGCTTACCTGGGCTTCTTCGAAGTTCGGTAACCCGGACATTCTTAATTTACCAAATTGTCGTATTGCCCCCCGTGCTTTTCCTGCGATCGCGCTCTAGTTACGGATGTTCCCGGGCACTCGATGTCGGGTTTTATCGACCTTAAGACAAATATTCCCACTGTTTTCAGTGCCTCATATAGCTTAAGGGAAGATTTATTTTTCAAGATCGATATCCAACTTTTGCTTGCGGGACATACGGTATTGCTTGAAATAGTCACGATGATTTTGGCGCCAGGTTGCCAGATAATTTGCCCGTTTCTTTTCCCACTCGGTTTTTCGCTCTTTATAGCGGAAATAGTGAGGATTACGTTTGCGCCATTTCTTCTGATTATGAAGCTGGCGTTCTTTCTGGCAATCCGGGGCAGAACATACTTCCTGATTGGGGTGATATTTGTTCGGATAAAATGGCTGTCCACAAATTGTACATATCTTTACTCTGCTCATAACAACCAATATATACCATATTTGCGAAAACAAATTCAAGATAAGCCGGATATTTGTTTTATACCGGGGAGCAATATCCGTGAAAATATATAGAGATGTAAACGCTTCCATATAAAAAGTTAAATAAACAATCTTATCGTACTAAAACCATCTCTTCGGAAGGCGGACAATTGAAGAGTGTGGCATCGTTAATTTTGCATTTTAAGCGCCGCTTATTTTGTATAATCACATAGCGTGATTTCTTTTTCTTCCACCTCTACTCCGGGAGTGGAGGTGGTGGGTTTGTGGTTATTGGGATATCATAACCGTATCATTTCATACTATCCTCTGCACACTCTCGGAGTGTGCAGAGGTTGGTTCGTTTCTCTTATCACGCCGCATAGACGTGAAAAGGGGGTATTTAAGAAAAAAGGGAGAGGAGGTTGCATATGACCGGCGGTGTGTGTTATATATAGGTAAAAGATCCAATCTTTTCCTGAATCACACCGCGTAGGTGTGAAAGGGGAGGGATGAAAACAAAAGTTTGGCTAAATACTTGACAAATATGTGGTGAATATTGTATATTATGGTACTGGGGATGAAAATAAGGTCACAGAAAAGATTTAAGGCCGAAAAAAAGCCAAACCGTAAGTAATTACGGGGCGGAAAGCCACGGGTCCTTAAAAGCCACGAAGTTAACAGAAAATCAGGTTTTTTTAAGAAGGATAGCCGGGTTGTCGAAACTTAAGTTATAAGTGTAGATAACTCGGCTTTTTTTGACATCCGCCAGAGGCGGATCTTACGAAATAGTGAGAACCAAAGGTTTTTGATGTTTAGTAACTGGAGAGAACACATTTTGGTTAAGTTTCTTTGTATCGCAGTTATCGCGGTATTTTTATGTAATGAGTTTACCTGGGCTGGAAAAATCGACCTGCTTAATTATATCCTTCCCTTTTATCATCATCAGTCACAAAAATTCTATTTTCCCAATGAAGAAAAAACCCAAAGTTCGTTCAAGAAACTTTTCGATAACGTGAAAGATTTCTTCTTCCCGGAAGTATACGCGGCGAATCCCTATGATCAGGAAGATATAGATCATATGCCGGCATTGGTTCCTCAATTTACTCAGGCGGGTCAGGATAATGATACGGTTAATAATGGAAATTATGGTCAGAATAGTGATACGGTTAATCACACCGGTGATACTCTCGCGGCTACTTGGGCAACTCGTTTGCCTGGCATACCTTCCCGCGTTCTGAACTACTACCTGAATAACCATGGGGTTACCCCGGAACTTCTTTATTGGGCAAATCGTATTCACACTCATCTTGAAGACGCCTATGGCGAGAGTGAAGAGTTGGATGACATTGCCGAACAAATTGATAGCGCTCAGGAAACCGTCCAGGAACAAGGAACGCAAAGTAGCGAATCTCAGGAGATTGCCATAGCTATTTATGAAGATTTGGTTACATTCATCAATGGCGTATTAGAAGTAAATGATACGGTTCCAATCGTTACCGCCGATTCACAGGTGAATCATACAGAAGGCAGTATTACCAGTCAACCTCAGGTTTATGCCGATACTGAGGCGTCTTATTCTTTTGAACATAACCAATGGTACAATAATCCCGAAATTCAATCAGCAATTAATGCATTAAAATATAATCCTAATAACACAAGCACCGCACCTCCGGTACAGAATATTGCTTCAAATGATACGGTTTATTTTTCCCATTCCTCTCAAAGCACTTCCTCTATCTCCTATAACTGTGCTATTCAGGCACTTTCTACTCTTTTAGGGATATCTTTAGACCAGGCAAGAATCTTCTTAGCTCCTTATACCCGTTATAATCATGATACGGATCAGTTTGAAACTTCAATGGCCGGATTATCTGAGGTGACCGGTCTTTACGGTATCGAACTAACCGTATCAGATATAGAAGACTTAACTTCCGGATCGATCATCCATATCGATAATCACTATGTGACGTTGATGATCGACGAGAATGGTGATACATGGATTATCGACGGGGATGAGACGTTAACATTGGATGAATTCAAGGAAAAATACAGTTTAAGCGATGATCAGACGATTGAAGCCTTAGTAGAGGCTCAGGACCTATATATAGGTAAAGAGCTTACCATGGCCCAGATGACCGATATCTGGGGTGCTGATTATACCAGTGACGACGGTTTAGTCACTTACTCTGATGACGGCTGCCGTCTTGATTCTAACGGTAACCGTACCGGGACCTATGATAACAATCGCGGCGACGGTGATAACTGGGATGAAGGAGGAAATGACGGACAAAGCGGCATTTATTCCTACATCGGTTCGTATGAGGATGATGGGTATACACCGCCGCCGGGCGGAGATGCGCAGGGAGCGGCCGGTGACGCGGCGTGGAACGCGGTCATGCAGGCTACGGGAAACGCCGATTTAGCTCTTCAAGCGGCTCAGGCGGCCTGGCATGCGGCAGGAAATAATTTTGCCGATCTGGATAATTTAGGGGTGAATTATTACACCGGTTCGGACGGAGATACCTATGTCGACATCGGCTCCGGATTGAAGATGAACTATGATCCCTCGAACGGCAACCATACCATGTACAATCCGTACAACAATTTTATTCCGGTTTTCGAAAACAACACTCAGACCGGGATGTACATTACCTATACTCAGATAACTCCCGATATCATCACATTGGACTTTAACGACTCAGGCCTACCGGTTCCGGCGTTAATGACTCCTACCGGACTTGATTTCAGCATTGTCGACTATAGTTCTCTGTCGTCGTCATATCCGCCCGTAGTTACCGGATCCGCCGGCGATATCAACTGTACGGTGATGAGCATATACCAGATCGTCAACAGTTATTACGGTTCTCTGGATATCGCCTTTGCCGACAGCTCTTATTATTATAGTTCTCCCTTGGAGCTCTCCAACGCATATTCGTATTCTTTGCCGTTCTCTCAGGATTATGCTCTGGGAGGAGATTATTCCTTTGACGTTCTGAGCGGCAGTTACAGCATTGTTCCGTTTTCCGGCATGGGGAATACTACTTCCTTTTCATCGTCGGCAGCGGTATCTCTTGACGATGTATACAATACGATTACGATGATGAATAACGGGATCGCGCCGGAACCGGGCGTCCAGGTGGGCATAAACGTGGTAGCGGCTACGCTCAGTTATTACAATGTTCCGAGTTCTTTCCAGAGTGTTTCTTCTCCCGAATCCTTTATGCGCCAGGGCGAGGGGACGACCGCGATCATTCATATGACGGTCCCGGGCACTTCGCAGAACAATGATAATACCGGGGTGTCGACGACGGACGCAACTGCGGTGGCACCCCTGACGGTTATGCCGGGCACTTATATCGGTCATTATGAAGCCGTCCAGGTACGGGTTGACGAACAGACCGGAGAGTATTTCATCCAATCCCTGGCAACGGGTGAGAAAATCACCTTTTCCGAAGGAGATGACAGGGTATGGACCGGAAATGTATTGTATACCGCCGATTCTTCCGATGAAGACGCCTTTTTATCCGTTCTTTCCTCCGAATCGGCAGGTAAGACTACGACCGCCGGGGATGGAATCATTTTATCCGGGAGAGAGGAAATGTCATCTTTGACCTTATTAGACGAGATGTGCGCTTTTGATCCTACCGATGTGTCCGCTTCTTCGCCCGCGAGCGGCCTCAGTATGTTCAGTTTTAATAATTCTATTCCGCTCCTGCCGGGGTCGGCCGGGCCGGGAGTTCATTATCTGGTGACGCAGGAGTATATGGAAGGCCTTCACGGTAATCTGATTACCGTTCCGCCGCTTGCCGCCATGGATACCGAAGCGGTCCTTCCCGATCCCCAGAGCTTTACCAGTAGTCTGTATCCCTATTCGAGCTCGGGATATCTATCCGATGAACAGGCATTGATGAGTTTCCCTGACGACTATACTTCGTCTTTATATACAAGTGCTGACGATTCGTTCTATGTTTCGATAGATGGAATACCTTATTTGCCGCAGGGGCCGCCGCGGTCCTTTCCCGTAACAGGCGCTGCGCTTGATTTTTGTCCGATCACTGCTCTCAGCCAGGATGTTGCGATTGCACCGGGAGCGCAACAGTTCATTATTGACAATAACCATATCCTGCCGCATACAAACGTTGACGGAGTCCAATACGTTGCCGGCAATAACCTCTCAGGAACCGCGCTTGGAAAGATAGGCAATCTGGTTGTGGTAAACGTTGACGGAATCGGCGAGCGAGTTTACCGCGCTGAAGATATTGCCGACGAAATAAACATCACTTCCCTTCCCATCTATTCACAAGACGTCCTTGAAACTACCTATTATGATACCGTCGAGTTATTTACCGGACTTTCCCGGAAAGAGCCCGACGCGAACGGTTTAGTTCCCGTTGATATCGATGCCGACGGCCCTGGATTCGGCGATTACGCTCAGGCAGGGTTTTACCTGGGATTAAGCCATTATTCCGGGAGATCACCTTATTTCCGTCTTCCCGCCCAGAAAGCCTACGAAGAAAAGATTCAGGCCCAGCAGGATAACTTATCGCAATTGCTTACCTATAATAGTAGTCTGCCGCCGGAATCTTCCGCGTTCACCTCGGGCATGCAGACGTTTTTGGAAGACTTCTGGACCTGGGTCGATACCGCCGACTATCATGAGGATATTGCGGCCATCCAAAACGCGCCGCTTTCGATCGATACCATTAAAGCCGCCGAAGAAGCTTTGCAGGATATTTCGATGCTCCTGGCTCCGGAGATGGAGGTTACTCTGGAAGAAGTATATTATGACCACTTTGCCGACCGGCTTCCCGGATACGGTCCGGACCAGGCCAGTTACGAACTCTGGAAACTCTGGCTGTTCGATGATGTCCAGGCCCAGGGCGCTTTCGGCGCCGATGACAGCCTGGATGAAGAAGCCGCGATCGTCGTGGCCTTCATCGATCAGGGGGAGATCACTTCCCAACAGCTTCATGGTCTGGGCATCAGTGTGGACGACCCGCGCAATCTCACTTCCGATCAGATAGATATGGTCTGGGATAATCTCATTCAGGGCAATATAGATATCAATATGAGCGATGTCATCAACGTTGCCGATACGATGGGTATCGAACGAAATGCCGAAGGAAGATGGTATGTGCATGACCAGGCCGCCCTTCACGAGTTCGCTCAATATCAGGTTGCCTATCAGCTGTTTGCCGAGGTGAACGAGATGCTGAATGGCCAGAACGGCGGTACTCCCGGCAGTCAGGCTCCGCCGGCAACCGCGCTGATGACACCGGAAGAAACGGAGAGATCCCTTCAGGCGGCATTAGCTCATCTCAGCGGAACTTCGCTTAATTTAGACAGCGTAACGGCGGGAGAATTCAATACATTCATCAATGGGATCGAATATAAACTCGATCATTCCCTTGACCTTTCTCCCGCGGATTATTTCGACTTTGTCGCGTTTACCGTGACCGCGTTGAATGTTATGCCCACGCCGGCAGAAGACGGTGTCATGGTCTGGGCTGATAAATTTGCCGAATACGAAAACAAGGGATGGATGATCCTTTCTCCGGCGGCCAACAGCGGCCTGTATCCCTTTGCCGGTCTTGATCCAGATTCTCCTCTGGCGAACCTTTCCAATCCGGGAAGCATTGCCCTGTTGACCGACCAGTTAGGGAAGTTGCTCTCTCCCGATTCCGGCTATACGTTTGAAGTGCCCGGGGATGAGCAGGTTCTTCAGGGGATACTTAATACCTTAACGGCCGATCCTAATGCTCACCTTACTCTGCAGGAGACCGTTATCTTGAGCTCTTATATCGATGAATATAATCATATCGACGATCGGGTACTCTTAGAGAATTCCCGAGGCATCGTATTCTTCTGTGTTGCCGATGATCCCGATAATCCCACACAGTTCAGCGTTGACAGCTTCATGAAAACCGGAACATACCTCTATAAGATCGACTTGGAGAATGTGAATTCTTTCCGGAAAGGACGCACGCCGGCCGAGAATCCCGAATATCAAACATATATAGACCATATAAGTGATCCGCGCTATAAAGCAGTGATAGAGGCGTTAGGTATTGCCGATTCCGAAGAGGCACTCGGCCTGAAGGAAGTCGACTTTTTTGGAGACATCGAAACCCTCAATGAAAACCTCAGAACGTTCAATACGACATTCGAGAAGAACTTCGAAGGTATCTGGAACGGACTGATGAACGTGTCCGGCGTCGAATATAACGCAGCGACTGAGGTGTTAACCCTGCCGGACGGGATGAAAGAGAACTTCGGTCAGTACATGGAACTTATGACCGATG
>CAZABB010000002.1:34229-36888 GCA_964483625.1 uncultured Planctomycetia bacterium | reverse complement strand
CGGCAATCGCGTTTAATACCGCCTATGAAGAGAATTTTGAGACCATCTGGGACGGGCTGATTGATTTCGGCGCTACCTATGAAAACAATGTATTGAATATCCCGGATGAGGTAAAAGAAAACTTTACTGATTTCCTTACGTTAGTCAGTGATGAAGCATATCAGACATATACCACGAACGCCAAACGGTACGAAGCGCTGGTGGAAGCTCTCCAGCTTAATGATCAATCCGACGAGAACGGAAACGGCTCGCAGATTCCTCCCTTTACCGGTGATGTTCAGGATATACTCGCTTACTGCCGGCAGTTTAACCAGGAATACGACCGCTTGGCCGGAGATTTAGCGGACGCGGGGATTACCTATAGTGAAGATGTCCAGTCATGGCAGGGTATTTCTTCGGAAAACAGTGATCTTGCCGTGATCCAGCAGATCGCCGATTCCGATTACGAACTGAATGTATTGCCTCAGAAGATCGATCAGGCGATCACCGGCTTGTTCCCGGCAATAGAATTATACGAGAAGATCATCGATTTGACCTCCAAAGCTTCGGATGTAAGCGAAGCGGTCAACGAGGCCTTCCCTCTGGCTGAGCTGTACGGTGATATCGCCGATGTCGTCGGAAAGGCGGCCGATCTCAACGAAGCGGTAAGCGAAGCGTTCCCTCTGGGAAAGCAGGTGTACGAGGCGCTTACTGATTTAATCGCGAAGGCCGGCGGAGTGAATTCCGCGGTCAATGAGGCGTTTGTATTGGCTGAATTGTACGGTGATATCGCCGATCTCACCGGTAAAGCAAGCTTCTTGAATGTTAAAATCAGGGAGTCATTTCCTTTAGGTGAATTCTACGGCGATATCGCCGATCTTACCGGTAAAGCCGGCGTCTTGAATAAGAAAGTGAGTGAAGCATTTGTGTTAGCCGAACTCTACGGGGATATCGTTGATCTTACCGGTAAAGCCGGCGCCCTGAATAAGAAAGTAAATGAAGCATTCGTCTTGGCCGAACTCTACGGCGATATCGCTGATCTGGCCGGAAAAGCTACCGTCTTGAATAGTGAGGTGAATAAAGCGTTCCCGCTCGCTTCCATTTACAGCGGTATCGCTCAATTGGCCGAACAACAGCGGAAGATAACCGAATCCCTTTTAGTGAAGGAAAATATCAGCAACGCTTTAAAATCGTTATTTTATCTTTCTTTTGATGAAGATATCCGCCAGGCGCACGCTCAATTTGAAGATCTGGCGCTGATGGTCGCGGCGGCAAAGATCGGCTACATAAGAGAGCACGGGAAGGTACAGTATTTCGTCGAAGAATTCCAGTGGACCGCGCGGGGCGCCCATCCCGCCGAAGTCGTCGCGGTAGCCCTGATCGGAGGAACCGTTGCCGGTGTCGTTATTTTCTTAAGCGGCGGGAGCGCGATCCCGGTCATTATCGCCGTAGGGCTTGGTGCCGCATTCGGCGCGGTGAGCGGTATATATGTATCCAGTAACCGCGGCCCGTTACGTCACGCCGCGTTCCATGACTGGAACGACGCATTAACCATCGCGGCCGCGGGTATCATCAGCGGTTTTGCCGCGGCATTGCTGGTGTATGATGCGATGGTTCTGGTCGGGATGTTCCAGGGAGGATGGAGCGCGGGATTCAGCGCCTTAGGTACGCTTGCCCGGAGAGCACTGGTTCGTTCTCTTGGGTGGGGAGGCTTCGCCGCGGTCTCTTATGGCGCGCAGGTTGTATTTATTGATAGCGCTGAGGGGGACTGGAATACCTTCTTCCTTGTAGTGGGTTCCGCTATGGTTACCAGCCTGTTATTTTATAATCTGGGCAGTATCGCCGGTTCAATGGTGCATTTCGGTCCGTTATCGCCTTACGCTATGGGAGCATATTTCCTTACCCGGTTTACGGTAGGATGTATTCGTCAAACGGGAGTAATGGCCTGGGTCGCCGCGGCTGCCGGCGGGATTACCATCCGGGTCGCCGGAGGGTACTATGACGCCAAACGCAACGGCAAAGAGTATTTTACGCTTTCCAACTGGAGACATATCACTTTTGATACGGTTATCGGGGCGTTGATGGGAACGCTGATATTCGGCGGGGCCCGGTGGGCCATGTCCCGGTTCATCACCCAGCCGTGGCAGATTTTCGGCCGCTCGATTCCTTTAGGCCTCCTGCGTGGTATGTTCTACGCCGGCGCGGGCGCGTTCACCGGCCTTACCGGCGGGGCAATGAGCTGGCTGATTGATCCCGATCAGTACGGAGGCCGGTATCAGTTCTCCAACGCGATGACTCATTCGGCAATCGGCGCGGTGGTCTCAGCCCTGGGATACGTTATGTACCGTAATTATATCGGCGCGGCCGCCCGTACCGAAGAATTAGCGGCGACGCAGGCGGCGGGAGAGACGTTCTGGAAGCTTCTGGGAAGCCGTGAATATTGGACAATGGGAACCAATGCTGTTGCCGAAGTAGCACTTCCCGGCGGAGGAACCGTTGCCTTAGGGTGGCGGGCGATTTCCCTCCTGGGCATTATGGGAGGACTGCTGGGATTAAAGATGAGTCCTACCGATAATCCCAACACCCTGGAGAGAGAAGGACTGTTGAATGCCGAACAGAAACAGATGCTCAAAGGTGTCCTGATCGTCGCGTTAAGTTTCGCCCTCAGCTCCCGGATGTC
>CAZABB010000002.1:0-34219 GCA_964483625.1 uncultured Planctomycetia bacterium | reverse complement strand
TGTCGGCAGGAAATAAGGCCGGAAGCGGCACCGCCAAAGGCTGGCGCGCGTTATTCTGGCGGGCGCAGAAAGATATCGCCGACGACTTACCGTGGTACAAGCTGGTGTTCAATCGTAAGAATCTTGCTTTACTGGGCTGGTCGGCGGCGTTCGGCGGAGGAGACTGGGCGATCAACTATGCTCCCTGGTCGGAGAACTTAGATGCCGAAGATAGAATGTTTATTACCATCGCTCTGGGGCTGGTGACGATGACCGGCGCCTTCCGCGGATTAGCCGGGATTAAAAACGCGTTTCTTAACCCGCGCTGGGTTCTCGATGAAAGTGTTCCGGTGACCTTCGGCCGGCATAGCTTGTGGAGTTTTTACTGGAGTGGAATGTATCTCTGGGCCTGGGGTGGTGATTTTGCCGCCCGCAAGGATTTTATCCCCGAACCGTATAAGGAAGAGTTTTATCAGATCTACAAGGCCTCATTGATCGGCGGAATGTTACTGGGTATGTTCGGCCCCGGGTTCGCCAATATCGGAACAATCCTGAAAGAGACCGGAACGGGATTGCATCCCAAATACATGCTCGGGGGAATGGGCATGCAGGTTCTGCATCTTCTGCCGGCGATGACGACGATGATGGCCACGACACCGTTCCTTCAGGCCTGGACGTATAACCAGCTGCTCAACGCCGAACCGGGTAAGGAAATCAGCCCTCTGGCCCGTACCCTAGCGGTGATGTTCGGCTGGGAAGATTTCGAACGTTCCATGCTGGAGGCGCTGGGCGATATATCCGCCGATACGCTCATCGGAAGCGGGTTGACCTATCAGGAGCTTCAGCGGATGCGGTTGATGCAGGAAGCGTTAGGCAGAGGCGAACCGGCATCGATGTACATGAATATGTCCAATACGCAGTTAATGACACTCCTTGCCAGTCAATACGCCTGGGAAGGATTCAAGGTCGGATTGGTTTTTCCGCCGTTAATGCATTTCTTAGGGCCGTTGGTACATCCGGGATTGATGAATATTCCGTTTCTAAACGTTATTCAGCATTTCATTTCCCGCCAGATGGGTGATGTGATCATCTCGACCTCCCGGAAGAATATATTTGGAGCCGGATTCATGAGGGCGCAGGACTTCATCGTCGAAGAATATGTCCGGGAAATGCTGACCGGGGTCTTATTGTTGAACTTATTCACGTTCCAGAGGAAAGCAGGTGCCGAGGATGTCTGGGGTCCGGTTATCGTTCCGCCCAGCGATCCCAAACGCCGGGCCTGGTTCCAGGCGTTATGGGAAGTTCCTCAGGAAGGGTTCGATAATTTCCGCGGCCGGTACGTTACTCCCCACCATGACGCGGTCATGGTCAATTTGCTTCAGGCGACTCAGGCCTACCGCAATACCGGCCGGGGCGAAACAGCGTACGATATGATCGCCAATGCGTTCACCAATCTCGTTCGTAGCCGGGCAGCTCAGTCTCGACCGGCGGCCCGGACCGAACATAAGGGATTTTTCTACGGGAACGTACGTCTTGAGCTTTCTCCGGTCAGTTCCATTACCGCCGAAGAAGCCCGCCGCATTGAGTCGGGATTAGATAATTTTACCGACCTGAAGATAGATGAGCAGGTCGATGTATTAAGCCGCACGGGGAATATGAGTGAAGGTGACTGGCTTATCGTAGAAGGGCCGGGCAGGGATAACCGGTATTTCCCCGTGAAAGAAGGTGACCGCTGGCACGCTGATTTTAACCGGTACGCGCTTCTTTATGAGAGCGGCAAGAGTGTTAATGAAATGGGAGACGCCTTGGCCGGTATCAATGCCGGGGCTTCGGTGGTTGTATCCGAACCGCCGCAGGGTTCCCGTAAGTTACAGGATGTCATTGGTACCGGTGACTTCACCGGTGTCGTCGGCGCCGACGGGAACGGCCGTACCCCGGCGGCTGAGGATAACTGTTTTTATTGCGCGGCGAATGTCGTTACTCGTGATCCGCAAAGAGTGAATGACGTCTTCCGCGGCTTTTCGGGAAGAGAAGACGAAGGAGAATATGTCGTTGATTGTGCCGCCGTTGCCCAGGCGGTAAACGACGGTAAAATTCCTGTCAGCAATGAGTTTGCCGAGATGTATGCCTACCAAGAGAGACCGGGACGCTGGCACGTAACGGTTGTAGCCGAAGGCGATGCCGCGGCTCAGCCGGTTACCGGATATGTCGGCCCGGCTTTATCGGTCATGCACGGGTTCGCGATGCCGATTGCTCTTACCCGATACAACCATGTATATCGTACCGGCTTGCTTACCGGTAATACGGTCAACGGATATTTTCAGGTACGGTTTACTGATGCGGATAATAAACCACATGACATATGGTTACCGCAGTCGGAAGAAAGATATTTTCGTCCTCAGGCAAACGGAGTAGGAACAAGCATTGTGGCCAACGCTCCGCCGGAATATCAGTCTACCCGTTCCGTCAATGATCCCACCCAGCCTGTTCCCGCCATCTCTACCGTGGAGGAAGCCAAGCGTATTGGTGAACGACTCGTTGAAGTTATAGAATATTTACAGAATCAGGATGATATCGGCGCGGTATCTCTGCCTGAACATTTGAACGACATGGAACCCTGGCGGGTTATCGCCGTTGCCAGTATCGAGAGATCTCGGGCGCAGGATTTTCTGCGTCAGCATATCTCACCCCGCGTTGCCGCGTGGGAACACGACCCGCTTCAGCTGGCTCTGATGGCGTTTGAGCTGAGCTATATCGACGCCTTCAAACACCAGCATTCAACACCCCGCGTCGTCTTCGGAGCGAATTTCGCCGCGGGGAAGACGGAGATCAGTTTGCTGGCGTTACGCATCGCCGCTGAACGGTATGCCGATCAGCCGTTTTTGTTCGTTACGTCCCAGAAAAACCATTTAGAGGGATTGAGCCGGAATCCGGCGTTTTACGGCATCGAACGCAATATCATTACCGGCGAACAGATGAGTACCGTTCCGGTCATCGTCCGTCCCGGTTCTATCAATATTACCGATATTCACGGGTTCGAAAGTCTGAAATCGAACAACCAGTTAAGAGGCGTATTCGTTGCCGGAGACGAACCTCAGGTGGGAATCGCCGCGCCGAATCTGGTGTTCGGAACCGGACAAATCAACTGGAATAGTTTATCCGCCGATAAAAAAGCCCGGTATTCTTTAGAGAGAGCGGCTCATATGGCGATTTACTGGCTCAGTCACGAAGAGGTAAAAGAGGCCAATAAATTACGTTCGGTCATCGAACACAAAGGTGACGCGTCCGATGAAGCTCAGTTTATTCCCCTGAGAGAAACCTCCATTATCCGTAATCTCCAGGAAGCAAGCGAAGACCTGGAGAGACTTCAGGAGATTATTGACGCCTACTATGCCGCCGGAAATAATCCCCAGGACGAAGATCATGACTACACCGAAGAAGAATTGCGTGCCATAGCCGGATTCCTGAACGAATATACTCCCGCGCAACTGCGGGAATTCATCAGCGGCGCGGCGTATACCTTCGTCACCGGTCATAAAGGCGCTCAGTTTTACGGCCTGGAATACGACCGTCAGGGCAATATTATTGGATATCACACCAAAAACCCCGAAACCGGATTTGCTCAGGAACGGACGCAGTTTGCTACCCAGGAAGTGGACGGCCGGCCGATGAACGCCCGGGGTGTTATGATCGCCATCCGGCATTATACCCGGCCGGGAGTATGGCTGAATGCCTTATTGAGCAAGACCGATGATCCGGTCAGTTATGGGGATTCGCTGGCCGATTCGGCCGGATATATCCTGCTTACCGCCAGCCCCGCGGGATTTGAGAACGTATTTACCCAGCTTTTAGGCGCCGAACTGCACATTTTCGACCGGGATCCCACTCAGGACATTTTACAAGAATTGGAGTTTGTCGATACCGATACCTCGGATTGGATGTTCGATGCTTTGGATATGCCGGCGGAAGCGCTTTTCGCTCTCAGTGAGAGAATGATCGGAAAAAAGGAAGAAGATGCCTACCTTGATCAGGATGGCCAGCAGCCGGATGTGGTCGTGATTACCGGAAACAGCGCCGAACATCTGGAAGGAGCGTATCAATTAGCTCAGGATCGGCTGACAGGCAGAGGGTATCGGTTCCTTTACGCCGACGGCGAGAAGATTTCTTTCGATACTATAAAAGAAGCCATCGCTGAAATTCAGCGGGCCCGGGCGATGGGTGAAGAATGCGACCGTCTGGTAGTGTTCGCGTTAGGGTTATACGAAGCCTCCAATATCGGCGCGCGGATCAACCTTGCTGAATTTGAACGGATTGTCGCCGAAGCCAAAGGGTTGATTATCGCCGCCAATCCGTTGATTATGCCTTCTATTGTCCAGATGAGAGGAAGATGGAACTATACTCCCGCCGGGGCAGTCGTCGCGACACAGCGCCGTATCGACGGCCGGGCCGCGGTAAGTATTTCGTTAGCCGATTGGCGAATCCGTAACGATGAAGCCGAAGCGATCGAGAAAGCCAAGGCCGAAGGCGACGCGGCCGAAGTGCGCCGCCTTATCCTTCAGGTATGTAACCGTCTTCTCATCGAAGCCAATCAGCAGAACGTCGTCCGGCTGGCCAGTGTCCGCCGGGACGCTTCACCGCTGGAGATCGCTCAGGCGATGAAAGAATGGGAAGAAGGGATCAAATGGGATGTCGACGCTTCTTCCCGGACCGACAGCGATGTCCCCGAATGCGTCAATGAGACTGAATCATGGTATGAGGATATGGTGAACCGGGGATACATCAGCGAAGATAGGCTTACCTCCGCCGGAAAGAAACTGTGGGACCAAGTCACGCGGCTGACCGAATTGGATGACCAGGAGAGAGCCGCGCTGGGTGTATACGAATTTACTCCGGCGAATCAGGATGAAGCCGCGGCGATCGTATACGATGAAACACTTTCCTTAGAAGATGCCTATCATATAGTGCTGGCACTTATCGAGTCAGGTATTATCCGTTTACGCAACCCGGATCATTACGGTATCGATCGATTGATCGCCGTAGGGAAAGTATTTCAGGAATTCGGCAGGGAGAACGTTACTCTGGATGAATCTTTACT
This sequence comes from uncultured Planctomycetia bacterium, assembly GCA_964483625.1. GTDB lineage: Bacteria > Omnitrophota > Gorgyraeia > Duberdicusellales > 4484-171 > JAFGQU01. The sequence continues at coordinate 29,145 of CAZABB010000002.1, read as the reverse complement.
GCCTGAATTACGTTTTATGCCGTTCAGTCTTGGTGAGTATATCACTCGGGAAATGGACGCGTCTTCCCATCCCCGCCTGTATCGGGAAATATCGCGTCTTACCGCGGCCCAGGTTCGTTTACGCGATTTTGCCGACGAGAAAGAACGCAGAACTCGTCAGGCATTAGCGCTTCGTCCCGGCCGGACCACTACTCCTCTGGGGACGAAGATCATGATCGGCCTGGCAGGAATAAAGACGTTCGGTCTTAATTTTCTCTATCGTCAGCCCTCGACCGTACAGCTGCGGCACATTCTTGCTTTATCCGACGCCGCCGCGAGTGACGGTGAAATTACACCCTGGATTCATAGCGTGCTTCCCCGGATTGTCGACTGGATTTGGCGTCGCTTCCGCCGTCCTCCTCCGGTTACGTTGACCGACGAAGAACAGGAGAATTTAGCCAACAGGGCTTCGGAAGTCCTTGAGCTCTACGCTCCGCTGGTATTGCCGGGAATCCTTTCTCAGCAGGAATATGAACGCGCCCTGGATCTCTTCGATAATCTGGTGTTCGAAATGGAGGCCGATATGAGTTCGAAAGCCGTTGCCAAATTCCCTCTGGCGTTATTACCGGAATGGGCGCAAGGACGGCGCCGGATGGTTGATTCGCTGATCAGCGAGGATAACGGCCTTACCGCATATTTCCGTACGCCTCTGGCTCAGGCGTTACCGGCTCACGTCCGGTTCATCGCCTTAGACCTGCGCCGCCTCACCGAGGTTGTCGCGATGGCGCAGAGATCACAGATCCTTTCCGGTCTTTTCTATCAAAATCAGCCTTTATCCAAAATGCGTGACACACTCAGCGATAGCAAATTCGTTTCCCGTTATGCTCAGGAACAGAGAATTTCACAGAGACAGGCCAGTCAGAGACTGGAAAAACTTTCCGGTCGTCTTTCTCTGCTCTATACCGACGCAGAAAAACTCATCTGGCATCCGGGTGAAATCGTCCTGATCCCTCATATCGACGCGATTGCCGATCTGAACGAAGCGCCGCGGGATGTCGCTCTTATCCTCTGGAACAATATGGTGGATGTTGATACCGATGAGGCGACGCGGGATCGTATCCGCGATCGTTATACGGTTTTTCACATGGCCGGAAAGGGCGAACCGTTCGCCGTGCAGCAGCCGCTCATTGCCCGTGAGAAAGGGACATTTGACGGTATCCCTTATCTGGCCGACGAGGATTTCGATCAGGACGGCACGATTGCCGAACAGGCGCTTGCTTCTGCGGCGGAGATGGCGATGGAAACAATGACTCCGGCTTCCGCGTTGGGATTGGAAATGGACTCTAAAAGCGAAAAAGCGCTGGCGAGAGAACTGGCCGCCAGGCTGTCTCCGCTTTCGGACTTTGCCAGTGAATCAAGCCTGCTGCGGATTGCCCGCGGAATCATTACCGGTATTGCTTCGGGAGAAATCACCGCTGTTTCGTTGAAAGACTTATGTACGGTAAAAAGAATCGGCCGCGGCCGGGCTCAGGCGATTATGTGTGATGATCCCACCGCGGAATTCATCGAAGCTTTAATCATTCTGCATGACCGGATGGAAGCCACCGAGGATGCCGGTACTGATTGGGTTGCGTCTATTCCCGCCCATATTACCGGTGAAGTCAATGATGCGTTAACCGCCCGTACTTCTTACGCTGAAATGTACATTGATATACTCGGCGGAATCGACTCCATCATCGAAGCGGCGCTCGCCCTTATCCCCGAATACCGCAGGGCAATCGCAGACATCCAGGAAGAGGCGGCGAAAGCCGTCGATGCCGCGCGGATAGACGCGCTCCGGCCGCTGTGCGACGACAGCGGGTTGCTGGCGCGGTGGCGTGATAATGATGCCGGGGAAGCGTTCGCTGCCATCGTGAATAGAGCACTGAGTGAAGAACAGCAGGGCATATTGAGAGGGAGCAGTCCGGTATACTGGCTCCCCGGGGTCAATACCCCGGGCTATCGTGAAGCAATACGGCTTATTGAGGATGTTATCGCGGCATATTGCCGGGTGGCGGAACGGATGTATCAGACGGCCCATGATGAAATAGAGGACATTGCCGGGGAATTGACGCTGGCGTTCGCCGAACAGAAATCACGTGCCGTCCGGATAAAGGAAAATGTAGAGAAAAACGCGGGAGCCAAAGACGGAAAGCTGGCAGAAGAGGTAATAAGCACCCTGGATATTTCCGAACCGGAAAAGGATGAAAAAGTTTCTGGCGGGGAAGAGAAAAAAGAGGACGTTGAACCGGCGGAAAGTTCAGCGCAACCGAAATCAAGTGATATAGATTCCGCTTCAACTTCGGAAGGCAAGAACAAATTCAAATTCATCCGGGCGGGGTGGGATTCAGGTTTGCAGATCCCTACCGCGATTCCCGTGCGTCTTAACTGGTCGTTACCTGTTCTTATATTGGCGGTACTTGCCGGTTTGATTGCTTTGCCGTTCGGCAAAACGGCCACACTGGTATATCTGGGTGTCGTGCTGGCATTCGTTCTGGCTCATGAATTCTCCCATATCATTGTCGCCCGGCGCTACGGTATCGATACCGATCACGTTACGCTTTCTCCTATCGGCGGCGTGGCGCACTTAGACGCGCAGAGCGCCAGAGATGCGTATCGTCGGAACCCGTTAAGTGAATTCTGGGTGGCCCTTGCCGGCCCGGCGTTTAATATCTTTATTGCCGCGCCGGTACTACTGGCTCTGGGGCTTACGATGGGTGCCGATGTACGTCTTGGTTTCGATTCGGTGAGCCTTTCTCAAGGGCTCATAAACTTTGCCCTGATCAATCTCGCCTTAGGCGCTTTCAATTTGATCCCGGCGTTCCCCATGGACGGCGGCCGGATACTGAGAGCGTTATTGAGTTGGGGGCTCGGTAAAAAAATGACTGATCAGAATAAAACGCGTACCGTAGCCGGGAATATCGCGATGCTTATCGGCAGCGCCTTTGGTGTGGTGTTTATCTGGCTGGGAATGCATACGGGATTGAACGTGGCTCTTATCGGTGTCTTTATTTTATTCAACAACCTTAACGGTATAAGCGCTATTGTGGGGAATGTCTTCTCCCGCAAGGACAGCCGCAAAGGCAATAACCGTCCTTCTTCGGAAAGAGGTTCTTCTGAAAGAAACGTCCACTCTCTGATGGTGCCGCTGGCAATGGTATCGACACTGGATTCTTTCCTCTCCGCCGGCACACATGCGGCGGGAGCCGCGGGTTCGGCGGCGTTATCTTCGGCATCGTCGATGTTTCCCGCATTTACCTCTCAGGTACATGTTCTTATCAGTCAGTTCAACGCGGCTTCCTATATACATGATTTCCTCCCGGACGCGACCGCTCCTCCGGTGATTGCGATTATCCTGCTTGGTTTCGCCGCAGTAATCGTACGTAAAGGAGGTGATATACAATGCGCGAATTCGTCGATCTTCACATTACCAGAATCAGTTCGAAAGATAATCATATCCATCTTTGGGCAACTCGTTCCGGCTGGAAGTACCAATACCGTTTCCGGGTCGCGGGGGACAGCGTTAAAGGCAGGGGCAGTTCCGGCTGGTGGAATAACCTCAGCCCGCAGAACGCGAACATTATCCGCAGCAAGCTCAATTCGTTCCTTATCAGCGGCGGCAAAACCATTAACGCGTAATCTTCTTCCCTTCGCCGGAAATATCGTTCCCACCGGATGGTTTTCTTTCAAATATTCCATTTGTTCCCTCATACAATTTGTCTTACCCAAAATCCGTAGCCTGAGGCAGGATATTTCTTCTCCAGAAAGTCCTGTCTCTTTTGTCTTATTTATGCCTGCGGCATCGATTACAGTGATTCGGGCAGGATTACGGAGATTGAACAATGTCTTATCTAGGCCCGTGGCATTGAATAACGTCTTACCTTTAATCCGTGGCGAGCAGTTCGTTGCCATCCTCAAAGCAGCGGCTGCTCTTGTTTTTATGCCTGCGGCATTGATTACAGTGATTATGAAAGGATTACAGAGATTAACCAATGTCTTACCCTATATCCGTAGCTTGGGTAGTGCTGTTCTTTCCCCAAGAGCAGCCGCCCGCGTCTTCATTGTGGCCGGTATCGCGTTGTTCGCGATTGTTCATCCGACCCCGGCACTGGCGGCAGAGGGAGATACAGGGATGGGTAATGTAACTATCCTGGCTGGCCTCGGCGCCTTATTCGCGTTGTCCTTACTTCTTATTGCCGCGGGAATTATCATGCAGTACGGTGTCTGGCGCTTCCTCGATGTCGTATTAAAGATCGGGTTTATTCTATTTCTTATCGGGGCGGGATGGTTCTTCGCTACACAGGTATTCAGCGGCATGACCCCCGGAGATGTAGGATTTGCTATCGTAGTGATGATCGGGGCGATTGTGGTTGTGATGGTATTAGAGTATTTACTGTTCGTTATTTTAGACGATGAGCTGGGGTTATGGAAATGGGCGGCGTTGATTGTAGTGACAATCGGAGCCCTGTTCGTTTTATATAATCTGGGAGTTGATGCGCTGGAGATTATGGCGGAGGATTACATTAAGGAGCAGTTTGAGTTTAAATTATTCGGGGAAACTTCCTGGTTAGCCGGTGCTCCGGTCATGCTGGGTATTTTCAAGAGGATAAAGAAGAAGACACCGGCGGAGAGGATAAAAGAAGACAAAGAGCGCCGGGTTCAGCGTCGCCGGGAAGCCGATGAGCGGAGAGAAGAGCAGAGACAGAGGATCGATACGGCGATCGCTCATCTCCAAAACCAGTTAGAGAGCGCCCGGGGAGAGAAGAATATTTATGAACGGAAAGGGTGGAATAATGATGCCCGTGCCGCGCAGGAAACCATAGATTCTTTAGAAGAGGAATTAGCTGAGCTTTATGAGGAAAGAGAAAACCTTGCTGCGCTGATCCTTCCGTGTATCTTTTTATTCGCAAAAGCCGGATTTCCGTTGATATGGTTATCGCTATGGGAACAGAATTTGGGTACCGCTGCTTTTGTGAGCTCAATCGTATTATTTATTGTCTTACCCTATATCCGTGGCTTGTTGAATACCTTGAAAAAGTATTCAGTGAAATCCGCCTTTGGCGGAGGGCGGTCCGTTACTACCTTCTTAGGACGGATTGCCTCTGTATTTATGCCTGCGGCATCGATTACAGTGATTCGGGCAGGATTACGGAGATTAAATTTTATTAACCTTAATGGTATGCGTCTAGTCGCTTATCGCTATGCGCTAACCGATAGAAAAGGAGGTGCATCATGTCACCAGCTGCCAGCCTCAACATCAGCCACATTCTTGTCTCTCCCGTGGAACAGCTTATCTATCTATCCTGTAACGACGTCAGGGGAAAGATTTATCTTTTCTGCATCTACGCGCACAAACAGGTCAAAACGTACACCGGCGATCAGTGGGTCACTCTCAACGACGGGTATTCCGGCGAGATCATCAGCCTGTGTGATACCTTCCTCAACAAGAGGCCCACGTTTACCGTCAACAACATCGCGAAAGAATTCTGCAACTAACTTCGTTAGTTTGATTACAGTGATTCAGCGGGGATTACAGAGATTAAATAATCACTGGAATCAATTCTTTAATCACCGTAATCAGAGGGCCCGTGGCGGGAGAACCTCTCAGCATGGTCCGGTCATTGTTTTGAATGAAAGTGTGACGACAAAGAAGACATCAAAAGGAGCTTCTGTCCGGAGTGGTTTAACCGATACGCACCGGACGTATTTCGACGATATCTTTGAAACCATTGCGGATCTGCATGAGGAGCTTCATGCGGAGTTTTTACGTGCGCATTATGTCCTGGCAGATAATCTGATGAGTTTAGGGCGGTGTGTAAACGGGAGAATCCAATTAAGTACGTTTCTGGTTCCCGCCCCGGCCGATTCGACAATGCAAATGGACCGGGGAAGAGAGATCGCCGCCCGAGTTACCGGGTATCATGAATCACTGCATGCTTACCGGTATCATCTGCGTGGCCCTCCGGTTAATATTTATGACGCGTTTGCCGAAGAAATCCTCGTTACCCTTGCCGAGGTTGCCTATTACCGCAGATTATCCCCAGCCGAACAAGAAGATTACCGTTTCTATCTCACCAAAACCAGAGAAATCAATCATCTTTCCTACTTGCATTTTATCCAGAAGCTTTCTCAAGAAACCGACCCGCAGCAGCGGGTACGTATGACCGCTCGATATATCCGGTATATTGACCGGCACCAGCGTATATTCGCCACCGCCGATTTGCGTACAACGCATGGCCGTCGCTTGATCAGGGGGGTTTCCCGTGAGGTATTTTTGCTTGACTCACAGGCGCGATCAATCACCGCTGTCTTAGCGAAAGATTTCAGTTTTGCCTCAAGCTTTAGCGATGATACTCCGCAGGCAATGTCTAGTTCGGTAAACATCACTGCTCCGAATGTCGTTCCGTTGGATACTTCTCGGCATGATCTTTGGGACAAGATGGTTAAGACAATAGCGGTGAGTTTGATGTTCGCAGTGCTTGGTAGTATTATCTATTTTAAGTGGATCAATATCCATGAGTTTAGCTACCACCCCTTGCACTCTGTTTACCTCTTAACTGCTTCTCTAGTGATTATGTTCCGTTTCTTTTCCGGTGTAGTTCTCTATAAGGCTCCTGGCTATCACGGCTATTATCCCTCTGTTACTGTAGTCATCTCAGCATTGAATGAAGAAAAAGGAATTGCAGCTACCATCCGTTCAGCGTTACAGACGGGGTATCCTGCAGAATTAGTTGAGGTTATCGCTGTAGATGATGGTTCCACAGATTCTACTTTTCGCGAGATGCGAAAGGTTAAGGAAGAATTCCCCGAAGGAAAAATAAAAATCGTAAGATTCCCGGAGAATCGTGGGAAGAGACATGGAATGGCTGAAGGTATTAAACACGCGACTGGAGAGGTCGTTATCTTTTTAGATTCGGACAGTTACCTTCAACCTGATTCGTTGCGCAATGTGGTTCAACCCTTTTATGAAGAAGATGTCAGTGCAGTATGTGGGCATGTAGATGTGGAAAACTCCAACGATAATTTGCTGACCAAAATGCAGACAGTCTGGTATTGGGTGATGTTTCGTATCTTTAAAGCATCAGAGAGTGTGTATGGTTCAGTCACTTGCTTGTCGGGAGCATTTGCTGCTTATCGGTATGACGCAATAAAGGATCTTACGGAGGATTTCTTAAACCAAACATTTCTCGGCGTGCGGAGAACTTTTGGTGATGATAGGGCTTTAACAAATATGGTGTTGAGCAGAGGTCTTCAGTCAAAAGTACTCTATCATGCCGAAGCAAGAGCCACAACAATTGTCCCCGATAATTTACGTCAGTTCGAAAAACAACAAATCCGTTGGAAAAAATCGTATTTCCCCGAAACGGCTAACGCCGCCCGTTTTATGTGGAAACGTCATCCTGTGGCTGCAATGCTTTTTTATATGAATGCTCTCTTAGCCTATGCTTCATTGGGAATTACCTTTTATCTTATTGTCTGGCGTCCACTTACTCAAGGAACACCAATATCTGCGTATGTGGTAGGTATATCTCTCACGCCGTTCCTTACAGCCTTATATTACCTCTATAAACGCGATGATGATAGCCGGTTCAGATTCTTCTACGGAATTGCCTTTCCTATCATTTACCTTATTATCGGTATTTCGCTTAATTATTATGCGATATCTAAATCGCGTGAAATGGGTTGGGGGACACGGCAAGGAAAACAGAAGAAAGGGGCCGTTATAAGGAGGAGAACCGTAGAGTTGCTCCATCTGGCGAAATGGTCTGTATTAGGGGGTATTGTAATTTTGGTCAACCAGTATTCTTATCAAACATCGGGTGAACCAAACTTTTTTGCTACTATGTTTTTGGTATTTTTCCTTATACCTGCAGTAATTGATATGTTATTAATTTCCCAGAAAACAGAGTTTTCCCGGTTATTGGTGTCTTTTTTCAACATGATAGGTATTTTCTTGGGGCGGATTATTCGATGCAGAACGAGGAGAGCTTTAAGTTCAGTCTTTGCGATAATCATTGTTGTTTGCATGTTAGGTAATATGTTCATGTTTATGGGGCCAAGAGTCGGCGCAAGAATAAATGATGGCGTGTCGTTGTTATCTCAGCAGCAGCCGGTAACGTATGTTGCCCGGCAGGACGATGACGTGTATGAAATAGAAACGTATGCAGTTGAGGAGACAGGTTATACGGCTTCTCCTGAGTCCACAGACAGAACGAATAACATTTTAAGTATCACCCCTACGCCGCCGGTAGAATCAGTTGTTATCGATGATGCAAATGTAAGAGGTTGGGTTTTAGCAGAAGGATGGGGCATAGATCGTAACGATCACGGAGTTTGGCCTGCGCCTGAAAACTCTTTAGCCTTAAACGGGGAAGGTATAGGTTATTCTTATTTAGTCGAAATAGATCCTGATCAAGAGTATGTTGTTGAATTTATGCTGGATATTAATCGGTATAGTTCAGGTCAGGTGCAGGTAGCAATAGAAGAGTTTGATGGTCAAGGAGGTTTGTTGAATAGAATTATCTATACTTCTGAAGAATCCCGATCAATATCGTATGTTGTGAAAGAATACAAGCCTTCTCATAATGATGTCCGTGGGGCACGGGTGCTTATCAGTGTCAGTTCAGGAAGCGACCTTACGGCGTATTTAGACGGAGTGAAACTTTACGAAGCCGGCCTTAAACGTTCTTATGTGATTTTTAGATTTGATGATATGTGGGAAAAACAGTTAGAAGCGGCTGAGATCCTTGATCAACATGGTTTCCCGGGCGTTTTTCATATTATAACCGGTATTACATCTGATACGGGGTATGAGAGGTATATGAGTTGGGAAGATGCTCTTTCGCTTGTCGAAAGGGGCCATCAACTTGCTTCGCACTCCCGGACTTCTCCGGATGATATGAGAGAATTAAGCGAATATAAAAAACGTTGGGAAATTGTGGGATCTAAGGAAGATTTATTGTCGCAGGGAGTTCCAGCTACGAGTTATGCTTCCCCGCTCTTTAAAACGAACGATGATGTCCAGCGTTTTGTAATAAGAAATTACGGAATGCATCATATTGATGATTCAGGAACCAACATCTTTCCGGGCAACCCCTACTCAATGTACAGTCGGGTTATTACGCCGCGGACGAGCATGGAAGATTTCCGGCAATTGATCGGCAATGTCATTGCTGATCCGGGAAGGACTCTTGTGTTATTGTTTCACGATTTTGATGACCACCCTGAACATGATACTCAGATTAAAATTGAAAAATTCCAAGACTATGTAGAATATGCCGATTCCCGCCGAGATGAGCTGGCGATCGTTACTCCGGATCAATGGTTAGCTGATAGATCTGCGCCGGAAAACCTTCTGATCAATCCTTCTTTTGAGGAAATTGACGAGCAGCCGGTACAGGTTGGTGATCAACCGGAAAGAGGCAGACCAGATTTTACTATTGCAGTAATGACGCCGGATGATACTGATTATCCGTTACCGGACCCCATAGGTTTTTCTTCAAACACCGCTCAGGATGCATTCAGCTTACCGGCAAGATTGATTAAAGCCCCTTATGCGCTCTATCCGGAGAGTAACGTTTTCCATCAGAATATATATGTCTCATATCCTAACGCGCAAACCGGCCTCGGCACATTGGATGGAAATAAGTTATCCGGGTCGAAATATTATATCGTTGACGATAATGGTGTTATTTATCGTACCACGGCAATGGGATCGAATAATTTCGGGACGATTAATAATGGCCCGACAATTTTTGATTCTACCCAGGAAGTTCGTTACCGTATTCAGCCCAAGATTAACCGCGCCGGAATATATTGCGTTGTACTTGAGATAGACGGCGTATTTTATAAATCTAATATGTTTGTGGTCAGTGAAAATGCCGCCGCTTCCCATGCCGATACAATGACTAACGCATTTACTTATAGAAATACTGCATTATATCCGGTTATTCAGCGTGAGAATATAAGGGTAATCAACGAGGAAGGAGAAACAGTAGATATTTATGAAAATATGCCGCATACGTTAATACCGGAAGGAAATGCTTTGGCGAGTGTCCATTATCTTACCCAGATGTACAATGTATGGCATCTTTTCTTGCAGCCATACAGTCCTTTTGAATTGGTAGAGGATAATCGCATAGAAGACATTCTCATGGCACAGGCTCCTTGGATGGTAGCAATGCAGGTTACTAAGGGGGAATTATCTGGTACAGTGCATGCCGAGGAGGGACCGATTGAAAGGCAGACAGCCATTACTTATTCGTTCGGAAACGAGAGGATCATCCGCGGAGGGCAACCCGGAGATTATTCTACTCCGGCAACCGGATCCTATGTGGCAGCTATGTCAACAGCATCCGGCATTGCCGATTTTAATAATGATCGAAAGTTAGCTCTTAATACAGCTCAGGCGGCACTTCAGGGGTGGAGGTTTCTTTCTGAACATCAAGATGTTTCGATGTTCCGAATAGGTGATCCCAAAGTTGCTGATGATATTGATGAGCGCATGCTTGCGGCGGTACGATTGTTGCAACTGACATATATCCATCCGGACATTGTGAGTGAAGCGGAAATTAATTCCGAATATCGCATTAATGAGCAGGAATTGATAAATTATATCCAGGCCCATATCGAAGAAATGACAGCGCCGCTTACCCGTGAGAGAGAGCATTATGACTTTATTGTTCTTTCGGAATTAAGCTTGATGCCGGAGGAGATCATAGCTTTCTATGGATTAGAGCAAGAGCAGAATTATTCCCGAGAAATTCTTTTAGCCCGCGGGGACGAGTTATTAGCTTTAGCTCAACAGGATGAGTTTGATGCAGCGGTTGAAAAAGATGCCTGGCGTAGAGGTTCCAATAAAAGCAGGCTAGATAAGGCGCGTATGCTTTTTGTTGTTGATGCGACACATATGCAGACAAGTGATCCCTTAATGTACACGCCGAGATATTTCAATGCGGGGATAGCTCTTTGGAACTCTGTAATCGAAGGAGTAAACATTCACGGATTGAGGTTTGTGACAGGATATGATATCTATAATCCTCATGATATCCTTTTTTATCCCGATAACGGGTATGTTCTTGATGGAGTTTCTCGTCAGGAGCAAATCGCGGGCTGGATTGTCGGCGGCCCGGCAAAAGATCAAGATGATGAAACAATACCCGGTCTTTATGAAACGTATCACGATCACGCGATTGAAGGCCGCGCTTGGGAAATCAACGAACTTTCTTTTGAGCATCAATATAGTGCCGTTATGATTGCTAATTTTCTTGATTCTTTAATTGATGACCGGGAAGAACTATTTATACCCACCGAAATTCCCGTTAGCAAGGGTAATCATTCGAACGATGGTGTTTCTATGGTATTGCCCTTAGGCGGGATGATTCTTTCTATGTTCGGAACGCGTCGCAGAAAGAAAAATGACTTTGTCGTTTCTTGCCAGATAGGGATACTCAAACCAGAGGCGGAAAGTTATAGGACGGCGGCAGTGCGGGCTGCAGTTCCAGTACATCAATGTATTTTTGTCGATGATAGTGAACCTAATGTTCTTGGGGCTCAAAATGTGGGAATGACCGGAGTGCATTTTGATCCTGATAATCCTCAAAAGGGGCTATTAGAGATCGCTGGATATCTAAATCGTGCCCCCTCAACTTTAAAAGATTTGCATGGTTGTGTTGGATTTGTTTTACCGCCATTACTGGCGGCAGAGACGGGGGCGGCTATGAGTAATGTAACCAACATAGTCAGTCTCCTTGATCCGGCGGCACCCGTTTTTACTGTCTTTGGCGTGATTGTGGTCGGAGTGGCGGGATATTTTCTTTTACGGCGGATTCATGGAAATATGGCAAACGCCTGGGCGTATGTATATGTGACATTTATTTTAGGTTTCTTATTTATCTGGTTGGGTGTGTATGACGGTGCAGATCCGGAGAGGATCATGGGCCAGGGCGATTGCGCTTATTGGTTTATTATTCTCGGTGTGATTCTCGGTGCGGGATTTGGCGCCTGGATGATGAAACGGAGTGAGGATGTGCGGACATTCTGTGCCGGGGTTATTGTCGCCGCAGGTATCTTCGCGCTTGTATGGATGGCCGCCGGACACATCGCGTTTTCGTCTGTTTTACCGTTTATCGGGGTAGGAATGATAGGTGCGAATAGTAAAGATAGATTTCCCGTCTTACCCAAAATCCGTAGCCTACTGAGTACATCTGTTCGCTATTCAGCGAAGTCCGCCTCTGGCGGGAGGCAGGATGTTTCTTCTCCAGAAAGTCCTGTCTCGTATGTTTTATTTATGTCTGCGGCATCGATTACAGTGATTCGGGCAGGATTACGGAGATTGAACAATGTCTTGCCTGGCCTCGCGGCATTGAATAACGTCTTACCTTTAATCCGTGGCGAGCAGTCCGTTGCTATCCTCAAAGCAGCGGCTGCTCTTGTTTTTATACCTGCGGCATTGATGCAGGATGAACGGGTGAAAGGATTACCGAGCGTGAGGGCGCGTCTGGACAGTTTAGGGGAGGCGTTTACGAAGCTGGCCAAGAAAGCCAAAGAAGGCGGGATGCAGGTGAATGTAGCGTTACCACTTCTGATCATATCTCAGTGGGGTTGGTTAAGTGATATCGCACCTACGGCACCGCCGGCATTGGTTGCGATAATAATTATTTCTGTGGATCTATTTGTTTTTATTCTTGTTCTGATTCATATTCCCGCCTTCACCAAGATCTGCTATCTTTTCCAGAGAATATTCCGTCTGCATGTCTCAGTTACCGGACCTGTGAACTCTGTCAACTCAGTGAACTTTATGAACTTTCTTTCCTCAATTATCCGTGGCTTGGGGCGGTCCGTTACTATCCTCTTAGAACGGACTGCCTCCGTATTTATGCCTGCGGCAGTGAAATCCGCCTTTGGCGGAGAGCAGCCCTTTTCTTTCTTTAAAGAGAAGGCTGTCCCTGTCTTTCATACCGCTTTTATTTATCTTGGCGGTGTGGCCGCCGAATTCTTCAGTTTTCTATTGCTTTGTTTGCCCGCGACAATGAGCCTGATCTCAAGTATGATACCCTCTCTCATCATGAGCCTGCGGGATCAATATGGCAGATTCATTCCCACGCCCGGTAAAGGACGATTGGATGATATAAAGAATATGTCGTTAAAACGCTGGAGCGTTGTCTTAGCGGTTGTCCTGATTATAAGTATATTAATAGCTGCTGTTTTCGGTCTCAATCTACCGCCGTTCTTCCTGGGTGGGTTTGTGCCGTTTGTGTTTTTAGGCGCGATGGACGACGCTTCGCTGAGTGAAGCGGAAACGGGACTTGATTCCACGCCGGTATCGGAAGACGATTTTTCTTCCCGTATGACAAAATGCGTTGTGAACGTCCTTCTGGGAGCTTTGTTCGTTCTTTTCACCCTGCCGTATTTCGGCATCGAGATGAGCACGGTGCTGGTAAAGACGATGCATCTCGGTACGCTGGCGGTCAGAATCATCCCTGTCGTAGTCGGAATGGGAGTCGCGCTCTATCTGGCAAGATTGTTTTTCTCACGAATCCTTCAGACCGGCGTTTCTCCCCGCGGGCCGCCGCTCTGGGAGCGGTTAAAACTTTCGCAACGACGTTTCTCGGCCATTATTGCCCAGGAAAACATTGATCTTTCCGATGCCGCCGCTTCCCGTTCCTTCCATAACGCGCTCGAATACGAGCTCGCAAAAACTCGGGAGTCAAATAGTCTTACCACGACCTTGTATCAGAGATCGCCGTTATTCCAGAAGGCGTATCCTCTGGTAAGCCCGGCAGTGTCCGTAGCCAAAAGCGCCTTGATTATTGCCGGCCTTTATTTCTGCAGCAGCAATTTCGTGTTAGGTGTGGTATTGCTTGGTTTCTATCTGCTCTATGAATTCGTCTTTAACCATTTTATCTCTGCTCTCGACCTGATGCGCGCGGTAGGAAGGACCGAAGCGCTTCATCAGGAACACGGGATGAAGATGGTTTCTGAGGCGGCAAAGCGTACGCGCGGGGAATATAATGTTTTTGAGAAAGTATCTTTGCGTGACCGCATGGTCAGCCGTATGGATCTGGCGATTGTCGGTGAAATCAATGCTCAAAGTAAGTCTTCGGCTCTGACGCCCGTATGGGTGTATATAAAGATCGGTGCGTATATTATCTTGCGCGGATCGGTATCACTGGCCAGCCAGCGGGTAATGTTCGCCCTTATGGGAATGGTCACGGCGGTATTCATTCCTCTTATCTCTCTGGTTCACTGGGTGCATATGCCGATTCCTTTCTTTGATCTCTTAACAGGTATGCCTCAGGGAAGCATTACGTGGATTCATCTGATTTCCAATGTCATCATTCTGGGCGGCATATATTTTATCGGCCTGCTGAAGGGTATTCGTACCAACCGTATCCGCGGATATTCCTGGACCCAGGCGGTCATCAGTGCGGCATTGGACTACGCCGCCAAAGTCATCGGTGCGGCATTCCCCATGCTTCTGGTCGGGGCCGAAATACAGGCGGCGTTACATACCACGCAGGATATTCCGATGTTATACGATATGGTCCTGATCATGGAAGTCGTCATCTATGGAGCTCATCCTTATGATTCGGTTGATCCTTCCCGCCAGCCGGCTTCTCCCTCTTTACTGGGGGCCGATGTGACCGATTCTTTAATCAGTACGTTCAGCGGGAAAGGGCTGGGAGATGTGTTATTAGAGCCCTTGGGAGTAACCCATATGAACCCGCAGCCAATAAGTCGGAACATTTACCGTCTTTTCGGCGGAGAGGGTGATCTGCAGACACGGCTCGCTATCGATTCTTTACGCCGCGCCGAATCGAACATGGAAGAATATCCGGAGATGATCGGTATTCTTACCGATATCCGCACGCAGATAGAAAACGGTGAGTTAGAGGGCGAACAGATGCAGCATACCGTCGCGTTCGTGTTGCGTATGTTCGAAGGGTTGAAAAATGCGGAAAATATGCGTAACAATGCAGAACCCACCGATACGACGGAGACAGTTTCTCAAACTGACATTTCTTCTTCCACGACAACGCCGACATCAACATCGACGGGAACAAAAACGCCGCTCCCGACATCTACGGCGACGCCGACGGTAACCTCGACCTCAACCCCGACTTCGACCCCGACAGCATCATCTACGGTAACCTCGACTGTGGTTGGTACTGATGCCGGTGATATCGAGAAGCAGGCGGTCCCGGCAGTGTCCAGCACTGCGACCTCGACTCCGGCGGCAATTGAGTATTCAACCTGGCCGGTAGCGACACCAGCGTCCTCGTCTCCTTCTGAGGAAGCGGAACTGCCGTATTCCTATCACTGGAGCGGTTATTACGAAGGCGAAGTTACCGAAGCGGTGATTACCCCGGAAACAACAGAGGTCCGGAGTGATGAACCGCTTACCGCGACAACGGCATTGACTGAGACCAGGGGAGAGGAAGGGGAACAGACCGAGGAGTATACGGTCCGGTCCGGGGATACGTTATCGTCAATCGCTCAGGAACATTTAGGAAATTCTGCCCGCTGGGAAGAAATCTATGAGATTAATAAAGCAGCAATAAGTGATCCTAACGTTATTTACGTGGGACAAATTATTCTTATACCGGCAGCGGAACCGTCTTTTCTTGAGGAAGCAGCGCCGGCGCCGGAAGAAACGGTATCCGGCGAGCCTGTTTCCGCTTCGACGGAAGAATATGTTATTCAGGCCAATGATACATTATCGTCACTTGCCCGGGAATATTTAGGCTCGGCCGCCCGCTGGCAGGAGATTTATCAGTTGAACGAAGATCGTATCAGTGAGCCCGATATGATCTACGCGGGACAGGTTATCCTCCTGCCTCAGGGAGAAGGAACTGTCGCTGTCGATGTGACTCCGCCGGCACGTCGGGAGACCGAAATCGTAACCGTTACGGTTACCCCCGAATCGACCGCTTCGGAAGAGCCGGTTTCTCCCGAGACACAGCCATCCGAGCGTCCGATTACGCGTTCCGACCGATTCACTCCCGATGATGAGGAAGAGATGGTGGAAGAGATTGCCGAAGGAACGTTCGTTTACTACGGATACGTTGCCCGCGATCCCAAAGAATTACCGGTTCCTCCCAGCGCCGGCATGGTATGGTACCTGGTTGATGATATCGCTCAGCAGTTTATGGCCGACCAGGGGTGGACGCCGGAGAGTTTAACACCTCAGCCGGATGCTTCGCCTGAGGAAGTTGAAGCGATTCGCCGTCAGGCCGGTCTTATCGAACATTTACGTCATACCCTGCATAACCAGATGAAGGAAACGGGACGGATGGATATTGATTATGAACGCTCGACTCTCCGGTTTGTCTTTGAAACGGTCTATCCTTACGAGCTTGAAGGAGAAAAATATTCAAAAGTTATTGCCGTCGATTTTACCGTACCGTTTACAATAGATGACGAAGGTCTTATCCATTTTGTCTATAACGAACTTTCCTACAGTTTTGGTCCCGATTCCCAAGAAGCCTGGCGCGCGTCCAATCCCCAGGGCGTTCCCGACAAGATGGTCGGGGAAAAGATATTAGGCGATATGTTCGCCGACCGATTCATCGCTGAAATGGAAAAACACGGTCTGGCGCAGGGGAATATCGATTGGGCATTCATCGAGCGGTTCAGCTGGGGCGAAACGTTCCGCAATCGATATAACGCGCGGCGTCACGAAGAAGGAGCTGATGCGTACACGGCGGCGTATCAGGCGTTCATCGACGTACATGGGGATGCGATCGTGGCGTATCAGGTAAAGCTTCCCGGAGAAGACAAAGATTATTATATCTATGCCGCTCGTCCCTCTGAAAGCGCCTGGGATGCGATTGAGCGTTATGCTGAGTATCTGAGAGGATATTTTTCCTCACCCCAGGAAGCATTTCTTATTTCCGGTTCCGCCGCCGGAGAGGATGGAGAAACGTTGACTCTGGAACAGGAGATGCTGGAGCATGTGCGTCGTCCTCAGGGGGTATGGTGGATCGCGGTAGCCGAAGGCGCCGGTGCCTGGAGAAACAAGGCGGAAGTGCGGGTGAACGGCGATCTGAAGACCGTGTCGACGGCTGAGTATTACTGGGAGCCGCTGGAGTACATCTACCGCTGGTACCCTTACATAAAAGAGAAAGCTCCCTGGTACGTGGTTGATGAGGACGCGTCCCGTACGCTCTCGGTCGTTATCGACAATCAGACCGTTCAGGATGTCGTCGAACTTTATTATTATAACTTAGGAGAATTGGATATGTCTTCATTCTACCCGCAGATTGCGGCTGAGCGGAATGATACTTCGATATCGAGCGATACCGTTCTGAAACTGGATTTCTCCGGGAGGGTTCCTTATGGTTATCTGATTCGCTACGACAATGAGGGTAATGAAAGAGAGGCATTGAGTGTCCGCTTTGACGCGCTCACTATGGAGGGTGAGGAAGAATATGAAGCGTTGCGGAATGAAGTGATAACAATGCTGTTGGCGGCTCATTTTACGCCGATTAGTTATTATTTTACCGAACCGAAGACGATCGCGTTGCCCCTGAGCGGCGGATATGGCATACCGCAGGCTAAGGATTATGAGTATATCCGGGCGTTAGGGATGGTGACTTTAGAAAGCGGGTACGAGCCGCAGGAGGAGATCATTACCATTGAAAAAACACGTACGACCTACCGGTATCAGCCTTCAACCGGCGAGTGGATATTCGACGGTACCGCCACGGCTATCGGGATAAACCGTGAAGGATATGTATTTACCGAGATCGATAACGGCGAAGAAACGACGGCATGGGAAGTTCGTCAGACGGCAGAGCGCGGCGTGTTGCTTGAGAGGTACCATGATTTTACCGAAGCGGCTCCTGAGGTGGTAACCTTCTTTATTCCCGCCGGGCCGGATTCGTCGGCTCGTTACGACGTCGACCTTTCTTCTCCGGCGCAGGGGATCGCATGGACGCTTCTTCCCGCAGAAACAGAATTGTGGAAAATTCCTGCGCTCAAAAATGTGGCGGCTGTGCATCTTCCCTACGAAGAAAGCCTCGCTGTTCTCTATCCGGATATTACCGATACGATGATTGAATTGCCCTCCGGATTCACCCGTGTGGTGACCGTGGATACCACGGAAAAAGTCCCGGTCGTTTATGTAAGCAGTTATGACAGCGCGGGAGCCGAATGGGAACGGTTAAGCGGAGCGACTCTTTCCTTCACGGCATCGCCGCCGCTGAATTATCAGCATCTTGTCGATCTGTTTACCCGCAGTATAGATGAGGGCGATTTTACCGCCGATACCTATTACCGTCGCCGTCCGATTTCTCTGTATCTGCCGACCGAAGAAAATAACAGTGGAGCCAGACTGCGGACCGGTGTGGGTTCTTTGGATGCGTTGAGCTTGATCGATATGCAGTCGGATTATATCCACAGCGCTCAAACCGTTACCGCTGAAGAGATACGTGAGACCTGGACGCGTTCTTCTACGGAAGAATGGCGCCGGGAGGGTCGGGCCTCTACGCTGGGTTTGAATCACCGGGGATATGTGTTACAGAAAGTTACTGACGACAGCGGAGGAGTTATTTTCTGGGACGTACGGGACGTAACCGGTGATGGCTGGCTGGTCGAATCTTATCATGATTTCCAGGAAGATATGCCGCGTTTGGGTACGTTCTATCAGCCTTCACGTTATGACGTGACGCCGCTGTATACGGTTGACGTCGCCGGAGATACCGATACGGGCAGTAGCGGTATCTGTATTACGCTTTCGGAGGAAGAAAGCCGGTTATGGGATCTTGAATCACTTGAAGACGTAGTGAAAGTATATATCCATGAGAACGAGGATCTATCCTCCTTCATTCCTTCGGTCGATACGACTATCTCGATACCTCAGGAATTGACGTATGTAGGAAACGTTGACTTTTCCGAGACGGTTCCCGTGCTGAATATCATCGGGTACGATCAACACGGTGATTCCTGGGATGACCTCTCTCTTGAACTGCCGGGATTGACGGTCACCTCCTGCCTGCCGGCGGAACAAATAAAACAGGATATCGAATCTATCCTGTCGGGAGATATCGCCGAAGGAAAATACGGATATCGTTCCTATGTCCGCAGCCAGCCGAACACCATGTGTGTGCCGCAGTCTGAATCCGGCACGGGGGTTTTAGAGAGCGACATCGACTATATAACCGCTCTGGAGATGGTAGATATAGAAAGTGATTATACCTGTCAGAATCAATTTATTTCTATTGAGCGGCAGAGAGAAACCTTCATCTATGATTCGGATTCCGGTGCGTGGAATAAAAAAGATACCGCCCAAACGATAGCGATAAACAGTAAAGGAGATGTTTTCCAGGAAGTGGAAGATGATAAAGGTAATCTTTCCTACTGGGGGGTGCGTGACCGTGAGGGGGATCTGATCGAAAAATACGAAGACTTTGTCGATGAGCAGCCCCGGGAAATGATTCTCCATTTTCCTTCCCGGTACGATGTTACCCCGGCCTACGTGATCGATTTAACCGGGGATAGAGGAGCTGCCATAGAAGCGTCTTCTGAGGAAGTTGAGCTATGGAGCATGGTCGAACTGCATAACGTAACCAGTATTAATTTTTACGATATCGATGATCTGGCCGTCTTATATCCTGAAGTGGACACGTCGATCACTCTGCCGGCTGATTTAGAGAAAGCGTTGACCCTCGACGTGAGCACATCGGTTCCCTTTGTGTACCTTTCCAGTTATGACCGCCAGGGAACCGAACGCCAGCGGTTTATTATCCGCGTCTACGCTCTGGATGTGACTCAGGAATCTACCTATGAGGATATAAAGGACGATCTTGCGGACATTTTGGATCAGGATATTGACAGCCCGGCGTATGAGTATGTCGAGTATTATATTGTTGCTCCCGAGAAAGCCTGTCTTCTTCCTCCCGATCAGGGACAAGAGGTTGCTCAAGCCGCGCTTTTTCCGCAGATAAAAGCGCTCGATCTGAAAGAGATGACGACCGAATGTCCGCCTCAGGTGCGTACGATACCGGTCGAAGCAGTGCGTCAGACCTATGTCTATAATTCTCTGCGGGGCGCTTGGGAGCCGTATACGAGGGCTCAGACGACGGGCGTTAACAGCCGGGGAGACCTATTCCAGCTGGTTGAAGATAATTCAGGGCAACCTGTAGCCTGGATGATACGGAATGGTGACGGCAATTTAACCCAGAAGTATCATCGATTCCTGGAAGATATGCCCAGCGAACAGATCGAGTTTATTCCTTCGGTATGGGATACCCGGACTTTATATATACGTTCTCTGATCGCGGAGCGGGGATTTCCCGTCGCTATCGAAGGAGAGACGATAGAGAACGTGTTGAAGCTCTATTTTTACGATATCCCGAGTTTCCCCGGGGATAATGTTTCGATTGAACTGGATTTTACCATGTTGCGCGACGGGTTTATCGAAGTCAATGTAGCCAATTGGGATACGAGAGGGTTCCAGACGGCAAAACGGTCCTACGCGGTCCCTCTGGACGGGTTGGGAGTATTGGAATACGAAAGCCTTGCCGAGAGGCTGGAGGATTTAGGAGAGGAAGGTGTGCGGCAGCTTGGTACGAAAAAACAACAGAGGCAGTATCAGGATACCGTTGAGTTTTCCGAGGTCAATCTGAAAGAAAATGTCCGCGCATTGTTTGAAGATTTCTATCCTCAGGTGAAAAAACTGGAAGTCTATGAAACCGTTGATTCCCGTACGGGCGGAGTGATTCGTGAATACTTCGACTCTTTCCACAATATCCCGGTACTCGTCGAAAGCGGGGAAATCATCGTTCTCAATCGGATAGAAAGAGAGGGGACCGAAGATAAGATTCCGGGCGCGTTCTGGTTCAGCCGTGAGACGGGAGAGTCTGTTTTTGAAGACGTTCGGCAGAAAGAGATCGCGCCGCCGGCAATCGCCGATTTTCTCGCCGAACACGATATTATCCTGGGAGCGGGATTGCAGAATCCCAGTGGTGTAGCAGTGCGGGGTGAAGAAGTGATCGTGGCCAACCGGGCCAATGACTCACTTACCGTTCTCGATCCTCTCTCCGGCAGCCTCATACGTATTTTATTCCCCGGTGAACTCGACGAGCCGACCGATGTGGCGGTTTTAGACGACGGAACCGTGGCGGTAACAAATGCCGGAAACAATTCTCTGGTCGTCCTCGATGTAGACACTGGGGAGGTAAAGAACGTATTTTTAGACATCGGTAATCGTCCCCTCGCGGTTACTTTAGCCGGTGAGTATTTTGCGGGAATAAACGAGCGTGACAACTCACTCTGGATCGTCGAGCGCGACACGGGCGATCCGGTTACTGCCTCTGTTCCGGACGATCTCCTGGATGAACCGGTTGATATCGTCACTCTCGATAAAGAAAACATTGCGGTAGCCAGCCTGGGAGACAATTCGGTGCGTATGTTTGATCCGATAACCGGAAAGACAGCCGGGGATCCCGTTATCCTGCCGGAAGCTCCCGGAGCATTGGCATGGGATGACGGAAATATCGCGGTTATTATGCACCGGGAAAACGGACGCGCTACCCCTGAAAAGACATTCATCATGTTCATCGATGCGCGGAGCGGTGTCCTTTCCGGAACCCGGGAATTGAAGAGTACGGCGCCGCGTCAGGAAATTATTGAGATTGTCGGCGTTCATAACGATTCCTGGCGAATGCTTTTTGAGAATCCCGATGAAAATTTCCTGATCTTCAAACCGGATTTTGTTGAATTGTTGTCGCAGCAGTCGTTTGAGGAAAACGTGAAAGAAGATCTGCGTGTCCTCTGGTGGGAAGATCAAATGGACAAGCCCTCGGGAATAACTTCCGGGGACGGAGTATTTTTTGGTATCGATTATAAAACGAATGCTCTTAACGTCATCGATCCCGATTCGGGGGCTATCCTCAACGTGATCTCCAGCCGGGGTGATCGTTTTCTGGAACGTTTATTCGAATTTATCGATTCTCTTCCGGCCAGTGAAAACCTGACGATATTTGAACGTACCGCGTATCCTTTAGAAAATAAAGTCATCGTTCTCTACGACGAAAACCGGGATGTACGTCTTAGTATCGATAAGACCGATGTGAGCCTTATCTATCCGGAAGGAAAGACCGTGTCCGGGGAACATGAGGAGCGATTAGATGAACGGTATGAATTAGAGGAAGCAGTCGTCTATCCGGAAGCCGCGCCGGTTACGATTGAAGACAATGAACTGTATATCGGTGAGGTGTCTTTGGGGATGTTCGGCGGCGTGACTGTTTCAACGCTCCCGCGGGGCGACGAACGTATCGACTGGGTGTTCAACGCCGAAGCAGTCGACGAGGATGTACTGGCCGAGTTTAGTGAAAACGGCGGGATTCTTATGAGGACCTATTATCCTCCTACGCCGGATATGCTGGCCATGTTTGCCAAATATAATATATGGGTTATTGTCGGGTTCCCCTGGTTCGACGACCGCCGCAATCCCGGTCCCGATATAAAAAGCGGTACGTATGTAGAATATATCAGACGGTACAGAGATTTTCAGGCTCCCGACCGGGAAGGGAATCCGGTCAATCCGATTGTCATGTGGGAATTAGGAAACGAATATAATTACACGGCCCAGCAGTTTCTTTATGATTATGAAATCGAAGACCGAACTGCCGGCCTGATTCACTTTGAGGAAATATGGTATCAGTTGCTGGAAGAAGCGGTTGGACAAGTCCATCAGATTGATCCGCGCCGGCCGGTTTCTTCGGTATTCGGGTATGATTTACGTTCTCCCGACCGCGAGGAAGATCTGGAGAAGGCGCTTATCATGGCGCCTTCGGTGGATGTGTGGGGAATAAATATCTATAACTGGGATGATCCTACCCCGGCACTGGATGAGTTCCGCGGTGTAGCCCAAGAGGCGGGTATGGGCGATAAGCCTATCTATATCTCTGAAACCGGAACCGACGCCTATAATACCTATACCGGAGAGGTCGATGAAGAAGCTCAGGCGGAAACGGTCGTTGCCATATGGGATAATGTCATGGCCTGGCATAACGCGCAGCGGCAGAAAGGTGAAAGCGGAATTTTAGGTGTGGTATTCATGACGTTACAGGATGAATGGTGGAAAGGCGGTTATCCCGAGAGACATGATTTCAATGGCGCCCAGTATACCGTATCTCCCGATTCGTTTATTAACGAGGAGTTCCTGGGATTCTTCGATATCGAAGGAAATGCCCGATTGGTAATGGAGGAGATAGGTAAAAAATGGCAGTCCCAGCGCGATGTCGTGGCCGCGCTCAGGACGCAGTCGCCTGAAGTAACCGCGACGGTAGTAACGCCGGCGGCTGATGCGATCACGGAGACCGTAGCCATTACGGCGTCGCCGACGCGCGCGCCGCCGACGCCGACCGCGACAGATATGCCTTCTATTTTCGAAACTCCTTTCCCGCTCTTTCCCTTCGAAATGCCGGTTGCTCCCCATGTCACCTCGACACAAACTTCCCGTCCGGAGATTGCTCCGGTTACTCCTGAAGTTTCGAGAACCCCGACACCGACGGCCACACCGGTGGTCAGTATTACATCCCCCCTTACACCGACTCTTACCCCGACGGCTACCCCCACGGCAGTTCCGACGGCGACAGAAGAAACAGAATCACCCGATACGGTGCCGGCTGAACCGATGCCTTCGGACACGTATGAATTCGTCCGATGGTTGCGGCATGTGTACAACGGGGATACGGGGATATTCGCCAGTTATGAGGTGACCGACGATTCGTTCTACGCGGCACAGAATTACGATTTGACTTATTTTGCCAGTACGTATGACCAGTCGGTGATCGCGATGCTGATGACGACGTTCTTCGCCGGAGACGAGACGGTGAAAGAGATGTTCGGCAAAGACGGCACCGAGATAGCCAGGGATATATTCACGTTCTATCGTGATCGGGCGCAGAAGGATTCGGCAAGCGATATGCCGTATACCGCCTACGACAGTAAGAGCGGCGCGCCGCGGGAATGGAAGGTACGCAATGGAGAGTTGTTGTGGCTGGGTATAGCCATGGCGCAGTATACGCACGCGACCGGAGACAGACAATTCGTGCCGTTTATGGAAGAGATCGCCGGATTTGCCTTAGATCATCAGCAGGCTGACGGCCGTATCCTGGGCGGGATAGGACTTGAATGGTCGGCGACCGAGCATAACCTGGATGCTTCGTCGTATTTCGAGATGATGAGCGAGATCACCGGTGACACGAAATATCAACAGGCGCAGGAGAAAGTCGACCTGTGGTTGAATACGCACGCCTACCAAAAAGGGGAAGGACGGTTCTGGCGGGGATATAACGATACCAATTTTGCCAGCGATATTCATTTCTGGGCGGTGTTACGGTATCTGGCGAACCCCGATTCACTGGCGATAGACCCGGTAGCGTTGATGGAGTATGCTGAGACACACGCCCGGGTCGAAGATGCTCCGTACGAGAAACCGGACGGAGAAGAAGTGTTCATTACCGCGTTCGATTTCACCTACGCTGATGCGCGGCAGACGTTCTCGGGAGAATGGAGCAGTCAGGGAACGGCGGCGTATTTATATTTAACGATGGCGGCGGCATTGATCAATAGGAAACTGGATTATACCGACGAATACGATTTTTACGTATCGGAGATAGAAGAAGCCGTCTACCGGCGTCAGTCATCGGAAGGTGAGCAGATGAGTTCGGTCCCGTACGCCAATAAGATCGCCGATACCACGCATGGGTGGATCGCGTCGAATTATCCTTCGGCGGCGGCGACGACCTGGTATTTATTCGCCCGGTTAGGCTATAATCCCTTTGCTTTAGGCGGCGGAAAGGAAATCGCGTCCGCTGATGTTTCCCCGGCGAATGATGCCGCGGCCGAAATAATTGCGCCGTATACCATTTCCTCTTTCGGGGAACAGGATACCGTGGTGATGACTTCCCCGTTTGAGACGACTCAGACATCTCAGATTGTTCCCGCCGTTTCGGCAGGTACCGCTGAAGTTCATGAGGGAATTGCCTCGGCTTCACTCTGGGACAATGTTGCCGGTTTGTTCACTGCCGCTTGGCGATCGGAATATAATCTGTTCCACGCTCAAACCGCTTACGCGCAGGAACCGTTATCCGAAGAGCCTTTCGACACGTATGAATTCGTCCGATGGTTGCGGCATGTGTACAACGGGGATACGGGGATATTCGCCAGTTATGAGGTGACCGACGATTCGTTCTACGCGGCACAGAATTACGATTTGACTTATTTTGCCAGTACGTATGACCAGTCGGTGATCGCGATGCTGATGACGACGTTCTTCGCCGGAGACGAGACGGTGAAAGAGATGTTCGGCAAAGACGGCACCGAGATAGCCAGGGATATATTCACGTTCTATCGTGATCGGGCGCAGAAGGATTCGGCAAGCGATATGCCGTATACCGCCTACGACAGTAAGAGCGGCGCGCCGCGGGAATGGAAGGTACGCAATGGAGAGTTGTTGTGGCTGGGTATAGCCATGGCGCAGTATACGCACGCGACCGGAGACAGACAATTCGTGCCGTTTATGGAAGAGATCGCCGGATTTGCCTTAGATCATCAGCAGGCTGACGGCCGTATCCTGGGCGGGATAGGACTTGAATGGTCGGCGACCGAGCATAACCTGGATGCTTCGTCGTATTTCGAGATGATGAGCGAGATCACCGGTGACACGAAATATCAACAGGCGCAGGAGAAAGTCGACCTGTGGTTGAATACGCACGCCTACCAAAAAGGGGAAGGACGGTTCTGGCGGGGATATAACGATACCAATTTTGCCAGCGATATTCATTTCTGGGCGGTGTTACGGTATCTGGCGAACCCCGATTCACTGGCGATAGACCCGGTAGCGTTGATGGAGTATGCTGAGACACACGCCCGGGTCGAAGATGCTCCGTACGAGAAACCGGACGGAGAAGAAGTGTTCATTACCGCGTTCGATTTCACCTACGCTGATGCGCGGCAGACGTTCTCGGGAGAATGGAGCAGTCAGGGAACGGCGGCGTATTTATATTTAACGATGGCGGCGGCATTGATCAATAGGAAACTGGATTATACCGACGAATACGATTTTTACGTATCGGAGATAGAAGAAGCCGTCTACCGGCGTCAGTCATCGGAAGGTGAGCAGATGAGTTCGGTCCCGTACGCCAATAAGATCGCCGATACCACGCATGGGTGGATCGCGTCGAATTATCCTTCGGCGGCGGCGACGACCTGGTATTTATTCGCCCGGTTAGGCTATAATCCCTTTGCCTTAGGAGGCGGGAAGACCGAAACGGTGCCCGGTGAAATCACGTCTGAACCGGTTGAACCTGCCGAGACGGTAGTGCGTACCCCGGCCGTAAGCACTGCTGAACCTACGGTGACGCCGACGCCGATTGTCAATATTACATCTACCCTTACACCGACTCTTACCCCCACGGCAGTTGCGACGGAGACAGAAGAAGCAGAAATACCCGATACGATGCCGGCGGAACTCATTGAAAGAGAACCGGTCGAGCCGGTTGTTCCATCCCGTCCTACGCCTGAAGTTATTCCTTCTCCCGCGGCCGAATCACCACAGGAATATCAGGAAAATCCGATCGAATATTCGTATCCGCGTCAGCCGATCATTCTTCCCGAAGTTTCCCCTGATTTGGGTCTCGCTACGGAATTCTTAGGCGAAGTATCCGAATGGGAAGAATTGATTTACTA
Source organism: uncultured Planctomycetia bacterium (assembly GCA_964483625.1). Lineage (GTDB taxonomy): Bacteria > Omnitrophota > Gorgyraeia > Duberdicusellales > 4484-171 > JAFGQU01. The sequence continues at coordinate 2,424 of CAZABB010000002.1, read as the reverse complement.
TGATCCGGAAACCGGCGAAACCAACCGCGTCGCTCTGGAACTGCTTTATAAATTCGTGAATCAGACCGGTGACGGTATGCCGGTAAATTATATTTACCGGGAACCGATGGATACGCTGGGCCGGGTCACAATGATGGTCTCTCTGGATTATCAGAGTATTTACCTGGTACCGGACTTTCAGGACGAAAACGTATATGTGCCGGACGAGGCGATATTGCTTCAGTGGCACGATGAAGAGCCGCATAAAGGGTACTGGCTGGTAAAAGATATGGATTTCGGTTCCCAGTACGTACCTTTAGACGACATCCTTGATCAAATCGGCTTCTCTTTAAAACATACCAATAGTTATCCTTCCCGGCGGGCGGTTGAGAATGATATCAAACACGCGATTGCCCAGATTCAGGGGAAGGAAGTTTCGGAATTAACCGATGCCGACTTACAGTTGATCCCGGTAGATTCCCGGATCGACGGCGATCATTTTAAGGAATATTCCGTACCGGGAGATAAACTGGGGCGCGTTCTTTTGATCGACCGTTCCGGTACGATCTTTGTTACCAAAGAATTCATCGCGAATACCCAGACCGCCTATGAAGGATATTTTATCCAGAAGAGTAACGGCCGGAAAATACTGGAAGTTCTCAATACCGATGATCGGGATGCCGATTACGGTCTTGATGTCGATATCGAAGGTCGCTACTATCGGGTACGGTACCTCATTCCCGATAGTAATATCGTATGGTACCGCTGGCACTATCCGTTCCATGTTTGGGGCGGCTGGGCGTATGAAGAAAGAGGATATTACCTTGAGCTGGAACAACCTTATTCATATATCAACAATTCCGGCCGCGAAGTGGACGTGACCCATCGCTGGGTACCTCTTTCCCGTCTGCATGTCGAAGAGTGGAGCGAAACCATCGATGCTCCCGAGGTGACGAACCTCCACTACATCTCTCAGGGAGAAGAAATGTTCGTTTCTCATACCGAATCTTCCGCCGACGCGGTCGTAACCTATGAAGAAGCCTTGCGGGAAACGCTGGGGATTACCGATACGGATCAGGTTCCTCCCGATCTATGGAACATAGCTCCCGATAGCCGCCTTCAGAAAGTCGAAGTAACCACCACCTGGGGAGAAACCAAAACCGAATATTATCCCTTTGGCGATCCGTTGGGCCGGCCTACGGTCGTGAAACTGCGTGAGGTAAATCCTGACGTGACCGTAAACCTGAAATGGGACGGCATGCAGGCGCTCCGGGGATATAAATTCTCTTCAAACGGATTCGTGTATTTAATTCGTTCTATTTCTACCCGGCCGGCGGCACAGGTATTAGATGGATATATTGAGGCGGCATTGTCGCTGGGAATCACTCCGGCTACCGAATTGCCGTTCGTGGAAGAAATACCGTTACGGAACGACGGGACCTGGCGGCCGCTCACCAAGGCCAAGGTGGTCAAGTATATGATACCGGGAGACGCGCTGGGAAGACATATTGCCCGGGAAGTGGGACGGAACACCGCGGTGGTCAAATGGTGGGAACAGCTTACTCCTTCGGCGCTTACCGGAGAAACTATTCCTCTGGGGATGGAGCCGGGCCTGGTGCTTATCCGTGATAACCGGATACTGCGGGAAACCGAATTTACCAATCAGGACGGGAATTGGTTCCGTTACGGAGTAATCGTCGATAAGATCGAGCACGGCCTTAAATATGTCGCCGCGTATAATACCATTACCGGTGAGAATTTCGAACAGCACCATGATCCCGAAACCCCGCCGATCAAGATCTATTATCTGGACCGGGTACCGTTGTACAGTACCGCGCTTATCGACACGCAGGAATACCTCTATTCCACCTACGATAACATGGTCTATATGAACGGAGATAATCTCTATATAGCTTCTCAGGAGCATTTTGTCGCCGAATATGGGAAGGAACTTCTCAAACGTCTGGGCCGGACTTCCTGGTATGTGGTGGAGAATAACGAAATCATATATCGTCAGCGTCCCTTCCAGCGCGGCACGACCGAATTCGCTACCGACCGCTCTTTGAGCGACGAGGCGGGAACCACGTTTTTCGGTCATGTCTTGAGATATATCCGGGCGCAGTTTATGGGGATCGAAGAGGAAGAAAGCACATTGTTAAAGAGAATTCAGACAAACGGCACCCTGCTGCCGCCGCCTCAGTCGGTACCGGCGATCCCGGTGTATCACGATACCTTTGATAATCCCAATCCGGCCATGGCTCTGGTTCTTTCTACGGTACCGGCGGTGAGAACTCAGCCGCTGTATGTCACCGTACTGGTTTCGTTCGGTTCCAATCTGCTGATCGTCCTGGTCTTCTTATTTGTCATCAGCGCTCTTATCGGGCTGGGGTATCTCTATCCATTCCTAAGAAAGAAAGCTATGCTCCGCCGGACACTCCCCGCGCA
>CAZABB010000001.1:0-137354 GCA_964483625.1 uncultured Planctomycetia bacterium | reverse complement strand
AAGCAAAACAGAAAAACGCTTCTTTAGAATTTGCGAATAAATGTTGACAGTACTCTGCCCAAATTTTAATTTGACTCGGCCAGAGATAAGGAATATTATGATTGTAGAGATTGTACGGATTGGTAATATGCATAATATGAGAGAACGGAGAAAATCCCCGAGAAATCCCCGGGCAAAGAAGGTTCCTTCGGAACGGAGAAAATTTGTCAGGGTTTGCGGCGGCCTTCAAACTTCTTATTCCATTCTTCCTAAGGGAAAACAGAAAGGATCTCTCGGTCTCGATGCGGGAACGGGAGGATTCAAGTTTATCGCCTCTGAATTTATCCCTAAAGGAAGCACGCTTAAAGTTAAAATCACCATTCGTAAAAAAATATATCTTTACCTTGAAGCAATCGTCAAAGTGATTTGGGTAAAAAAAGTAAAGTATCATTATGAGATAGGTGTAAAATTCGTCAACTTGGATGCGGCAAGGGAAAAAAAGATGATCGCTTATATTGTCAACATGGTAAGAGGTACATAAATACTCTCGGGCTTTACCAAATATGCCGTCTTGGGGCGGCAGTTGCTTGAGGTAGTATGAAATTTTCGTCCGGGATTCCCTTGCACACTTCGGAAATGTACAAGGGACAGGATTCTTCCTGCCTGTATCCTTCTCCCCCAATTTTTAAATTGACCGCGTCTTCATTCGGAGATAATATTTATATAAGTTGCATATATTATCCATAAATATATGAAAGAACGCAGGAAATTCGTCAGAGTCCCCGGAGATAGAAAACCCCATCTCGAACGCCGGAAGTTTGTCCGAATATCCCAGGATGCCCAGGTGTCTTATATGGTGCTTCCCGACCGTGTCCATAAGGGGACGTTGGCAATCGATATCGGCGAAGGAGGGATGAAATTCATCGCTCACGAACTTATCCGTAAAGACGCCAATCTCCAGATCCGTATTACCATTAAAAAGAAAATATACCTTTACCTTGAAGCCCGGGTGAAGGTCGTCTGGGTTAAAGAAGTACGCCATCATTATTATGAGATCGGGGTGGAATTCGTCAGCCTCGATTCGCAGGCAGAGAAAAATCTGATCTCCTATGTTACGACCATAATCAAAGGTAAATAGGTCCTTGGGGCATTATAAAATCCATAAATTAAATTGACCACCGATATTGCCCGTAGTATGATAACTCAAGATATTTCCAGTATGAAATGATTCGGCATGATAGGGATTATTAAAAAAATAATTTGGCTGATCGTCCTTCTATGGCTTGCGCTCTTTATATACCGTAATTTCATTGCTCAGGACATTAAGCCTTTTTTTGACAAATACAAAGATAACGTGGCCTTCTAAAGAGGATATTCATGGCTGATAACATGCGTTTTCCGATGAAAGTAAGTGTGCGCAAAGTACCCAACAATCCGAATCTATTCGAATTTACCATTGCGACCGCCGCGTTACGTACGCAGTTCCGCCTGCCCCGTGAGAACGTGAATCAGTTACGGATTCTTATCGAGAAGGCTTTGACACAGAGAGAAAAAGGTTCCGACAAATAAGAAAGGGGGTAAGATACAAGGGCTTGTCGGTTTAATCATACTTATTCTCGACATCGTTGCGCTCGTTGATCTCTGGAAAGGCGCAAAAGAAACGGGCAAAAAAAATCTCCCTGCTTATCCTTATTGCTCCGCTGGTCGGCCTTGTCATTTATTATCTCTTAGGCAGGAAAGCGTAAAGACTTCATAAGGTATACTCATAAGAAAGGGGAAGGGAAAACCTTCCCCTTTCTTATGATGTGTCGGACGGAAAGATAGGAGCGTCTATGGTAACGTTTAAAGAATTTACCCAGCTCGATATCCGTACGGGGAAAGTGATCGAGGTCTCGGATCATCCCGATGCCGATAAACTGTATGTGTTGAAGGTCGATATAGGAGAAGAAGCCATCCAGCTGGTCGCGGGGTTAAAAGGACATTATAGTCCCGAACAATTACAGGGGAAAACAATCGTAGTTCTTGCCAATCTTGAGCCGAAAGCTCTTCGCGGCGTGATCTCGCAAGGTATGCTTCTTGCGGCCCGGGCCCAGGGCCGGGTACGTATCCTTACCTGTGACGAAGATCTTACGCCCGGCAGTGTGATTGGCTAGAGAGAAAGGGAATAAAAATGAAAACGACCTCCATTAAACTTCATACTCGGGGCAATGGGGATCTTATTGATATTACTTCTCATCTGGAGGATATTGTGCGTAAAGAAAAGGTCGCCGATGGGATACTCTTTTTGAATGTGATCGGATCAACCGCGGCGCTTACGACAATGGAGTATGAATCGGGACTTATCAAAGATGTCAAAGCGGTTCTGGATGCGCTTATCCCCTATCGCGCCGATTACGCCCATAATTTCACCTGGAACGATGATAACGGCCATTCGCACTTGCGCAGTTTTTTCCTTAAAACTAATTTCTTTGTCCCGGTTACCGGCGGCAAGCTTGATCTGGGTACCTGGCAACAGGTTGTCCTCCTTGATTGCGATACCCGGCCGCGGGACCGCAGGGTTGTGGTGAAGATTCTTACCGGGGACTGATGAGATGGATGAGCTGAACGCATGGGAAAAGAAATCCCTGGTTTTTTTTGACGTAGAAACAACGGGCCTAAGTCCGTCTTCCGGCGATGCTATTTGTGAAATCGGCGCGCTGAAAATAAACTCCGAGGGAAGCCGGGAAGAATTTTCCCGGCTGATCAATCCCGGGCGGCCCATCCCCCGTGAAGTCAGTCGTATTCATTCGATCTATGACGAAGATGTCAAATCGGCTCCGTTTTTCAAAGATATCGCCGACACATATACCCACTTTGTATCCGACGCCGTTCTCTGTGGCTACAATGTCCGGTTTGACCTGGGATTTTTGAATACTGAATTCGAAAAAATCCGGTATCCGCGGTGGGATCGGTCGGCGGTGGATGTGCTCCGGATGGCGCGCCGGCTTTTGCCGGGACTGGATCGGTATAAACTAAGTTCCGTTGCCGAGAACCTTCACATTCAAACCCGGCGCTTACACCGGGCCCTTGATGATGCGCGCCTCACCGCAAAGGTGTTTTTTGCTTTACGGGAGAAAGTTGGGGACCGGGGCCCGACAAAAATTTCCGAATGTCTTTCCCTGTACGGGATATCGCAGGAGACGTCCCGGAAGATTCAGGAACCAAAGATTGAATTTTTACGCGAAAGTATTGCGTGTAAAATCAATCTGAAAATAATCCATTTGAATCATCGGCATCGGAAGGAAATATTCATCGGTAAGCCCCGGGAGCTTTCCGGTGAATCCGGGTGTTTTTTGAGGGCAACGGATCTTTTCGCCGGGGACCAGAAGAATATCGATGTCTCTCATATCGTGGCAATTGAGGTCTACTAAGTAAGAAGCGAAACAGCCGCTTTTACTTGCTTAAGCCAACCCGCGTATGTTACAATAAGGACAATAAGGATACCCATAAAGAAGGAGGCAATTGAAATGGATGAGATGTTGGAGATTTTAGAAACCAATGCCCGGATTTCCATAGAAGATTTGGCCAAGCTAACTCAAAAAAGCACCAAAGAAGTGGAGCGGACGTTAAAAAAATATGAAAAAGACGGTACGATCGTAAAATACAAAACCGTTATTAACCGTACCCGCCTGAAAGGCGAATCGCCGGTCATCGCCCTGATCGAAGTGCGGGTAAGTCCTCAGAAAGACGTCGGATTTGACAGCGTGGCTCAGAGAATATACCGGTTTCCGGAGGTGAAAAGCTGCTTTTTGATTTCCGGTACCTATGACCTCCTGCTTCTGGTGGAAGGCAAAGATATCCATACCGTATCTAATTTCGTCGCCGAAAAACTCGCTCCGTTAAGCAATATTAAAGGAACGATTTCCCACTTTATGCTCAAAAAATACAAAGAAGACGGGATTATTCTGGTAAAAGAAGAGAAAAATAAAAGACTCTCGATCAGCTACTGATTCCCGCGGCAAAAAAAGGGAAGAATTTTCTTTAGATTAGAGCTTGAGGAACTCGCCCGTGACGGCGTTGTATTCGTACCTGTTCCCCGTAGGGCTATGATAGAGGTTGGGATTCTGAGCGCTTTTGCTCCAGCCTTCTGTTACGCCGCTGCCTTGAGGATAGACTTCCGAAAAAAAAGCATTCTTTTTTGAAGCTGAAGTTCCCGGTTTGGCGTCATCGAGCTGAGAGGGCCATTTCTGAGTCCGCGCCACATAGGTATACAGGCCGGCTTGAATGTTCCCTACGGTAGCGAGTTCGGCGATTCCTTTCGCTTCATTTCGTAAGCGCATATGGCGGGGGATAGAAAAAGCGGTAAGGATAAAGATCGTAATAACGATTGTGATGAGTTCAGTAACAGTTATTGCTTTACGCATAGACAGCTTTTCTCCCAAAAAGAATATATACCAAATACTGTTTTCTGTCAAATAGATACCTCAGAGAGCGCAAAAAGAATTCCAATTTAAAGATTTTATGATACACTTAATAATATATGATATCAAAAAGAGTTAAAAAAGTTCCTCATTCGGGAATCAGAGAGTTTTTCGATCTTGTATTGGGCATGCCTCACGTGATTTCTCTCGGCGTGGGCGAGCCGGATTTCGTTACCCCCTGGCGTATGCGGGAGAAAGCAATTACCGCGCTGGAGGAAGGGATTACTTCGTATACGTCCAATAAAGGGCTGAAAGCATTGCGTCAGGAACTTTCGTTCAGCCTCAAGAAGAAGCATTCGCTGGTTTACGATCCGGAAGAAGAGATCCTGATTACCGTGGGAGTAAGTGAAGCATTAGATCTGGTATTACGCACGGTCCTTGACCCGGGCGATAAGGTGATCGTCGTCAGTCCTCACTATGTCGCCTACCCGGCGCTGGTCCAGATTAATATGGGGAAGGTTTTATATTTGGAGACGACATTAAAGGAGAATTTCAAGATAAATATTGCCGTGCTTAAAAAACTGCTTAAAGAAAATCCCAAGGCGATCATCTTCAACTATCCCGCTAACCCTACCGGGGTGACGTATACCCGGAGAGAACTTGAGGCGATTGCCGGAGAGCTTGCCAAAAAGGATATCCTGATTATCACCGATGAGGTATATGAAGACATTGTCTATAGAGGGAAACATGTTGCCTTTCCCTCGCTTAAGGGGATGCGTGACCGCACGATCCTTTTGAACGGATTTTCCAAAGGAAGCGCGATGACCGGTTTTCGTGTCGGGTACGCCTGCGGCCGGGCGGATATCATTCAGGAGATGATGAAGATTCATTCCTTCGGCATCATGTGTGTGCCGACGATTTCCCAGATCGCGGCATGCGAGGCGTTACGGGCCGAAAGCGATATCCGCCGGATGACGAAGGAATATAAGCGCCGGCGTGATTTCATGGTGAAAGAACTAAAGCGGCTTGATATGCCGGCAGGAGAACCTGAGGGCGCGTTCTATTGTTTCGCCTCAATTGAGAAATACAAACTGAAAGGTCTTGAATTTGCCAAGCGTCTGCTCCTGGAAGAAAATGTGGCCGTCGTTCCGGGAGCGGCATTCGGAGAGCATTACGATTCCTATATACGGATATCATATGCCAGTTCGTTCGATGACCTGAAAGAGGCTGTTATTCGTATTGAAAAATTCCTTAAAAAATTATGATACGCTGTAAAAAGGAAAAAATAGGTTCTCAGGTTTTGGAGAGCGTGGTTATTGACCTGGGAGAGAAAAAGTTCATTTTACTCCGCGGCCGCAAAGGATATGTGGCTTGCGGGTATCTCGATATGAAAGTGGCTGAGAAATTCGGCGATGTCGCGGTCGGAGTTCAGAAGGTTTCAAGCATAGCGGATGTACTTACGGCCAAAGTCCATTCGATGACCTCCGCGGCCCGCGCCGCGGGTATCCGTAAGAACCAGGTGGTAAAAGAGATTATCGATGTTATCGCGTAGAGTTATTGTCTTTTTAAGTATTCTATGGCTGGTGAGCTGCGCTCCGTCGGTCGACGACGTGAGGTCTCTCTATGAAAAAACATATCAAACCTATCAGGCCCGGTATGAAAAAAATCCGCAAAGCTCCAAAATCCGCCGTGACTTTGCCCGCTTCTGTTACGCTTTCCGTGACTATCAGAAAATAGAAGAAATACTTGAAAACCCCGCCGGCAGCGATGAACAGCTGCTTCTGGCCAAGGCGCTGGCCAGAGGTAACCAGTTTACCCGGGCGATGGAGGTCTTTAGCCAAATCAAAGACGACATAACGGATCCGGAAGGGCTTTTTCTGTACGCGAATGTACTGGAAGAGAAAAATCTCTATCCTCAGGCGATGAAGGTCTATGCTAAAGTAGGTCCTCCCTATGCGCTCCGGGCGAAAGAGCGCCGCGAGGCCATCAAGGTCAGTATCGAAACCGAAATCCCCGAATATATCGGGGAGCTGAAAGAGGGAGCGGCGCCGTTTTTGGAAAAAGTCAGCAATGAAGCCGCGATCATTCTTTCCATACAGGAAGAAACAGAAATCACCTCTTCTCATACGGCGATTTCCACGGTACATGTTGTGGAGATGGTGTTGAAAGAAAGAGGCAAGAGATTGGCGGAAGTGCAGATCGGATACGATTCTACCTATGAACGGGTAGAACTGGAATCGGCTCGTACGATCACCTCGGAAGGAAACATCGTCTATGTGGGCGAAGAGAACATCCGGGATGTAAGTAAGTACTTAAATTACCCGCTGTACAGCAATGCCCGGGCCCGTATTATTTCGATGCCTTCGGTGGATGTGGGAGCAATCATTGAATATAAAGTGAAAATCTTCTCGGCAAAATTAATGAATGACAAAGATTTTTCCTTTCTTTACCGGCTAAGGGAAAACCACCCTATTTATAAAGCAGGGTTTCGCCTGACAATCCCGGAGGACCGCGATGCCCGGGTGAAATTTTTCAACATCGAGCATGCGCAGGGGATCGATGTGGATCCGGTCGTTACCGTGAAAGAGAATAAAAAAACCTATGCCTGGAATTTCAGCAACGTCATGCCCATTGTTCCTGAGGAGCACATGCCTCCGCTTTCCTTCGTAAATCCGGCGATGTTGATTTCTTCGTTTGAAAGCTGGGAGGATATTTACCGCTGGTGGTATGCTTTGTACCGGGATAAGCTGGGGGTGTCACCGGAGATTGAACAGGTGGTCGTCTCTCTTACCTCAGGAGTCAAGGATCCGCGCCGCAAGGCAAAAGCAATCGCCAATTATGTGGCCAGGAATATCCGGTATGTCGCCGTTGAGTACGGAGAAAGCGGGCATGAGCCCCATCATGCCCGGGAAGTTTTTTTGAACCGGTACGGTGATTGTAAGGATCAGGCAATCCTTCTGGTGGCGATGCTGAAAGAAGCAGGGCTCGATGCTCGCCCGGTACTCATCCCCACCGAAGATGTGTATCCGATCGAAGAAAAATTCCCTTCGGTGAATTTTAACCACGCGATTGCCGCGGTTCGCTTAGGTAATACGTTTGTTTTCATGGACCCTACGGCGGAAACTACTTCATTCGAAGATTTGCCGATTGCTGATCAGGATCGTACGGTCATGATTTTTTCCGACCAGGGATATACCATAAGCCGGACGCCCCAGCTCACCAACAGCCGTATTTCTTATGATATGGATATAGCGCTGGATAACCAGGAGAATGCGGAGATTAGACGGACGGTGACGACCGAAGGAGCCTATACGTCCTATCACCGGTGGTATCTGAAATATACCCATCCCGATACGATCCGGGAGGATATCGAAAGCAAAATGGTGAAGATCTCTCCTTTTTCGGAACTGATCGAATATCATATTGACAATGTCGACAACTTCGATGCGTCTCCGGAATTATCCTACACGTTCCGTACGGAAAAATTTCTTAATCCCGCCAAAACCATGCGTGTCGTTCCGGTATTAAATGAGATCGATTTGAAATCGTCCATCATCGCCAAGAAAGAACGTATTTTCCCCGTCGACCTTCTGGGGCTGTTTACCAAGGAAGCGCAGGTTACGATAGCACTCCCCGGAAATCTGCGCATTAAACATCTTCCTCAGAACACAACGCTGCGAACAAAATGGTTCGATTTCTTCCTTACGTATGCCCGGGCGAGGAATTCTCTTGATTTTTCCCAGAAGTTTGTTATAAAGAAACGATTCGTTTCCGAAAAAGAATACAGGGAATTTCGCCGCCAGTTAAAAGAAGTATTTTATTTACTCAAAGAAGAGATTATTTTGGAAAAAGTGAAAGGATAACCTGATGAAAAGACGATCGAAACGAAAGACATTCGAGATCCTCTTTTACGAAAAGCTGCTCGAAGACCGTCCTAATTTTATTCAGGCGCTTTCCTGTCTGGGGGACGCCTATACGCGGAAAGGCTTTTATCGTGAAGGGCTGGAAATAGACAAAAAGCTCGCACAATTGAAGCCGGAAGATCCCATTGTGCATTATAACCTTGCCTGCAGCCTGGCTCTTTTAGGCGAAGGAGATAACGCCTTGCAGAAATTAAAAAAAGCGGTACTTCTGGGGTACGACGATTTTTCCTATATCCTTACCGATCCCGATCTGGCCACCGTGCGGCAGAGTCCGCAGTTTAAAGAGTTCTTTCGTAAGATCAAACGGATAAACGTGTCTGCCGTGTAAGGGAGGCGGTTTCCTTTTAATTTATATGGATCAGCCGTCAGTGTATGAAACATTCACAAGGCAACGAACGCAGAAAATACCTTCGGATTTCCACGGTCTTCCCTGTCGAGTTCGTCCTGATTGACGACCAAGGTCAAAAAATCACTCCCTGGCTCCAGGGGTTTACAAGTAATATCGGTAAAGGCGGTATTTGTCTTGAGGTCAACGATCTCTGGTGGGGTTTCTGGGATCGGTTGCGTCTGGGGATGAATGTTAAGATAACGCTTCAAGTTCCTTTACGCAAAAAAGACATTACAGCCACAGCGCAGATTGTATGGCGCAAAAGGGAACGGAGAGAACATTTCAGCCGTTGTCTCTGCGGTTTGGAGTTTATCGGAATCGAAAAAAAGCAAAAACGCTCTCTCTTCCGTTACGCGTTATGGAAGAAAGGCGTTCCTCTCGTTACGGGAATATGTATTATTGCTCTCTTTGCCACAAGTAGCTTCCTTTTTATTCAGCAAACCCGTCTGGCGCGGGAAAATAAAAGGATCCTCTCTCAGTATTTCCGGGTAGTCAAAGAAGGCTCTTCGCTCAAAAACGCGTTAGATGCCGAGAAAAAGCTTCTGGAGTACTTTCAGCAACAGCAACAAGATCTCGAAGGAAAATTGCGGGAATTGAATCAACAGCTCGTTGTCTGGGAGGGCAAGTATGAACAGATACGTTCCCAGAAAGAAGTGGCTGTTCTGCAGCCCGATATCCAATCTCAACTGCAGGCCAAAATCGAAGGTTTACAGAAAAGGATTCAGACGTTGTCCCATGATAATGAAGCACTGAAAAGCCGGCTTCTTGAAAAGGAAAAGCTTACGACCCGTCTTTCACAAGACATCGAGGCTAAAGAACGTCAAAAACAGTATTATACGAGCCGGATTATTTCGGGAATGTATCAGTGGATATCTTCCCGCCAGGATCTGCGTACCGGCCTGGTGCTAAGTTATGAAGGAGATGAGAGTTTGACCCGGGTTGCCTTCAGTTATGATCAGGCCCTGGCGGCGATCACGTTTCTGATATCGGGAGAGCCGGAACGAACAGAGAGGATCCTCGCTTTTTATCTGGATCGTATCGGACAGAATCAAAATATATATAACGCGTATTATACCAACGGAGATGTATTTGAATATGTGATCCATGCCGGCCCCAATGCCTGGGTTGGACTGGCGGCGCTGCACTATGTCGAACTGACCGGAGACACGCGGTATCTGAAAATCGCCGAAGAAGTCTCCCGGCTTTTGCTGGATTTGATGGATTCCGAAGGCGGAATTAAAGGCGGGCCGGACGTTACCTGGTATTCTACCGAACACAATCTCGATGCTTCGGCATTTTTCAAGCTGTTGGCCCGTGTTACCGGGGACCAGCGGTACAATCGATACGGCCGTCGTGTCGATAAGTGGCTTGATCGATACGCATATACTCATCACCCGGTTCCGATTAACCGGGGCCGCGGTGACGCGACGATCGCAACCGATACCTATACCTGGTCAATTACCGCTCTGGGGCCGGAAACGTTGCGGGAATATAATATGGATCCGGAAGAAATCATTGAATTCGCAGTGAAGCATTGTGAGGTAGACGTAACGTTTCGCCGTGGGGACGATGCCGTCGCGGTGACCGGCTTTGATTTTGCCAAAGCGCAGCATATCGCCCGGGGCGGGGTTGTTTCGGGAGAATGGACAGCTCAGATGATTCTCGCTCTCCAGATTCTGGCCGATGATTACCGCCCGCGGGACACAACGAAGGCTCGGTTTTATTTCGAACGGGCCCGGTTCTATTTCGAAGAACTGCAGAAGATGGTCATTAATTCGCCCTCGGCCGTCGGCAAGGCGTATCCGACATTACCCTATGCGTCACAGAGCTTCGCCGATACCGGGCACGGCTGGCGCACTCCCGAAGGAGACCGGGTGGGATCACTCGCGGCAACCGCGTATTTTTTGATCTCCTATCGAGGGTTTAATCCGTTAGGAGGAGGTTTCCTGGATGTTTCTTTACGGAGTATATATGAAGGATCAGATTATCGCGCTGACGCAGGAACTCGTTAGAAGGGATTCTTCCAACCCTCCGGGGAAGGAGAAGGGTGCTGCGGATTTTATCCGTACCTACCTGGGCGACCTCGGCGTGAAAACGAAAACATACGAGTTTAAACCAAACAGACCGAATATCGTCTGCACGCTCGCGTCGAAGCAGAAAAAGAAGAGGATATTGATAACGCCTCACATTGATGTTGTCCCGGCAACGGGAAGGTGGCGGTATCCGCCCTTTTCCGGGAGGCTGGCGGGAGGAAAGATCTACGGCCGGGGAGCGACCGATGATAAGGCTAATGTCGCGGTGGCGCTGTATGTCATCAGAGAGCTCGTTAGAAAAAAAAGAAAGCTGAACAATGTCGATTTGGTTTTCGCGTTTACCTGCGATGAGGAAACCGGAAGCGACTACGGGTTGCGGCCGTTACTGGGTCGTCTGGGTGATATCGATTATGGCCTGGTGCTCGATAGCAACGAGTTTAATATGATCGTGGCCCAGAAAGGGTTGCTTCATTTGCGGATCGATATTTTCGGAAAAGAAGCGCACGGAGCGTATCCCGACCGCGGAATGAATGCCATCGAGCAGACAACGCGGATACTGACGGAAATGCGTAAGGGCCGCTGGCTTGAGGGGAAACACCCTTTTTTAAAAAAGGCAACGCTCAATGTCGGCCGGATAGAAGGCGGTGACAAAGTAAATATCGTCGCCGGACGGTGTATGTGCGAGGTGGATATCCGGTATGTTCCGCCGCTGAAGAAAGATCGGATCATCTCTGAAATCATAAAGACCATCAGGCGTCAGACGTCCCGGTATAAGATCGCGGTGTTAGCGCATCAGTGCCCGGTTGAAATTAAACCGGGACATTTCCTCGTACGGAAGATGAAGAAAGTGCTGAAGAAGAAAAAGATCCCCGCCCGGTGCAAGCCCAGCTTCGGAGCGACGGTGCTGACGTTTTTAACCGACCGGGGTATTGATTCGTTCGCTTTCGGATTCGGGTCAAGCGGCTGCGCTCATAGTGTCAATGAATACGTGAAGGTTTCCAATCTCGTCAAAGGGGTGGACGTTTTAGAGGGGTACCTTGCAGAACTGGATGGAGATCGGGATGGACAGTAACCCTCAGGCAGGATTTAGAACAGGATTTGTCGCTCTCATCGGCCGGCCCAATGTGGGTAAGTCTACGCTTCTGAATGTGTTTTTGGGCAATAAGATCAGCATTGTGTCTGGTATTCCGCAGACGACACGCCATCAGATTCGCGGGATCGCGCACTTAAGACGAGCGCAGATCGTTTTCGTCGATACCCCCGGGATCCATCGCTTCCGGCATAAACTGGCAAACCATTTAAATACCCTGGCGCGGCGCAGTATCGAAGATACCGAAGTCATTCTTTATGTTGTCGATGTCACCAGGCGCCCGGGCCCGGAGGAACAAAAAGTTATGATGGCCCTGGTGAAACAGAAGATACCGATCATTATGGTATTAAATAAAATAGATAAGGGGAAGAAATACGTGAATGATTATATAGAAGGGTGGAAGGATATCGTCGGTAAGCGGGAAGATCCCGTTGCCTATTATATCCCGGTTTCGGCTCAAAAAGCGACCAATATTGACGAGTTGACCGAAGCGATCGTCTCTCTGCTCCCGGAGGGGCCGCCGTTCTATGGTCCTCAAACCACGACCGATTTCCCTTTGCCTTTGAGGATCGCCGACATTATCCGGGAGAAGATTTTTGAATCATTGACTGAGGAACTGCCGCATTCAATCGCCGTTGAGGTTGAGGAGATCGAAGATAAGGAAAAAGTTGTCTGTGTTTTCGCGGCGATTTACGTAAACAGGAATTCCCAGAAGCAGATTATTATCGGTAAAAAAGGAGCTTTTATTAAGAACGTCGGTATAGCCGCCCGCAGGGAGGTTGAAGGGATTCTAAAGAAGAAGGTGTATCTTCAGCTTCACGTACGGGTGTTGAAGGATTGGCAGAGTAAACCCCGCATTCTGCAGGAGCTGGGGTACTGTTAAAAATTAAAAATGAGATATCAAAAATCAAAAACGAAATAGTAAAAAAGAGAAACGGGAAAGAAAGATCAAAAAGCAAAAATGAGAAAAAGAAATCAAAAATCAAAAGCTAAGAGTCAAAAAGAAAAGAACCAGCGAAAAAGAAAAAGCCGCACAAACAGATCGGCCGCAGGAGCGAAGATTATTATGAACGCAATTAAACAGCGCCGCTCGGTCCGCGAGTTTAAGAAAGAGAGCATTCCAAAGGACATAATCCGTTGCATCTTAGAGGCGGGACGATGGGCCCCTTCGGGGTTGAACAATCAACCGTGGCGGTTTATGGTTTTAGAAAAAGAGAAAAAAGATGCCCTGGCGCAGTTCACCCATTACAGCCGGATCGTTCAAGGCTGCGATAAACTGATTCTGGTTTTTTTGGATAGGGAAAAAAGTTATAACTACGAAAAAGATTTGATGGCGCTGGGGGCATGTATCCAGAATATGCTGCTGTATATTCACCAGCAGAAACTGGGAGCCTGCTGGCTGGGCGAGATCCTCAATCAGAAGGGACGTATCCAGCAGCGGCTGAGAGTTCCCAAGCGAAAAGAATTCTTCGGGTGTATTGCCTTGGGTGTCCCCGCTCGAACCGTACAATCCGGCCGGCGCCGGCCGTTAAAAACGCTGATCGATAAACCATGAATATCTGCAAGCATTTCCCCTCATGCGGCGGCTGTCGGTTCCAGGATGTTTCCTATTCCCAGCAGCTGGCCGATAAGCAAAAGAAAATCCGGGCGTTTTTGGATGAAGCGGGTATTGATACCGAGCTGAAAGAAATCAATCATTTCGAGCCGTGGTATTACCGGAACAAGATGGAGTTTACGTTTTCTCATGATGAGTCCGGGGATCTGGTGTGCGGTCTGCATCTTAAAACTCAGAAGCGGAAGGTGTTCAATGCCACCGAATGCCTGATCTTTTCTCCCCATACGGGGATGCTGCTTGATTGCCTGCGTATTTCCCTCGCCGGCCAGAAAGCGTACGATAAATTCAGTCACCAAGGGTTTTTGCGTCATCTTATCGTCCGCCGGACGCATTTTACCAACCAGCTTATGCTGGGGCTTGTGACTTCAAGCCAGGGAGAACTTGATAGTGAGGGGTTGCGGAAGATGCTGAGTGCTCTGGATAACGATGTTCAGATCAATTCTTTATACTGGATTACGAATGATTCGCTGGGAGATGCGGTAACATTTCAAAAGAAGGAACTCTTGGCCGGGGAATCTTTTATTACCGAGCGGCTGGGGGATCTGGATTTTCGCATATATATCGATTCTTTTTTTCAGGTCAACCCTCAGGGGATCAAGATTCTGTATGAAAAGATACGACACTATGCCGGCTTAAACGGCACCGAGAAGATTCTTGATTTATATTGCGGCGTCGGCTCTATCGGACTGTTTTTAGCCCGGGATGTCCAGTATGTCTGGGGAGTCGAATTAAAGCAGGAAATCGTTGAAAACGCCAAAGTGAACGCCGAGATCAACAATATCGATAACATCTCGTTTATCTGTACCGATGTGCGTCGGTTTTTGGGCGACTGTGATATCTCCGGGATTGATATTATGGTCTTAAATCCACCGCGGTGCGGGCTGTCAAAAAAGATCAAACGTAAAGTTCTAAGGCTTAAGCCTCCCCGTATTTTCTATTCATCCTGCAACCCTCAGAGTTTATGTGATGACCTGAAAGATTTAAGCGAATCATATCGAGTCCAATTTGTCGAGCCCTTCGACTTCTTTCCTCATACCCCGCATGTCGAGTGTTTAACCTTTCTGGAAAGAAAGTAATTACACCGTAATAACCTCCGGGATTGCCAAACGGCCAAATGTTACATTTTAGGTCTGGCCTCTTTTGTAACATATAGGAAGAAAGAGACGGGCAAATTCCCCTTTGCTTCTCTCTGGCAGTTCCCGGAATCGCTACAACTGCCAAAGGATATTTTGTTTTTCCCTATAATAATAGACTTACCGCTTCATTCCAACCTCGCAGGTTGTCAATAAGGAGATTGAGATAGGGTTAAGTCCCCAGAGGGAGCCGGATTTTCCTCTCGACAGCTCCTTAAAAGGAAGTATTGACAAAGCCCGCAGTATAAGTTATACTCAAATAACCTTTAAGCTGGTCCAGTGAGGCTGGCAAGGAGTGTATATGAAGGAAATCATTGCTGAGACAACAAGAAACCCACTGATCCGGTGGGTTTTTTCTTTTTATTCGCCGTATAAAAAGGAGGGGTATGGATACCTATCGGGAGAAAACAAAGATTCTCTCAGCCGCCGATATTAAACGTATCCTGTTACGTCTGGCGCATCAGGTTCTGGAAAAGAATACCGATGCCCGCAAGCTGGTATTTGTTGGCATCCAGACCCGGGGCGTGCATATTGCCCGCCGCCTGCAGAATATCGTCAGGGAATTGGAAGGAATAGAGGTTCCGTTGGGGATACTCGATATTACGTTATACCGGGACGATCTGACGACTATCAGTGAACTGCCTCTGGTAAAAGAAACAAACATTCCGTTCGACCTCAAGGATAAAATCGTCGTACTTATTGATGATGTGTTATTTACCGGAAGAACAATCCGGGCCGCTTTGGATGAAATTATGGATTTCGGCCGGCCGCGGCGCATTGAGCTCCTGGTTTTGATTGACCGCGGTCATCGTGAGTTACCGATCCGGGCCGATTTCGTCGGCAAGAATATTCCCACGGCGAAGAAAGAAATGGTCGAGATTCGTCTGGTCGAGGTTGATGGAACCGAAGAAGCGGTAGTTTTGGAGAAAAAAGACTAAATGGAAGCCTGGCAAAAAAAGCATATCTTGGGGATTAAGGAGTTGAGCCGGGAGGAAATGGAGACTATCTTCCGGCTGGCCGGGGCATTTAAAGAGCTCTCGCATCGTCAAGTCAAGAAAGCTCCCGCCCTGCGGGGGAAAACGATCGTGAACCTTTTCTTCGAAAATTCGACCCGTACGAAAATCTCCTTTGAGCTGGCCGGAAAACGTCTCAGTGCCGATGTGCTGAATTTCTCCGCTTCGATGAGCAGCTTGAATAAGGGGGAGACGATCATCGACACGATTAAAAACCTGGAATCATACCATCCCGATATTTTTGTGATCCGCATAGGATATTCACATATTCTGCCCAATCTTTCCCGGTATACCTCCGCCAGCATCGTCAACGCCGGTGACGGTTCGAATGAGCACCCTACGCAGGCTTTGCTCGATATGTTCACCGTACATCAGGCCAAGGGTATGCTGGAGGGGTTGCATATTCTCATTGTCGGGGATATCATGCATTCGCGTGTGGCCCGGTCCAACATCTTCGGCTTTCAGCAGTTTGGCGCTCAGGTAAGCGTCTGTGCTCCGCCTACTTTGATCCCGTATGAGTTCTCTCAAATCGGCGTAAAGGTTTATTATGACCTGAATGAAGCGCTGCCGGATGCCGACGTCATTATCATGTTACGGATTCAGAAAGAACGGCAGGTGCATTCGTTCTTCCCCAGTATCCGGGAGTATGTGGAAAATTTTTCTCTCAATGCATCCCGGTTGAAGAACATAAAGAAAGATTGTCTTATTCTCCACCCCGGTCCGATTAATTGGGATGTCGAAATTTCTTCGTGTTTGAAAGAAAGGCTTCATCCTCTGATTCTTAAGCAGGTGGAAAATGGGTTGGCGATCCGTATGGCGGTATTATACCTGGTAGGAACAAGGAAACGAGAATATGAAATTAGCGATTAGAAACGGGCGTATTGTTAACCATGACGCAGAAATATCCGGTGATATCCTTATCGAGGCCGGCCGCATCATAAAGATCGGGAAGATTAACGGTCCCGTCGATGAAGAGATTGATGCCGCGGGTAAATATGTTCTCCCCGGGTTTATTGATCTGCATACCCACCTGAGAACTCCCGGGCGGGAAGATGAGGAAGATCTTTCCTCCGGTTCGGCCGCGGCGGCTAAAGGAGGATTCACTACCATCT
The DNA here is from genome assembly GCA_964483625.1 of uncultured Planctomycetia bacterium. GTDB lineage: Bacteria > Omnitrophota > Gorgyraeia > Duberdicusellales > 4484-171 > JAFGQU01. The sequence goes on along the minus strand of CAZABB010000001.1, from coordinate 120,668 downwards.
TTTGTATGCCAAATACCGATCCCGCGCTGGATAATGAAGGGCTCATCCGATGGATCATTGAACAGTCTCAACAACAAGGACTGATTGATATTTTTCCGGTGGGAGCGATAAGTAAAGGGCGTAAGGGGAGAGAGCTCACCGAATTCGGCAGTCTTAAAAAAGCAGGGTGCCGGGCCTTAAGTGATGATGGCGATTCGGTTGGAACTACCTCTCTGTTGCGGCGAGCCCTGGAGTACGCAAAGATGTTTGATTTGCTTCTGGTCTCTCATTGCGAAGATGCCGCGTTATCCGGACCGGGCGTGATGCGTGAAGGAGTTATTTCTTCTCAATACGGGATGGCTGGAATCTGTCCGTTGAGCGAAAGCCTTGTCGTGTTTCGGGATATCGAACTGGCCCGGTATCTCAATACCCGGATCCATCTGGCGCACATCAGTACCCGGCAGAGCATTGACATTATCGCCCGGGCTAAACAGGACGGCATCCGGGTAACCTGTGAAACCGCCCCGCATTATTTTTCTTTAACCGAGGGCGACGTCGAACGTAACAATTTTCACGGGAATTGGAAGGTGAATCCTCCTCTGGGAGATGACCGGGATATTGAGGCGGTACGTCAGGGATTAAAAACCGGAGTGATTGACTGTATTGCGACCGATCACGCGCCTCATTCTCAGGAAGAAAAAAATCTCCCCTTTGAAGAGGCTCCCTGCGGGTTTATCGGGCTGGAATGGGCCTTCTCTTTAGGCTATACGCATTTGGTGAAAAAAAACATACTGACATTGCCGCAGCTTGTTGAAAAAATGTGCTTCAATCCTGCCCGGATCATGGGGCTTGCCGGAAGGGGGTATCTCATTGAAGGTTCTCGTGCCGATCTGGTTGTCGTCGATCTCGAGACATCGTGGCGAATCGCGGTCGAAGCTATCATATCGAAATCGGCCAATACTCCTTTTCGGGAAGAAGACGTTCAGGGTAAAGTGTTGTATACGATTCATAAAGGTAAGGTTGTCTATCGCCAGACCTAACGAAAAAGCGAGCCTTTCCGAAAGCTATGTTTTATATAGTAATAAATAAATATTGCAGTATAATAAAATCTCTTAAAAGCAGGGTTATGTTGGGTCTGTTTCTGTCTTAAAATATGAGAAAGACGCGATGTTCGTAGCAGATTTCCATATCCATTCGAAATATTCCCGGGCGACATCCAAGAATATGAGTGTCCCGGAACTGACCCGCTGGGCGAAGTATAAAGGTATCCAGCTTTTAGGTACGGGCGATTTTACGCATCATCTCTGGCTGCAGGAGATACAGCAGGCTCTCCAAGCCGATGAAAAAAACGGCATATTAGTTGGCGACGGGGTTTCTTTTATCCTTTCGGGAGAAATATCGAATATCTACTCCCAGAACGGGAAAGGATACCGGGTACATAATATTATTATGGTTCCTTCCCTGGCTCTGGCGCGGGAGGTGAACCGCTGTTTGAGTCATTACGGGAACCTTGCTTCCGACGGGAGGCCTATTCTGGGGATGAGCTGCCGGACTCTTGCGGCGGAACTGGCAAAGATATCCGAAGATATTATGCTCGTTCCCGCCCATATCTGGACTCCCTGGTTCAGTGTGTTCGGTTCGAAATCGGGATTTAACTTTCTGGAGGAAGCCTTCGGCAAATATACCGGCACCATTGCGGCTCTGGAAACGGGGTTGTCCAGTGATCCGGCAATGAACTGGCGGCTATCGAAACTGGATGAGTTCAGTCTTATCTCGAATTCCGATTCTCATTCGCCGCAACGCATCGGAAGAGAGGCGAATGTTTTTGACTGTGAGGTAAACTACTGGGAAATACGCAATGCCTTGAAGAAAAAGGATAAAAGTAAATTTCTGTATACGGTCGAATTCTTTCCCGAGGAAGGTAAATACCATTATGACGGGCATCGTAACTGTCAGATCCGGTTTGATCCTCATCAGACCCGACAGCATCGAAACGTTTGTCCGGTGTGTCGCAAGCAATTGACCCGGGGTGTTCTTTCCCGGGTCGATGAATTAGCCGATCGGGAGATGGGATATGTCCCTCCTTCGGGGATTGCGTATAAGAGCTTAATTCCGCTTGATGAGATTATCGGTGAAGCCAAGGGCGTAAGCCGGACCAGTAAAGCGGTTGAAAAAGAGTATTTGCAATTAGTACAGGAATTCGGCTCGGAATTCAATATCCTCGTCAATGTTCCTGCAGAAGAGTTCTCCTCGGCGATGGATACCAAGATCGTGGAAGGGATCCGCCGGGTTCGGCAGAAGCAGGTCCATATCGAACCCGGGTTCGATGGGGAGTACGGAACGATTAAGATTTTTGATAAAGAAAAAAAATCCGAGAAATCGCAAATGACGCTGTTTTGAAAAGTATCTAGTCTTTAGTCTACGGTCTATAGTTATTTTTACGGGTATCGGGTACAGGGTGCCGGGTATCGCAATGAACACGATCGACTATCGACGGACGACTATCGACTGTATTTATTTTGTCCCTGTGGCCTAACGGATAAGGCACAGGCCTCCGGAGCCTGGAATGGCAGTTCGATTCTGCCCGGGGACATATTGAAGTCACAAGTCACATGTCACAAGAACACATGTGATTTTGGCAAATACATGAGGAAGAGAGGTTCATTAGATACGTGTGACTATGTGTCTATGTGCCGTGCGACGTGGTTATGAATATCGGTGTAATCGGCGGATGCGAGTGTACAGAGAAGACCTATGAGATTGCCCAGGAAGTGGGAAAACTCATTGCGGCCCAGCAGTGGATCCTGGTGTGCGGCGGGGGAGGCGGCGTGATGGAAGCGGTTTGCCGGGGCGCTGCGGCGGCGGGAGGATGTACCGTGGGAATACTGCCGACATCGGATGAGAGTTCGGCCAATCGATATCTTGCGGTAAAAATACCTACCGGGCTCGGTTACGCCCGTAATATTCTGGTGGTACGGGCATCCCAGGCTTTGATAGCTCTTAACGGGAAATACGGGACGCTTTCGGAAATTGCCTTTGCCTGTAACGAAGAGAAACCGGTTGTCGGTATTGACACGTGGGATATCCCCGGGGTACATAAAGTACATACTCCGCAGGAAGCTATTAGATATATCAAGGAAAAGATAGGAGCTTGAAATGAAGGCAGTTCTTCTTTTGGAAGATGGATTGCGTCTGGAGGGAAGCGCCTTCGGCGCCAAGCAGGAAACGATCGGGGAAGTTGTTTTTAATACGGCGATGGTCGGATATCAGGAAATCCTTACCGATCCTTCCTATCGGGGACAGATTGTCTGCATGACATATCCGTTGATCGGTAACTACGGGATTAACGCTCAGGATACCGAATCGGCTCAGGTACAGGTAGAGGGATTTATTGTGAAAGAACGAAGCCGTATTACGTCAAACTGGCAGGCTCAAAGCGGCCTGGATGAATACCTGAGTGAAAATAATGTCGTCGGGATTGAACAGATCGACACACGGATGATTACCAAACGCCTCAGGGAAAAGGGAGCGATGAAAGGAATTATTGCGACAGGTGAATACAACATGCGGCGCCTGCGCGAGAAGCTGAAAGCGTCTCCCCCAATCATCGGCAGAGATTTAGTCAAGACGGTCACCTGTCCGGATATTTACCAATGGGAAGAAGATCTGACCGCGCGGATGATCGAGCCGATCCGGAAGAAGTCAAAAACCGTTGTTGTCATCGATTGCGGGGTCAAACTCAATATTTTAAGAAACTTAAAAGAGGAATTTCAGCGGGTGATTGTTGTCCCGGCCGCGACATCCTTGCGGGAAATCCTTAAGCTTAAACCAGACGGTATTCTTATTTCCAACGGCCCGGGAGATCCTGAGCCGGTACGGTATGTGATAGAAGTGGCCAGGGAAATCATTCAGAAAATGAAGCGCAAAGAACTCAATAATATGGCCTTGGCGGGGATCTGTCTGGGGCATCAGATTATCGGCCTTGCCTTCGGCGGGCGGGCGGAAAAGTTGAAATTCGGGCATCATGGCGGGAATCATCCGGTAAAGGATCTGGAAACCGGGAGGATAGATATTACTTCTCAAAACCATAATTTTATCGTTCCCGAATATACGATTCCCGAAAACGATCTTATTCCTACACACGTGAATTTATATGACAATACTCTGGAAGGTTTAAAACATAAGAAACTGCCGATCTTCAGTGTACAGTTTCATCCGGAGGCCGGGCCCGGTCCGTTCGACGCCCGGTATATATTCGGCAGATTTAAGAAGATGGTAATCTCTTTGGCGTAAGAAAGGAAAAATCGACTATGGGGAAACGGAATGATTTGGAAAAGATTCTTATTATCGGCTCCGGCCCGATCATTATCAGCCAGGCGTGCGAATTTGATTATTCGGGAGCGCAGGCCTGTAAAGCTCTCCGCCAGGAAGGGTATAAAGTTGTGTTATTGAATTCCAATCCGGCGACGATTATGACCGATCCTGAATTCGCCGACGCTACCTACATTGAGCCGATTACGGTCGAGGTCCTGGAGAAAATTATCATTGAGGAAAAACCCGACGCCTGCCTGCCGACATTAGGGGGGCAAACGGCGCTCAATGTCGCTTTTGAGGCGTCCAAACAGGGGGTATTCAAAAGACATAATGTTGAGCTTATTGGAGCCAATGAGGACGTTATTGCCCGGGCTGAGGACCGCGAGCTTTTTAAGGAAACAATGTATAAAGCGGGGATTGATCTTCCCCGGTCCAAAACAGTCTATTCCTTGCAAGAAGCCGAGGAAGTCCTTGAGTATATCGGATTACCCTGTGTGATCCGTCCCGCATTTACTCTGGGAGGTACCGGGGGCGGGATTGCCTATAACAAGGAAGAATTCAAGGAATTGGTTACGCGCGGGGTGGATTTAAGCCTCATCCGGGAGGTGCTTATCGAGGAAAGCCTTCTGGGCTGGAAGGAATTCGAACTTGAGGTCATGCGGGATAAAAAAGACAATGTTGTTATCGTCTGCTCGATAGAGAATTTCGACCCGATGGGGGTGCATACCGGTGATTCCATCACGGTTGCCCCGGTGCAGACGCTGACCGATATTCAATATCAAAAAATGAGAACGGCAACGATAAAAACCATTCGGGCTATCGGCGTTGAGACTGGAGGGAGTAATGTTCAGTTTGCTGTCAATCCCGCCGACGGCCGGATGGTAATTATCGAGATGAATCCGCGGGTGTCGCGTTCTTCGGCTCTGGCTTCCAAGGCTACGGGGTTCCCTATCGCCAAGATCGCGGCGAAGCTTGCGGTGGGGTATACGCTGGATGAAATTCCCAACGATATTACCGGAGAGACCCCGGCGTCTTTTGAGCCGGCACTGGATTATTGCGTGGTAAAGATCCCCCGGTTTACGTTCGAGAAGTTTCCCGGCGCTAATCCTACCCTTACGACGTCGATGAAGTCGGTGGGAGAAGTAATGGCTATCGGGCGTACGTTTAAGGAAGCGCTCCAGAAAGGCGTTCGGGCCTTAGAGATCGGAGAGTGCGGATTCGGCTCTTTGTTCGAGCAGAGAGATATGGCAGAGCAGCACGTAAAGGATAAGATAAAGGAATATCTGGTTGTCCCCAACGAAAAACGGCTGTTTGCTATTGCCGACGCGTTCCGTGCCGGATATACCGTCAATGAGATCTACGCGCTGACTAAAATCGACACCTGGTTTTTGCATAATATGAAGGAAATTATCGATAGGGAACAGTTTTTGCGCGCGGCGAAAAAAGTGACCGCACATTCTTTGCGTCAGGCTAAGCAATACGGATTTTCGGATGCATACCTGGGAAAGCTGACCGGCGTACCGGAGAAGAAAATACGCCGGTTACGCAAGAAGCATCGCGTTCAAACAACGTATAAACTTGTCGATACCTGTGCTGCGGAATTTCATGCCCGGACCCCGTACTATTACTCTACATACGAGACCGAATGCGAAGTCCGTTCTTCTCAAAGAAAAAAAGTGATGATTTTAGGCGGCGGACCCAACCGTATCGGACAAGGTATCGAGTTCGACTATTGCTGTGTGCATGCGGCCTTCTCTCTGAAGGAGGAGAACATCGAGGTTATCATGGTTAACTGTAACCCCGAAACCGTATCGACCGACTATGATACCTCCGATAAGCTCTACTTTGAACCGATCACGTTAGAAGACGTGATGAATATCGTACAGAAGGAAAATCCTTCCGGGGTGATTCTGCAATTCGGAGGGCAGACCCCGCTCAACTTAGCGTTGGGCCTGGAGAAGGAAGGCGTTTCGATTCTGGGGACAAAGGCCAAACATATTGATCGTGCCGAAGACCGCGATAAATTCCGGGAAATGTTACTCAAGCTGGAACTCAGGCAGCCGGCAAGCGGCATCGCGCATTCAATCAAAGAAGCCAAAAGGTTCGCCCGGAAGCTTGGGTATCCGGTCCTGGTAAGGCCTTCCTACGTGCTGGGCGGCCGGGCGATGGAAATCGTCTATGACGCCGAATCGCTGGAAAGTTTCGTCAATAACGCCCTGCGTTCTTCGATGAATCAGACAATCCTCATCGATACGTTCCTGGAAGATGCCATTGAGGTTGATGTCGATCTTATCGGTGACGGGACAACCTTTGTTATCGGGGGGATCCTCGAGCATATCGAAGAAGCAGGCATTCATTCCGGCGACAGCGCAATGTGTCTGCCGACCTTCAGCCTGTCGCAAGAAATGCTGGAAAAAGTCAGAGAGGCAAGTTATGCCCTGGCTCGAGAACTCCGTATCGTCGGGTTGATGAATATTCAGTTTGCCGTTAAAGATAATCATCTTTATGTCATTGAAGTCAATCCCCGCGCCTCGCGTACGGTGCCGTTTATTTCCAAAGCGGTAGGAATCCCTCTGGCGAAGTTCGCCGCCAAGGTGATGGCCGGCAAGACCTTGCAAGAGGTCGGGTTTACCAAAGAAATAGTCCCTCCCTACCGGTGCATAAAAGAATCGGTGTTTCCCTTTAACCGTTTTTTTGGCGTGGACATTATTCTGGGGCCGGAGATGCGTTCGACGGGCGAGGTTATGGGAATCGACAGCGATTTCGGGTACGCCTACCTGAAAAGCCAGCTGGCGGCATCACAATTTCTTCCTAAAGAAGGTAAAGTATTTATCTCGGTGAAAGAAAAGGATAAACCGGCAATTCTCCCGATAGCCAAACGACTTAAGAATCTTAATTTTCAGATTCTCAGCACCGAAGGGACCGGGCGTGCCTTGCGAGATCATGGATTGGAGGTAGAGGTGTTACCCAAACTTTCCGAGGGACGGCCGAACATCCTGGATTACATAAAAAACCGGGATGTCCAGTTGATTATTAATACCCCTTCGGGAAGGATCCCGCGTAAAGATGAGATAACCATACGCAGCGCGACGGTTTTATACAATATCCCCGTGGTAACAACGGTCGCCGGAGCAATCGCGTCGACGACGGCGATTGAGATGTTGCACAAAGAAGATCTGAAAGTAAAAAGCATTCAGAATTACCATCGGGAAATAGAGCGCGCTGTTCGTTCGTAAGAACTCGCACAAAATTAATACCATGCTCAACAGGGAACAGATTAAAAAGCTTATCGAAAAAGAGAATCTGATCGAAGGATATATTCATCTTGATAAGCAGATTACTCCTAACGGATTCGACCTTACGGCCGCAGAGATATTCTCCTTGAACCGAAAAGGCTCTCTTGATTTTTCCAATTCGGAAAGAGTTATCCCCCCGGGCCAGGTGGTGACGTGTAAGAAAAAGAATCCCGATGATCCATTCGGCTGGTGGCATCTGTCCCCAGGAACGTATAAAGTTCGTACCAACGAAACGGTGCATATGCCGGTGAACATGATCGCCTGGGCCTTTTCCCGGACGTCGCTGTTACGCATGGGGGCTTTTGCTCAGAACGGAGTGTGGGACGCGGGATTCTGCGGCAGGAGCGAGTTTTTACTGGTTGTCGCAAATGAAGCGGGAATAGATATAAAACAGAACGCCCGGCTCATCCAGCTCGTATTCATTCCGATCGAGGCAACCAGAGCGTATAATGGGATATATCAGAACTTCGGAGTCGAGCATGGAAAATGATTCTTTCCAGTTTTCTTCGGCCGAAGAATTTCCCGAAGCGAACGATTACAATACCATGAAACCCTGTCCTCATTGCGCACAGCCTATTCCCCGCGACGCGATTACCTGTTATTATTGCGGCCGCAATGTGGATCGCAGTCGCAGGAGGCATCCGGTATTAAAATGGGGATTGATCCTTCTGGTCATGGCGTTATTCGTTTTGTGGTCTCTCCAGCGTTTTGGGTAACGGTATGATGCAATTTCCTGTTACAACCCGGTCCCGGGAAGAATTCATTGATATTACCCAGCTTGTGGCGGAGGCGGTGCATAAAGAAAAGGTTGAAAACGGAGTGTGTTTTGTTTTCTGCCCTCATACGACTGCGGCTTTGACGATAAACGAAGATGCCGATGCGTGCGTACGCCGGGACATGATCTCATACCTGCGAAAACTTGTTCCCCAAAGCCAGGCGTATACGCACCGAGAGGGGAACTCCGATGCTCATATTAAATCCTCTTTACTGGGGAATTCTCTGCAGGTTATCGTTCAAGGGGGAACTTTACGGCTGGGGACGTGGCAGGGGGTATATTTTTGTGAGTTCGACGGCCCGCGTTCGAGAACCGTGTGGGTTCAGATCATCCGTAATACATAACGAAACAATATGCCGGAGTTACCAGAAGTAGAAACCGTCTGCCGCCAGCTTGCCGTGAGCGCTGTCCCGTTAAAGATTACGAAAATCGATATCCTTGATCCCCGCATTGTCAAGGGCGTGGCGATAGAGGCATTGGTCCGCGGGCTTAAAGGGAAAACTATTCAGTCGGTCGTTCGCCGGGGTAAATTGATTATTCTCGAGCTTTCTTCCCGCGGGTTTCTTGTTATCCATTTACGGATAAGCGGGTGGATTGTGCAGGATGATACCGTAGACCGTTACGCCCGGCTCTGTCTGCACGCAGCGGGCGCGGAGATGATCCAGTTCTGCGACTCGCGTGTTCTCGGTGAGGTGCGTTTGGTGCGTACTCTGGATGAGGTATCGCTCATCCGTCGTATGGGCCCGGAACCGCTGGAGGTATCGGCAAAAGAGTTCATGAATATATTTCAAACCAGATCAGGTAAGATCAAACCGCTGTTAATGGATCAATCGCTTCTTGCCGGCATCGGTAACATTTATGCCCAGGAAGCTTTATTTCGCGCCGGTATTCATCCTGAACGTCGGGCGGATTCATTGAACCAAAAGGAACTGAAAAACTTAAGACGATGCCTGCGATCGATTTTAACCCGGTCAATTAAAAAATGCGGGACAACGGCCCGGACCTATCGTCAGACGGATGGATCAGGGGGTGAATATGTCCGGCATCTCTGTGTCTATCAGCGGCGCGGACAACGGTGTCGGCGGTGTAAGAGAAAGATCGTAAAAACCGTTATCGGCGGCCGGGGGACATGCTTCTGCCCGGGTTGTCAAAGGTAACCTATGAGAATAAAGCGAAAAACTACCTACCCGTTGTCACGGCAGAAAGTCGCGGAGATCCTTAAGGTTCCGCGTCATGAGCCGTTTGTGTTTTTAGAAACAGCAAAGCCTGATGCCCGCAATTACCGTTCGTTTCTTTTCTCTCGGTTTCAGGAGATCATTACATTCCGCCCGGGAGATTCTCTCGATGGTTTTTTTAAAGATATCCGGAGATGCCTTCGCCAAGGAAACTGGCTGTGCGGTTTTTTCAGCTATGAGTTCGGATATCTTCTTGAGAAGAAGCTCGCCAGTCTGATCCCGGATGAATTGCCTTACCCTCTCGCCTGGCTGGGGGTTTGTAGGAAACCGGTTGTGTTCGATCACCGGCGGCTTAAACCGGATAAACCGGATGACTCCGTTGACGATCCTCTCTCCTTTCATGTTTTCCCCAACATTACCCATAGGGATTACGTGGAGGCCATCGGCCGGATTAAGAATCATCTCGAAAACGGGGAAACCTATCAGGTGAATTATACGTTTAAATTAAAATCCGAACAATTCGTCTGTGATGCCGGGAAACTTTACCTTTCTTTGCGTAAAAAACAGCCGACGGCTTACAGCGCGTATATCCATACCGGGAACGAAGATTTTCTTTCGTTTTCCCCGGAACTCTTTTTCCGCCGGGATCGGGACCGTATTGATACGCGGCCGATGAAAGGTACGATTCGGCGGGGCAGGTGTCCGGAAGAAGATCTCCGGTATAAACTGCGGTTTGCGCATGATGCGAAAATACAGGCGGAAAACGTGATGATTGTCGACCTGCTGAGAAATGATCTGGGCAGGATCGCCGGAGTGAAAAAGGTCGGAGTCGATGAACTTTTTACCATAGAGGAATACCCGACGCTTTATCAGATGACTTCATCGGTCCGGGCGCGGCTTTCCCCACGGTGCGATACCCCCGATGTATTGAACGCGCTTTTCCCCTCCGGATCGGTAACCGGAGCGCCGAAAGTGCGGACCATGCAGATTATCCGTCAACTGGAGAAAGAACCGCGGGGTATTTATACCGGTTCGATCGGTTATATTTCTCCCGGCGGGCAAGCCTGTTTCAATGTCGCCATCCGGACGCTCGCGGTCAATACATCAAAGAAAACGTGTGAGATCGGGACCGGGGGCGGGATTGTCTATGACTCGATAGATCAGCAGGAATTTGAAGAGGCGATGCTGAAAGCCCAGTTTTTCTTGAACCCACATCAGGAATTCTCTCTGATCGAGACGATCCGTTGGGATCACAACGGCTACCGGTTTCTCGATCTTCATTTGAACCGTCTGAGCAATTCCTGTGCCTGGTTCGGCCGGCTCTATGACCGGGAACGGATTATCACGCGTTTACATCAGGCTGCCGAAAACTTCTCGCCTCATAAGGCCTATAAAGTGCGCCTGCTCTGGAAACTTTCGGGAAAAGCGATTGTTACCTATGATATTTTAGAAGAGACGGGTGAGCCGGTTAAGGTTTCGATCAGCTCGACGATGGTCGATCCCCGCTCAGGTTTTCTTTATCACAAAACGACCTGTCGGCAGATGTATGAATCCGAACAGGCCCGGGCTCGTCGCCGCGGCTTTTTCGAAGTCATATTTTTTAATCAAAAGGGGGAGCTGACCGAAGGGGCCATGACCAATATTTTTCTTAAGAAACACGGCAGACTCTTTACACCTCCGGTGAAATGCGGTCTGCTTCCCGGCGTATTACGGGAAGAATTCCTGCGGCAATCGCGTGTCGAGGAAAAAATACTTACCCGCAGGGACCTTCTTGATGCCGATGCGATGTATGTAGGCAATTCGGTGCGAGGGTTACTTGAGGCCCGGGTCGAATCTCTGCCGGCCCGGTATGCGGAAAAAAATGTTTGAGAAGTCAAATCCCCTCCGTTACAATGGAATCAATACTCGATAAACATAAACATCTCTTCTCGAAAAGAATAGAAAGGGTATGGCCACGATGAAGGCAAAAAATATTCATTGCCCGACCAAAACGGTCAAAAAGATCGCGCCTCAGACCTATCTGCTTTCTTTCTCGGCCCCGGCATTAGCCAAAAGAGCCCGTCCGGGGCAGTTTATTCATCTCCATATCGGGAAGGGGAGCCTCTTACGCCGGCCGTTCAGTATCCATAAAATAAAAGGAAAAGACGTGTCTGTCTTGTTTAAGGTCGTAGGACGGGGGACTGAGCTTCTGGCGCAATACCGGCGCGGTGAGAATCTGGATATCATCGGCCCGTTAGGAAGGGGTTTTTCTTTAGACGGGTCGGGATCTTATTCTCATGTTTTTCTGGTGGCCGGCGGTATGGGCGTCGCGCCGCTTGTATTTTTATCGTCTGCGATCGCGCGGAAGGCAGCGTCGCGCCGGGCGATACAAAAAGCGTTTCTGGGGGCCAGGACAAAAAAAGATGTGCTTTGCCGGCAGGAGTTCGTAAAGAATTCGTTCAAGGTTGCCGTTGCCACCGAAGACGGTACGCTCGGACTCCGGGGTACGGCGTTGACCGCGTTAGAAGCCGAGCTTGAGAAGATAAAGAAGAAAAAGCCGCGGGTGAAAATATATGCCTGCGGTCCGGCAGAAATGTTTCGCGAATGTGCGAGTTTTTTGAAAGCATACCCGTTTTGTGAATGCGAAGTTTCTTTTGAACAGTTTATGGGCTGCGGGATAGGTATTTGCCTGGGGTGCGTCATTGACACTCCCCGGGGGTATAAAAGGGTTTGTAAAGACGGTCCCGTATTTGATATAAAAGAAATTTTCAAATAAGACTTGGATTTTTAAAGCGTAGGTGAAAAAATCCATAGTCGAATTTGACCCCGCCCTCTATGCAGTATAGCATTATAGAAAGCGGGGTGAAATCAAAGATAGAGGTTTTTGGGAGACTTCGCTCGAGATGTCAGCTTAGAGGGCGGGGTTTAATTCCCCCGATGGGCATCGGGGTCATTAAAGGAGGATAAGGTATGGATGCTCCCTTTGTATCGATTATCGTCCCGGTAAGAAATATGGAACGAACCATTGGTAAGACGTTTGAATACCTGATGAACGTGGATTATCCGCGTGACCGCTGGGAGATCGTTTTCGCCGACGGCGGAAGCACCGACAATACCATTCCGATTATCAGAAATTATCAGAATGAAAACCCGTTTATCAAATTAATCGAAATACAGGATTGTCCTTCTCCCGGATATGCCCGGACTCAGGCCCTGCGGCACGCCGAGGGAGAATATGTCTTTTTTACCGATGGGGACTGCGCTCCCTGCCGGGACTGGATCCATAAAACGCTCGATGTATTCCGAAAAGATGAAAAGATCGGCGCGATAGGCGGAGAAATATATACATTGCGTGTCGATCCGGAAAACCTGGTGGAAATCTACTGTGAAGCATTCGGTTTCAACCGGGTTGCCTGGCGATACGGCAATCTGCAGGAAGGGTATTTCCCCCAACTGGATGGATGCGTTCCCACCGAAATCTGCGGCCATCAGGCCTACTTTTTTGTTACGGCCAACGTTGCCTATCGCCGACAGGCAATAGAAGATGCCGAACGCCGGTTCTGGGAATTGCCGACGGGAGAAGATATGGATTTCGGGCTGCGGGTGAGAAAAAAGGGGTGGAAGTTTTATTTTCTGCCCCAAGCCGGTGTCGAACATATGCACCGCGCCGATTTAAAGGCGCTTCTTAAAGTATGGCAGTCATACGGTCAGGCGCATCCGCCGCTGTTACGGGAACATGCGGCGAATTTCATGGAGATCATTTTTCAGTTTATCGGCCAGTATCCGCGGCATCCCCTGATAAGGTTTCCTTTTCCCGTCAAAGGGTTCATGTTTATCGGCAATTTTCATCTTATGCATCTGTATGCCGTCATATTCTTGGCCACGTTCCTTCTGCAATGGGCGTTTCTCGATTCGGTCGGATTGCGTATTGCCAGTTGGATAAGCGCAGCGGGAATGCTCTATACGGCTTTCCAATACTTCAAGACGTGTTTCAACATCCAGCCGTACTATAAATGGCGCGAATTCGCCAAGATGAAATACTTGACCAATTTGAAATTTATTATCGGAGGTTTGAAAGGCTCCCGGGTATACAAAACTTTCTGCGTGGAACCGAGCTTTTAAAATAGCGGCGAGCGTATAGCGGTTAGCGAATAGACGGAAAACCAGAGACTAGGTGAGGAGGAGAGAATGCATATTGTCCTGTATATCATATTAGGGCTGATTGCCGGAGTTGCCAGTGGATTTCTGGGTATCGGGGGAGGAACGATACTGATTCCTGCGTTCATTTTTCTGTTTGGACTGACCCAGCATCAGGCGCAAGGAACAACACTGGCGCTCATGATCCCCCCGATCGGGCTTCTTGCGGCGATGCGGTATTATACTCAAGGGAATGTAAAGATATCTCTGGCGGCTTTTGTATGCATCGGTTTCTTCCTCGGCGGATATCTCGGGGCGGAATTCGCTCATAAATTGAGCGCGCCGCTTCTCAAAAAAGTATTTGGAATATTTTTGCTTGTCGTTTCGTTAAAGATGATTATCGGGAAGTAAATTTGAGTATGCCTATAAAACCGGATATACGCACAAAAATCGGAACGTTACGGCTTAAGACGCCCGTCGTCTGTGCTTCGGGAACATTCGGATATGGGGTCGAGCTGCGAAATTTAACCGATTATTCCTGTCTGGGTGCATTTATCACCAAGACAATTACGCTCCAAGAGCGCCGGGGCAATAAACCGCCGCGTATTTTCGAAACCGGGGCGGGTGTGCTTAATTCTATCGGCCTGGAGAATCCGGGGGTCGATTCTTTTATCTCAGAGTATATCCCTCAGATCAAAAAGATACCGGCAAGGTGTATCGTCAGTATCGGCGGAATGAATATCGATGAGTATCGTCAGGTACTGAAAAAACTCGAGTCGATTAAAACTGTTGCTGCTTATGAGATAAACCTTTCCTGTCCCAACCTGCAATTAAAGAAAATGATTTCCCAGGATCCATCCGCTACGTACCGGTATATCAAGTCTTTACGGTCTCTTACCCGCCGGACACTTATCGCGAAACTTACGCCTGAGGTCGATGATATCACAAAAGTAGCCGCCGCGGCAAAAAGGGGAGGGGCCGATGCCCTTTCTCTGGTGAATACGTTTCTGGGTATGGCGATAAACATCCAGACCCGGCGGCCGTATCTCGGTAATATCTATGGTGGTTATTCAGGATGTGCCATCAAACCTCTGGCTCTGTACCGCGTATGGAAAGTATCTCGCTCAGTCGATATCGCGGTGATCGGCGGCGGCGGGATAAGCTCCGGGGCCGATGCGATTGAATTCTTCCTGGCCGGCGCCAATGCGGTCAGCATCGGGACGTATACTTTTGTGCAACCGAATGCAGCAAAGGATATTGTTTCGGGGCTTAAGCGTTATATGAAGAAAAGAAAGATAAACAAACTTAAAACCATGATCGGGAGTATGCATGAATAAATTAGCCTGGGAGAAACTTATCGTCGCTCTGGATGTGTCTTCGGAAAAGAAACTAAAAAAGATCGTCACAATACTTACCCCGCGGGTGAAGAAATTTAAGATCGGTTTGATCGGATATACGCGTTTTGGTCCGCGGATCATCTCCTGGATCAAAAAACAGGGCGGCGAAGTTTTTCTGGACCTGAAGCTTTTTGATATTCCCCACACGATGACCGAGACGGCCAAGGTAATGGCCGATATGGGGGTCTGGGGACTTACCGTTCATGCCAAAGCCGGCCGGCCGACATTACGTACCCTCAATGAGCAATTGAGGCAATACACACGCAGCAAACAGATCAAAAAACCGCTGATTATCGCCGTTACCGAGCTGACGTCACAAAGCGCCTCGCTAAAAAAAGTCCGTATCGGGGCGAAGGTAGCCGCCGAATCGGGCCTGGAGGCGGTCGTGTGCAGTGTACGTGAGGCCCGTCAGATAAAAGGAGAGTTCGGTCTGATAACCGTTTGTCCCGGAATACGTAATGCGCAAAAAGACGATCAGAAAAGAACCGCAACGGTGAGCGAGGCGATACAAGCACAAGCAGATTTTATTGTCGTAGGCCGGCCGATCATTCAACATAAAGATCCCCTGACAGCTGCGCAGAATATTCTGGCAACATAGGGATCAATCCTTCCCTTTCTAAAATATCAGACGGTCAAAATCAGAAGGAATTCGGACTCTTTTTCCCAGGGGGATGAGTTCGCCCCGGATGCGGCGCATCTCGTTTTTTTCCAGGAGAAGGAAATGAACGGGGATGAGTTTCTTTACGCGCGTCTTGCGGACCAACGCGGCCAGATCGCGGGCATTGGTATGTACTCTGAATAATTGAGGATGTTTTTTGAAGTAGCGGGAAGATGCGGTGCAGTCATGGATAAGATAATCACATCTTTTTGCGGCGGAAATGATCGAATCCGAAAGGGCGGTATCGCAAGAATAGAGGACTTTTTTTGCGCCGGAAGAGAATTGTATGCCGAAGGAGCCTTCGGTGTGATTGTTAGGAATTGCCCGTAACGTTATCTTGTGCCGCCTCAGGAAGGGACGTCTGAAGGTCACCTCATCGAATGTGATACGAGGATAATGTGATTTTTTCAGTTTCATGTCGGAAACGAGCTTCTTCAAGATCCGGATCGTCGGCCGGCGGGCATAAATGGTTATATGTTTGTTCAAATAGCTTTGGGCGTGAATAAGATGAAATAGTCCGTAATAATGGTCGATATGGGGATGGGTGATGACGACCTTTTTGAGAGCGCGGAAATCAATGCCGATCTTTTCCAGTTTATGGACAATCGAGCCGGGGCAGTCGATGAGAACGTATTTTTTGTCTGCCGAGAAAAGCAATGAGGTGTTGTCCCGGGCGCGGGAAGAAACACTCGCTGCGGTTCCTAAGAACGTAATTTTTGCCATCGTAGACTCACTGGTATTCCGGCGTCGCTCAAATGCTATTTTTGAGTGAAGTCGAACGGGTTGGTAAAGAATTTATTCTCTATGATAGATTGCCTTGGTAATTGCCGTTATCGTGAGAATGGACGCCAGGGCGAGGGACCCCAGGATAAACGGTCCTTTCCCCAGTACCACCAATATCGCGGTCAGGCTCCAGGTTACCGTTGTGCAATAAATGATAATTAACGCATTACGGTGCGAGGTGCCGTTGGCGATCAGGCGGAGAAAAATATGATCGTCACTTTTGCGCAGCGGGAGAATCCCTTTTTTGGCCCGGACGATGATTAAAAAGAAGGTATCGATAATCGGGAAAGCTAATACAAGCAGCGGGGCAAAAATGGTGTACACTTTTTTTGTCACCGTGTAATCAAGGTAGAAACTGAGAGCCGCAAAGAGGAATCCGAGAAAATGGCTGCCGGAATTTCCCATGTACATTTTTGCCGGAGGGATATTCAGGATATAGAAGGCCAGAAGGCATCCGCTTAGAATAAGAAATATGTGAGCGACCAGGATGCTGCCGCACAAAAAGGCAATAACGGCGAACGATGCAGAAATCAACAGGCTTACGCCGCTGCAAAGGCCGTCTTTTATATCGAGAAGATTGAACGCATTGGTAATGCCCGCAATCCACAGAAAAGAAATAAGGTAATTTAACCAATCGGGAAGGAAATATATTTGCGCTTTTTTCGCGTTCAAAAAGAAAAACGTAATTAATACCAGCTGGATGAGCAGTTTTTTAAGAAAAGAGAGTTCTCGGATATCATCGAAAATACCTACCAGGAGAATGATATAGGAAAATAACAGGATATGGATGAGTTGAGGGGGGGCTGATATTTTTTGTAACAGAGTATGGCCGGAGAAAACCAAAAGAAAAGAAATAAAGAAACCAATCCCCCCCAGAGTGGGAATGCCGTTGTCTTTCAGGAGCGAGCTGAAGGCAAAGATCTTTTTAAATATAAGAAGCGTGACCAGGGTGCAAGCGCAGGCGATAAAGGGGTTGATCAGATAGAACATGAGGCTATGGTTTCGTAAATTTTTCTGATATAAGCATATGAATGTGTTTCGGAAAAATCGTCACTTCGAATATTCTTCCGGTTTTCTTCAACCATTATATTCCACTGCGCCAGATCACGCAACATGTCTGTGCACTCCTTTCCTATATGGCCGGTATCTTTTAGAGAGATGATTTTTCCCTGTTCGTTATTCCTTACGATATCATGGACGCCGCCGGTATCGGTGATGAGTACCGGTATCCCGCACAGGACCGCTTCGATTAAGGCAAGAGGCAGGCCCTCCCAGCGGGAGGTGAGCACCACTACCGATGCGATCCGGTAGAAAAAAGAAAGATCGTCCTGCCAGCCGGTCAGAAACACATTTCTTTCCAGATGGCATTTTTTTATTTTGCGGGTTATTTTTCCCCGCAGGGGGCCTTCTCCGATAATGTAGAATGTGGTTTCAGGGAATGATTGTATAACTTCTTTGGCCATCGCAATAAAGAGGAACAGTCCTTTTTGTTTCTTTAGCGAGGCGACGGTAATAATTACCGGAGAGGAAAACTTCTCCTGCGTTCTTTGCGAAAATACCGTATTGCAGAAATCGACGTCTACACCGCAATGAATAAGCGTCAATTTGGGAGGCGCGGCGATTTTTTTTGTGAGCCCGGTCTTGAAATCGGCACGGGAGACGGTAATGATCCGGGTCGTTACCGGCGCGCTTAATTTTTCCAGAAACAGGTAGCATGTATACCCCACGCAATTCATCCAGCGATGGAACGGCCAGCCGTGGACGGTATAGAATATCGTTTTTACTCCGGCAGCATATGCCGCCCAGCGGCTTAACAACGAAGCTTTGGGAGAATGAGTGTGAACAATGTCGAACCGGTGTTTTTTTATGTACCGGAAGATCTTGGCAAAGGCGATACAATCACGAATCGGATTGAGCGCCCGCTGTAGTTGAGGCACACCGTAAACGGTAAGACCGGTGATTTGAGAGAATTCTTTTTCCATGTAGCCGCCGCGGGAGGTGATAAGATGAAGGCAATATTCTTTCGGGTCCAGGCTTTTCATCAACCCCAGAAGATGCTTCTGGGCGCCGCCAAGAGCAAGATGCGTAATAACAAAAAGGATTTTTTTCCTCTCATCTGTCATGAAAAATACTCCGTATTTCTTCTGCATAACGGGAAAAGGAAAGTTCCTCAGGGATATAAAGTTCTTCGGCCGCCGCGGTGTCCTTCCGCGGCCGATCGAGTGCGGTCATGATATCGTCTATGGAAAATTCTTCTCCCCGTCGGAAGATTGCGGCAATTTCTTTCGTGCCGCCGCAACGGGGGAAAAAAGTAGTTTTGCCGAAACTGAGCGCCTCGGCGATGGCAATCCCGAACGGTTCTGCCCGGCGGAATGGGAATACGCAGATGTCGCTGGCCGAAAGGATCTTATCGATGTCGCGGCGAAGCCCCCAGAAAAGGACATTGTCCAGACTGTGGGTACGGATGAATGTTTTTATCTTCTTCCGATAACGTCTAACCCTCAAGGTACCAAGAGATATGTCGCCGACAAAGAGCATAAGAACGTCTGGGCGGGTTTTTAATGCCGGATAAAGACTGATTAAGAGCTCATACTGGCCTTTGCTGGGGTGGATACGGGAAATGCAGGAGATGATTGTGGCCGAAAGAGGCAGGGAAAGTTCTTTGCGGGCACGTCCGGTATCAAAACGCGTATGGCGCTGTGAGTCGATCGGGTCATAGATTACCGGTATATTTTCGGGAAGGAAAAGGCTTTCTTTGATGGCGACTGAGACACAGATGATTTTCCCGGGGATATCCCGGAGCAGTCGGGAACACAGTTTGTTCAATCTTTTTGAGGAAAACATCTCCCGGATATACCAGATATGTTTTTTCCCGGTTACCGCGGCGATTATTGCCGGAAACATGATGAGAAGGCTATTGGTGCAGATAATATCAATCTTTCTGCGCCGGATATATCGCTGGAAATAGATAATACCGGTCAGAAAAATAAACGGCAGGGAAAGATAGTAAAGGGGAGAAAAAGAACGCCGG
Source organism: uncultured Planctomycetia bacterium (assembly GCA_964483625.1). GTDB lineage: Bacteria > Omnitrophota > Gorgyraeia > Duberdicusellales > 4484-171 > JAFGQU01. The sequence continues at coordinate 101,144 of CAZABB010000001.1, read as the reverse complement.
AACAAGGCCAGAGGAAAACGAATGATTTCGGTAGACGGCGCTGTTTCCCGTATCATTTGCTCCACCGGCCCTCTCTCGGGAAGTACCACCGTAATCGCATAGTCGTCCCGGAGGGCTTTCAGGATATTGAGCATACCCTGTTCGGCTCCGTAGAGGCCGGATCCGGGATTAAATAGGATGAGTTTTTTCATGTTTCCACTTCCGGCGGATATCGTTCATGATATCCTTTGCGTATCGGTTCGTAAGAAAAAAATGTATACTGCGGGGAATATCGTAGATAAAGCTGCGCAAAAAGAAAAGAATGATGTCTTTGGTCGAATGATGTTTGATGATCATGTATATCCGGTTGCGGAAGGAAAAATATCTTCTTCTCTGCGGGGAAAAGTCCGAACTTGACCCGTGATGAAAACCCACAAGGTTCGGGATACAGAGGCATTTGTGGCCGCCGTGTTTAAGCCGGAGGGCGACATCGGCATCTTCTCCCAGAAAAAAGAAGTCTTCGTCAAAGTAGTTCCTTTCTTTAATCTGCTCCAGGATCCGGCGGCGTACGACGGCACAGCAGCTGTTGGGGCCATGGATGGAGAATGGTTCTCCGGCGGTTAATTGAGTACGGCCTTTTTTCATGTCGTAGGTGCGATAGAGGCGGGAGATGAAGAGTCCGCAGGAAAATATTTTACGTGAAGAAGCGTCGAGAATCTGCGGGGAAATCGCCGCGATATCTTGGGACAGATCATGTATGATGGCAGAGAGTTGTTGGAGAAAATCGTGCGAAAATTCTATGTCACAGTCGGCAAACAGGATCCATTCGCCCCGAGCGTGGGCTATCCCCTGGTTTCGGGCAAAACTGGCACCCTTATTCTTTTGGTTACGGAGGACTTTCACTAAAGGGAAATCCTGTTCGATCCGCTCTGCCGTCCCGTCTTGGGAACCGTTATCGATTACTACGATTTCGCAACCGTTTTGCCTGTGAGCACCGAAAGAACGCAGTGCCGCCGCAATATAATCTTTGCTGTTATACGTAGGGATAATAATCGAGATCATTTTTCTTTCAGGTTATTTTCTTTAAAGATTTTCGCTAATCTTTCTCCCAAGGCAGTCATAGAATAGGTATCTTCTATGGTTTTTACCGCATTTTCTCCCAAACGAACCCGCAGGTGCGATTCACGTATAAGTGCCTCCATTGCGGCGACGAACGAGTCTTTATCTTGCGCCAGGAGACCGTTATGCCTGTGACGGATAATATGCTCTGCTTCTCCCAAGGGTGAGGCAATAACCGGTTTGCCTTTTGCCATATATTCAAATATTTTGGTCGGACTCTTGGCGCGATGAAACCGGTTATTTTCCCGAAGGGGAACGATCCCGATGTCGATCGAATCGAGATGGTGAGGGATAGTTTGCATCACGCTCCAGGGAAAATATGTTACGGCTGCATTGAGCTTCTCCTTCAGCCGATCCGCCAATATGCCGCCCCCTTTAATCCACAGTTCGGCGGCAGGGTGTTTTTTATGTATCACGTCAAAACACTCAATAAGAAATTCTAAATTATCGACGGTTTCCCGTCGGTTGATCATACCGTGCCAGGAAAAAATAATTTTCCCCCGGTTTTTCGTCCCCCGGGAAGGGGTAAAAAGCCGAGTGTCTACGCCGCTGGGAACGTAGTATACTTTTTTGTGAGACCGGCTTAAATAGTTCTTCAAATAATGACTGGCCGCCAGACAAAAAAGACTTCCCCGGGCAAAAATACGCGTCATATAATCTGCCTTCGATCGGGGAATTAGATGAAAGTGATATCCTGTATCCTGACGTGCTTCCCAGTCGTCCATATCGAACACATACGGGATCTTCCGGAGCAGGCTTTGTCCCCACGGAACGAAGGTGTGGTAGTTGAACCGGTTTACGACAAAAACAGTTCGATGTTTTTTGGCGAGTTCCTGCCATCCCCGGACCAGAAGAGATAGTTTCTCTCGTAAGCCGAGATGGAATCTGTCCGTTTCAGGGTTTCCCCCTGCATGGTCGACAAAGGAAAATACTTCCGCCGGGAATCCTCTTTTCTGCAGCTCTCCGGCGAATCCGTAACAACGGATACGCGCTCCGGGTTGTTGATATCCTTCCCGGGTGACAAAGACTATATTCATAGGTTTATTATAGTATTTTTTAGTTGCGGTTCAAATTTATAAATTCCGCTTTTTCTGATATCCATGACATCCTTCTTCCCTGTACTATTAACATATAATAATAGGAAAACCCTTTTAATAAATAGGGACAGGTACCATTAATATTGTTGACACACTTAGCATTTATTATATACTAAATCTATGTCTTGAAGAGGGCTGTCGCTTGTCTTATCAATTCTTAGCTCCATCGTTCGATATCTATGCCCCGTATTGCCAGAGTCATAAAAGTCGGATCTCCCCACCATGTTACCCAGCGCGGGAACTATAATCAAAATGTATTTCTTGACGACGCCGACCGGGAACGGTATCTTTTATGGGTTCGGGAATATAGTGAAAAATTCGGCGTTTCTTTCCTCGCCTATTGTTTAATGCCCAATCATGTTCATTTTGTTCTGATTCCTCGAGAAAAAAATTCGTTAGGAAAGATGTTCAATGCTACCCATATGCGGTATTCTCAATATTTCCATAAAAGGATCAAAGCGAAAGGACATCTCTGGCAGGGGCGATTTAATTCGTGTGTTGTCGATAAGAAGCACCTCCGGGAGGTTATAAGGCATATTGAGAGAAACCCGGTGCGGGCGCAGATCGTCGAAAAACCCTGGCATTGGAAATGGTCAAGTGCCGGCGTTCATAGCGGTGAGGATAATAACGCGGGAGTCGAATTGCAAAATCTTTCTTCGTTTCTTGGGGAGTCCTGTGAAGGGTGGAGCCAATATCTTAAATATAACACAGATCCCAAGGTCATCGATGATCTCAGAAAATGTACCCTCACCGGCCGTCCGCTTGGGGCGCGAGAATTTGTGAAAAAACTGGAAGAAGAATCGGGGAGGAGACTGTATCCCTTACCGCGGGGAAGGCCGAAAATAAAAGGTACGGTGGATCTTTTTGCCGGTTCTTAAAGAGAAAAAACTCATGGGAAGAGCAGATTTTAACGCGCATCCAGATGTTACTATTTTAGGCGGAGGCCTTGCCGGAGTTTCCCTGGCGTATTTCCTCCGGAACAAAAGAGTTTCCTATGAGCTATTTGAGAAAGAATCTCGTCTAGGAGGCCTGTGCCGATCGAAACGCGTTGGTGGATTTACCTTCGATTGCTGTGGTCATTTACTTCATTTTAAGCACAAGAATACGTTCGCCCTTATCAGAGAGCTTCTGGGTGATAATCTAATCGAACACAAGCGGAATGCTTACATCTATTCGTTTGACAGGATCCATCGCTATCCGTTTCAGGTTAACCTCCACGGATTGCCTCACCCGGTGATAAAAAAATGTCTTACTGATTTTATCCGGGTTCATACGAATGGGATTAAGTATCTGATCCCCCGTAATTTCTTCGAGTGGAGTCATAAAAACTTTGGTGAGGGTGTTACCGAATACTTCATGCGCCCATATAATGAGAAGTTCTGGAACGTAAAGCTGGAAGATCTTTCTCATGAATGGGCCGAAGGCTTAGTGATTATTCCTACGTATCGCCAAGTGGTAGAGGGAACCGTTGATGAAAGCAGGCGGAATTTAGGATATAATGCGTCTTTTTGGTATCCTCGGCAGGGAGGCATAGAAACATTAGTCAAAACTTTTTCCCGATCCCTTCCTTCCGTCTCCGTAAAGAGCGAGGTGACTGAAATAGACCTCATCAAGAAGACGGTTCGGTTTAAAGATGGGAGGATGATGAAATTCAATCATCTTGCTTCTACCCTACCTTTGCCGGAACTGCTCAAAATGATCCGTCACGTTCCCCGCGATATGAAAAGATATGGCCGTCAGCTCCGGTGGGTTTCGATTTTCAATATTAATATTGGCATTGAACCCACGATGCAGCCTCATTGCCACTGGATTTATTTTCCGGCAAGAGATATTTGTTTCTTCCGGGCAGGGTTCTTTCACAATTTTTCTCCTTCGCTTGTTCCGCCCGGTGCGTCTTCGATGTACGTTGAAGTTTCCTATTCTCGTCATAAGCCGATTAATAAACGTACGATTGTACGGCAGGTGATGGACGATTTAAAACGAGTGGGGATATTGAAAGAAAAAGACCGCGTGGTTGTCTCAAACACCCACGATATCCGGTACGGGTACCCTCTGTATGACATGAATTACCGACAGGCCCGGGAGAAGATCGTTTCTTTCTTGAGAGAATATAATATCAGCTGCTGCGGACGATACGGGAGCTGGCGGTATATGTCGATGGAGGATGTGATCTCTGAGAGCCGAGCCCTGGCTCAAGAAATATCCGAACGAGAAGCTATCTATGAATCGTATTAAAACACTCATAGCGCGCCGGGATATTATTAAAAGCATGATCATTAAGAACCTTAGTGATAAGTACTGTGGTTCTTTTCTGGGTATTTCCTGGGCATTGCTTACCCCTTTGTTAATTATGATGGTTGTCGCCTTTGTGTTCACTCACATCATCAAGATGCAGATCGAGAGGTTTCCTCTTTTTGTCCTCAGCGCGCTTTTACCCTGGTTTTTCTTTGTAAATTCGATATGTGAAAGCACCGGCTCGCTGCGGCAAAACAGCAATTTGATCAAGCAGTTCGTTCTTCCCCGGGAAATCATTCCGCTTTCGGTGGTCATGGCGCATTTCATGAATTTTTTCTTCGGATTCATCGTGCTTTTACCGGTATTCATTTTAGCTTCGCCCGCCATCGTAAAATGTGTATTTTATCTCCCGCTCCTTCTTTTATGTTACCTGATGTTTGCTTTAGGGGTATCTCTTCTTTTCAGTGTGATTGACGTATATTTCCGAGACCTCGCCCAGATGTTGAACGTAGGTATTATGTTCTGGTTCTGGATGACCCCTATTTTTTATCCTCTGGAGATGGTCCCTTCGGCCTATCGCTGGCTCCTTGTTGCAAACCCGGGTACGTGCTATATCGTCCTTTTCCGATCCTTACTTTTTCATTCTCAGCCGGGGTCCTTTTTCATGTGGCTTCTCGCTTTTGGCTTTGCCGTTCTGAGTTTTACCGTGGGAGCGACCGTATTTATTCGCAAAGAGAAAGATCTTGTGAAATACCTGTAAACGATAGGCTATGGAAGTTATTTCTCTCAAAAATGTGTGGTTGGGATACAGGGTCGAGTATAAAGAATCCGGCAAGGTGAGTAAGGAAATGTTCTGGGCTCTGAGAGATGTGAGTTTCGATATGCACCGGGGTGAGGCAGTTGGTATTATCGGTGAGAACGGCGCCGGCAAGACCACGCTGCTTAAACTTATTTCCGGCATGTTTAAGCCGGATAAAGGTAAGATTGATGTTAAAGGGTCGGTCTCAACGCTCATGGAGATCGGTGCGGGATTTCAGTCAGAGTTGACGGGCAAAGAGAATGTATATCTTACCGCATCGCTATTCGGACTGACCAAGTCACAGATAGATGTCCGGTATGAGGATATTATTCGCTTTGCCGAGGTGGGACGGTTCATCAACGCGTCGGTCAGAAATTATTCTCAGGGTATGTCCCTGCGTCTGGCTTTTGCTATCGCGATTCACGTGGATCCGGATATCTTACTCGTTGACGATGCGTTTATGGTGGGAGATCTTTATGCGCAACGTAAATGTATCGATAAACTTTTTCAGTTAAAGGAGATGGGTAAGACGATTCTTTTTATAATGCATGATCTGGCAATGGTTAAAAGATTATGTGCCCGCGGTATTTTCTTAAGAGAAGGTCGGCTGATTAAAGATGGTCCGATAGAGAGCGTGTGTAATTATTATACGGAGACCATAGGGGATAAGGGGGGTATCGTTTGTCGGCAGGATGGCGATCTTGGCATTGTGGTGAATAACGGAAGACTTATCTTGAGATGGCACGATCGTACGCTTACTCCTTATCCGGCAGGGTATGTTAAGCTGATAAGCAAAGGACGTCAGTACCTTTCGATGACGGCGCGCTGGGAAGTACAGCCGTCTCCGGAGGACTCCTCGACAGTAGTCGTGACGGGGAAGTGGCCGGATTTACCCCTGGTGCAAATATGGAAAATAACAGTATCCTCCGAAAACAGGTTTCTCTGGGAGGTCATTATCCAATGTGCCGCGCCGACACCGATAGAGAAGATCGAGATTACCGCTATATTTGTCGACGAATATAAACGGTGGATGACCAATACCGGAGAAGGAGCGTTTCCGATGATTTCTCCGCATCCGGTCGAATGGGAAGACGTTCGGACCGAGAACGTGCGCGATGAGGCCGTGGGATTCAGTGCCGAAGAGAAGGTTGGTAAAGTGCCGCTGGCGATTCTCTGGGAAAGAGTGGATGATGGACCAGAGATGATGTGTCATATCTGTAATCGGGGTTCCGAACTCAAAGGGCGTGGGGTGCTGTATGAATATTTTCCTCAAGATCATTTTTTGGAACAGAAGACTATTTTCAAAGGTAATATTTCAGTTTTTTCTCAGGGAGAACGGGTAAAATTAGATCGTTACCTTCGGGCTCGGAAAACCAATCAGGATTTTTTATCAATAAAAAAAGGACCACTCTGCCTTGTGTGGAGCGGTTTCCTCTTGCGGCTTTACTGGCAGGACATCTTGTGTACTGCCGGGGCAGGTTTTAATACGGTATTCCGTTCCGATGGCATTCACTACGATATCGAAGGGAGTCCAGAGCACGTTATATGGAACGCGCAAAAAGAGGATGAGACAACGTTGCGTATTACTGTTTCCTGGCGTAATCTTCCCGGAGTTGCTCAGGTATGGCGTTTCTATCTGGAAAGTGAGGAGGATCTTATCTGGGAAGTAACAATGCAATCAGAGACATCGCTGTCGATAAAAGAGGAGATCGCGGAAGTAATCCTCAGTCATGAATATCGAGAATGGTTTAGCGAGACTCAGCGCGGCGATTTTAAAAATCTGACGGGAGGGAATCGGAGCTCGGTGATATTAGATAAATATGTGGATACGTTTATTGGAGTAGGAGGAACTGAAGCCGGGAAATATCTCCGGATGCCGAACGTGACGTTTCTCTGCGATGATGCCGCCTTATGTGCCGCTTACATTTATACGTATCGGGGAACCGAACCTAAGGTAAAATTACAGTATATCGGCATCGATTTTCCTGATGCTCAGGTCGGTGGATATCGCTTTTTCCGAGGGAAATTACACGTGAGTTCCCGCGCCGGTACACCAGTTTTTCGGAAAGAAAACATTTCTTCCCATAATCCCGAACAAGCGAAGCAGGATGTATCGGCAGAGGTGGGTAGATTACGTTTTGCCCTTGCTTCAGGGAAAGGAAAGATTTTCTGGAACGGTATAGAGTGTACCAAAGGGCTCGGTTTCTACACATCGTTTTTTATAAGAGGGTTTTGGAATGATTCGTCTCATGCCCGGTGGCAGGTGAGATCCGAAAACGACAACAGGATAGAGGCTCAAGGATATTGGCCGAGGCTTTCTCTCCGCCAGATATGGGAAATTCATGTGGTTGATGAACATTCTATTTTGTGGAAAGTCAGAAGTATGGTATGGGATACGAGAGAAGGGACAGCGGAAGTAGAAAGAGAACAGGTGAATATTATGCTCTCGGATAAATATAAAGAATGGTTTGCTCCGGGGGGAACATATAAGCGATTCCCTGATCGATTCAATCATCACGACGGTAAGAGGTGGGATCAATTATGGAGCGGAGACGCATCGGCACGTATTGGAGTGAAAAAAGTCAAAATGAGATCCGGTCTTCTGGAACGACAATATATTCCTGCGGTTACCTTGCATTGTTATTCCCATGATGGAGGATATGAGACACTTGTCGAAAACGCCGACGATTTATTTCAAGCCCGGATCCTTCAATGTCAATCACCGCTCTTTCCTCGCGAGCTGTCTGGCAGAGAAAGATGTATTGAGGGATGTATTAACATTGCTCCCTAATGTCGACGCCTATGGATACAAACAAGAAAACAGATAGGTTTTTATGTCCGGAGGGATCCCCATCGGGTTTACTGCCATCCTACTGTTGTTTTGTGGCAACGTTACGGTGTATGTTTCGCTGCCGCATGTGCCGTATCTGGCGGGAGGAAACGAGTTTTTTGGACGAACTTACGGTTATCCAGTGGAGCAGGGTTGTTGAGAGCCTGAGAAACTTTTATAATCCTCAGCACGACATTATATTTTCCGGCGGCGAGCCTTTTTTAAAGCAGGATATATTGGATATGGCCTATGTGACTTCCCGGCGTGGATATAAAGTGTCTATTGACACGAATGCCTATCTTATCGATAGAGATCTCGCCAAAAGAATAAGCGATGCGGGTGTGTGGAGAGTCTGTATTTCTTTAGACAGTCTGAAGGAGGAGGTGTACGATAGGTTGCGGGGAGTTCAAGGGGCGTTTATGCGCGTGATGCGGGGGATCGATTATCTTCGCCGTTACGCTCCCGGCGTGGGGATTAATATTCAGACGGTGATTATGAAGCAGAATATCACAGAGCTTTTGCCTCTGACGGAATGGGTAAGGCGGGATGACCGGATCGATTATATTTATTTTCAGGCAATTGTGTGCCCTTTTGGCTCGGGGCAGGATGAGTCCTGGCGTAAAAGTGAAGAATACGGTGTGCTCTGGCCTGATGATTCCCGCGAATCGGAAAGGAACATCCAGGCTGTGCTGGCGGCGAAAGCGTCCAACGCGAAAATTGCTAATTCGGTTGAGCAATTGCGTGCCTATCGGGCCTATTTTACAGATCCGCGGGAAGGGGTTCCTCGCCTTCCCTGTACGATTGGTGATCGAGATTTGAATATTAATCCTTCGGGTGAAGTCTACCTTTGTTTTGTAAAAGAGTCCCTGGGAAACGTGAGGGAAGAAAGTATAGAAAAGATGTGGTTTTCCCAAAAGGCTCATTGCGTGCGGCAGAACATACGGGAATGCCGCGAATTTTGTCATTTTCGTTTTAATTGTTCGTTCGACGGAGATTCGGAAAGGAACGCCTAGGCGGCCGGGAGAAAATTGTCCGTTTTTCTTCCGATGTGTGCCGAAGAAAAATCGGGTGTTATGCGCGCACTAAGAGAAATGTTTAGAAAACGAATCAAAAAGTTCCAAATGTTGGAAGCGCAGGAACGTATTACTGAAAGAACCATCGGAGATAGTGAATGCCGGGTATGGTTTGACGAGGATAACCGTTTGAGGATATTTTGGGGAGAGACCGAGATTACAAAATATCATGGTTTGAGCACCAGAGTGTTATCCGAAGCTCAATGGCATCATTTTTGTGATGGCCGGCTGGGCATACGTAAAATTTCTCCCGTCGAAATGGAGATCGTTTCGCAGGCTGCTAAATCTTCTTTTACGCAAAGGTGGAAAATGAACATCACGCCGGATAAGAACATACGATGGGAAATGTATGTGAATACCAGCGTGCCATTGCGTCTGGATGAGGTGCATGTTCAGTTTTATGTCTCTCGGTTTTATGATAGCTGGAGCGATTCCCGCCGCCGGGGATGTTTCCCTTCGTTTTCCGACACGTATGTATCACCGGTCGAGTTATCCCGGGATACTTCAGATCAGTTTGGCGCGCTTTCTTCGCAGGAGGAATATCCCACGCTGCTTTTCCATTCGTTTTATCCTCACCCGGCCGTTTCCCATCTTTATACCAGCGATCTCACTTTATCCTGCCGCATCTTTGAATTCCGTTTTTGCCGGAAAGACGAATCTTTCCTTCCGGGTGAATATCTTTGCGGCACGGGAGAATTTCAGATCGATCCCAGCCGGAGTTTGCTGGAAAAACATATTTCAGATCGGGAGAGACAGGAACAGCAGCGTATTCTAAGAGAGAAGAAAGAAGAGGAACAGCGATGTACCCTGTCCCGGGGGGCTTACAGGCTTTATCTTGACCCTGCCAATCAGATATATATGTATCACGGTGAACATGAAATTACCAAAGGAGACGGTTTCCGAGTGGTCTGCCTGACGGGAGGGCGATGGTACAGCTCGAGGGATTCGACCGTAACGGTAGAACGACCATCGGCGAAAGAAATGATCATTTATTTTAGATTACATCATCTGCCCCTCGTACAGAAATGGTATTTGACTTTCTCTCAAGAGGATGCTCTTATCTGGAATGTCGACATAGAATGCCGTCAGCCTTTGCTGATAGATTACGTTAAGGCTTCTTTGTTTGTTTCCAAAGGATATCGTGAATGGGTCGCCGGTCCGGATTCCGGTTCTTTCCCGGCACGGTTCGATACCCATTGGGTCCCCATGAATCAGCCCGGCGATGCTCCGCCCGCCTTTATCGGCGTATTGCCACAAAAAGAAAACATCCCCGGTTTTACGTTTCAAAATGAGCACACAAAATTCTCCTCTTTGTCGGTATATCATGGCGATATCGATTCTTCGGCATGTATCTTGGAGGCGTCGGGAGAAGAAACAATGGGATCCCCGCAGGCGGGTACGATCGTGACGCTCAGAGGTATTATTCGGTTTTATCCTCGGAGAGAACGGTTGCAGGCAGTTGTTGCCCGGCTCAGACAGCGTAGAGAAAAGGAGAGAAAAAGACGACAGGAGGAATTTCAACGTCTCTCGGACAAGCGTGCGTGCGCAGAAAGGATAGAAGAACTTGCCGCGCGTCTGAAAAAAGAAAACGTGTTTGTCGAAACCCGGCCGGACGATAAAAACAAGAAAAATGCGATATATCTTTACGGTGATAACGCTGTGTTGCACGATAAAGCGGGTGATCAGTCTGAGGAGTTTCTCCGCATCCAGGAAAGGATCAAAAATATATCTCCCGGAGATACCAATCTCCGCATCGGCGTCACCAAGTTTAATTTTTTCCGGCTGGCTGAGATTGTCCAATATGCCTCGACGCTGATGAATCAGCGTATCGATCTGCGTTCACTCTCTCTGTCGCTCTTCCCGGTGCGCAATCTTCTGGCGTATTTTATTGAATACCTGCGCGAATTGAATACGCGTATACAACATACGGGTATCGAGCTTTTTTTAAAAGACCACGATCTGCTGGAGTTGCTTTCGCTGGTTTCTACTTCGGCCGATCAACACAATGAAAAAGATCTATTGCGCCTTCTGGGAGTGATATGCGAGCACGCCTTTATCGGTCCCCAGACCATTGTTCTGGATACGTTCCATTCGTGCAATACCGATTGCATCCATTGCTGGATCCATAATCCAAAGCGTGTCTCGTCCCGGCAGGATGAAGAGTTAAAGATGGACGACAATCTCTACCGGCGCATTATCGACGATGCGGCTGAACTTCTTTGTGATGAGATTATCATTCAGGGTGACGGTGAGCCGCTTCTGGATACCCGTTTTATCGATATGGTTCGTTACGCCCGGAACAAAGGATTGAAAGTGTTATTTTTTACCAATGGGATCTTGCTTGACGAAAAAAAAGCCAAGATTTTGCTTGAGCTTGAGATTAATGAAATTTTCTGCAGTCTTCCCGCCGGGACGGCGCAGACCTATGCTTTGATTAATTCAAAGCAGTCAAAAGATATCTTTGGTGTCATTACGAAAAATCTTTCCAACCTTATTTCTCTACGTAATGCTTTGGGGAAACGGATGCCTTTGGTACAGATGACTCATGTGATCCATGCGCTCAACTATCATGAATTGGAAGAGATGGCCAGGACAGATGTCGCTGTAGGCGCGGATAAGATACGGTTTTATCTTGCCCGTATAGATCAAAACATCAAAAATCTTAAGTTGCAGTCTCAACACATCGAACAAATGAGAGATTCGATAAAAAAGGTGAGTTGTTATCTCAATGAACAGGAAAGAAAGATCGAAGACAATTTATCGTTTCAGTTGAAACATTACGATTCCCGTACGGGATATTGGTCGGAAAACGCCTTTTTAAAACTGGGGTGTCCGGTAGGATGGTTTTTCTGTCTGGTGCTGGCTAAGGGAGAAGTAAGTATGTGCTGTCATCTGCGCGTGATTGATTCGATCAACGGAAGATCATTGGAAGAGATCTGGAATTCTCCCGAATATAACCAGCTGAGGATCCAGGCAAAAGATCTTACGCACAATAAAAATGTCGTGCTGAAAAACGGAGTTAGGCTCTATGACGAGTTCTGTAATAATTGCGATACGCATCAGGTTATTCTCCGTATCCATGAAAATATGAAGGAATATGGTTTAGAGAAATTCATGAGGACATGAAGATCGTTTTAGCAAATCTACCGTGGAGGCAATCCGGCAAGCAGGGAGTGCGAGCCGGTTCACGCTGGCCGCATTTGAAAGGGCCCACCGAGACCGACTACCTTCCCTTTCCGTTTTTTCTGGCCTATGCGGCGGCATTGCTTAAGAAGCATGATTTTAAGGTGACCTTAATCGATGCGATCGCTCAGAGGATTTCTTACCGGTCGTTCCTGCACTCAATGCGCACATTGAAGCCGGATCTTCTGGTATGTGAGGTTTCCACCGTTACTCTCGAGCATGATCTGCGATTGTTAAGCCGTCTGGGAACGCGTATTCATCTTGTTTTGTGTGGCCCGGATGTAAATATCCGCAGTGAATCGTTTCTGAAACAATATCCCTTTGTTCGTTACGTGCTTGTGGGGGAATATGAATTTACTCTGCTTGAACTGGTGAAAGCCCTTCGTGCCGGCCGGGATTTGGCTTCTGTGGCGGGATTGATCTATCGGAATCGGGAAGGAATTCATCGTACACCGTTACGTTCGTTGACGGATTTAAACGCTTTGCCGTGGCCGTTGCGGGAGGGTCTCCCGATGTACCGCTATAATGACAGCCCGGGGGACATTCCTTTGCCTTCAGCCCAGATGCTTGCTTCCCGCGGTTGTCCGTTCCGTTGTAAGTTCTGTCTCTGGCCGCAGGTTATGTATCATGGACATAATTACCGCACAAGGGATATCGTCGATGTTGTTGATGAGATGGAGTTCTTGACCAAGGAGATGAAATTTAAGTCGATTTATTTCGATGACGATACGTTCAATATCGGAAAAGACCGCATGCTTGCCTTCTGTGCCGAAATAAAGAAACGAAAATTAGATGTGCCATGGGCAATCATGGCGAGAGCAGATCTTATGGATGAAGAGATCTTACAAAATATGAAAGAAACCGGTCTCTATGCCGTAAAATACGGAGTTGAATCGTCGTCGCAAGCGCTGCTCGACGGTATAGATAAGAATATGAACATCAAACGTACTGAAGAGATTATCAAGTTTACCAAGATGCTGGATATCAAAACGCATCTTACCTTTACCTTCGGGCTGCCCGGAGAAACCAGACAGACGATCCAGGATACTACCGATTTCGCCTTGCGGTTGGATCCGGAAACGGTCCAGTTTTCCATCGCGACTCCTTTCCCGGGTACGGATTTCTACAAGGAAATGGATCGTAAAGGCGCGTTACGTTCACGGCGCTGGTCGGAGTATGACGGAAATCACCGGAGTGTCATCCATCTGGATGAATTAACGAGTAAAGATCTGACCGAAGCGGTACGGTATGCCTATGGCCGATGGGTCAAGAAATATATCCGGCAGCACCGGGCAAAGAAAGGCAATCGGGTGTACTATTATCTTCAGTTGATTTGGTCGACGTTAAAAAAAGACGGTGTCTTCATGGCTCTGTTTAAGACAGGGAGATTCTTTTTCCGGCGGCTGATCATTCTTCCCAAAGAGAGGTTGTGGGATCAACGCAGGAAGATGCGTGTCGTTGCTCCGGAAAAGAGGATCAGGGTCGGAAGACTGGAGATCATCTTTGAACATAACGAAATCGAGATCTATTGGGGTGGAATGAAATTGACACAAGGGGCGGGTCTGGTCAGCGAAGTGTCTTTGGAGAACGGTCAATTCCATCACTCTTCTTTAGGCTGCTGGGATTTCGAGCGACAAGGCAGTAACGGCGTCATCTTAAAGACTAAATACGGCCTTCATCCCGTAGAGGAGATTTGGAAAATTAATGTCCCCGACGAGAAGCAGATAGAATGGAAGGTTTCTCTGAAGACTCAGTTCCCGCTTCCGGTTTCCGGACGTAAGATCGGGGTTGTCCTTTCGGAACGATACCGGCAATGGGTGGATTCCTGGGGAGAAGGCGGATTCCCCGGTCTTGATGATTTCACCGAGGTAAAAATACGCAATCCCCGCAGTGAGTTTGTAGGATTACGAGGCAGGAAAAGGTGGCGCGGCCAGCTACCTACGGTATTACTGGAATATACGAAAAAATCCGATGAATATACCTCCTATGTCAATAACGCTTCCGTATATCCGGGAGCACGTATGGTGGGAGTTAAAACGAACGGTCATCAAAAAGAGGTCCGGCAGGATTGTTTCTTTTTCTCCGGACACCTGAAGATTGTCGAGGAGGACTTTCGAAAACGTAAGTCTCATAGAAAGAAATGATCGATCAAAGGACAGTAAGCAAGGTATTATCGCACTGGAAAAAAGAAGGGGGACGGTCGGTAGCGAGGAAGATGCGCGGTTGTTATCTTGACGCTCTGGGTGTGATTGATGGGACGTATGCCTATAAAGGGCCCGACTTTGTGCAGATCGATTTAACTAACGACTGTAATAACGACTGCATCGGCTGTTGGTGTAACTCGCCGCTTCTGGGAGAAAAGAAGATCTCCCCATCGGTAAAAAAGCAGATGCTTCCCCGCCGGCGGGTGATAAAACTCCTTGATGAACTGGCGCGTATGGGTACCCGGCAGATATATTATGCCGGCGGCGGAGAACCGTTTATGCACCCGGACATTATGGATATCCTGGCATATACTAAAAAACGGGGATTTGAATGCTATGTGAATACGAACTTTACTCTCGTTGATGAATTCAGAGTAAAGGAGCTGGTGCGCTTGGGCGTTGATTCGCTCACGGTGAGTATCTGGGCGGGGACGCCGGAGATTTATTCCGCTACGCATCCCAATAAAGATAAGAGCACGTTTTATCGTATCAAAGACATGCTGGATCTTTTGAATCGGACCAAACGCGAATTACCCCGGGTAAAAATATATCATGTCATCTTTTCCGAGAATTACCATGATATTGAACGCATGGCTGAATTGGCCTGCCAAACGGGTTCGGAAATGGTCGAATTCACGGTTATCGATACGATTCCCGGCAAAACCGACCGGTTGCTTCTCGATGAAAGGCAATGCGGAGATTTGTTGAATCGTTGCGAATCGATCCGGCGCCGCTGGGGAGAGAAGAATAACCAAATATCTTTTCTGTTCGGATTTGAAGATTTTGTGCGCCGGATTGCCAACTGTGATTCTCAATGCGCCCAATACGATTCCAATGTGATTAACGAAATTCCCTGTTATGCCGGATGGGTGTTTGTCCGTATCCTGGCCGACGGCAATGTGAATTCGTGCCTGAAGTCCCACCGTTTTCCCGTGGGAAATATCCACCAAGATAAGTTCTCCCGGATATGGAACGGCCCCCGGCAGAGGCAGTTTCGGGAAAAAACGCTTCATATGAATCCCGCGGATGAATTCTTTTCGCTGATCGGAAACGATCGGGATGCCAGGATGGGATGTTATAAAAGCTGCGATAATCTCGGTCATAACCGGTATATGCACGGCCGCATTGCTTCGCTTTCTCCCCGGCAGAAGAAAATACTGGTTTCTCTGGCAAAAACGATGAAATTTCTGCGTGGGAAAAGGGATCGGGAAAAACCGCTGGGAGAGAAGGAAATCAAAAATACATGCGAGAGACAGCCGGCTGGGTACGCCGGCATACGCTAAGAAGGAGGGGGAAAGATGGTGGAAACATATTTGCGGAAATTCCGTAAACACTGTCGGGCGCACGGGCTTTTTTATGCCTTTTACCGCGGAGTAAAATATATACAGTGGCGGCGGGAATGTAAACGGCGAGGGATCGACTGGAAGCAATTCGGCCGTTCGTAAGGAAACCATTGTAGTCAGAGGATGATAAAACGTCTGTTTGGGAAAAAGAAAGAAAGGTCGCCGGGGGAATTTCCCCCCCGCGTGCGGTTTTGTTGTTTCGGAGTTACCGATCAATGTATGCTGCGCTGTAAGATGTGCCATAAGTGGAAACCGGATATGGCTGCGGCAAACGGCATACCGGCTTCTTTGGCCGCATGGAAGCGGGCGGTGAAATCGCTTGAGTCGATTGCCGAGAAGGACTTGTATCTCCATCTCGGCGGCGGTGAGGCATTCCTTTTACCGGATATCTTGGAACTTGCCCGTTATGCGATCCGCCGGGGATTTACCGTCAATATCCCCTCAAACGGGTACCTGATCGATCAGGAGCTGGCCCGGCGTATCGGAAGATCGGGCCTGCATCTTATCAATCTTTCCCTGGATACACTGGATGAAAAAAAACATGATTTCTTACGCGGCGTCGAAGGGGTCTATCAACGGGTGATGGACGCTATCGAGTATCTTGATCGGTATGCCCCTCGTACCAAAAAAGGCATTTGTACGGTTATTTCCGAGTATAACCTGGAAGATATTATTCCGCTGACATCATGGGCATTGAAAAATAAGTCGTTGGACTGGATCGATTTCATGGTGATTGTTCAACCCAACAATACGTCTTTTACCCAGGCATGGTATCGCTCCGAGGAATTCGGATTCCTCTGGCCCAAGGATGCTCAAAAAGCGGCATCGGTTCTGGAGGAGATCATACGTCTGAAAAGACAGAATCCGTTGAAGATCTCGAACCAGGTGTGTCAACTGGAAGCATTCAAATCGTATTTCCGTCATCCCGACTGCTTCGTGAAAAAGAATCCCTGCAATATGGATCAGGCTGTTCATGTGAGTGCCGTGGGAGATATTTTTATCTGTTACCAGCATGACCGGCTTGGGAATATCGAACATGATGATCTGGCCTGGCTCTGGTATTCTTCCGAAGCCGACCGCGTAAGGGCCGCAATACGGGACTGTCGGGAAAACTGTCATTTTCTTTTGAATTGCTATTTCGAAGGCGACTATCCGTTTCGGGTAGATTCTCAATTAAGTACGGTTAAACCTTAACGATGGAGAAACATATGATGCAGAGTCAGCTCAATCAGGCCGAGAAGAACATATTGAAACCGGGATTCTGCTGTCCCGGGATTACCGATGATTGCATGCTACGCTGTCAGATGTGCGATAAATGGCATAAAGATAAAGGTACCTACGGTAAAACCAAACCAACTCTTCAGGAATGGATGCGGGCGGCGCGGCAGCTACGCGATCTTGTCGATGAGAAGTTTGAGATCGATGTGGGCGGCGGAGAAGCTCTTCTTGTCGACTGGCTCTGGGATTTTATCCGTTACTGTACCGATATCGGGTTCAAGATGACCATTGCCAGTAACGGGTATTTAATCGATAAAGAGATGGCACAACGGATCGCTGATTCCGGGCTGTTCAGTCTGGTGCTTTCTCTGGACAGTCTGGATGAAAAAGTTCATGATCATTGGCGGGGAGTCAAAGGGGTTCATGCCCGGGTGATGCGCGCTCTAGACAATCTGGCAAAATATGCGCCGGACGTGCATGTCGGTATGTGCAGCATTATTATGGCCGATACAGTTGATGGCATGCTTGAGTTGGGAACCTGGGTCAATGAAGACCCCCGCTTTAAATCCATTTATTATATGGTTCCCATGCAGCCGAATAATACCTATTGGGGAAAAGAAAAATTTGATCGGCATTGGTATCGTACCCCCGAATTCGGTTTTTACTGGCCCCAAAATACAGAGAAGGTCCATCGAATTCTCGATGAGATCATCCGCCGCCGCAAAGAGGGCCAGTTAATCGGCAATACTCCCCAGCAGTTAGAGGCGTACAAGAAGTATCTGGAGGCTCCCGACCGGTTTGTCAAAAAAGGGCCGTGTAATCTTGACCGGGCGCTGCACATCAGTTCCATTGGGGATGTCTTTTTGTGTTACAGTTGGGAGAAGCTGGGCAATATCCGCAATCCCGAGGACGACATACGGAAGCTCTGGGTGTCGGAGAAAGCCGAACGGGCCAGAGAGAAGATTAGGACATGCGGCGATAATTGTCATTTTCTTCTGAATTGTTTTTTTGAAGGTGACTATCCGTTTGTAGTCGAAAGAGAAAATAGAAAGGGGCTTTATGGATAATTTTTGTGAAAGGAAAAATCCGTCCCGGATGCAGATTCTCAATATGAAGCCTAAATTTTGTTGCATTGCCGCTACCGATTACTGTATGTTACGTTGTAAAATGTGCAACAAATGGCGGGAACGGATACCGAATCCCGATGAGATCCCTACGATTGAGGAGTGGAAACGGTTTATTGCTCAATTCCGCGCGCTGGTCGATGAAGGATTTGAATTGGATTTCGGGGGAGGGGAAGCGCTGTCTCTGCCGGGGATACTGGAGATGGTGAAATTTGCCAAGGAACAGGGATTCCGTACGACGATGGCATCAAACGGTTATCTGATCAACAAGGATATGGCAAAGAGAATCGCCGCTGCCGGAGTCGACGCCATAAGTCTTTCTTTAGATAGTCCCTACGCGCGAGTGCATGACCGGATGCGGGGAGTAAAAGGAGTATATAAACGGGTGATGAACGCGCTTTCCTATCTCACGAAGTATTCACCGCATACCAAAAAAGGATTGTGCTGTATTATTATGAATGAGAACATGAATGATCTCATCAAACTTGCTCACACAGCCGATCGGGACCGAAGAGTCGATTGGCTTTATTTTATGGCTGTGGTCCAGCCTAATTACAGCGGGGCGCTTGACAGCCAGTGGCACCAAGAATATAACTATCTCTGGCCGAAAGATATTCCCAAGCTTATAGGTATTATTGATTCTTTGATCGAGATGCGGCAGAAAGGATCCAAGATCAGTAATCGTCTTGAACACTTAAGAGCGTATAAAGCCTACTTTGCCGATCCCAAAAAGTTTGTCAACCGGGCTAAATGCATGGTGGGCGGAGCGGCATTGAGTATCAATACCTACGGATTTATTCAGCTTTGTTTTTTCATGGATTTTATCGGCAATATCCGCAAAGATGATATCAGAGAGCTGTGGTATTCTCAAGATGCTCAAGAGATAAGAAAAAGAGTGAGTGAGTGTAAAACTAATTGTCATCTTCTCTTGAATTGTTGTTATATAGAAGATGACCCGTCGCTTTATTCGGTTGCCAAATAAAAATGTCTACAAATGAAAGCAGAAAAGCCTCGCTATAGCTGTTGGGTGCTCAATTACCGTTGTCCGTTGCGCTGTAAGATGTGTTTTATCTGGAATGTGCATGAGGCGGACAAAAAGGAGACGACGTTAGAGGAAAAAAAGAGATTCATTCGTTCGTTAAAAGGGAATGTTGACGCGGGATTTGAATTTCATCTTTCCGGCGGCGAACCTTTGGCAAGCAGGGAGGTGTTTGACCTCATCGATTTTATTCGTCGCCAGGGATACCGTACCAATATGGTTACCAACGGTTTCTTTATCGACGAAGCCGTGGCAAAACGGATCGTTGATTCCGGATTGGATACCATTACCTTTTCTCTGGATGGGATTAAGCCGGAAACTCACGACTTCCTGCGCGGTATCACCGGGAGTCACCGGCACATTAGAAACGCGATAGATTATATCGATGGGTTTCGCGTCGGCGGAAAACCGGTGATTTCTATCCTTACGATTCTTATGGGATACAATTTTGGCGAAATTATTCCTCTGGTGGAATGGGTGCAAAATGATGCTCGGATTGAAATGATTAGCTTTCAGGCGGTGACTCAGCCCTTATGCGAGGAGGCCGATCCTTTCTGGTTTCAAAAGGAAAAGAATCATTTTCTCTGGCCACAGAATACCGAAGGGGTGACGCGTCTTATGACGACGTTGCGGCAATTGCGGCTCGATGGGTATAAAATCGGCAATCAGCCCAATCATTTTTTGCATTTTAAGGAATATTTCCAGGATCCCAATATGTTTTTGAAAAAGATTAAGTGTACGTTAGGTGATTATGAATTTCACGTGGATCCTTACGGAAAAATATTCTTCTGTAACCTTATGCATCCCATCGGAAATATAAAGGCCGACGATATTCATACTGCCTGGTATTCGTCTCAAGCGGAAAAAGTACGTAATGATGTGTACAGTTGCCGACGGAACTGCCATATCATGATCAACTGTTTTTATGAGGATGAGACGGTGGCCAGTGAAATTGGAGCCAACAAGCAGGAGGCAACGCATGGAGAATCTGCTCAGGGCTTTACTGAAAAAGATTAAACCAAACGTAGCCGGAGGGCGACGGAGACAAAGGGGAGGGCAATATGACCGGACAAACCAGGCGTTTCCCGCTTTTTGTCTTCTCGTTGTTTCCAAAGAGTGCACCTTCCGCTGCAAGATGTGTAATATGTGGAAAAATAAAGAACGGGATATCGATCGCAAGGAATTGACGTTGGAAGAAATAAAAGGCTTTGTCGACGACTTAAAAAAGGTAACGACCGATCCGATTTTTATCCATCTTATCGGCGGGGAAGCTTTGTTAAGAAAGGACCTGATCGAGATCCTCTCTTATATCAGAAAGAACGGTTACCGGTGTTCGATCACGACCAACGGTTTTTATATCGACCGCCGGATGGCTCGGCGGCTGGTCTCCAGCGGATTGACCGGTATCTTTCTTTCTCTTGACGGGATGAACCCGCATACGCATGATTACCTGCGGGGAATCCAGGGCAGCCATAAACGGGTCATGCGGGCCATAGAACTCCTTGATTCCTGCCGGGGATCTCAAGGAGAAGATCGGCTCAGTATCGGGGTCACCATGACGCTGATGGAGAAGAATCTGGATGAAGTACTGGATGTTGCCGAATGGGCTAACCGCAACGAAAAGATAGACGACTTTTTCGTGAACGCCTGCCTGCAGCCGTTCGACTGCGAAAGCCCGGAGAAAGAGTGGTTTAAGCTTACCCGAAATAGCGAGATCTGGCCGCAGGATATAGAAAAAGCACATGGTATTCTCGAGGAACTCGCTCAGCGTAAGGAGAAAGGGTACAATATATGTAATCCTCCCGAACAATTACGGTTGGTAAAAGAATATTTCCGTAATCCTTACCGGTTCGTCCATGACAGTAAGATCCGTTGTCCCCGGGGCGATCTGGCGCCGGAGATAAACGCCTACGGAGATATTAACATGTGTTTTGCCATGCCGCCGGTGGCGAACATACGCGATAGGAAGTTTTCAGAAGTCTGGTTTTCGCCGCAGATGCAGACGGTAAGAGCCCGGATACAGTCGTGTCGGACAGATTGCGATGTGGTCGTCAACTGTTTCTATAAGATAGAAAATATTACCGATTATATCGCGACATAACCGAAAGAGAATGCAATGTTTTTCTCGAAAAAGAAAACGTACGAAGCCCAAAAGAAAAACGATCCGGTCCGGCCGCCGCGGACGTGCCTGTTAACCGTGACCAACCAGTGCGTCCTGCACTGCAGAATGTGTCATCTCTGGCGTCTGGATACTGCCGGGCAGGAAATATCTATCGATGACGGTAAACAGTTCGTGCGTTCGCTGGGCGGATTCGCGGGAGATCCTGTTGAGGTACACCTTATCGGCGGCGAACCTCTGATCAAAGAAGGCATTTTCGATCTCATCCGTTGTATCCGGCAGGGGCGGGGACGTACGGTGATGACTTCCTGTGGCTATCCGATTACTCCCGGTGCGGCACGGGATATCGTGGATTCCGGCCTCAGTATGCTGAATTTTTCTCTGGAAAGTCTTGATCCCGAAGTCCACGATTACTTGCGGGGACAGAAAGATTGTTTCGGCCGCGTATGTAAGGCGATTTCTTATTTTGAACCCATGAGATCTCAAAGTCCGCGCCTGGCAATCAACACGATTATTACCGCACTCAATATGAAAGATCTACCTCGGCTTGCCCGATGGGTCCGAGAACATCCCATGCTTGAATCAATATATTTTATGGCCTTGATGCGGCCTTTTGGTTCTTCCTATGATTGGCAATGGTATAAGAATTCACCGGCCCGGGAACTCTGGCCGCAGGATACCTCTGAAGTGTGCGGGGTATTAGATGAACTGATCGATTTGAAGAAGGACGGATGCAGGATCGAGAACTCTCTGGGGCAGTTGAATATGTTTAAGAGCTATTTTCGTGATCCAGACCGGTTTGTGAAAATGCACCGGTGTAATCTTTCCGATGAGGCGGTTAACGTGAATGCCCTGGGAGATATTTATCTGTGTTTCTTCATGGAGAAACTGGGGAATATCCGTACCGATAATATTGTCGATCTCTGGTATTCGCAGAAAGCCCGGCAGATTCGGCACAAGATGCGGCAATGCCGTCAGAATTGCGAACTGGTCGTAAATTGTTATTACGAAGATTGAACGAACAAAAATAGCCGGTGGAAGATAAACAGAACCTTAAAATCCATACTGCCGAAGAAAATCGTCCGGGAGACATCCGGCGTCCGGTTTCCTGTTGTGTCGTCCCGTCGCTCAACTGCAATTTTCGTTGTACAATGTGCCATCTCTGGAAGAGCGGCCAGGAGAAAGACCGTCTTACGCCTCAGGAGTGGGTATCATTTATCGATTCTCTGGCGGGGCTTCTGGAGGGCAGAAAGGAGCTTACGTTCTCCGGAGGAGAGCCGTTGCTTCAGAAGGGGATATTGGATCTTATCGGTCACGGGAGTAAAAAAGGATTTACCACCGTTCTCTGTTCGAACGGCTTTTTTATCGATGAAACAATGGCCCGGCAGATCGTCGATGCCGGTCTTAAGGAGATTTATCTTTCTCTGGACAGTCTCCAGGCGCACACACATGATCTTTTACGGGGAATGCCGGGCAGTTACGAAAAAACCATGGCGGCGATCCGCTTTCTGAACCGGTACCGGCGTGATTTCAAGATTAACATTATTTCGGTCATCTCCCGGCCTACCTACACCGGAATTGAGGAATTGATTAAAACGTTGATACACGAAGGGTTGATTGATGGAGTGCATTTGCAGGCGATTGTAAGTCCTTTTTACGCCGCTGCCGGCATAGCTTGGTACCAAAGCGAAGAATACGCTCATCTCTGGCCTGAGGATCCAGAGAGAGTCGTTGAAGCTATCGAACGGCTTATTTCCTTGAAGCGAGCGGGATTCCCTATTGTCAATCCCGCCGGGCATCTGAAAAAATTCCAGCGTTATTTTGAGAATCCGCTTCATTATGTGACGAAAGCGAGTTGTTATCTGGGAGATTATACGATGAACATAAATCCCGCGGGGGAAGTCTTGCTGTGTTGCGCCCAGCCGGGGTTGGGAAACGTACGCCGGGATAATATTCAGGAATTATGGTTCTCCTCGGAAGCCGACAGAGAGAGAGCCCGGATGTATCAATGTGAACGGAACTGCCATAATATGGTCAATTGTTTTTTTCTGCCGGAAAAGGAAGGCGGGACGTAAGATATGGAAGAAAAAGGCGCTATCGCCTGCGATTTGGTTCTCCTGGAACGTTGTAATGTCAGATGTAAAATGTGCTACATGTGGCGTGACGGAAGCCAGAATCGATTTCCTCCGGATGCCTGCGAACGATTTCTCGATCAACTAAGAAAATTGACGGGCCAACGTCATTTTGAAATAAACTTAAGCGGCGGCGAACTTCTTTTACGAGAAGATATTTTTGATATTATCCGTATGTGCCGGATGAGAGGTTTTTTGGTATCTATTGCGACCAATGGGTGCTGTTCGATGAGGAAACGATCGCGCGACTTACCGAAGCAGGGGTGAGTAAGCTGGTCTTTTCGGTCGCAAGTTTGGATGAACAGCTACATGACTATTTTCGGGGGATGTCTGGGTCGTATCGCCGCCTCATGCGCGCCATAGAATACCGTAAAGAAAATCAATTTCCGGGCGAGGTCTATGTGAATACGATTATCAAGGGGAAGAATCTCGACAGTATTATCCCTCTGGCCGAATGGGTACAACAGGATAGCCTTTTGGGCGGGATCGGATACCAGGCGATCGCCCAGCCTTTTTTTACTCCTTACGAGGAACACTGGTATCGTAACGAAGAATACCGCGATCTCTGGCCTCAGGATGAAGGAAAAGTCCGGGCCGTTTTCGATACGTTGATCGGATTCAAAAAAGAAAAATATAAGATCGGCAATTCTATTGCCCAATTGGAGTTATTTAAACAATATTACCGGGATCCTCATTCGCTCATCCGGCAGTCATATTGTAATTTCGGGGAATATATCATGAATGTTACCCCGCTGGGCGAGGTATTTTTGTGTGTGGGAATGGAGCCGGTCGGAAATATCCACCGGGAAAGTATCGGACAGATCTGGAATTCGCCTCAGGCTCAGGCCGTACGCGAACGGATGCACCGGTGTTCGCGTAACTGTAATAATATTATCAATTGCTGGTTCCGGGGAAGGAACGAATTTTGAAGAAAGAATCCGTCTATGGTTAAGAACGCTCCCAACGCCTGTTCGATCGTACTGCATACCCGCTGTATGCTGCGGTGTAAGATGTGTCATATGTGGAAGCTTCCTCCCGATCCGGAAAGTCTCGATGGTTCAGCGTGGCTTAAGGTTATCGACGATCTTAACCGGCTGATGTCCGGACAAGGCGAGATCATTTTTACCGGTGGCGAACCGTTACTTGAGGCAGGGATGTTCGAGTTGATCTCTGCCGCCAAGAAGAAAGGATTTAAGGTTGGTCTGGTCACCAACGGATTCCTTCTCGATGAGAAAAAAGCTCGCGATATTGTCGCTGCCGGTGTCGACCAGGTGTCTCTCTCCCTTGATTCCTGTGACCGGCAAACACACGATTCTCTGCGCGGTACACCCGGTGCGTATGACCGTGCCGTAAACGGTTTGCGATATCTCAAGCAATTCCGGCGGGATTTTCCCGTTCAGATCATCACGGTCGTCTCCGGAGAAAATTATCGTGAACTTCTCCGGCATATCCGTTGGGTAAAAGATACCCCTTATGTGGATTCGGTATATTTCCAGACGATCGCGCGTCCTTTTTTTACCGCGACCGAAGATGATTGGTATCATCAGCCGGAATTTTCTTCTCTTTGGCCCGGCGATATCCCCACACTATGCGAGATTATTGAAGAGGTTATCCGGTTTAAAGAAATGTACGGAGTCGTAAGCAATCCCCGGGCTCAGCTGGAATTATTTAAAGCGTATTTTAAAAACCCGTGTGTAAGGGTTTCCGATAAAACATGCCGGCTGGGAGATTCGGTCTTGAATATCGATCATAAAGGAGACATTTTCTTATGCTGTTTCGGCCGGCCCCTCGGAAATGTCATCCGGGACGACATAAAGGAATTATGGTTTTCGGAGACAGCAGAGAAGGCCCGATGTGAGATGTACGCGTGTACCCGGACCTGTCATAATATCGTAAATTGTTTTTTTCAGGAAGATGAGCGATTTAAATCAATCAATTCAGAGACATAGTATCGAGGGGGAAATAACACCTCCGATTTTTTGTGATATTGGAATAACCGAACGCTGCTTTTTCCGGTGTAAAATGTGTAGATTCTGGGAAAATGAGCCCGCCGAGGAAGAGCTCTCGATTGAAGAATGGATGCGTGTGGTGGACTCACTCGAGGAGTTCGGATCGGATAATATTCGTATTCATATCGTCGGCGGCGAACCTCTGCTCAAAGAGGGGATTTTCGATTTGGTCCACTATGCACATAAGAAGAGATTCGCGACGGCTATGGTGACCAATGGGTTTCTGATTGATAAGTCCGTAGCGCGGGAAATCGTTGCTTCAGGGCTCGATGTCATCAGTCTTTCTCTAGAAAGCCTCAATGAGTCCACGCATGATTCACTGAGAGGAAAAGAAGGAGCGTATCAACATCTTATGCGCGCTCTTGATTATCTGATCGCCGTAAAGGCTCGGGGTATCAGCCTTCTTACGGTCATCATGGAAAAAAATAAAGATGACCTTATCCCGCTTGCTCAATGGATGCAGGATAACAAATATTTAGGTGCCATTTATTATCAGGCAGTATCTCAGCCTATTGCCACGGTTCGAGATGCTCAGTGGTATGAGAAAGAACAATGGAGTGACCTCTGGCCGCATGATAAAGATGATATGGCGAAAATTATCGACACATTAATTAAATATAAGGAAGCTGGTTATAAAATTGCGAATTCCCGGGAACAATTGGAAATGTTTAAAAACTATTTCCAGAATCCTCAAACGTATGGGGAAAAAATACGTTGTCGGCAGGGGAATTATTCCATATATCTAAGGCCTACGGGGGAGGCTTTTCTCTGTCCTTCCCAAGGCTCATCTTTGGGTAATGTGCGCAGTGCAAAGCTAAAAGACTTGTGGTATTCGAAAGAAGCGCAATTGCAGAGAGAGAAGATCTATCATTGCCGGCATATCTGTCTCATCGGGATTAATTGTTTTATCGATAAGACATTACTGTAAGATCATTATGAGGAGTCGACAATTAACACATTGCGATCTTATCCTCCTCGAGAATTGTTTTTTGCGTTGCAAGATGTGTCGGATGTGGAGGATTCCGAATAACTCATCATTTACTCCGCCTGCCGTATGGAAGGAATTTCTGCGGCAACTGTATGAATATTTCGGTAGTGCTGTGCAAATACAATTTGTCGGAGGGGAGCCTCTTATAAAAGAAGGGATATTCGATCTTATCCATTTTGCTGCCGAGAAAGAGTTTACTACTACGATGACGACCAATGGATTTTTAGTCGATGGGACTGTAGCTGAAAAAATTATATCTTCAGGATTGAATACGCTGGTCTTTTCGTTAGATAGTCTTAATCCTCGTATTCATGATGATTTGCGTGGGAAAAAAGGACTTCATGATCAAGTTTTGCGGGCAATCGAAATTGTTTCGCAGTGTAGACGAGAATATCCTCAGATAAATATTGTCACGACCATTATGGAGGCTAATCTCGATGAGATCATTGATTTAGCCCGATGGGTCGATTCCCGCAATGAGATTGACGGGATCAGTTTCCAGGCGGTTATGCAGCCTTTTAATACCGAACCGGACAATCAATGGCATCAAAAAGATGAATTTAAATTTCTCTGGCCGCAGAATTTTGAGAAAATAAACTCGATTGTTGATGAATTGATTAATTTAAGAGAAACTCGGTTTAAAATCAACAATCCGATTGGACAGTTGAAGGCATTTAAGGCCTATTTTAATAATCCGGAACGTTCCATTAAACGTAGTCAATGTCATTTAGGGTACAGTTCTCTTAGTATTAACCCGCGCGGCGATGTGTTTTTATGCCAGTCGCTTGCGCCGATTGGGAATATTCATTCCGATCGATTCCCAGATATGTGGCTGGGGGAGAAAGCGAGAGATGTTCGTAAACATATCCGCCAGTGCAAACGTAATTGTAAATCGATGGTTAATTGTTTTTTTCAAGAGGAACAATCATTTCCTCCTGTCGCTTCGTCTGAATAACAGTTTCAACCAGAGGTGATAAATGATTTCTCGTCCGGTCAAAAGTATGAAACCAAAGAGTTGTGTGGCGTTACTCACATTAAGTTGCGGATTAAGATGCCGGATGTGTCATCTATGGAAGAACGACGAGAAAAACATTATCCGGCCGTCGGTTGAGCAATGGAAAGACTTTTTGAAGTCCATCTCCGGGCATGTTCACGATGATTTCTGTGTAATCTTCGGAGGAGGAGAGCCTTTGCGATTACCCGATATGCTTGTTGAGTTGCTTGGTTATTGTGCCCGGCAGGGCTTCCGGACCTCCTTGGCAACCAGTGCGTATGATTTGACCGAAGAATTAGCAAAACAGCTTTGTGATTCCGGCTTGAACAACATCGCATTGACGTTATACAGTACTGACGCACAAATTCATGATTTTTTGAGGGGAATAAAAGGAAGCTATCGGCGGGTGATGGAAGCAATCGAGTCGCTTAGACGCCATAAAACAAACCTTGAAGTTGCCATCGATACAGTAATCATGGGGCCGAATATGGAGGATATCGTGCCGTTGACCGACTGGGTACAGCAGAACGGCACTATTCACCATATTTTTTTACAGGCAGTCATGCAGCCTTTTCATACTTCTCCTCGAGAACGGTGGTATCAGGATGAAGAATATCGCTGGATTTGGCCGCAAGACACAGAATTGGCAGATTCAGTGATTGATCAGCTTATCAGCCGGAAAGAAAAGGGGTATAAAATTGTAAATCCCCTTTCTCAGCTTAGTGTTTTTAAAGAATATTTCTCACATCCGGACCATTTTATCAAAAGATACGTATGTAATATGGTCCAGGGTACAACGTTTTCAGTCAATCCCGAAGGGGAAATCAATATGTGTCCGTTTATGGGGGGAATCGGCAATATAAAAACGGCAGGTTTTAAGGATATCTGGCATTCATCAGCGGCGGAAAAACGAAGGGAGGAGATTGCCCGGTGTGCGAAGAACTGCCATCATATTATCAATTGCTGGTATGAAGAAGAATCTAGATAGAATAGGTGTGAAATGAAGGATGTTTCGTTTTCGATACATTACCCGAGATTCTGTGATATTGTGTTGTCCAACCGTTGCATGTTGCATTGTAAGATGTGTACGGCTTGGAAATGTGGTTCGGATTCTCCCGGGCTCACCTTTGACCAGGCGAAAAGATTTATTGATTCACTGCGGGATCTGGTTGAAAATCCTTCTTTGGAAATAAATATTATGGGAGGGGAACCGTTTCTGATCGATTGGTGTCTTGATCTTTGTGATTATATCGGCAACAAAGGGTTTACGTCGATTATCTCGACAAATGCCTGCCTCATTGATGAAGATTTTGCCAAATGTATCGTCGCGTCCCGGTTGAATGTGTTGGCGATCTCTCTAGAAAGTTTGCGACCGCATGTTCATGATTTCTTAAGGGGAGAAAAAGGCGTTCTCGAGAAAGTTCTGAGGGCTATAGACTATCTTAAAAGGCATAAACATAACCGGAAAGATAATTTGGCGCTTACGATCCTTACCATTATCATGGAAAAGAATCTGGATGATATCCTTGAATTAACACACTGGGTAAACAACGAGGACGCATTTGAACAGATATCTTTCCTCGCTTTGCAGGAGACCGGGCTTGTTCATCCCCGTAACAACTGGTTCCGGAGGCCGGAGTATAATCAGCTGTGGCCGCAAAATACGGCTACATTGCACAGAGTGATGGACGAGTTGATAATGTTAAAGAAAAGAGGCTTTAAAATCTGGAATCCTTACGCCCAGCTTGAAGCATTTAAAAAGTACTATGTCGATCCGGACGTTTTTATGAAAGAAACGGATTGTCATATTCACGATTACATATTGGATTTGGATGAAACAGGTACGATTTATCTCAGTGGGTATGTACTGGGGAATGTTCAGAAGGATGATCTCCGGACGCTCTGGTTTTCTTCCAGAGCGGATGCGATTCGCGCCAAAATAAATCAGCGGGGGGCGGGAAGACGATGTTGTGTAATTAACTTCATGGTTGCCTTTGAAAAAGAGGATGAATATCATTTTCGTTCCCATCTGCGTTCGGGAGAATATTATATGGCGGGAAGGGAATTCGATCGCGCCGCCGGCGAGTTTATGCAAATACTGCAAAACCAGCCGGGAAATCAAGAGGTACGTAGAAATGCAGGGATGTGTTACGCCGCCTTAGGACAACATGATAAGGCGATTAGGGAATTTAGTCTTCTTAACGGTATGGGTGAAGAAGTGCGCCGCCAATTGGGTATTTGTTATATGGCAACAAATCAATTAGAGAAAGCAGCTCAGGAGTATCGTTTCATACTGGAGAGTAATCCCTGTGCCGGCTGGGCGTACTATGAGCTGGGTAAATGCCACCGGATGGAAAATCAATTCGGGCCGGCTATCGAAATGTTCCGCAAGGCTCTCGATCTTGAACCGGAGAATACTCATATTCATCAGGAATTGGGGGTTTGTTATGCCGCGGTAGGAGATCTCTCCCGGGCGCGTCAGGAATATCATGAGGTTCTTCGGAATCCTTCCTGTGCCGGCTGGGCGTACTATGAGCTGGGTAAATGCCACCGGATGGAAAATCAATTCGGGCCGGCTATCGAAATGTTCCGCAAGGCTCTCGATCTTGAACCGGAGAATACTCATATTCATCAGGAATTGGGAGTTTGTTATTATGAGTTGAAGCAGGTTCCGGAGGCTGTACAGGCATTTCAGAACGCATTAAGGATAACGAATGAGAATGTGTATGCTCGTCAAGGACTCGGACTTTGTTTCCTGGTTCAAGGCCGTGTGAGAGAGGCCAGGAAGGAGTTCGAATATGTTCTGGGAAAGGTGCCTCACGACGTGGTATCCCTTCTGGGATTGGGGCAGCTATATTACCGTCAGCGTAATTATGAATTAGCGCTGAAGGTTTTCGGGGACATATTGGCTATCGACGGCAATCAGAAGGAAGCAGCATATTATAATGATAAAATTCGTAACAGTCTTTTTTATAAAATGGGACGGTTTTGGAATATCTTGAAAGTGAAACCAAAAGATTAAACGGGAAAGGGCGAAGTTTTGAAAAAGAAATGTTAAAACGGGAAATGAAAAAATTGAATTTTTGTGTGATTGAAGTAACGCAACGGTGTATGTTTCGATGCAAGATGTGCCACACCTGGAAAAGCTCCTGCCACGGGAATGAAATGAGCAATGAGGAATTATCCCGGTTTATCATGGAACTAAAAGGGTTGGCGAGTGATTCTTTCGGTATCAATATCGCCGGAGGCGAGCCGCTGATGAGACAGGGAATATTTGAACTTATTGAATTTATCGGGAGACAGGACTTTCCCTTTTCCTCGATGGTGACCAATGGATTCCTTCTCGATCGTGATGCCGCCCGGCGCGTTGCCGATTCCGGATTGACTTTTCTTCCCGTTTCGCTCGATAGTATGGATGAGACCGTACACGATACCCTGCGGGGAACAAAGGGGGCATGTATTCGTGCTAAACAGGCAGTCGGCTATTTGAATGACTATCGGGGGAGACTGAAAAATATTAATCTTCAGACGATCATCATGGGGCCGAATCTGGAAGGTATCCTAGATCTGACCGAATGGGTTCAGGACAACGGTATTTCCGTATCATTTATGGCATTGATGCGGCCGAATATGGTTCCTATCGACCCGTTTTGGTATCGAAAGGAAGAGTTCAACAGCCTCTGGCCGAAGGATATTCCCCGGGTTTATTCTGTGATCGACGCGTTGATCGCCCGCAAAAATTCGGGCTATCGGATCGATAACCCGATTGCCCAGCTTGAGCGGTTCAAACGATATTTCGCTAACCCTCAGCAATCGGTCAGAGATATCCCTTGTTATTTAGGAGATAAATTTTTGAATGTGAATCATCAAGGAGATGCTCATTTGTGTTGTGAAATGGGATCAATAGGCAATGTTAAAAAAGATAGCATAAGAGACCTCTGGCATTCAGAAAAGGCCGAAGACATCCGTGAGAGAATACGTCGCTGCCGAAAGAACTGCGCGGGAATGGTCAATTGTTATAAGGAGGAAATGCATGAAGATGTGGCTCCCTAACTCATTCAAAAAAACCGCTTTTCTTAAAAATATTACCGGAAAAAATAGCAAGGTAGGTATGTGCGGGCAAAAAAGCAAGGGGGTAGGAGTGCTCCCGTCCGCTCAAGACAGCTCTCAGGTGTATCTGTGGGGAGATTTCGCTGAGCTCCATGAGAAGATAACGGGAGAAACCGGGAGCTTTCAAAGAAATACCGACAGAATCCGGGCCGCTTCGCAAACAGATCGGGAGATACGTATTGTAGTCGGGGTATCAAGATACAATTTTTTCCGTATTCCCAAGATTATCAAGTGTTGCCTGGATCTTCTGGGGATGCCGTGGGAGATACGGCTTCCCTCTCTGCGTCTTTTTCCCGTAGAGGATTTGACCGAACACTTCAGAGAATATATGGCTTGCATGCAGGATGCGATTCGATCGTATCCCATCGAGATTGAATCCTGCGATGATCAACTGGAAGAAATCATTGATAAAGTAGCCCGGCATGCTCGCTGTAATTCCGGTAAAGAAAAAGATCTATTGCGGTTGCTCGGCGTCATTACCGAACAGGTGTTTATCGGGCCGCAGACAATCGTTTTCGATCCTTTTCACCGCTGCAATTCCCGCTGTCAGCATTGCTGGGTGCATACGCCGGCGGTAACGCAACCGGAGGAGTTCCTGAATCGTAAGTTTGATTTCGAACGGTTCAAAGCC
This sequence comes from uncultured Planctomycetia bacterium, assembly GCA_964483625.1. Lineage (GTDB taxonomy): Bacteria > Omnitrophota > Gorgyraeia > Duberdicusellales > 4484-171 > JAFGQU01. The sequence goes on along the minus strand of CAZABB010000001.1, from coordinate 68,918 downwards.
ATTATCGATGACGCATCGGACATGATGGTTGACGGAATCATCCTGCAGGGTGACGGAGAACCGTTGATGTATGAGAAATTCATGCCGATGCTACGGTATGCCCGGAATAAAAACCTGGGAGTGCTCTTCTTTACCAACGGAATCCTTCTGGATAAGGCGAAAGCAGAGGAAATCATTGATCTAGGGGTGAATGAGATTTACTGTAGCTTCCCCGCCGGTACGGCCCGGACGTATCATGAGGTCTGTGTCACACAACCCGCGGAGACGTTTTATGCGATTAAAGAGAACCTTAAACGATTAATGCGGATCCGCCGGCGAAAGGAGAGACGGCATCCCCGCCTCATTGTCAGCCATGTGATCCATACGATGAACTATCATGAGTTGGTCGAGATGGCCAAGATGGATGTTGAAATCGCGCCGGATGCGGTACGATTCTATCTGATCCGGTTGGATGTCATGAATCGATTCTTGCAGTTAAAACCGGAAGAAGTCCATGCTATGAGAAAAATGATCCCGGAGATCACTCGGCTCTTACGGAAACATAATATAGAACTTGTCGATAATTTTGAATTTCAACTAAACCATTATGATGAACAGACCGGAGCCTGGTCAAAAGGTTTCTTCTTAAACCACGGGTGTACGATCGGCTGGTATTTCAATCTTATTCCGGCTCAATACGACATGAGTTTCTGCTGTCATCTGCGTACGGTAGGATATCTGGACAAGAAGTCCTTTAAAGAAGTCTGGTATTCACCCGAATACTGGCAGTGGCGGCGTCAGGCAAAATATCTCAAAAGTCACCGGGACGCTCAATTCCTTAACGGACAGGTACTCTATGACGAGCACTGCGATCACTGTGACAACCATCAAACAATTATCCGGACGCTTGAAGAACTGAAATTGTATGATTTATATCGCTACTTTTAAGAAAATCTGCCGTTTAATCCTTTTGATAATTCTATCGATGCTGGTGGATACGCTTCTCTGGACTGTCAAAAAAATAAAGAAGACGCGGATATTCCCGGGAGGTTGAGAAATGCATATAATGATGGTCCATCCCCACGATATTTTTTCCCCTTTGGAACCCTGGACTATCCGTATCGTGTCGCTTGCCAGAGAATTCGTGAAAACCGGCTCAGAGGTGACGCTTATCTATTTTCCTCTGGAATGGAAAAATCAGCGGTCTTTTCAACCGCAGGAAAGGTTTACCGTGGTTCCCTTATGCCGAAAGCTGGGGATAAGGCATCTTTTGGCCAATGTCGTAAAGACCTATCGGATCGCCGGGGCTGCCGATATTATCCATTTTCAGAAATGTTTTTATTATGCGGTGTTGCCGGCGCTTATCGCGGGATTTTTCAGAAAAAAACCGCTCCATTATGACTGGGACGATTGGGAAGTTAAAATATACGAAGCTTCGACCAAACCGGGAATACTGCGCACTATGATTTGGCATTTTATAAATATCTTAGAGCGGAATATCCCGCGATTGGTTGATACGGTATCATGCGCCAGCCAGCGGCTGAAATTGGAATGTGAACGACTCAGCATACCTCCGGAAAGAATTTTCGACGCGCCGGTGGGAGCTGACCTTATGCTTTTCCATCCGGGTGTTTCGGGGAATCCGATACGTGAAAAATATAGAATCGACAAACAATTGGTGTTATATGTGGGGCAATTGCATGGGGGTCAGTATGTCGATCTTTTTATCGATACCGCCGAGCATGTGCTTCGTAAGTATGAGAAAGATATATATTTTATGATTGTCGGAGAAGGATATCAGTCAGGCCGTTTAAAAAAACGTGCCGAAGAATTAGGCATTCAATCCCGGGTTATTTTTACCGGAGCGGTCACCCATAATCAGATACCTCATTATGTCGCTGCCGCAGATGTCTGCGTCGCATGTTTTGAGGACAACGACGTGACTCGCTGTAAAAGCCCTCTTAAGATCGCCGAATATTTAGCTTCCGGCAAAGCTATCGTGGCCAGTGAAGTAGGAGAAATAAGCACTATGCTCGGCGACGGCGGAGTTCTTGCCGAGCCCGGAAGCATCGAGTCTCTGGCGCAGGGCATATGCAAGATTATTGACAATGAAAAATATAAACGACAAATAGGCGTAAAAGCGCGTCGGCGGGCTCAGGAGAGGTATAACTGGACGACGACTGCTCAGCAGATATTATCTGCTTACACAAAAACCAGGTAGGATGAATCCTGATGAGATAGTGATCGAAAATAGAAAGAACAGGGGTAAAATTGTTTAAAAATTGACAGTGTTGTAGGAAGAAGATGGATAAGCTTAGAATTTTGGTTTTCGTGACGATATATACAGTTACAGGCAGTTTCTCCGTCGCTCAGCGTTTTGATCCGAAAAATTGCGGAATATTACACTTCTGTTGCCTGGAACATTATGATCGCGGAGAATACGCCGAAGCAATGCAATGGTTTAAAAAAGCGAGAAGTATGGCACCCTATTTATCAGAGAATTATCGGGGAATAGGAGAAGTTTATCGGGCGCGGGGTGAAACGGAAACGGCGATCCAATGGTTTAAAAAAGCTGTTGAAAAAGATGAGAATGATATATTCAGTTATATAGCATTAGGTTGGAGATATATCGATTTATGGCAATGGCCGGAGGCTACGAAATATTTTGAACACAGCCTGAAATTGAATTCCCGAAAAAAAGATAATGGTATAACTGCCGATATCTATAAAGGATTAGGGCTAATTCATTTGCAGCAAAAACATTACGAAGAAGCAACTCTGTTTTTTAAAAAAGCGATATCATATAATCCTCAGGAAGTCTTTAATTATATGGGACTGAGCCGGATTTACCGGGAAAACCACGATTATTCTAAAGCACGTAAATGGGCTCAGAAAGCAATAGAAATAAATTCCCGCAACAGCCGGGCGTATGAAAGTATGGCGAGAGTGTATTGGGATCAGGGGGAATATGCTCAAGCAAATATATGGTTTGAAAAAGCGATAAAAATTAATCCCGACGATGCGTATAGTCTTGAGGGGCTGGGGAGAACCGCTTTGCGATTAGGAGATTATGAAAAGGCCGTTGAGGTTTTCACTGCATCAATTGATCGTTCCTCGCGAGTTACCTATAGTTGTCCTTATCAGGGATTGGGCATTGCTTATCAAATGATGGGCAAGTCAGGTTTGGCAGAAGATGCTCTTCTGAAGGCGGTAGAAGAAAATCCTCGGCGGTCTGAAATGTATTTCAATCTTATTGCATACTATATTGAAACTGGTTCATTTACCCGGGCGGAAGACATTATTCGTCAAGTTTCAGCGCTTCATTTAACCGAAGAGGAGAAGTGGAAAAAGTTATCGTTACAGGGATTTATATTCCTTGTACGTCAAGAATACGCTCAAGCCCGTAAGGCATACATGCAGATAACCGAGGATACCGAAAGTTTTATTACGCTTTCCGGGTTAGGACACTTGGCCAATGCCGAAGGACAGTACAATCAAGCCCGCAGATATTTTAATAAAGCATTGAGCTGTAAAGTCAACGATATGACTACCGCATTACTGGGATTAGGCTGGGTGAATGCCAATGAACACCGTTATCGCGAAGCGCAGGATCTTTACAGGGGTGTTTTGAAGAGAAAACCTTTTAATATTTTTGCCCTTTTAGGTTTATACGAAGCGTATCGAGAAATGGGAGAATATGATAAAGCTGAAAAATGCTCTTTAGAACTATTAAAGATTAACCAACGGTGCGTTTACGTTCTCAGAAAATTAGAAAGGGTCGGTAAAGGTAAGGAGAAAACACCCTGGCCGCAGAAATTATCGGCGCTCATCGCTTTAAAAGAAAAGGAATCTCAAAAGGAAAGGGAAAATGGCAAGGTGGTAATTGACATGGTGTCAGGTATTGGTTATAAGCAGTATAACGGACTGGCTAGAATTTACCTGTACCAGGGTCGTCGGGAAGAAGCCTGCGAATTGCTCAACAAATTGATAAAAAAATACCCTGATAACGGTAAAGGAAAAGAACTATTTCAAAACCATTGCAAAGGAGTAAAATGAGAGTTGAGATGAGATATTGAAAAGAGGATTGTATAAGATAAAAGGAGGGGTACATGAGGCGTAAAGAAAATATAATGTTCAGTTGTCGACATGTTGTTTTCCTTCTCTTTGTGAGTATGTTGAGTTTGATTCCGGTGCCGCATAGTATCGCCGCCCAAAATCCCGACAAGGGAACTAAGCTTATTCAGCAGGGCAGGATAAATGAGGCTATTGAATGGTTTAGACAACAGATTATCAGCACTCCTGGGGAGGGGAATTATTATCGTCAGCTGGGACGCCTGTATGCAGAGCAAGGTAATTATCAAGAAGCGATCAAATTACTTAAGAAAGGGATAGCCGCTGTGCCCGAGTTTTATGGCAACTACGCGCAAATTGCCTTTATTCTTTTAAGAGAAAACAAACTTGAAGAAGCAATTTCCTGGTTAAAAAAGGCTCTGGATAAAAATCCCGGTGATGGTGAGATATATCGAGCCCTCGGGTGGGCCTATTATTCTCAGGGAGAGCTTGATCAGGCGATGCAATTATACAGACGGGGGATTGAGGCTGCGCCTTCGGTTGCGGAGAATTATGTGGGGATGGGAGAGGCCTATCGTGATCAGGGAAATATTGAAGAAGCGATCGAATGGCTTAAAGAAGGAGCAGAGAATGATCCCAAACAGCGCGATGCATATGTAATTCTCGGTTGGATATACCATGGGCAGGCAGATTACGAGAATGCTTTAAAGTGGTTTGAGAAAGGTTTATCCATGGGGATTCGCGATGATAGCGATCTGTATGTGGGAAAAGGCTATAGTTATCTTTCGCAAGGGGTAGACGAAAAAGCAATGGAAGCTTTTCGCACGGCAACCGAAATAGAGCCGGATAATGCTCAGGGGTACCATGGCATCGGATTGGTATATAAGTCGCGCGGAGAATTCCGGGAAGCGATAGAGTGGTTTAAACGCGCGATAGAAAAGGAACCGGATGATATCGAGAGTATGGATCAGCTTGGGGGAAGTTTTGCGGCTCTACGAAAATATGACCAGGCGATCCAATGGTATCAAAAATCACTACACATCAATCCTTCCCATAGCAATAGTTATCTGAGACTCGCGGCGATAAAAGAGAACCAAGGTAAGTATGACGAAGCGATCCAATGGGTTCAGAAGGCATTGGCAGTAGACGATCAAAACGATACCCGTGCGTATGTTGGTCTGGGGCGGATATATTTTAGGCAGAACAAATATGAACAGGCATTCACGTGGTTGGATAAAGCTGTCAAAATGAATGATCGGGATAGCCCCGAAGCCTATGTGCTTTTGGGAGATATATTTTTTGCTCAGAATAAGTATGACGAAGCCATGGGATGGTTTAAAAAAGGAATTGAAATCAATCCTTACGATGCGTACGAAGGGATAGGGAGAATCTATTTGCAGAAGAAAGAATATGAAAAAGCGGTTGAATCGTTTGAAAAAGGCCTCAACTATATCACTCCCGGAGCAGATAATTATTACATTTATGTACAGCTTGGTATGGCATACCAACAGATGGGTCAATCTGCATTGGCACAGAAACAGTGGGGCAGGGCGATAGAGATAAATTCTGAGAATAGTATAGCTTACAGGTTGATTGGGTTGATGTTTTTGCAGCGACGGGAATATGCCGAAGCTGAGAAATGGATTGAAAGCGCGATAGAAAAAGACCGGCAGGATGGGGAAATTTATCGGGATACCGCTGAAGTATATTTCCAGCAGGGAAACCTGGAGAAGGCTGTCGAATGGTATAAGAAAGCGATCGCTGTGGTACCGCAGGCGGCCTATTATGTGCGGCTGGGGCAAATCGCTTCTGCTCAAGACAGGCATGATGAAGCCATAGAATGGTTTATGCGTGCCATAGAAAAAAATCCCGAAGAAAAACAGGGATACGCTGAGCTTGCCGATATCTATCGTCAGAGGGAGGAATGGGATGAGGCGGCCCGGTGGTACAAGAAAGCGGTTGAAATCGCGCCGGAGTCGGTATCAAACTATGTGGGTCTCGGGTATAGTGCTTTAACCCGGGGCGAATACGATGAGGCGATAGAATTATTTCAACGCGCGCTAGAAAAAGGGTATGAAGGAGAAGACGTGTATAGGGGCATTGCCGATGTCTATCGCCGGCGGGGAAAATGGGATGAAGCAGAGCGGTGGTACAGGAAGGCAATTGAAGTCGATCCAGAAGTCCCGGATCACTATGTGTATCTTGGGCATGTTGTTTCGGAGCAGGGTAAATACGATGAGGCGATAGAATGGTTTATGCGTGCGATCGAAAAGGCTCCCAAGATAGGAGATAGCTATGTTGGCATAGCGGGAATCTATCATCGCCGGGGAGATCGGGATGAGGCGGCGAAATGGTATAAAAAAGGGGTTGAAGTTGCCCCGGAATTTCCGGAAAATTATATGGGGCTTGCTCATATCGCATCAGCTCAGGGTAAATACGATGAGGCGATAGAATGGTTCAAACAAGGGATTTCCCGTGATACCACGTCAGTCACCGGCTATAGAGGTATTGGTGAAATTTATCGTCAGCAGGGTGATTATGACGAAGCAAAAGAATGGTTCCAGCGTGCTCTGGAAAGCAATCCCGACGATGGAATGAGCTATAATGGATTGGCCTGGATTTTTCTTGACCAAAAAGATTTTACCCGAGCTTCTGAGTTATTTGAGAAAGCTATCGAATGCGACCCCGAAAACAGTAATCATTATGTCGGGTTGGGATGGATCGCCCGGGAAAAAGAAAATGTATCCGAAGCAACCAAGTGGTTTAAGAAAACAATCCAGATAGATTCCGAAGATCCCTATGGCTATCATGGTCTTGGCAGCATTTATTACGGTCAGGGAAATTATGCCGAAGCAATCAAATGGTATCAAAAAGGGATTGTGTCGACTCCCGATGTGAGCGATAACTACGGAGCGTTGGCGTGGATATATCAGGTTCAGGGAAATAATAGTGAAGCACAGAAGTGGTTTAAAAAGGCTTTAGAATTTGATCCCGCCGCCGACATTTATCGGGGGTTGGGGATGGTTTCTTCCCAGCAAGGGGATTATGCGGAAGCTGTACGGTGGTATCGGAAGGGAATTCAGATATATCCAGAGGAGATATCTCTGTATACCGGATTAGCTGAGGTTTATCAGGCACAGGAAAATTATGAACAGGCAATAGACGTTCTTAAAAAAAGTATTGAATTAGAACCCTCCCAATATGAAAGTTATGTGGCGTTGGGGAGACTCTATCGCAAAACAGATAATCCTGAGGAAGCCAGACGAATGTTGGAGACGATTATTGGGTTGAAGTTTGCTGGTGAAGAAGCACGGGAGTTATTGCAAGAATTAGAACAGGACAGTGACGAGCAGTAGTTTTTACGAAAACAACGGGCTTCCCCGGTGAAAATATTTCGAAAAAAGTTCGCATAATAGACGCCCATGGGGTGACATCTCTTTCTGTCTGAGAGGTTTTTATCCGCCGGTGCATCCCAGCGATATTATTTACGGGGAACGTCGTTATTGCGTTTTAACCTATCACGTGTATGTTACTGGTAACAGCTCTGTTATTGCTTATCCTCGCTGCGGGTTTTTTAACCACAGAATATTTTTTTCAACATGCCCCCCTGCCGGAAAAAACAGGTTTTACCGTCTTTTTTAGTCTTACCTGCCTCCCGTTTTTGGCCGTCAACCTTTCACTCTGGCTCAACTATTATATCAACCTCTGGCTTATCCTTTCGTTCTCCTGTCTCTATGTCACCGTATTTTTTTGCCTGGTATATTTCCGCCACGAAATAAACAGAGTAACTTTAACCTTTGAACGCATATGTTCTGAGTTAAAACGTCGCTGGTTATTTTTGTTTCTGATTTTACTAACGGGCATGGTTTCTTTTTTCTATTATTCCAACGAAGCATTTATTTTATCACTTGGTTCGTATGTTCTCCGAGGAGAAGCGGATTGTTTTGCGATGCAGACGTTCCGTCTCTATGGACTCTTAAATCCTCAAGGGTATTCAGAGAGACTTGTGCCCGCGGTTTCAGCGATTATTAATACCCCGGGCAATACTCTTTTTACCGCACCTTTTCTTCCCCTTCTTAAGTTGGCCACGTTTAAAGCGGTATATATATCCTTTGCGATTCTCCTTTTTATATTTGTTTATCTTATCCTCCAAAGAATGTTCTTGCCCGATATTATTGCCTGCCTTGGCGCCTGTTTCGCAATTTTCAACCCTTATGTGTTATCGATAGAGGTTTTGGACCGCAACGTTATCAATCTCGCATTGTCGGCTGTTTTTATTTATACGATATTTTTCCATAAAAATAAAGTCATCCTTCACGGTCTTATGTTCGGCATCATGGCCGGCACGGGCTTGCGCTTTCTTTCTCTTCTCTGCCTCATCCCGGTGCTATTCTGGTACTATCGGGAGGAAAAGGGCGCAAAGGACTATATGCTTTTTTTTGTTGCCGGGCTGTTCACGTTTTCTTTTAACATCCCCCATCTTATGCACCATGGATTTCAGAGTCTGGGGGAAACGCGTTCTTCCTTGAGCCTGCTCAAGGAGTCTTTTACGCGATGGATGAGGACGCCCTTTGTGCCTTTTCCGAACTTACTTTTCTACACTGTGAATATAATTAATTACTTTGGCTATCTCATTTCGGCAATTATTCTGTTCGGGCTGGGTTCCGTTTTTGGCCGGGATCGTAAAAAAGCGTTGTTTCTTCTTTCCTTCTTCCTTGCGGTACTGGGAGTGCTTTCGGTTCAGCGCAACTGGATCCAGAGCGATAAGTATCGGATCATCGTGACGGCCTTTTTGCCTCTCTATGTGTTTTTTGCCTGCGGGGCCGAAAGCCTCATTCGTAGAATGAACATGAAAAAGATAGGACTTTTTGCTTTAAACCTGCTGTTTCTTTTTGGGTGCATCCGTTTTGCCGCATCTCTTGATTTTCCTCAGGACAAGAGTTTTTACGAACGTTATCCGCTCTATCAGACAGAGAGCCACGCGTATTATCGGCTGGCAAGGGGTACGGTATCGCAAACCCCTTTTCTCCCGAACTACCGGAGACTTTTCACCAAATTGGATTTCACACATAAACGAAAAAAAGAACAGCTTGCGCTGAATCAGCTGTTTCCCCCGCATAACCTACCGCGTTATACCCGATTTAAAGAGTTTTATTCTCAATGGGATGTTCTCGGTAACCATAAATGTCCGTTTTCTTCTCCGGGAAAAGATTCAAAGCCGAGAGAGGTTTATATTAAGATTAACTTTGAAAAACTCTGTAATGATATTCAGGATGCGATTCGTATAATCCCTCATGAAGAACTGCCGGCAATTGACCTTGTGAACCGTGAGGAGCTGTACGATCTCTATTATACTGATCTTGAGGTGACGTGGCAGGCGGAGTCTCTTCCCGTTTGCGTTTTTATCGATCCGAAAAAAATCGATTATCTAAAAACCTGCACGATAGACCTGAATGCCTTTTCTTCCTCTGGCAATAATTCGTTCGGACTCGATGTCGTGAGTCCCATCCGTGTGCATTCGCCGGATTCTCCTCGGCATAGCGCGCGTCAACCCGCCCTTCCCGCCTTTCCTCTTTTGCATCAGCAACAGTCTATTGTTATTCGCATCCCCGACGACATGAAAGTGCTCATACATAATTGGTTTGTGAACGGAGAAGACGGGGCTTCCTATCGTCGCGATTCCTGGTGTATCCAGAGAGACAAAGGGGGAGAATTCTCCATACATTTTTTCTATGGCGAGCCGGAAAGCTACCTGTGAGAGAGGATAATGATTGCGTTAGGAATAAACGATAGCCATGATGCCTCCGCCATTCTCATCGAGAATGGGAATGTTGTGATTGCATGTTCGGAAGAACGCTTTAGCCGCCGTAAACGACAACAGGGGTTCCCTTACCGTTCATTAAAATATATCAAAGGAATCATCGGAACAAAGACGATAGATGCCGTATATATCGGAGGCCGCTACGGCCGGGCGCCGTTTCGATTGTTGAATAATTTGTATCGTACAGGTTCGCCTCAAAAGAATATTCTTTCTTTCCCTTCCCGTGCCGTCTACCAGTATGAAAATAAAACAGCTTCTCTTCCCCTTTTAAGAGAGATGGAATCCACATTCAGCCGGTGGATCCTTGCCGTCCGGTTGAGACGGATGGGGATTTCTTTCGGCAGCCTTCATCTGGTCGATCATCACCAGGCGCATATTATTTCCGCCTGTACCGGGATTCCTTCCCGGAATTATCTGGCAGTATCTCTGGATGCGTATGGCGACGGGAAAGCGGGGCTGATTGTCCGGGTCAGAGACGACCGGGTAGTCTTGCGGCAGGAGATATCGTATAAACACAGCATTGCCCTGGTGTATGCCTATGTTACTGCTGCTCTGGGGTTTAGAGAAGGAGAAGAAGGCAAGGTGGTCGCCCTGGCCGAATACGGAAGTGCCACTTCTCTGGGGAAGATATTTAAATCGCTGTTCACGATAGAAGGGAAGGACGTTTTCGTCGATCCTTTCTACCGCACCCGGCGTTTTTTCAAAATGCTCAAACGATACAGAAAAAAAGACGTTGCTTTTTCTTTACAGAGGACGGTTGAACATACCGTGGTAGGGCTGATAAAAAACTGCGTCGGAGAGAAAAAGGGTCCCGATCTTTTCCTGGCCGGAGGGCTTTTTGCCAATGTCAAAGTAAACCAGCGGTTACACGCAACCGGGTTGTTCGGGAAAATTTTTGTTTTCCCCCATATGGGCGACGGTGGGCTTTCTTTTGCCGCGGCGTCACAGGAAAAAAAAGGAGAGAGCGAATACTCGGGGATTTCTTTTTCTTCCTCCGTCCGTCTTTCTCATGTATATCTGGGGCCCCGCTATTCGGATGCCCATATCGCAGGAATGCTCGAACAAAACCATCTGAGATATCAAAAAGAAAAACGTCTCGAAGCAAAAGCGGCCCGATTATTATCGCGCGGAGCTACCGTAGCGGTTTTTCAGGGGGCGACCGAATACGGCCCGCGGGCGCTGGGTAACCGCAGTATTCTTTATCAGACAACCGATAAAAGCGTAAATGACTGGCTGAACAAAAAACTGCGCCGGTCCGAATTTATGCCCTTCGCGCCCGTTACGCTTTTTGAATATAAAGACGCGTGTTATAAGAATGTTTCTGGAGCAGAGACGGCGGCGCGGTTTATGACCATTAGTCTTGAGTGTACCCCGTGGATGGAAGCGGTATCTCCGGGGGTCGTGTATCGGGACAGGACGGCCCGGCCTCAAATTTTAAAAGAGCACGATAATTCTTTATTGTATGACATACTTAAGGAGTATCATCGTCTGACCGGCATTCCCAGTCTGATCAATACCAGCTTTAATATGCACCACGAACCGATTGTCTGTACGCCGCGAGAAGCTCTGGATACGTTCTTCCAGGCCGGTCTGGATTATCTGATCATGGAAAATTTCCTTGTTACAAATCCTTTGTTCGATAAACGCAATGACAAAAAAAGAGAAGATTCTTTTATGCAATCCGGTTACGCGGTCCGGTAAGAAAGTCCTGCGTGTTGAACGCTGTCAGCAGAAAGTTCTGCCTGCCGTAGGATTATGGCCGCCGATTACCCTTTTGGAGATCGCCGTTTATCTCCGGCATCGGGGCTTTCATAATATAGATATTCTTGACGGAGAAATCGAAGGATTCTCTTTTGAGGAATTGGTCAAGGAGATATTATGCCGAGAGCCGTCGACTGTGATTATTCAGGCGACCACGCCGACAATCGAGGACGATGTCTTTTTAGCCCGCCGGTTAAAGCAAAAGAATAAGGATCTGCGTATCATTTTTACCGGCCTTCACGCCACGGTTTTCCCCCGTAAATTATTGGAAGAAGAAGCCGTTGATTTTGCCGTACAGGGCGAACCGGAAGAGACGATATGTGAGCTGATGGAATCGCTCTCGGGAGAAGGGAGACCTCTGGGTGAGATCCGGGGGCTGGCGTACCGAAACGGGGTGATTAAAGTAAACGAAAGAAGGAAGTCCCGCGTCAGCTACGACTATCCGGTTCTTCCCGACCGGTCTCTCCTGAAAAATGAACGGTATATTATGCCCTTTACGGGGAAGAAATTTTCTGTGGTGAAAGTCTCGCGTGGATGCGACTCGGCCTGTTCATTCTGTACCTCCCGGTCCTATTACGGACGAGGCTGGCGCGCCCGCTCGGTCGGCAATATCATCGCCGAAATCCGCGAGGTAAAAGAAACTTGCGGCATTGATACGTTTCTCTTCCTGTGCGATACGTTCAATGCCGATAAGGATTTCGTGAAAAATCTTACCCGGCGCATTATTGATGAGCGGCTCGATATCCGATGGGTCTCTAACTCGCGGGTTGATGTGGTGGATGAAGAGACGGCGGCTTTGATGAAAGAATCCGGTTGCATGTTGCTGTCTTTGGGAATTGAATCTTTTGACGAAAGGGTTTTGCATCGTAATCGGAAATATATCAAAGGCCCGGATATATTGAGAGGTATTGATATTTTAAAAAAGCACGACATAATGACATATGGATATTTCATTTTCGGACTGGAAGGGCAGACAAAGAAAACCGTCGTTAATACGATATTTCAGACGGTATGTTCTTCCCTTGATTTCGCGCACTTCTATTCGTTAACTCCCTATCCCGGGACCGACTATTTCAACCGGTTCCCTCAGGTATCCTGGAACCGCTATTACCACGGGGTTTCCGATATTGTTCAATATAAAGGGCTGGGAAGATATTTCGTTGGTTTATCTTGTTGCGTTGCTCCTTTACTGTTTTATCTTCCCCCCCGGCGTTTAAAAAGGATTGTTCTCTATCTGCTGAGAAAAAAATGCGTATGATGGCTTCTTATCTCTTTCGTTTTCTTCGTGCGAATGTGCGCCGCGGCTTGAATAGACCGTCCCGGCCGTTTCTGGTTAATTATGCGGTTACGTTCCGCTGTAATCTCGCCTGTAAACATTGCGGAGCTTGGCGCTCTCCTGCCGAAAAAAATCATGAAGAACTCCGGGAGAAGGATATTCGTAACATGCTTGAAGACAATATGTTACATAATATTGATGCCGTGGTGATCACGGGAGGTGAACCTTTCTTGAAAGAAGATTTAACCGAAATCCTTTTAGCGTTTCATTCCCGCATCAAACCGCGCATCTTTCATATTACAACCAACGGATATGCTACCGAGGACATTGTCGGGAAGATCATGTTGTTAAAGAAGCGAGGGGTTTCACTCGATCTCAAAGTCAGTATCGATGGCATGAGCACGACACACGATGCGTTACGCGGGAAGGAAGGAAGTTTCTCCCGTGCCGTAGATACTCTCCGGCGTCTCAGGAGCCGTTTCAGCCGGAAAAAACTTTTCCTTGCCGTCAATCAGACTGTTTTTCCGGAGAATGTACATGAAATCCCTCGGGTGAAAAAACTTGCCGATGATTTGGACGTAGACTACCGCGGTTTTGTCGGGTTGAAAGAGGGAGGAATCGAACGGGCTGATTATGGTCTGATAGAATTCAGCGCTCCGGTTCGGGATTATATTCGCCAAAATCTTACTACGGATATCCTTTCTCTTGGGGTAAAGGGAAGCGGCTCGTGGCGACATATCCTTGAACGCATCATTCTGGCTCACTATCTAAAGGGACAAATGAATGTGCTTCAGACGGGACGTATGCCGCAGCATCGCTGTATGAATTTATTTACGCATTTCCGTCTTCATCCCAATGGTGATATAATCACTTGTAGCTATGATACCGAAGTTTTGGGAAATGTTAAACGGGAATCATATTCGGATATCTTGAATAAACCGATCGCGAAAAATAAATTGCGCAAGGTCGTTCATTGCGGGAAGTGCTGGCTGGGGTGTGAAGTGAGTCCTAACTGGGTGTCTTCTTTAGGCGGATTCTGATCATATGAGAGTAATTTTTTCCAATACATACTATCAGCGAAAGGTAGAACATACTTCTCTGCTCAGTGTTGTTCCTCCTTTGGATCTCGCCTATTGCGCGTCTTTTCTGCGCCGGCGTAATCCCGATTTCGATATATCGATACTTGATGCGAATGTACTTAAATTGCATGAAAGTGCCCAAGGGGTACGTCTTCTGGCGGTGAGGCCTAACGTTGCCGTATTTACCGCACAAACCTATTCGGTCAATTCTGTCAAGCGTCTGATCAACCTGCTTAAAAAAAATAATGTAATGACTGTTCTGATCGGGACACATGCTTCGGCTCTGTCTCACCAGACGCTGAAGGAGATCGAGGGGCTGGATGTCGTCGTCCGGGGAGAGCCGGAACGGGTCGTTGCCCAGGTTATCGAAGCGGCAGCACAGAGAGCATCATTGGCGTCGATCAAAGGTATCACCTATCGTGAACACGGCCAGATTGTCTCTACCGAAAATCATCCTGTGATTGCGGATCTTGATTCGTTACCTTATCCGGCCCGGGACCTGCTGCCTAATGATTTATATTCATCTCCTTATCGGCGTCACGTAACCGCTTTGCGTACGAGCCGCGGGTGTCCGGGAAGGTGCGTATTTTGTGACAGCCATTTGTTGTATCCCGGCGCGGCGCGTCTAAGGAAACCGGAGGCGATTGTCGGGGAAATAGAACAATGCATTCACACGTTTAATACCTCTTATTTTGCGATTATCGACCATACCTTCACCGTCCAGCCGGATTTTGTCCGGCAAGTATGTACTGGCATCATTCAGCATAACCTTAATCGGCGTATCCGCTGGGTGTGTAACACCCGTGTCGATCTTTTAGATGAAGATACCCTTAAGGTGATGAAACGATCAGGCTGCCTCCAGATTGGTATTGGTATCGAGAGTGCTCATGATCGGAATCTTTCGATCCTTAAGAAAGATATTACCGAGGTGCAGATCGCCGAAGCAATCGACCGCATCAAACGACAGGGGATTATCGCCATGGGCTATGCGATTATCGGTTTTCCCCATCAGACAAAAGAAGATATCCTTTATACCAAGAAGAAGATCTTCACATTGAATCCCCACACTTTACAGCTTTCTTTTGCCGCGCCTCTGCCGGGAACGCAATTATATGCCGAGTGCCTGAAAGAAAACCGTATTCTTTCCGACAACTGGGATGATTACGTGTTTTTACGTAAATCTATTATCCGTAACGATACATTAAGCACCGATGAACTTACCCGGTTGCACCGCGAGATCCTTAAACAGTTTTATTTCCGTCCCCGTAAGCTTCTGGAATTGACGATCTTTTTTCTCACGCGTATCCGGCTGGATTATCTGCAGGTTTTCAAAACCGCCGTAAAAATCTGTTTGCGGCTTTCGTAGGATTATTGTTTTTCCACAAGATAGTTGCCGATCGCCAGGTAGTCAATTCCGGCTTGTAAAAATGCCTCGAGCGCCTCAGCCGGAGTGTTGACAATCGGTTCGTGGTGCATATTAAAGCTGGTATTGATCAGACTGGGAATGCCGGTCAGACGATGATATTCTTTAAGGATCGCGTAATAGGAAGGGTTATCGGTTTGCGAAAGAATCTGCGGCCGGGCGGTTGAATCGATATGCACCACTCCCGGCGATACCGATTTCATCCATTCGGTGCATTCACAGGCAATCGTCATGAATTTTGCCGTATAAGCTATCTTAGGGATATGGTTGTAACACCGTTGAGCTTCTTCCTCCAGAGTTACGGGAGCAAACGGCATGAATGCAGAACGGCGCAGTTTTCGGTTCAGCCAGTCATTTACGGTTCCGTCCGTCGTCCGGTAGAGGATACTGCGGTTGCCCAGGGCCCGCGGACCGTATTCGGTTCGTCCGTTAAACCGAGCTACCACCTTACCGCGAGCCAGGAGATCAGCCACGGTCTGTTCGATGTGAGGGTCATAGAGGAAAGCAACATTCTGTTGGGTAAGTGTCTGTTTGATTTGGTCGCCATTGTACTGGGGTCCCCAGTACACGTTTTCTATCCGAAAAGGCTGTATGGCTTTTTCTTGAGCCAAGTATGCCAAACCCGCTCCCAGGCTGATTCCCTGATCACTCATCCCCGGATGGATAAAGATCTCATCTACTTCTTCAAGCTCAGCGATTTTCTTATTGAGACAGACGTTACCGAAAATACCGCCGGCAAGAGCAATTTTTCTTAAGCCGGTCGTCCTCAACGCTTCTCTGGCGTAGGAGACGATTACTTCTTCAAACCTTCTTTGTGCCGCCGCAGCAACATCTTCTTTTTTATACGCCCGCAGTTTCTGAAAAATGCCCCGGTTCGGTGATTTAAAGAAGAGAGACGGCAATACAAAATCTTTCTTGTCGGGCGTCAACCCGAACAATTCTTTTACAAGCGGATACGCCCGGCCGGGGTCTCCGTAGGCCGAGAGACCGGTCATTTTTCCGGCCATGAGAGGGTGAAATCCGAGAATCTGAGCCAGTTCACCATAGAACTGTCCCGGAGAATGGAGTGCCGAAGAAGAGTAGAGCATAGTGCATGTTCCCTCTTTACCGGTAAATACCGCCGCAGCCACCCCGTCTCCATAGTTGTCGGCGCTGATAATAAGTGCTTCGGAAAAGCCTGAAGTAAGATATGTCGCATAGGCATGAGCGGTGTGATGGTCGACGAGAAATATGCTTCTTTTGAACTTATGGGTAAGGAGACAATGGTTAAGTTTTTCTACGGCAGAGCGGAGGAGAAGGCTTTTAGAGAGGGCATGTTGGTAGTAAAGAGATACTTTTTGTCCCCATCCTAAAAAAGCGTGCTCATGACTGGGGAAATAAGGTCCCAGGAGACGGGGTAAGGGATGATAACGGTTCCCGCAGACGATAACATCGATATCGTTCGGCGCAAGATCGTATTTTTTGAACAGGTAGGCAAGCGATTCCCGAGGGAATCCTCCCTGATGTTTTTTACGGGTAAACCGTTCTTCGGCAACCGAAAACACGATTTCGGTATTCGCGAGGAAGGTAATATTGGCATTGCTGTCTTCATGCAGAGCGAGAATATTCATTGTGTTTTGACCTTTTTAAGATAGCGGTGGCCGATGCAGATCAGGTTGACGAGAGTTGCCGCGATCGTAACTGTTGCGTAATGTATGACCGTATGAAAAATCATTGCGAGCGAGAAGGCGATAATAGGAATCAGTGTTATGCTTATGGCAATGCTGAGAATTATCGTAGTAAACAGACCATTGCCGATACGACTGGTTTTTGTGACCAGGTAGCCGGGAAGAAAGAACGCGTATATCGCGATAAAAAGAGAAACAATCATGTCCATTATTCTTCGTAAATATATTTCCAGAAATCTACGACCCTTATTCTTCTTTGTCGCATCTCCCGGTGCATAACCGCTCCTGTTCCTTCCGGATCAATATCAGGAATAGATATTCGGGGAAGCAGATTCCCTTGCGTTAACCTCTTCTTTTGTTCATGAAGTTCTTGCGGATCTTCTTTTTCCGTCCTCAGATCATCGCCAATATAGCAAATGTCTCCTTGACCGCGCGCGCGGGGGAAACGGACGTACCACCGCTCGTCCACGGGACATTCAAGCGCAAAAGCCGCGCGGACGAGGCAAAAAAGAATGATGCTCAACGTGATGGTTGAAAAAATATTCCTTTTCAGGTCCTTTGTAACGAATAAGCTCTCCAGGCCGTATCCCATGAAAATGAGCAGGGAGGGGAAACACAGGAAAAGAAACGTCATCTTCATATCGCTCCAGTTTTCCTGGATCGACAGCATCGCATATATCGGTATCAGCCAGAGGAGAAGGAAGACGCATTGTCGTCGTTGATTCCGCCAAAGAGAGATGATGCCGGTGCCGATAAGGGCAGAAAGAATGACGCCGAACGTGCTGAGGATGGTAAGGGGAAGAGTTAAGAACGTGGGGAACGCAAAATAGGGAGTCCGGACAATTTCGTGATAAAGAGGAAAATTAAACATACCGTTAAAGTCGAATTTCCAGAAAAGAAACGTGTGTTCAAACGTAGGACGGAATCCTTCCAGCCCGGCAAATTGAGAAGGATGTATCAATGGATTGCCGAAGGCAAAATGATTCCAGTAAAGTATGGGGGCGATAGCAAGAAGAGATCCCAGAAAGAAAAACAGGCCGTCTTTTTTCTTGTGCGGCGACCACGCGATGAGCGCAAACAAAAGTGCCGGAGTAAAGAGAATGGCAATATTGCGGGTGCCTCCCAAAACGCCGTACAGCAGTCCCGCGAGAAACCAGGGCGGATCTTTTCTTACCATAAGGTAAAGAAGCAGGGATATGAGAAGCATTCCGGCAATATTGGGATTGAGCGTCTCGATAGACAAGACATAGGCATTGAGAACAGAAGATGCACCGATGAACAGCGCTATCGATTTTCGGGAACCGACCTCCTTCTGGGTAAGGAATACAAGCCCGGCGGTCAGCGTGGCAATCATCGCAAAAAGCAGGCGAAAACCGAATTGGTGAAAAAGGGAAAACCACGGAGCAAAAAGGATCGCCGTCCCCAGACGCTGGTCTTTGGAGATGATCCCGTACGTCTCTTTGTCCACTAAATTATCGGGTAAGGTACCCGGTAACGTGTATTCATAGAGGATTTCTCCTTCTTTCGTCGTCAATTGAGCCGGCTCATCGGCCATAAACATTGCCGGCAGGGTAATGTAGGTATCCCAGTATCCCTTTGCCGGCCCGTTGAAATAAAAAAGGGAGAGAGTGAATATGACGCAGAAAACAATCGCAACGAATGCCTTCCATAATACCTTCATGAATGAAAGCGACGTGTTTACGTTGAGCCCTTCTTTTTTCAGGACGCTCTGCAGGGTTTCTTTGAAATAACGCGCATGGAACCGGGAAAGTTCAGGATAATGAGTGTATTTCTTTACCAGAAGATGTCGCAGGAACATTTTACATCTGAAATGCAGATGAAGAACGCAGAAAAATAGCATCCCGGCCCAGTAACGCAGTTTCGATATCGGTTTATACGCGTTTTTACCGTCGCAACATTTACCCATGATTAAGATGTTCCTTGAGATACCTTTCGGCGATCTGCTGTTTTTCTTCGATAAATTGTATGACTTTATTCCGATCGTGTCCCAGGGCTTTGTTAAAAATAAGGTAGGGTAGATAATACAGTTCTCCGGGAATGCAGCGGGGCTGGATACCTATATACCGATCACCCACCGGGATGCCCATGTTGAATTTCAGTTCTTTAAGCATCTTTCTCTTCTCACTGCGGGGCTGTGTGTAGGTGGGGACGGAAAAATCGATGCCGTTTTTTTCATAAAACTGTTTTATAAGCGTAATGCTTACGACCATCTGTTCGACCATCTCATCGGTATCCTGAGACGAGCCGTCGCAGGCATGTTGTATGCCATATGTAAGGTCATACATAATACTGCGGGTATGCATGGTCATTTTACATCCCAGACACCAGATGAAACCCGAACCGTATTTTTTATAATCTTCTTCGAGGGTATCTAATACCATTTGCCGGAAAAGGTCTTCGATAGGAATAAGCCGGTGAGTGAACTTATTGCCGAATTTCGCATTCAGTTCCTCTGCTCTTTTCGCGCTTCGTTCCATATGGTAATGGCCGTGAGCATTCCCGTAGGTAAGAAGATGCACGTGACGGTATTGTTCGGCAAGAGTGATCGCGGTGATCGTTGAATCGACACCGCCGGAAAACATAAGGGAAACCTCTTTGTCTTGCATGGTAAACTGATTCTATCATACGCCTATTGAACGTCAAGGGAGGTGGCGTATTCACGTGTAGGCAGGAGTATAAAATCTTTCGTTATGTGGTCTAAAATATGGCGGCAGATCATTTCTTTGGTTTTAAGCGGCAAGTTCAGGCCCAATTGTCTTCTGATCCGTTTGTCAGAGAACGGATCGGCAAGCTCATTGGTGTGAAATATCAGATTGAGCGGAAGAGACGTGTGCTTCAGCAGTGAGTAGCCGGTGTTAAACAGAGCTAATCCCAATCCCAAAGCGTAGGTGGCAAAGGTGAAACTGACATGGAAGGGGATGCGGAAAAACGGCATGGTTGTAATCGGCACCTCGATGATATCCATCGAGCCTTTCTTGAAGATGCAGTCGGGATCGGGATGGTAGGGAAAAAGCGGCGCGCGTCCATGAAAGAATCTTCCTAAATAATGGTCTTTACGACCGGTGCGCAGTGAGAAAAATTTTACCCATCGTATCAAGGGACCCCAGTAGGTTGCCATCAGGGACGAATCGTATTGATAGCCGAAATCCTGGAGTATGCCCAGGGTTTCGGTATCCACATCGTTGGAAGGGGCGCGAAATCCTTTGGGGGCGATACCGAGGGTATCTTTTATGATCGTATCGGCCTCGTATATTTCAGCTTTTTTTTTCGAAAGAGGCAGACAGGAGAATCCTTCGGCATGGTTCATGGTATGATTAGCAATCTCATGTCCTCTGGCGACGGCCTCTTTCAAAAGGTGTACCCGGCGTTGGATTTTCAAATCTCTGCCAACCACAAACAATGTCGCTTTAATGCCGTATTGGTCGAACAGATCAAGAAATCGCGGCAGGGATGATTCATACATCCGGTCTACCGGATTATGGACATCATAGCCAAAGTGCTGAAAAATAACCCATTCTCCGTCAACATCGATCTGTACGGTCGCGATTTTTTGTTTGGCCGGGTGGTTTTCCATATGGTACCTAAAGAATACATTCATTTTTCCTCTTCGTCAAGACTGGCGGTTTGAGCCCGTTGATTATCGGCGGTAACGATGTTAAGATACTTTCAACGCTCATGGACAGGTACTTTTTTAAAGTCACAACAGGTTTTCTGATCGCAGTCGGTATTTTTCTCGCCGGCTGTCATTTTTCGCGTCAGGAGGCAGAGAAAGTTTCGGCCGTGCGGGATATCCGCATTGCGATATTCAAAGAAGAAGGGTTCCCGTCTCAAGCGATACCTCCTTCTTTGAGTCCGCAGTATCTCTATGGATTATTTGACAAACACTGCTTGGTCGAATACGTGAATTTCGCCCGGTTAGTGGATGAAAAATATTTTAACACAGAGAGATTTGACTTCTTTTTGCTGCCCTACGGAGAGACATTTCCTCTTGAAGGATTTGATGCTATCTGCCGCTATCTGTATGCCGGTGGCGGGTTGATTCACACCGGCGGCCGGCCCTTCTGGCAGCCGGTCGTCAGAAACCGGGATCATTGGGAGAAAGTTGAAACCGGTGATCCCTATGAGGATTTTCTTATTCCTCTGGGAATAACATATTACCAGCCGGAGGCTTCCGATGATGTTATTCTCAATGTAACGACAAGTCTCAAATACAGTCCCGTAACGCCGACTCACGGGAATGTGTTCCCTTACCGTATACCGGCGAGAGATTTCTATCCATTTTCTATTTTAACTGATAATCCAGCAGATGATGCGGTTACGTTTGTGAAAACCTGGCAGAATCCTTACGGTAATATAAATTCCCGGCGGGCAAAGAAATGGTGTCTGATCGGCGCCACAGGATATGAGCATCCTTTTCTTTCTGCCCCATCGTCAACCGGATACATGTCACGACTTATTGACCGGCTTTCTTTTCCGCTTATTCTGCATGATGTAAGGACAAATTTTGCCGCGTACCGGCAGGGTGAGGAAGTAAAGATATCTTTCGTGATACTCAATCAGGCAGAAACAAAAAGAGAGGCTGATATCGAAATAGAAATTATTGATGAGAAAAAGCGGATTACCTGGAGTAAAATAATTCCTGTGGTAGTTGATACCAGGGAAGGAATATCAGTAAGGACACAATGGAAGCCAGACTCTTTCGCTGACGATTTCTACCGGGTCGAAGTCCGCCTGAAATACCAGGATCGAGTGTATGATTGCCAGCAGAATGGGTTTGTCGTTATTGATGAGGCGGTTCTTTCCGATGGACCGGTGGTAGAAGTCGGCGATACGGGTATTATGATCGACGGAGAAGATGCCTATTTCTTAGGTGTCAATTACTATGAAAGCCGCCGGGGTGAATTGATGTGGGTGATGCCGGATGTTTCACAGATACAAAAAGATTTTGCGATGATGCATCGGAGGGGGATGAATTATGTCCGTATTCATTATCATCATTCCAAATGGTTTCGTGACTATTTCTCACGCATCAAAGAGGAGCTTCCGGCCTATCTTGCCGATGCCGATACGACGGTTTTACCTTCGGAACGTTCGCTCCGGATTCTTGATGCTGTTATTCAATTGGCGCAAAAGTATAGACTTATTTTCTGTATTGATCTTTTTTCCCTGGTGCCGCAGGAGATGGGTGATCCCATCGGATGGCTGGGGTTACGTGAGCGGATGCTTGATCAGGATAAGATTGAATATCAGAAACAATTTATACGATTGATTGCCGACCGATATAAAGGTGTGCCCGGAATTACCTGGGATTTATGGAATGAACCACGTCTTGATGATGCGGATATTTCCTCTTTAAAGGACTGGGCTCAAGGTATGGTAGATGAGTTCAGAAAAAGCGGAGACATGCATCCGATCACCATCGGCGGCAATATAAGTATAGATGTTGCCGATATTCTTGACTATGTCTGCGTTCATACGGATTCCCCCGGTGATTTTCAGAAACCACCGGAGCTCGCTAAGCCGTATATCTTTCAGGAAGTCTGGAATCCTGCCAGCTGCGGCTATCGGGAAGATGTTCGTCAAGCAAAGGAACTGGAAAAAGATTTCCAATCATTTTTAGACACTGATGCCGTAGGATTTATCCCCTGGCAATGGACACATCAGGCCAGGCTGTGGAATATATATAAAGATGAACGATGGGACGATGAATTGGGGCTTTGTACGCGGGGAGATGGGGCGATAAAACCGGCGGGAGAACGGTTTTTTCAGCTTATCAAGGAATTACAGAGAAAATGATTGCGTGATAACTTATACTTGTCCGCGGTACTACATTATGGTATAAATAAAAGTCACATGACATACGTGAAAGATTTTTTCTTTGAAATTCTTCAGGAGTGACAGCGACACAGAGGGCGTCTCATGAATATACGTATTGCGTATTGCGCGCCGGGCAAAGAGTATTTTTATCTTTTTAGATTTTTACGCAGGACGCATAACGTAATACGCGTTACGAGATAGTGCGACAGCGCTATCTCCCACGCGAGGGTGGCGGAAACAACGATCGCGAGAGCGATATTTTCAAGCGTTGTTCCCGCATAGGACAGGCAAAGAATAGTACGTTTTGTTTTTTTGATAAGAATAGCATGTAACCTGAGAAGGTAACGCGAGGGTGGCGGAAACAACGATCGCGAGAGCGATATTTTCAAGCGTTGTTCCCGCATAGGACAGGCAAAGAATAGTACGTTTTGTTTTTTTGATAAGAATAGCATGTAACCTGAGAAGGTAACGCGAGGGTGGCGGAACTGGCAGACGCACTAGCTTGAGGGGCTAGCGGTAGCGATACTGTAGGGGTTCAAATCCCCTCCCTCGCATTTCTCTTCCCACTTCTAATTTCTTCTTGCAATCAGACCTTTTTCCCATATAATAATTCACGAGATGACCATAGAAACCATCAAAACCCTTTGTATTGCTGACAGTTTTCACAAGCTGGAAAGGTTGGATAACCCCGCCGTTCTGGAGGTGGTTTGTACCTACGTTTCACTCTGTAATCCCAAAAGTATTTTTGTCTGTACCGATTCGGCCGAAGATAACCTGTATATTCGCCGGCAGGCTGTTGTCAAGGGCGAAGAACGCACCCTGGACGCAGAGGGGCGTACTATCCATTTTGACGGATATTTCGATCAGGCCCGGGATAAAACCGCGACGAAATATCTGCTCTCACCGGGCGAATTTTTAAGCAAACACATTAACAGTATCGATAAAGAAAAAGGCAAGGCAGAAGTCCTGGAATTTTTGCGTAACAGCATGCAGGACAAAGAGATGATCATCTGTTTTTTCTGTCTCGGGCCGCTTGATTCGCAATTTTCCCTTCCCGCTCTTCAGATTACCGATTCATACTATGTCGCGCATTCGGAGATGATTTTGTACCGCCGCGCCTATGAATTATTCAAGAAGCAGAAACCGAACGCCTTTTTTAAATTTATCCACTCGGCCGGCGAATTGGAGAACGCGGTAAGTAAGAACATTGATAAACGAAGGGTCTACATCGATCTGGCTGAAAACACGGTCTTCAGTACCAATACTCAGTACGCCGGAAATACCGTGGGCTTGAAGAAGCTGGCTCTGCGTCTTGCCATCAAAAAGGCCGCTGGCGAAGACTGGCTGGCCGAGCATATGTTTGTTACCGGGATAACCGGTCCGGGAGGGAGGACGACGTATTTTACTGGAGCGTTCCCTTCCGGATGCGGCAAGACCTCGACGGCAATGCTGCCCGATGAGAAAATTATCGGTGATGATATCGCCTATGTGCGGTTACGGGATGGAAAAGCCTATGCGGTCAATACCGAGGTGGGAATGTTCGGTATTATTCAGGATGTAACGAAAGAAAGTGATCCGTTGATATGGGACGCAATCAAAAATGCTCCCGAACTCATCGTATCAAATATCTTACTTACTTCCGACAATGATATCCGGTGGCTCAATGACGGGTTACCGATGCCGGAGAAAGGTGTTAATTTCAGCGGCCAGTGGTACTCCGGGAAAAAAGACGCCGCCGGCAAAGACATTTCCTATGCCCATAAGAATGCCCGGTATACGGTAGCCTTAAAATCACTCAGTAATTGTGATCCGGCGTTAGATGACGCCGGGGGCGTGAACGTCGCGGGGATTATTTATGGCGGCCGGGATTCCGATACCTGCCCGCCGGTTCTTGAGAGTTTCGACTGGACGCATGGGGTGATTACCTGCGGGGCATCTCTGGAATCAGAACTCACTTTTGCAACGCTCAAAGGGGAAGGACAGAGGAAATTCAATCCGTTTTCCAATCTTGATTTTCTCGCGATCCCTATCGGCCGGTACATTTCGATGCATCTTGATTTCGGAAAAAAACTGAACCCGGCCCCGAAGATATTTACCGTGAATTATTTCCTGCGCGATGGGGGAGGGAAATTCCTGAATTCCAAGATGGATAAACACGTATGGATCAAGTGGATGGATTTGCGTGTCCATGGTGAAGCCGAAGGGATCACGACTCCGTTAGGCGCAATTCCCCGCTATGAGGATATAAAGAAGCTTTTTCAAGAAGTATTGAGTAAAGAGTATACCCAGGATGAATATACCAAACAGTTCAGCATTCGTGTGCCGCAGAATCTGGCAAAGATAGAAAGAATCATACAGATTTATCGGGAATTAAACGAAGTGCCTGATATCTTATTCGATACGCTTTCGGCTCAAAAAGACCGCCTGATGCAGGCAAAAGAAAAATACGGTGATGTTATTCCGCCGGAATCGTTTTAGAATCCTCAAACCCCGATGGAAAAAATTCTTTACCACACTGAGTTCGAACAGATCCCTCTCCTGAGGCGGGGAAAAGTACGCGACCTTTACGATCTGGGCGATCATCTTCTGATTGTTGCCAGTGACCGCATTTCCTGTTTCGACGTGGTACTGCCTACTCCGATTCCGGGGAAAGGCGTTGTCCTTACCCGGATTTCTCTGTTCTGGTTCGATTTCCTCAAAGATATCATTGAAAATCATCTGGTAAGCAGTAACGTGAATGATTTACCCGCGGAGTACCTGCCCTACCAAGAGATTCTTGCCGACCGGATCATGATCGTAAAGAAAGTCCAACCGTTACCGATCGAATGTGTTGTACGCGGTTATCTGGCCGGATCGGGATTCAAAGAATATAAGAAGACGCGGTCGATATGCGGGATCAAACTCCCCTCCGGCTTCAAAGAAGCCGATAAACTGCCCGAGGCGATATTCACTCCTTCGACCAAAGCGACATCAGGCCATGATGAGAATATTTCGCAAACGCACGCCGCCGGCATTGTCGGTGATGAAATACTGAATGCCGTTAAGGAGATCAGCCTTAAGCTTTATACCGCAGCAACCCGGTATACCGAATCAAAAGGGATTATTATCGCCGATACGAAATTTGAATTCGGTCTGGTTGATAACCGGATCATCCTGATTGATGAGATTCTGACCCCCGATTCTTCCCGCTTCTGGCCTAAGGATACCTATGAGCCCGGCCGGACGCAGATGAGTTTTGATAAACAGTTTGTCCGGGATTATCTGGAAGATATCAAGTGGGATAAAAGTCCTCCCGCCCCCGAATTACCTCAGGATGTTGTTGTCAAGACAACGCAGAAGTACGCACGGGCATTATCCCTTATCGCCGACAGGGTGATTTGAACCGATGATTCCGCTTCTTGAATATTTCCAGAGGGGGCAGCTTTCTTATGGGCCATTCTGATTTCACAATCATCCTTCCCACATTAAACGAAGAACATAATATCGGCCGGGTCATGATAGCATTGAAACAGTATTATCCGGGAATCTGCCTGATGGTAAGTGACGATGGTTCAGTTGATGGTACCGGTGCAATTGTTCGTTCTTTTCAGAAAGACTGCGAAAATATTTTTTTTCTCGACCGGAAACGGGAGAGAATACATGGCCTGACGGCAAGCGTACTAGCTGCCAGCGCGCATGTGGCGACAAAGTATTTTATCGTCATGGACGCTGATAGACAGCATCCCCCGGAAAAAGTAAAAGAGATTGTGACTGCTCTGGAGAGCGGGATGCAATTGACAATCGCTTCTCGGACATCCATTCAGGGGTATTGGCCTGTGCAGCGCAGAGCGATTTCTCTTCTGGGAAACGCTTTGGGAAGAATGTGTTTATGCGCACACTATAAACGTTTGTTTTTTCTGGATGTGCTCAGCGGTTTTTTCGGCGTGCGCACGTCTTTCTGGAAAAAGATCGTGTTTGAAAGCGAAGGGGATCGTTTGTTTCGTCCCCGGGGGTACAAAATCCTTTTCGATTTTTTAAAAGTAATGCCCCGGCACACATCTATACAAAATATTCCCTATATGATTGATATGCGTCATGAGGGAGCGTCGAAACTGACTCCCAGAGTGTATGTTGAGTACTTTAAGGCTTTGATGTTACCGGGATGGTTTCGTAGGAAACGTGAGGAGGGGGATCACGAATAAGGGCAAATAAAACCGGCAGTGACGAAGGGATGAAGGAGCGGTTAAAAGTACTTTTTCTTGGGGTATGTATTGCTGTTTTCCTGTGGGAAATAGGATTGCGTCTGGTAGGAGATGCCCATCGCCGGGCCAGACCCTCTCTCTCTCCTGAGGTGACTCAGGGCGGGAAGACGGCCTATACTATCGTGTTTTTGGGAGATTCTTTTACCTACGGGGTCGGAGCTTCTTCGTCTCAAACCATGCCGCGGCAGGCAAGCAGCATCATTACGACCTACTTTCCGCATAAAGAAATTCAGGTGTTGAATAAAGGGGTTTCCGCGCACAATACTGCTCAGATTTTACATGAACTCCCACGTACCATAGATACTCTGAGGCCGGACGTTATTGTCCTTCTGGCCGGCGGCGCCAACTATTGGAATTATTGGGGGTATCGCAGATACGAGAAGAGGCAGACTCTCGGTTCCTGGATTAACGATCAGCTTTACCGCATCAGAATATATAGGCTGGTAAAGCTGTTATGGTATAATAAAGAAGGCAGGATAGTCCGGGATAGAGTCGCAGAAAAAGATAAAATTCCCAAAGCAGTCGGTCGGATCTCTCGCCGTTGTAATCCAGCGGGGCAACGTGATCTTTCTGGTTCGCGTGATGGATGGAGATATCACGAAGAAGGTAGGTATCAAAAGGCCAGGATATGGTTTAGAGACCGTTTGGCGGTAAGTCCTGGAGATAGCAATCTCTACAACGGTCTTGGCTGGGTATGTAAAGATCAGGAAGATTATCGGAAAGCAATCGAATGGTTTCGTAAAGGAATAGACATCGATCCCGGCAATAGTCGTAATTATAACGGGCTGGGATGGGTATATAGAGACCAGGGGCGTTATGATATTGCAGAAATGTGGTTCAAAAAAGGATTGCATATAGACTCCGGTAACGGGAATCTGTACAGCGGTCTCGGTTGGGTACATAAAGATCAGGAAGATTATAAGGGGGCTTGTCAGTGGTTTCACAAAGGAATACGTAATGATCCCGGCAACGCTCAGAATTACGTTGAACTGGCTCGGGTATTCAGGGAGCAGGGAGATAATGAAAAGGCAATACGGTGGTTCATACGGGCTTTGAAGGCGGATCCTTCCGAAGGCAGCAGTTATACGTATTTGGGGCAAATCTATGAAGAAAAGGGAGATTACGGGAAGGCAGTCGCCTATTTTAAAAAAGGGATAGAAGCCGATCCTGAGAACCGGTTGAACTATTATCGTATTCTGAGAATTTACACCACAAGAGAAACAGATAATGATGAGATGAGAGCTTTTCTCGAACGTCTCTCTCCGGACGCGGCGGCTTATGTCAGGTCATTCCGGAGGCAAGATGAAGATGAGATCGTTCGTCGTTGGATCCGTTCTGATTTGGGAGAGTTCGTAGAGATATGCCGCCGGGAAAAAGTGAAATTGGTCCTGCAGAATTACCCGGTCTTCCATGCCATTAACGGGATCTTGAGAGAGGTCGCTAAGGAATACGACGTGCCTTTGGTCGATCAGGAAAGTACCTTTCAGGAACTTTGGAACCAAGGGGAACGCCCCAAAGACTATTTTGTGTTCGACAATCATTGTAACGGCCGGGGGTATGGAATTATGGCTAGGAATGTGACTGCAAAGATTTTAGAACTAAAGCTCTTGTCCGGGAAAAAGAAGCAGTATGAATAGGCATGTCAAATGGTGTAAAAAATGTGTATTACCGGAATATACGCCGGACATCCGGCTGAATGAGGCGGGGGTATGTAATATATGCCGTGAATTTGAACACATGAAATCTCAGCGATCCCGCATTGATTTTCAAGAATCGCAATTACTGAAACTGCTCAAAAAATACAAAGGCCGCGCCGCTTATGATTGTCTGGTCATGTGCAGCGGCGGCAAAGACAGCGTGTTCAGTCTTTACTGTATGAAAAAAAGATATAAGATGAATCCTCTCGCCTTTACGTTTGACCATGGATTTGAAAACGAGGAAGCCCTGGAGAACGTAAAACGAGCCGTGCGTATCCTGGGAGTCGATTGGATCTATTTCAGAAGCGATTCCATGAAAGATATATTTTCCCGTATGATACGCACACAGACGAAAGCGCCTGTTTGTCACGTGTGTGCGATCTGGTATATGCAGAGTACGTATGATCTTGCGGCAAAGTATAAAATCCCGTTGATAATCGGGGGCTGGACAAAAGGTCAAACTATAGAAAGAGGTGAAAGTGGTGAGGAGTACCGTTCCATGTCGCAGGCAACGGCCGATTTCGTCGCCCGGCATATGCGAAAGACCTCCCGCTATAAAAATTTTCCTCTTAGCATGAAGGAGGCAATATGCAGGGGGAGAAAGAAGTTCAAAGGGAGAGAGATCTCACCTCATTGGTATCTACCGTGGGATGAAGAGAAGATCATCGTCTGCATTCAGTCAGAACTTCAGTGGAGGGCGCTCCGTCTCAGTTATCCGGCGGGTTCGACGAATTGTCTTATGAATTTTGTGAGTGTATACCTGACGATGAAATATTATGGATACACGCATTACCATATCGAACTGAGTAAACGCATACGGCTGGGAGAGTTCAGCCGGGAGGAAGCGGAGAAGAAATTAGCAATGAATTTCGGAGAAGAAACCGTCAGAAACGTACTGAAAGGAATAGGCTGCGAAGGATATCCGCCGTTATCGGGGGAGAGCTAGAACGTGAAACGGAGATTGCGGAGTCTGATGCAATCCGTGCGGAAAACTTGTCTTAAGATGGCGTTGGTCATTGTGTACATCATCGGTGTGGGGATAACCGCTGTGTGCATGTGTATATATTATTTTCTTATCGGGCGCAGGAGAGAACGTCCGGAAAATACGTTCTGGTGTTCTCCCCACGGTTATGAGCCTGATGCCGACAATAGTCTGCGGCAATCGTAAAGAATGCGAATATGGGAAAAATGATATATATATTCAAAGAAACGATATATATGATTAGGCGGCATAAGGTGTACTTTTTAACTCCGCTCTTTTTTCTGTTGATTCTTCTGGTATTGTTAGCCTATTATCTGGGGCCGGCGGTTGTCGTTACGTTCATTTACGCCGGAATTTAGGCCTGCGGAGAGGGTAAAGTATGAATATTTTAGGTATTTCATGTCATTATCACGATGCGGCTGCTTGTCTCCTGAGAGAGGGAGAAATCGTTACGGCCGCCCAGGAGGAGAGGTTTAACCGCAACAAGAATTCTTCCGATTTCCCCACGCAGGCGATACACTACTGTATTCAGGAAGGAAACATAGGCTTCTCGGATATCGACTGTGTAGCATTCTACGAAAAACCCTTCTTGAAATTTTATCGGACGGTCGTCGACCATATACATGCCTATCCGTTCTCACTGGAGAGATTTCTCAATACCATGCCGGCGTGGTTGCAGGACAGGTTGGCATTACCGCTCATGCTAAAAAAAGAATTCGGCTTCGAACGAGAAGTCAGATTTGTCAAACATCATCTGTCTCACGCCGCCAGTAGTTTTTTCCCGTCACCTTTTGCTGAGGCCGCTATTCTTACCGCTGATGCGGTAGGTGAATGGACGACGACGACCTGCGGCGTCGGACGAGGCAACCAGATTAAGATTCTGAGAGAAATAAAGTATCCTCACTCTTTGGGTCTGCTGTATACGACGGTAACCACATATCTGGGATTTGCCGCATTGCGCGGAGAAGGTAAAGTAATGGGGTTGGCCGCCTATGGGAAACCGTGCTATACCGATACATTCAGAAACATGGTAAGAGCAAAAGACGACGGTAGTTTCCGGCTGGACCTGCGGTATTTCAATTTTGTCCGGGGTACGAAAATGTACGGCAAAAAATTCACAGAGGTCTTCGGCCCCGAACGTTTACCGGAAGATGCGATTACAGAACGTCATTGTGATATCGCGGCGAGTCTGCAGGTATTTCTGGAGGAGACAATGATAAAGATTATCCGCAATCTTTACGAGGAGATAAAAATAGATTCTCTGTGCCTTTCCGGCGGAATCTTTCTCAATTGTGTTCTGAATGGGAAAATCCTTGAACAGACTCCGTTCAAAAAGGTGTTTATACAGCCGGCGGCCGGGGATAGCGGCGGCGCCGTGGGAGCGGCGTCTTACCTCTACTATAATCTTTTCGGCGGGCGAAGGAAACACATCATGAACCATGCCTATCTGGGGCCGCGGTATTCATCACGTCAGATACGGAGGGTTTTGTCTTCTCACGATATCGCTTTTAGAGAGATGGAGAAAACGACTCGGGAGGAATATGTCGCCAGATTATTAGTCAAGAATAAAATCGTAGGTTGGTTCCAGGGGAGAATGGAGTTCGGTCCCCGGGCATTGGGAAACAGATCAATTCTGGCAAATCCCTGCCATCCTCACATGAAAAGACTGTTGAATGAAAAAGTAAAGAAACGGGAACCCTTCCGGCCGTATGCGCCTGCGGTATTGGAAGAAAAGGCAACGGATTATTTTGCCATACAACAGAATTCACCGTTTATGTTGTTGACGGCAAGCGTTTTGTCGGAAAAACGGCCGGTCATCCCTGCGGTCACTCATGTCGATGGAACGGCACGGGTTCAGACGGTGAGTCGGGGAACGTCGCCTCGGTTCTGGGGTTTGATAGACGCGTTTTTCCGTTTGAGCGGGGTTCCTCTTGTGTTAAACACGTCTTTCAATCTGAGAGATGAACCGATCGTCTGTACTCCCGACGATGCAGTGCGTTGTTTTCAGGAAAGCGGGATGGATTGTATGGTATTGGAAGATTATATTATCGAGAAAACCTCATGCGGATGAGTACGGCGTTCTTTTCTACCGGCCGTGTATCGGTAAATATACCGTGAACGTAAAACTCGTAAAGCCCTTCTCGCGAAAAGAAATTTCTGTCCTCTGGAATAAGAGCATCGGCGGTTTGCCTTCCTCGATAATATTACGAGTTACCTATCGGTGCAACCTCCATTGCGCCATGTGCCCTTTCGTCAACAGTCGCTCTTCCCGAACCATTGTCGCTACAGAGTTGCCCCTGGGAATGATGAAGAAAGTATTTTCCCGCATAAGACACGAATACCGGTTTTCTTTCGCGTTGCCTACCGTGACGATTACGGGAGGAGAACCGTTTTGTCGTGAGGATATGGGAGAAATCTTGCGGTTTTTGAGTGTATCAGGTTTCCCGATTACGGTTCGGACCAACGGGACTCTTCTGTCCCGGTCAATGATTTCCCGAATTGCCACTCTGAAGGATATACGGTTTTCTCTTTCCTTAGACGGCCTCTCCGATGTGCATGATCGTATCAGAGGGTATAAAGGGGCTTTCGCGAAAACGACCGATACTATGCGGGCGTTGCTCGAATCCGGAGTTCCCGTCGGCAATATCTCGGTGAACTGCGTTATTTCGGATAAAAATTACGAGACGTTGGAGGATTTCGTGTGCCAGATACGACGATCCCATCCGGCGGTGGATATTTATTTCGAGCACCTTGGATTTACTACCCGTAACGCCCAGAAACAGTTTTGTCTTGTCACACATCAATATTTTGGGAAAGTTGTTACGAGAGACAACGTAAGCGTTGAGGAAGTTCAGATAGATACGCGAAAGTTGGCTCGTATCGTCGTCACAATAAAAAATAAGTATGATAAAAGAATATTCTTCCGTCCCGAAATAGGAGAAGAGGAAATACATGAATATTATTATAATTACGATAGCGTCTCGTACGCCGGAAAATGCCGTGTCCCCTGGCGGGAGCTGGAAATTTCTCCCGGCGGAGACGTGTACCCTTGCGGTATTTCGTTCAAAATAGGCAATGCCGTGCAGGAATCGCTTAAAGATATATGGGGAGGCAAGAACATGAGATTATTCAGAAACGTTCTTGCCAAGAATGATTTTTTTTCGGTCTGTCATCGTTGTTGTAAGCTGGCATTAAAATAATTGTCATTTTTCCCAAAGAGGCATCTGCGGTGTTTTCGTTTCACGATGAAGGTGTTGAAGAAATTTTGGATACATCGTCCCAAGGATGTGATTTTTTACGTCACAAATCAATGTGCCTGCCGGTGCATCCACTGTTTTTATCAAAAACAGCTGGGTGGGTTCAATCCTCCTAGGGAAGATATTAAGAAAATAATTCGGGCGCTGCCCCGGGTGAGGTTCGTAAGTTTAACGGGAGGCGAACCTTTTGTACGGACGGATATCTCTGCCATCTGTAAGCATTTCCTCGCAGGCACGGGAGCCAGAACGATCGAAATTAATACCAACGGATATTTCCCTCGCCGGGTTGAGGAAACCGTAAGGAACGTTATGGAAGATTTTCCCCGTAATACCATGTTCATTCAGGTCTCTCTCTTGGGGACGGAAAAGGTACATAATAAAATAAGCGGAGTGGGTGATTCATTTTTACAGATGGATCGTACTCTGGACCGGTTGGTTCAGCTCAGACGCCGCTATAAAAATCTCCGTGTTACCGTATGCTTCCCGGTTATGAAGGCAAACTATACTGATATAGATAACGTGGTTCGCTATCTGGGAAAGAAAAAGGTCAGAGCAAAATTTTCTCCCTTGAAAAGTGCCGATGTTTCCGTCTTTCACGCCGACATATCCCTGTTGCGTGATCTGACCGTTCTTCGTCGCGACCTGTTTTTATCCATTCCCGAATACGAAAGCTTCCTGCGGAGGCTGGAGTCTTTATCCGGAAAATCAGGATTTCGGTTCTGGACAAAAGAAGACAGAATCAGGAATGAGCTCTATCTAAGGTTGATGGAAGGAAAACTTACTCGTGCCTGCCGGGCCCGTCTGGATACCATAGTGATTTTTCCCAACGGAGACATGAGTCTGTGTGAGTTCATCCGTCCGGTAGGCAACTTGAAGGCTCACACGTTTTCCGAAATAATGGGGACGGATGCGGCAAAATTAACCCTCAAAGAGACAAAGAACTGCCGTTGTGCCCAGGGAGTATATCTTCATTCGCTGATAAGGAATCGTTTCCGGTTTTACGGGGAGGAGATTCGTGTATGGAATACGTTGAAGGATTGGTTTCGGTTATCGTCGTTACATTAAATAGAAAG
Organism: uncultured Planctomycetia bacterium; assembly: GCA_964483625.1. Lineage (GTDB taxonomy): Bacteria > Omnitrophota > Gorgyraeia > Duberdicusellales > 4484-171 > JAFGQU01. Next base: position 34,753 of record CAZABB010000001.1, on the reverse strand, counting down.
TATCTGCTGGGCAGGTGTATCGCTTCTGTGAAACAGCAGTCGTATCGGCAGAGCGAGATCATAGTGGTTGATGACCATAGCGAAGACGGGACGTCCCAATATATCGCAGCGGCCTTCTCTGAAGTTGTCATATACAGGAATAAATACAGGTACGGTCCCTCCTATTCGCGAAACAGGGGGATCATAAAGTCCCGCGGTCAATACCTTCTTTTCCTTGACAGTGATACGGAATTGATCTGCACAGAGATGATAGAGAATATGGTGGCGTGGTTGCGTAAACATCATAGTACGGCTGAAGTCGGAGGGGAGGCGTTTTTCGTCGCCGGGGCCCTTCTTCAGGTTCATGGCGTCAATGTAACGCGGGGAGGAGATTCCTTGGATACATATGTTAATGTGGAAGGCGGACGCGGGGAAACGAATCGGCAATGCACGTATGTCCCCACGAGTAATTGCATGGTAGAAAAGAAGAGAGTTTTAGAAGCGGGAGGATTTGATCCGTATTTCGTATATCCTTCCGAAGATAAAGATTTCGGCTATAGGTTGCAGAGAAGAGGGTATAGGAATTTCATCACTTCTCGTACCGGAGCGCTTCACACCTTCAGCTCCGAAGAGGAGGAGGAAAATAGATTTTATTATGTGACTCGTAACAGGATGCGATTCCTGATAAAGAATCACAGTATCCTGTGTATGTGTTGGATATGGATATATGATCTGGGTAAAATATACGGTATGGTAAAATATCGATTATACCGTATAAAGATATGGATAGAAGGCAGAGAAGAAAAAACATTCCAGGCGAGGGGGTATACTCAGGAAGGATCAAAAATAACCGCGTATCTACGGGCCTACGGCTGGAATATTACTCAGGCCCGGGAAACGGTGCGGTGCCGGAATAGAAATTTTCTGTCCGATGATGAAATGCGAAAATTTGAAAAAAAATTCATCTCTCTCCCTGCGTAAGTTCCTTTTTCTTGCGGGGATTCTATGCGGGGGATTCCTCTTACGTACGTATGCTCTGGGCAGTGAAAGTGTCTGGTACGATGAAGCCAGCCTTATATGGAGAGCGACTCGGAGCATTCCCGATGTTTTTGAGTATTTTTTTGCTTGGGACACCTTCCCTCCTTTATATAAGAATTTTTTAAGAATCTGGATCAATTTCTGGGGAGAAAACATCGTGGCGCTGCGGATATCTTCCGTCCTCTACGGCACGTTTTCTTTATTTCTCATATACTGTGTGGCCCGTCGGCTTTACGGGGAGAAAACGGGGATACTCAGTGCTTTTTTGCTCGCTATATCCCCCTTCCATATTTTTTACTCCCAGGAAATCGGGGCGTTCGTATTTGCGACCTTTCTGACTCTGCTTACGGCTTTATTCTTTTTACGAATCGTGCAGGACGGCCACCTTTGGCGGGATTATATTTATTTTTCTCTTTGTGCTTTTCTTCTTCTCAATGCCCATTTCTATGGATTTTTTATTCTGGCTTTTTTAAATATATTCTTTATTTTTAAAATACGGCGGTATCGGCTCAGATGGATCCTCGTCAATATTGGTGTTGTCTTCCCCTGTCTTCCATATCTTGTTTTCACTTTCTGCAATTTTGATCGTATCAAGGGGATATTGTCATGGATGAATATGGAGGGAGGGATCCGTCAGCATACTCTTCTGAATTTATGGAAAACCTTTGTTTACGGAGGACAACATTATGGATGGGGAGGGGAGGATTTCCTTATGGATTTTTCTTCTCTTATCCTGCCGCACTATCTCATCTTTATTTTCTTTATCATCGGTGGTTTTGGTCTGCTCTCTAGTCTGAAGCCGGCGGGATCCATTTCTGTACCGGATGACTGCGAAAGTCAGAAAAAGAGGAAAAAAAGCCTATTCACCGACCCGGGAAGCGTATTTTTTCTCATCCTGTGGCTTATGTTTCCCATCGTAACAGCATACGGTTTTTCAATATTGGTATTTCCTATTCATACCATCCGGCATTTTCTCATCGTTCTCCCCGCGTTTGATATCCTCATCGCCAGAGGTATATACGGCATAAAGAATTCCCGTCTTTTTGTCGGGATCCTTCTATGCATTATGCTTTTAATGATCCCGGCGTTGAACCAGATTTATCACCGGCAGACAAAAATGCCATGGAAAGCCGTGAGTGGATATTTGATCGATCAACATCTCTCTTCCGGCGATCGAATAGTCGTATTTCCCGATAATCAGGTGCGTTCCTTATGGTATAATTTCAACGAAAAGGCACGAAAAGAAATAAAAACCAGGACCCTCGGCTTCGAGAAACTATACACTTTACTGGAGGCAATTTCGTTCGAATTCGCTTCAGAAGAAGATCTGAAGCAGGAAATAGGCGGGAACTGGCGCCTATACTCGGATCTAGATCGATGGCTTTCTCCGGTGAAGCAAGAAGCTCTTCATTCTTTCATCAGAGAATTGCATCCTGATGTGTATGATACCGACAGGACTGCATCGTTGCGTAATTTTCTTGAAAAATATCATTTCGAAACAGCTGGCAATATCCTTATACCCAGAAAAATATATGTTATATATACATCCTGGGCGCAGAATCATGATTTTCTCGCATATTTCGATTCACATTTTACTCGAGTGGAAAAAAAGGATTTCGGCCGCATAAAAGTCATTGTGTATGTATTGTTGAATTCGGACGGCCGGAAAAAATAATCTATGTGCGTAATTTCGGTAATCGTCCCTTTTTCTAAAGACAGTAATTCTGTCAACACTTGCTTGCAAAGTATCACCGAGGCGGCCCGGTTTTCTGATTGTGAAGTGATTGTGCTTGTGAATAACAACAGATTGTTACTTCAGAGTATTTCCCGTCGTTTCAGGGAGAAAAAGAATATACATATCCATATTCTTCATGAAACGACAAAGGGTTGCGCCCGAAACCGGGCGTTGAAAATGGCAAGAGGGCGGATTGCCTACTTTATAGATGACGATGTGGTGATTGGGGTGGATACGTTACAACTCTTAATCGAAAAATTCGAACAACACCCGGATATTCATATTGTCGGCGGCCCCAATCTAACTCCACCGGTGAGCAGTCGTTTTCAGCAGTGTCAGGGGTACGTTTTAAGCTCATTTTTCGGCACATATCAAATGAGTCAGCGATATAAAGGATACGGCCAGGAGAAAGTGGTAACGGAGCGAAGTTTAATATTATGCAATCTTGCGATAAGGATGGATGTATTTGAACGTACCCTCATCTATTTCAACGAAGATCTGGTATGTGCGGAGGAGAATCTTTTATTACACCAGTTGTATCAGAGAGGATTCCGTGCCCTTTTTGTTCCTCATCTCGTCGTGTATCATTGTCGGCGGGCAAATATAGCAGCCTATTGTTCGCAAATATACAGGTACGGAAAGGGAAGGTTTCAAACCATGATATATCTGCCCGATATTTTTTCCGGCATCTTCTTTCTGCCAAGCCTGTTCGTCGGATATGCCGTCTTTCTTCCTTTTTATAGAAATGTATGGTTTCTTATTCCATTCTATCTCTATAGTGCATTTCTTCTGGTATTCACTGCGGCAATTACATGGGAAAAAAAGGACGTAGTAGTGACCCCTTTGCTCATTTTTCTTTTCCCCCTCACACATATCAGTTATGGATTGGGATTCCTATTCTGTGGCGTCCATGTGCTGTGGCAAAAAATACGGTATATGCCTGAAAGATGGAAAAAACCCCACGACCATAGATTATGAACAGTATCCTATCTCGTCTGCATACAATGCGCGTTCTTTTCTCTCATTCTAAGATAACGAATGTGAAATGGAAGTGTTGTCAATCGAAGTTAAAAAGGGTCGTTTTAAAAATAGAGGAGAATTGTTTTGCCCGTTGCGGGGCGTGTACGGCACGAAGAGAGCATTATCGCAGTAAGAATGCGGACAGGAAAATGGAGATTAATGATTATGTTAAGTTATTTGATGCGTTAGTACGCTTGAAGTGTAAAGAAGTTATTCTAAGCGGCGGCGAGCCGTTGTTGTACGAAAAGCTTTCCGTCATAGTAGAGGAAATAAAGGAGCGAGCCATGGACGTTACGCTCAATACCAACGGCGGTTTACTTGATGAGGTTTTGGCGCAGTGTTTAGTGGAAAAAGGTGTGGATCGGTTTATTGTCTCTATCGATAGCCCTCATAGGGATATCCACGATGATCTGCGAAGATGTGTGGGGTTGTATGATAAAGCTGTGCATGGCATCAAGGCTCTGGTTCGGTTGAAGAGGCTTCCGGGGCAAAATATCGAAGTCGGCATACGGATGATCCTCTCCCGGTATACCTTTCAGGATGTCCCCGGGATGATTACGCTGGCGAAAACGCTGGGCTGTGATTCTCTGGATATCGATTATATTGAATACGATTTTGGACAAGATCGTTTCCTTCTCGATATGCAGCAAATCCGGCATTTTCGTACGCATATAAGCGAACAGATTCATGTTTGTCTCCGGGATTTTCCCGGGATAAAGCCGCGGGACAGGAAGTTTAATACCAAGAAGATTAAAAATATATACGATTTCCGCCTGAGTTCTCCCGAAAGTTTTTCCCGAGGTGTGTATTTACAGCATATAGAGCCTTCTCTATTCTGTGACCTCCCCTGCTCCTTTGCGTTGATTTTAAAGAATGGAGACGTTGCTCCTTGTCCGGCCGTTGATTTCACACAACATCCGGTTCTCGGCAATTTATTTGATGAAGACTTGGATACCATTTGGCATTCGGCGCGCTTCCGTCATTTCCGTAAAAGAAGAATGAATTATTGTCGCCGGTGTCCCGTCAGTTTGAGTACGACGCTGCGTTTACAGTGAGAAAATCGTTATCTCCCCGATTGTTTTATCCGGCAGCATGCCTGATGTTACCGAAGCGTCGCTGTCTCGCATAGGAAATCAGATTTTTGAGCGTGTTCATTCCTCTGCCGGAACGGATATGGTATCGGGTTATTCTCAAAAGATCGGAAGGGGGGCGGTATGTAGGAAACGGCGGTGACGCGATGGTTTCGTAGCCATGACGGACCAGTGTTAATTCAAGATTCTCGTCGTCGGCGTCATACGGACAAGCAAAATGAACGACTTTTTTGTGAGTTTTCTGCTCGATTACCTGTCCGGCGCCGGAGGTTTCTTTTTCTAATTCCTCCCTGGATAGAGAAGTCAGGTTCCGATGCGATGAAGAATGGGCCTGGATATCGAACCCCTGGCGGGATAGTTCAAGGATATGTTCCCAATTCATAATGCCTTCACCATATTCCGCCACGCGGAAATTCTTTTCGATGCATCCCGACGGGATGTAAAAAGTGGCATTAAAACGAAGTTCCCCTAGGAGAGGAAAGGCGTAATCATATTGTCCTTTCCAGCCGTCGTCAAAGGTAATGATTAGCGAAAGAGGGGGGATAGGTAAAGAGTGTGTGAAGTAACGATAAAATTGAGATACCGAAAGTGTATGGACTTTCATGCTCTTCAGGTAATACATCTGTTCTTTGAATGAAGAAAGAGAGGTTACCCAGGGAGAAGAGACGGCCCGTAGCGAAATTTCATGGTATGAAATTGCCGGAACGATAAAATTGCTTTTATCGATTTTCGTTATAAAAGGCCGTGGTATCCAATCAAACATTTTTTCGTACGGCTTCCGGCACGCGGAGACATCTGTGCAGCATTAAATTTTGTAGTGCGTAAAAACAGCTTGTTTGCCGTTTGTCCGGATAGATGCAGCCCTGAGTGAGCGCTTTGTGTCGCAATGTGTTATATTCGGCTGAGAACCATATTTCCTTAAAGGGAGACCGGTAGATGTTTCCGATGATGTGGCGGGTTGATTCACAGCAAAATATGACGTCTCCCGATGCTAATATCCCACACGTTAACCATCCCTGGTAACACGATATTTTTCCCGCCAGATAATTGTATCTTCCTTCTCCCCGCACGTCATGGGTTAGTCTTTTTAACATGTCGGAGAAGTTGCTTTTTAACCGGTATGTTCTCAGAAGGGTGGAAATGCGCGGTGATGATGCTAAAAGGGTTGACTTTTGCGGCGGCGATAATCGCAGGTCTTCTTTGATGTAGTCGAATAGCTGAACCGGTTCAAACCGTACTTCCTGGGCCCTTGCTTCTTTGGCAAGTCGAACCATGTTCTCGATATCATCGCTATTCTTGTTGCATATAATATTCGTAATGACGATGCGGGGGCGTCGTTTGAACCTTAGGCTGTCATGCAGCCATCCTTTTATGCGCAAGAATGTTTCTTCGCTGGTATGAGGATGGACCCGTACATAATGTTCCGGACTCCCTGCGCATATGCTCACATTCAATTCTTTTACTCCCAGCCGAATAAGATCCTGCATTAGAGAAGAGTCAATCAATGTCCCATTGGTAGTAAAATTGGTCTCTAAGCCCAGATGCCGACAATAATCCAGAGTTTCTCTTATGTAAGGATAGGAAAACGGTTCTCCCCGCCCGGCAAAAAATAATTTACATACGTGAAGATCTCTTAACTGACGCAGGAGTGATTTTAATTCCTCCAGGCCAAATGAATCCCTAAACTTATTCTTTCGCTCTTCGGTCAGAAAACTTGAATGGACCGGACAGAAAGAACATTGGATATTACACGCATCGGTAAGAGCGATCATGCAGGCCATCGGTCCGGTAAAGGGAATGCGTGAATTGAGAATTCCTCCGATGATTTTTATGCGCTGGATCATGTGGCGATAGTTCTTCATCATCAGGGTTTTACGGACGGGATACGGGAATATACGTGTATCCCAGAAAAAATGCTCCATCCTGTATCGCCAGGTAAAGTTGGGAAAATACATTCATTCTATCTTCCCACGTAACCTTTTTTCGCCTCAGGTGAAGATAGGGATATAACAGTAAAAAATGTAAGACATGATAGAGCGCATACATGCCTTTGCGATATCCGTGGACATTACGAAATAATGAGCTCTGAGTTCCCCATTTCCCTCTCAATATCTTCCACCCTTTACCGTACGTATAATATTGACAGAAAAAGGCTTTCAGGGATGTCCGGTGTTTATGGCAAATTACCGCGTCGGGCTGATACAATAATCGATACCCCTGTTTCTGAATCCTTAAACTGAGATCGACGTCGCCTCCCGAGAGAAATCGTTCGTCAAATAAGTGCAGTTCCCACAGGACATCTTTGCGAAAAACGCAGTTTCCGGTACCGAGGTAAGGAAATGGTTTCTTTTCTTCGTTGAATATGTACTTGTCACCAAACCGTTCCAGGTCCGTTTCGGGCCGGTATGGTACGATTTTTCCTCCCACCCCTCCTACCGTATGTTCTTCCAGTCTTTTGGTGATATTGGTGAGCCAGTCTTTTTGCACAATGCAATCGGCGTCGGTAAAAGCGATGAATGCGCCGCGAGCCAGCCGGATGCCTTTGTTGCGCGCCGCATAGGATCCCTGTTTTCTTTCCGAATATAGCCGGACGGTATGTCCATTCACATACGGTTTGATTTTCTCCACCGACCTGTCGCTGGAATTATTATCTATAATGATGATTTCGTACGGATGCGGATACTGTAAGGAACGTAGAGAAGACATACATTCTTCAATGGTGTTTTCGCCATTGAACAGGGGAATAATGATTGAAACCCGGACGGTATTTTTACCTTGCGCTACCATGACGATATTATTCTGGCCTTTTCCTGTTCACCTTTGAGCATAAGAATACAGGTCTTAAAAAACATTAAGGTATACTTTTTACGACGCAAACATCTCACCAAGGCAAAGATTAAGGCCGGATATAAAAAATTAAGGAAACGAAACCGTATCAACAGTTTCCCCGCTCTTCCGTGGAATTCATACCCTTCCCAGATAAATCCGCGGGCCTGTTTGCGCTGGGTTTCAAGAAAATCGTTGAAGGAATAAGTCGCATGCCAGCGATAGTGGTACACAGGCAGACGGGGGTTAAATATTAATCTACCACCTTTTTTTGAAAGTGTAAAATTTAAAAGCGTATCACGATAATTCAAGTTCTTTCCTTCTAAGGAAAACAGCAATCCCTCTATGCAGATTTTACGATAGGCGACGTTACACGTGGGGATGTTTCGTACCGAGCGTTCCCTGCCGACGGGAAACCATGCCGAAAAGATCAAAATGTACTCCGCCCAGCTTGCCGGCGACAGGCTCGGGTTTATAATACTGCCTCCCACGGCTGCGGCATCGGGGTGGCGCTGGAACGTTTGTATAATGCCGGACAGCCACTCGCGGGGAAGAACGCAATCATCGTCGGTGAAAGCAATGATTTCTCCTCGTGCCAGGTCGATGCCCTTGTTTCGGGCCGAAGACCGCCCTTGATTGACCGGATTACGATGGTAAGAAAGATTCTTTATGTGCCGGCTGGCTTTTTTAAGAAAAACTTCCGTATCGTCCCGGGAACCGTCATCAATTACGATGATTTCATATCCATGGGAAGGGAAGTCCTGCCGGAGGACGCTTCGCACGCATTGTTTGAGCAAGTTTTTCCTATTGTGTGTGGGGATAATAACCGAGATCATTTTTTCAATGATTGTATCGTTGGATGAGAGTGCCATATATGCTTTCTATTTTTTCGGTCAAATCGCCTATATGAAAATTTCGCGAAACATATTCCCGGCCGGCCGTTCCTATCTGCGGCCATAGGTAAGGATGTTCGATCAAATGATTGATTCTGTTGCTGAGTTCTGCAGGATTTCTTTCGGCAACAAGGTACGCCGACCGATTTCTCCGCACACCCTCGGATATTCCGGCGTGATCCGTCGCGATAACCGGCATGCCGTTAGCCTGAGCTTCCAGGAGAGCCACGGGAAGAGATTCTTCATCTCCATCGCAGGAACGGTGACTGGACAAGAGGAAGATATGCGCCTCCGAGAGTTTTTTGATTACTTCGCGGTGCCGCAGGGCTCCGTGGAAATGAACGGCATGAGCAATACCTAGCTGTTGTACCATTGCTTTTACTTTTTCTTTATACAGGGGATTTCCTTCTGCGTACGAAATCAACCCTATTCTTTTCAGGATATTCTTCCCTGCTCTCTGGCAGTAAGGAGCGCTGTCTCCGATAATGTCCAGACGGATATTCCTGTGTTTTCTGTGTGAAAGAGAGAACGCTTCGATTATATCGGCAAGCCCCTTTTTTTCTACGATTCTTCCTACGGTAAGAAAGCGTACCGGTTCGTTTGAATTACGGTATATTCTCGGTTTGAAGGGAATTTTTGTTATATCTACTCCACAGTGATGGATTCGTATTTTTTCCGGAGGGCATCCGGCTCTTTCGAGCGTGTTCTGCGTATAGCGTGAAGGGACCGTACAGAGATCTGCGGCAGCGAATAGCTTTTCAAACCATGGCTTATGTATAAATGGAGATACGGAGCTTGAGTATCCTCCGTGGAAAGATACGACCAACGGTATTCCGTATTTCCGTTTTAAAGGAAGAGTATAAATCCCTTCGTGAGGAAACATGGCGTGTAGAAGCCGGATACGGTATTGGTCGATATATTTTTCAAAAAAAGAAAGGTTGCCGAAAAGAACGTTGAAACAGGTATTTTTGAAAAATCGTTCCTTGAGAGAATCGTTGCAGAGCTTTCTGAACGGATGAGAGGAGAATTGAGAATGGAGAGTCTCGCATCCAAACGCCCCGGTATTTTCTTTTACCTTACACAAGATTACAGGACGGTATTTTTTAAGCCTTGCTATTCCCTCATAGATGAAAGTCTCGCTCAAGGGAAGGTAGTTGAATTTAATAATAGCGATACTCATTTTGTTCATAAGGCATCTTCTTTTTCGCACGGTTATGTTTTTGTAAGATATCCACAATGACGACAGACGGGAAAGATTCCGTGCTTCCGTATATATGCTCTCAGTTTTCTGAACCGTTCATGCCCTAGCGATCCGGCGAAGCCGGTGTGTTTTACGTTGCATATTTCGTAATGGAGGACGCAGGGTGTCAATCCTCCCGAAGGAGTAATCGTTATCCCGGAAAAAAAATAAGGGCATGTGGCTGCGACGCGATACGCCGCGTCATGGTAGTAATCTTCTATTTCATCGAGACCGATATCGGGAATGAAGCGGCAGGGAATGCGGGAGCGAAGAGCTTTTTCCCGGACGGCCGCTACCTGCTCTTTCAGAATGTCGGGATTAATATGAAAAAAGGTCCGGGCTACAGAGCTGGTATTCAAGAATTCTTCAGAAAATTCTTTTTTTGTGATCTCTTTCTGGCGGATATGATCTTGCAGGCGGGAAAATTGACCGAAATTATAACAAAGGGCACAGTGGAGATCTTGTGCGATGCTGCATATATCGAGAAGGTGGCTTTGATTGAGCGATGTGATCGTTGTCTGAAGGGTAACTTTGAAATTGTTTTCCCGCAGTTTTTTTATTGTCGTCAGAGTTTGCTGGAATGATCCTTTTTTGCCGGTTATCCGGTCGTGGACATGTTCCGGGCCTAAGAGTGATATGTTGATATGAAGTTTTCTTAGATTACGTAAAGCCGAGATCTGGTCGTTTTTTATCTGTGTTCCGTTGGAGTTTATGCAGAAGCCCGGGATATCGCTGTCATCGAGGAAACGACTGATTTCGATGATATCACTTCTCAGGAAGGGTTCCCCCCCCGAGAGAGAAACGTAGGGGCGATAGGGAATTTTTTGATACGAAGCCATAATATCTTTGACGATTGCCGAGAGTTCGGAAAAGGTCGTCTCTTTATCTGCATCGGGCTTCCAGCCGGGAGTTTTCCAGACCGGACACATGATACATGTAAGATTGCATCGATAGGTAAGGCGGAGTTTGATGCTCGTGGGGAGGAACCCGAAGATGTTGGGTAGATACCGGTGAATACGACTTAATAACATTGTACAACTCGATATATGCGCGATACCCGGCCGCCGCAGGATATATCAATAATGGGCCAGGCTTCCCGTATTTTTCGCTTTCCTGACCGCGCCGCGAAATGTCCATAGGCTGAGGGGACCAAGAATAATACAGAATGCCAGCAGTATCCCGATTTCGAAACGGAGCATGCTGAATCCATATCCCTGCAGCAGAGAATGGCGCAGTGCTTTGAGTGAATATGTGATCGGTAAAAAATAAGAAATCGTCCGTAATCCCTTCGGGAGTATGATTACGGGAAAGAGGGCTCCTCCGAAAAATCGAGCGAATGTATCCGTCAGCCAGCTGACCGGGTCGCCTTTTTTCAGCACGATCACAAACGAAGCGGAAATTATCCCGATACAGCTGAATGAGACGATCGTGAGCAGAAGAATAATCAGCGTGGCTCCGATGTTCATATGGCTTAAATCGACGTCAAAAAACAGTACGCCGCAGGACAGATAAATAAAACTGCTGATGGAGGTAAAGATGAAGTTCCAGAGTGAGAGAGAAACGATCAATATCGGCAGCCGGGTGGGGGTTGTTATCATTGCTTCCAATGTGCCCATCATTTGTTCCCGCCGTATATTTCCCGAAAAACTGCGTATGGCAATAGAAAGGTATCCGGAAAAGGCTATCCCGATAAGAACAAAAGGGAAATATCCGGTCTGGTATTCTTTCAGGTAAGGCGTCAGGTTCTGTTCGAACAACTTTGCCACAAAATAGAACGTTGCCGCGTGGATCAGGATGCCTAACCATTCGAAAAGGAAAGAGATACGGTAACTTGACTGGATATGAAAATCTTTTTTGATGAAAGCCCACGCTTTACGTAGGAATGTCTCCGTACGATTCATCTTGTATCACCGTTTTATATATATGTTCGGTATTTTTCGAAGACACGTTAAACGACCGGGTTAACTCTTCGATGGTCCCGCATGCTTTTATTTCTCCTTCTTTCATTATCGCTATCTTCGTCACAGGTGTGTGTATCTCAGAAAGGGTATGTGTGGCCAGGATGATTGTTTTCCCCTGTTTGTTGATCAGTTCTTCTTCTATTGTCCGGAAAAGCTCTCTGTTTATGGCGATATCCAGACTTTTATTCGGTTCGTCCATAAACAGAACGGAAGGATTGTTGAGTAAACTACGCGCGATCATCATCCGTTGTCTGATTCCGGTGGATGTTTCCTGAAAACGCCGGTCCAAGTGAGGAGTCAATTGGAGAAAAGACGCAAGATATTTCATCCTTTCTTCTGCTTGATTACCGAAGACGTTGTATAAGGCGGCAAAGAAAGAAAGATTCTGGCGCAGGGTAAGGCGCCAGTAGAAACTTCGTTCATCGCCGGAAATCAGACCTATGGCCATTTTTACTTCTCCGGGATTTTTTACCACATCGTGTCCTGCTATTTTGGCTTTTCCCGAGGTCGGCAGGATAAGGCAGGAAAGGATTTTTAACAACGTACTTTTTCCCGCGCCATTTGGGCCGACAAGGGTCAGTAGTTCACCTTTCTTGATCCGGAGTGAGATATCGTGAAGAGCGGTTATGGGTTTTTCGACACGAAATGGATGAGTGAGAAAACGATAAAATGTTTTATTTGGTCTAAAGGTCTTGGTCAAATGACTTATTTCTACAGCGTAATCCATGTCTGATATTCCGGTAGAATGAAAAATCCCGCCGCCATGGATTGAATGTCCTCTGGTCAACGGATATCTGCCCGGCTATTTCTTATGAATAATTTCAAAAATCGTGCACATGTTCCGGAAAAGATTGTAAATAACGAATAGCGTTGTAGCCGAGGATATAAATAGATCATATTCCTCAGGTGGATGTTCCACCTCCATCTGGCGTACTCTGCCGCAGTAATAAGATATAAGATTTCGCGGTATACTCCTCTATTACGCCGCAGCGGCAGGGTGCGAAAGAACCGGAGAAAAAGCGGAAGATGAAGCCGCGGGGCCGAATACATATTCATCCTGTCGGTGGTGGGAGAAAAATACGCCGGGATTTCCTTCTCCAGATATTCACCGAACAAATCAAAGAGATCGGCGGGGCTTACCGAAAAATGCCGCAGGGTAAATGACAATGAGCGGCGCAAAAGCGGCAGCCATTTGCGCAACGGAAGTACGGGTTCGTATCCATATTTTAACACGAGGTATCCCACGAGAAGGCGTATGCTTTTATGGACGTTTTCGTAACTGTAGGAATAATTATACAGCATCCTGTGACATTGATCGATATCTGAACGGGCCATCCCGTATTTCTCGAGGTTTTCGAAGAAATGAGTCCCCGGATTGACGAAGAGATGCCGGATATGTATCCGGGGAGAAAGAGCATACAGTTGATTCAAGGAGTGTTTAAAGGTGGCCTGGCGGTCGCCTGGTAGGCCGATAAGCAGGTCTATCCCGTCATATGTCATATGGTGTTTATCGATAGTCTCTATCCCTTTTGCAAACCGCTCAGTGTTGAAGAAAATATTAGTATTCTTCAATGATTCGTCGTGTAACGTCTGCACCCCTAGGGGAAGAGGGCGTAGGATGTTTTCGTGCTTTTTTGCAAGTTTTACAATGGATTCGTCGATGTTGTTAAGATCGAGAAAGAAATTAAACTTAAGCCCCAGTTTGAGATCCAAAATCAATTGAATGATCTCCTTCGCCCGTTGTCTTGTGTATCCCAGAATCGAATCGTAGATACACACTTCCTGAAAGCCGGCTTTTTTGATCAGGCGCAATTCGTGTTCTATCCGGGATCGGGTAAGCATACTGCTTGATTTTCCCGGCCAGAGGCAGAAATGGCAGCGGTAGGGGCATCCCCGTACGGTTTCCAGCTGGGCGATCTCTCCCGGACAATAGCTTTGAGTTATTTCTGTTTCATAAACCGAAGGGATATGGTTGATGTCGACGCGGTCGGTTCGGTCGGGAGTTACGAGAATTTCGTTTTCTTTGCGCAGGGTAAGGCCGGGGATCGTATCTTTCGGAGTGTGGTTGAGACAGGATAAGACAAGTTCGCGGAACGTTTGTTCTCCTTCTCCCCGGACGATAATATCTATGCCGTCGTTTTTTTCCATAATCTCCCGGGAAAATGGTTGTGAAGAGACTTCCGGGCCGCCCAGTATGGTCGTGACACCGGGCAGTATATTTTTCAGATTCCGGGTCAGGGAAAGGATGTGGCGGATATTCCATAAATAACAGGAAAAACCCACGATATCGGGCTTCATTTCATATATCTGACGGGTGATGTTCCATAAGGCGTGATAATATATTTTATCGCTGTAAAAGAGGTCTTCGGAGATAAAGTCTTTTATTTCTATGGTGACGTTGCGCCGGATGTATTCGTCGCCGAGCGCGTAGAGTTTCAGCTGCCGGGGGGCAAGGCTTCTGAGAAAGTTCGTACTGTCAAAAAAAGTTTTTCCGAAAATAATGGATATCAATGATATATTCATTTTTCCCTCATCGACACGTCGTTGTTCCCTAGGAAAATACGCCTATACGATGCCAACCTGCCGGCAACCTTCATTTTGAGCGAATACCACTGCAGTTTTGGATAGAAGTAAATTATGTTCCTCAGATGGATGTTGTATCGCCACGTGATATATTCTGTCGCGAGAAAAATATACAGAATAATACGATGCAGTATCCGGCCGCCCCGCCGCGGCAGGGTGCGAAAAAACCGGATAAAAAGCGGGAGGTGAAGACGTGAAACAGAATACATATTCATTCTGTCGGTAGTAGGAGAAAAGTATACCGGCATTTCTTTTTCCAGATATTCACCGAAAGAATCGATAAGATCTGCCGGGCTGATTTCAAAATGACGCGAAGCAAAACGTAGAGAACGGTCCAGGAGAAGAACCCATTCCCTTAACGGCCGTGCCGTTTCATAGCCGTACTTCAATACGAGGTATCCGATCATAAAGCGTACCGTTCTATTCATATCTTCATAGCTGTATGATTTATTGGAAAGTTCTCTGTGGCATTCGTCCATTCCTACATGTTTGATTTTATATTGTGATGCGTGTTCGAAAAGATGTGTGCCCGGATTGACCAAGAGGGGCCGGATGTGTATATCGCAGGTCAGGCCGTACAGTGTATTGAAAGACTGTTTGAACGTTGCGTGGGTATCTCCGGGAAGTCCCATAATGAGATTGGCACTGTAGGGGATCTTGTTTGCGTTGAGCATGCTTAGTGTTTTTTCAAATGTGTGTCTGTTGAAAAATATATTATTTATTTTGAGAGCTTCTTCATGCAGAGTCTGGACGCCGAGGGGAGCGAGATGCAAAGTATCCTTCCCTTTTTTTAAGAGCAGGATGCTATCTTCGTCGATATAATTCAAGTCAAGATAGAATGTGTAACGCATCCCAAGTTGCATATCCAAAAGGAGCTGAAGGATTTCTTTCGTCCTCTGCCTTGCGTATCCCAGAATCGAATCAAAAATATATACTTCCTGAAAGCCGGCTTTTTTGATCAGGCGCAATTCGTGTTCTATCCGGGATCGGGTAAGCATACTGCTTGATTTTCCCGGCCAGAGGCAGAAATGGCAGCGGTAGGGGCATCCCCGTACGGTTTCCAGCTGGGCGATCTCTCCCGGACAATAGCTTTGAGTTATTTCTGTTTCATAAACCGAAGGGATATGGTTGATGTCGACGCGGTCGGTTCGGTCGGGAGTTACGAGAATTTCGTTTTCTTTGCGCAGGGTAAGGCCGGGGATCGTATCTTTCGGAGTGTGGTTGAGACAGGATAAGACAAGTTCGCGGAACGTTTGTTCTCCTTCTCCCCGGACGATAATATCTATGCCGTCGTTTTTTTCCATAATCTCCCGGGAAAATGGTTGTGAAGAGACTTCCGGGCCGCCCAGTATGGTCGTGACACCGGGCAGTATATTTTTCAGATTCCGGGTCAGGGAAAGGATGTGGCGGATATTCCATAAATAACAGGAAAAACCCACGATATCGGGCTTCATTTCATATATCTGACGGGTGATGTTCCATAAGGCGTGATAATATATTTTATCGCTGTAAAAGAGGTCTTCGGAGATAAAGTCTTTTATTTCTATGGTGACGTTGCGCCGGATGTATTCGTCGCCGAGCGCGTAGAGTTTCAGCTGCCGGGGGGCAAGGCTTCTGAGTTTTCCTACGCTTTCGAAAAAATATTTCCCGGTGATGATGGATATCAATGCTACTTTTACAGTCATGATGTACGGTAAATTTTTCCTTCTATATATAACGACTATTTGAAATACAGTTTCAGTCTTGCATGCTTCTCATATTATATTTCCCTGCGATAATTCTCGTTGCTGTCAACGGATGCCGGATACCCCAGGAAATCGTTTCTTTTGGATAACGCAGCGCCATTTTCCAGTCCCGTTTATATATCGCCGGCTTTATCAGCGAAGTTTCAAAGAACAGGCGTTTGAGTTCTTCCCTGCTGAATGGGGTATAGGGGTATGTCTCGATATTGGTGCTTGCTTCGAAACGATGCCAGTCAATAGGCCGGGGAATTTGTTCGTGGTAGAGTTCCCAGAGTTTCGTGCCGGGATAGGGCGTGGTGATATTGATACGGTAGCTTTCGATGTCGGTCTCGAGAATGAACTTTTGGGTTAATTTTACATCTTCGACGGTCTCCGTGGGATTTCCCAGCATGAATGAACCGTGCACGATCAATCCGGCTTCCCGGCAGATTTTGATTGCCTTTTTATTTTGTTCTACCGTAACGGACTTATTCAGAATGTCCAAAATTCTTTGCGAGCCGCTTTCTACGCCGAAGGATACCTGCCGGCATCCGGCATCCCGGATCATCCGGACAGATTGTGCGTCGACGAAATGAGCCGAACTGGCACAGCTCCATAGGACACTGAGCTTTTCTTTTCGTATGGTACGGCAAATTTTCTCAAGCCTTGTCTTATTCAACAGAAAATTCTCGTCTAAAAACGCTATGGCTTCAACGCCGTAATCTACCCTGAGGCGTTTCATCTCTTCTACTATCCTCTCGGCGCTATGGAATCTGAAATGAACCTGTCTCAGACTGTTATGGCAGAAGGTACAGTGAAAGGGACATCCCCGGCTGGTAAGAAATGAACTCGTTTTGGCCGAAGAGAGACGGGAGCCGAGAAAAGCAAGGGTGGCCAGTTTCGTTTCGTTTGATAAATTGAGATAGTATGTCTGGTTGATAAGATGCCAGGGATATAACGGCAGATCGTCTATATCTTCCAGCTGGGGACCGGATATGATGCCGGATGTGATTTTTTTTCTGACGATATCCAGCATAGCTATCTCTCCTTCCCCTGCCACAACTACATCGGCGTGTTCCTGTGCTTCTTCCGGCAACGCGCTGGCATGTTCTCCTCCCATGACGGTGAGGATTCCTCTGTTACGGCACATGTCCGCTATTCTATAGGCTTCGCCTATCATGGCCGACATACTGCTGATGCCGATTATGTCGGGACGATAAGAATCGATTTCTCTCTCCACATCATCCCCGGCCGCCTGGTCTATGATTATTACTTCGATACCGTTTTGTTCCAGGTGTCCCGCGATATACCCCAAGTGCAAGGGTACTTCGCTTGCTTGAAGTTCTTTGATTGTCGGATTAATCAACGCTACTTTTATATTCATTCTTTCCGTAAGCCTCAGGAGTGAGGCAGGTGTCTGTCGGATAAGGGAAAAACTTTTCCTATGCGTAAAAGTAATTATGCCAAAATGTGAGAGACAAGTAAAGATAAAACATATCCCTGTCGGAAAAGATTCAAAAAGGAAAAGAATTATTTTAAAAAGAATATTTGTGGAAAGCCTCATGCGGAGGGAGACCGGCCTTTTGTTTCGGTGTTTGGTATTCCGATGAAACGCTTCATATTGAGTAATTTTTATGAGATAATACGTATATTTCATAGGGAGGGAGAATTTCTTTTAACAATGATTTGTTTCGTTTCGCCCATGGATGCTACGCATACGGAAACAAGGATTCTTACCTGCAGTATCGGGATACCCGTTTATAATGAGCAGGCCAACATTAGTCGGTTATTAGAGGGATTAATCGCTCAGGAACCGGGATGTTTTACTATTCATGAAATAGTGGTTATAGCCAGCGGATGTACCGACAATACCGAAGACGTTGTAAAGAGATTTAAAGAACGCGATAGACGAATACGGCTTTTCGTTCAAAAAGAACGGTTGGGAAAAGCCTCGGCGGTAAATTATTTTCTCCAACAGACCTCTGCGGATATCTGTATTCTAGAGAGCGGCGACACCGTGCCGTGTAAAGACACGATTAAGAATCTTCTCAAGCCCTTTACGATCCCCGATACAGGAATGGTCGGCGGCCGTTCCGTTCCCCGGGATACTCCCGAGAATTTCCTGGGATTTGCCGTGCATCGGCTGTGGTTGCTGCATCATAAATTAGCGTTAAAATATCCCAAATTGGGAGAGCTGGTTGCTTTTAGAAAGGCGGTGGTAACGAGAATACCGGGCGACACGGCGGTCGATGAGGCGGCGATCGAGGCATTGGTTGTACGGAAAGGGTATCGTTTATGTTACGTTCCTGAAGCGGTTGTTTACAACAGGGGGCCTCGTACCGTAAAGGCCTATCTTGCTCAGAGGAGGAGAGTTTATACCGGGCATCTTCATTTGAAAAAAACAGCGGGGTATGCCGTTTCCAGCCTGAGCAATCTGCGCATTTTCAGCCTGGTTGTGCGCAATTTGGAAGGCGGCTTCAATTATTTTTTCTGGATGGCGGGTGCCGTGATTCTTGAGGCGTATGCAAGAATAATGGGCTTATGCGACTTCTACATACGGGAGAAAAACCCCTATATATGGGAGGTCGAGCAAGATAAACCCCCGGTTTAATCTTAACGGCAGGTATTTCCATGGATCATTTATTTTTACAGAGAAGACGTTTTGCATGAAAACCGGCATATCCTTATGACACTTCTCCTGCATATGCGAAATCAAAAGGTCATTATTGTCCTCTTTCTCATTATCCTCCTCGGAACGGCTCTGAGGATGTATAGATTGGATGCCAATGATCTCTGGTATGATGAAGCCGTGAGTGTACGTATCGTGGAAAATTATTCTTCATCAAGTCCCCAGCCTCCTTTATATTATGCGTTACTGAGCCTCTGGATCAGAGTATTTGGCAGAGGTGAAGCTGCTCTGCGTTCCCTTTCGGTGCTGTTCGGCGTGATCTCCATATTCTGGATATATACATTGGCGAGTCTGTTTGTCGACAGAAAGACGGGATTGATCAGCGCGTTTCTCCTGGCTATTTCTCCCCTTCATATCTGGTATGCGCAGGAGGTGAGAGAATACACTTTGTTGCCTTGTTTCATAATGGCAATAGTGTATTTTTTTGTACGCGCCGTAAAAGAAGATAAATCGTGGCTTTGGATTTCTTTTGCGCTCTCGGCTATTCTCGGCCTTTATGTGTCTTATTTTACCTTCTGGGTGATTTTGGCCGGTATACCTTTCCTTTTTTTTCGAAGAGAAAAAGTACCGGTCAGGAAATGGTTGATAAGTTATCTTGTGATTCTCCCTGTCTTCAGTCCCTGGTTTAAGGAGGCTTTCAGCCACCTCAACTGGGTAAAAGATGCGTTTTGGCTGTCTACGCCTGTTCCTCGTTCTCTTTTAGCTACTTTTGAAAATTTCACGTTGGGGTACAACGCTCCGAACCACGCCTATCTTCCGGGATCGATTTTATGTACTCTGTTGTTTATCGGCGGTATTTTCTACTGCCGCCGCCGCGCTCAAAACGTGTCGTTTCTGCTTGTATTTTTATTTGCACCTGTTTTTGCCTCTTTTTTTTTCTCCCAATGGATACCCATATACCTTGACCGGCAAAATATGGCGGTTTCCCCGTTTTATTATATTATCGTCGCTTCGGGAGTGACCGGTATAGGCGCATACGGGGTGAGGTTTCTTCTCGGCGCCGGAGTCGTTCTGTTGACGGTGGTATCTCTGTCTAATTATTATACGGGCTTTATGCCTTTGGGATACGGCAATCGGCATTCGGTGGGAGTGTGTCCTAAGAAGGATTTTGTTTCCGTGGCGGGATATCTAAAGAGGAAACTGGAAAAAAATGATATCATCGCGCACACGCATCCGAGCAGTGTGCCCTCTTTATGGTACTATTTTGGCTGTCGTGATCCCGTAGGTTCGTATTATTTCACATTCTATTCCGAGCAGGACACATATTGGCGTAAGGAGATACGTTCGTGGGAGGAGCGGGAAAGGCAGGATGGGATAGTCCCGCCGGGAGTAATTGATTTAAGCCGGGATATCGAAAAGTATAATTTCGAAAGGATATGGTTGATTTCTTCTTCCTGGTTCAGAACGGGTGTTCTGGAACCGAACTCTCTGGCAGTGAAGGAATGGTTAGGAAAAAAATACAGGAAATTAGAAAGCAGGGAATTCGATGGTCTCTTCGTAGAACTTTATGAGAAATGCGACATGTTCTCCCCCGAAAATCTCGGTGCTGGTCGTCACGCTCAATAGAGCGGAGCTTTTGAAAAACTGTCTGGACAGTCTGCTTGTTCAGACCAGAATGCCCGAAGAGGTTATTGTTGTGGATAATGGTTCGACGGATAACACTCCGGAGGTCGTTGCCGGATACCGGGTCCGTTTCCCGACGTTTCGATGCGTCACGGAACGCAGACGGAGGAATATCGCCACGGCAAGGAATACGGGTCTGCGGTATTGTGCGGGAGATGTGATCGCGTTAACCGACGATGATTGCGTTTGCGATAAGATGTGGGTCGAGAATATTTTGAAATTCCACAATATGTATCCCCGCGTCATGGCGATAGGGGGGAAAGCGATCCCCGCTTTAAAAAATAATTTTTTCCACCGTGTCAGTCAGATCATATGGGACGACAATGATATTATTGAAAATACTCCGGCGGATTCCTCATTTCTGCGCCGGTATTTCAGGCGGGAAGATAAGCCTTTTGAGGCGGTACACCTTCGCGGCTGCAATATTTCCTATAAGAAAGATATATTCAAAAAATTCAGATTTGATGAACGTTTAATAAATTGTGATGATCTTAGTCTGCATTTATCTCTTTGCCGTGAGGGGAGAAAACTGCTCTACATTCCCGGTATCACCGTGAAGCATTATCACCGGGCTGCGTTTGCCGCCCTGGCGAAACAGTACTTTATTTATGGAAGAGGGTATGCGCAGATGTATTTTTTCAACAGGCATTTTGATGTGAATGTTCCCGCAGGGATCAGAAAGACGGTATTTTTTATCCTGTCTCCCTTCCTGATCGTCGCCGCGTCCATGGTAAAACACCGGGAAGAATTCCAGCTTCCTTTCCGTGCTCTTGGTGAATTTTTCGTCGTGCTTGTTACCAGATTGATATTTAAGACGGGTGTTCTCTACGAAATTGTTTTCAAACAGAGACTGCCTTCCCGGCCGGTTTACCGGGGTCAGGAATCCGCCCCTATGAGCGGCGGATAGAAACGTATGGATATAAAAAAATATTCCACAGATTACTGGCATCGTCTCGCAGTTTGGCAGGAAACGGCACTGGGGCCTTATGAGAAATGGAGACGAGAGTTAGTGAAAAAGAAAATACAGCGGAATAATTTTCTTATCCTGGATATGGGGTGCGGCCGCGGCAGTATGAGCGAAGATTTAACCGCCGCCCATACGGTCATAGGCCTTGATATGTGCGAGAAAGCGCTCAAGGAGGCTTCGGCCAAAGGTGTTAAAGTTGTTTTGGGCGATATTGACGGGGGAATCCCCTTTACCGACAAGTCTTTCGATGCTATTTTAATTATGGATGTATTGGAACATGCGCTTGATCCGGAATCCCTCCTGGGCGAGTGTAGACGGGTTGTGAAAGACAACGGCATTCTGGTCATCTCGGTTCCCAATATGCTGAATATAGTGAACAGGTTTTATTTTCTCTGCGGGGCATTTAAAGATATAACGGACGTATATCACAAGCGGGATGCATTGTTTTCGGAACATATCCGTGTCTTTTCCCGGAATGTCCTGGAGAAGCTGGTTGAGAAAACCGGTCTGGTCTGTATTTCCCGGAAGTATTATTTTCCGCAACGGATAAGCGAGGAACCCTGGAAAAAATTGAGAATAATAGGGGAAGGGATATATTATTCCGGACTGTACAAAATTCTTCCCGCGCTGTTCGCCCGTAATTTTCTGTTTGTATGCGTAAAAGACAGCCGGAAGAAAGAGGAAGCCGGATGAGCAGGATAAAGATTGCCATTGTCGGTGTCGGCAATTGTGCCAGCAGTTTGCTTCAGGGAATAGAATACTATAGAAACAGGAGGAACAGCGATATGGGGCTGACGTCCTACAGTATGGGCGGATATACCCCGGAAGATATAGAAGTGGTCGCCGCGATTGATGTCGATGAACGAAAAGTGGGAAAAGATATCGCGCGTGCCATCTTTGAAAGACCAAACTGCGGTACCATCTTTCAGAACGATATACCCGCCCGCGGCGTAAAAGTGAATATGGGTGTCGTCGGGGATGGAGTGAACGACCAGATGAAGAACTACCCTTCGGAAAAAACGTTCTTGATTTCGGCCGCGCCGTCCTGTGATATCGTTGCGCTTTTAAAGGAAAGTAAAGCCGATATGCTGTTGAATTATCTCCCCGTTGGTGCCGAGCAAGCGACGAAATTCTATGCGCAATGCTGTCTGGATTCTCATACCGCCTTTGTGAACAATATCCCCGTTTTTATAGCTTCCGATTCGCAATGGGCGGAGAAATTTAAAGATAAGAACCTTCCTCTGGTGGGTGATGATATCAAATCTCAGTTAGGCGCGACGGTACTCCATAGAACATTAGTGAAGTTATTCAGCGAAAGAGGCGTAAAGGTTGACAGCACATATCAGCTGAATGTCGGAGGGAATACCGATTTTCTTAATATGCTCGATTTTAAAAGGCTCAAGCTGAAGAAGATATCAAAAGCCGAATCAGTAAAATCGCAATCGGACAGTCCGTTCGCGGAAGAAGATGTCCATATAAGTCCTACCGACTATGTATCTTGGTTAAAAGACAACAAAGTTTGTTTCATCACTCTGAAAGGACGGGGATTCGGGGGGCTGCCGATAGAACTCGATGTGAAACTTTCGGTGGAAGATTCTCCCAACAGTGCCGGGGTTGTTATCGATGTGATCCGGGGGTGCAAATTGGCTCTGGACAGGAGGCGAGGCGGGGTTTTAACTTCTCTTTCGGCGTACGCGATGAAGCGTCCCCCGGTGCAATATTCTGATTTTCAGGCGAAACGGATGGTTGACGATTTTGTCGCCGGCCGGATCGATACATAAATAAAGAGATGTATGATGTTCGCTTTATCAGCGGGTTCAGTATATCCTTATCCTCTCAGATATGCGTTTGAGCTCGCACACAATGTCGGGTTTGACGGTCTGGAAATATTGGCCAACCGGTATCGGTCGGCGTATTCGGCGGGCTACTTGAATCGTCTTCGGGATGAGTACGGAGTTCCTATCCTGAGCATCCATAGCCCTTTTAACGGATATATCTCCGGCTGTCCCGTGGATGAAATTGAAAGGGTAAAGCATTCGATCGCCCTTGCCGAGGCGGTCGGCGCCCGCGTCACAGTGATTCATCCGCCGTTGCGCTTGGTACGGGTGGGAACAACCGAGATGCTTGCCGACATATTGCTCCATTTTCCTTTCGGTGGGCAGAAGCGGTATGCTCGATGGTTAACGCGCGAATTGAAATCTTTCCAGGATAATACCCCGGTTACCATCGTCCTGGAAAACCTGCCCGATATGCGTTGGGGGGATGTCCGCCTGAACCCGTATCGGTTCAATAACCTCGATCAGCTCAAAAGGTTTGATCACGTGGCGTTCGATACAACTCACGTAGGCACATGGGGAATAGACCTCCTGGAAGCGTACGAATGCCTGAAGAAACGCATAGCGCATGTTCATCTTTCCAATTATAACGGAAGAGAACACAGCCTGATAACCGAAGGCCGATTGCCGTTAGAGCGGTTTTTAAAGCGCCTGAAGCGGGATCGTTATCCGGGGATCGTTACGCTCGAGATGAGTTCTCGGGCTTTAGGCGTCGGGAATAAAAAAAAGATCGCCCGTAATATCAGGGCGAGCCTGTCTTTTTGCCGCGCCGCGTTTACCTAGCTTCGTTCACTTAACGGAAGAGACGGAAAGCTTATGAAAAAATACCGGTATGTGTATTATGTGATCGGGCTTTTCCTGTTTTTTGAAATTTCATCCCGTCTGATATTGAGGAACGAATCATTTTTGCAGGATGAATGTAGCGCTTCCTGGAGAATAAAGTGGGTACGGCGCCATCAAGAAGACGGAATTGAAATTTTCTATGTCTTCGACGTATATCACCCCACACGGGGATGGGCTTTGAAGGCCGGTTTGGACGATATGCTTTATTTTAACCGCGAGGTTCTTAATTCAAACTCGCGCGGGCTGAGAGGAAACCGCGAGTATGCCTACGATAAACCGCGGGGCACGCTGAGGATTCTAATCCTCGGGGATTCGTATACGTTCGGCGAAGAGGTGAGTGATGAGGAGACGTTTTCTTTCTATCTGCAGCGCATGATTCCCTCCAGCGAAGTTCTGAATTTCGGCGTACACGGATACGGGCATGACCAGATGCTGGTCTATCTTCAGGAAGAAGGAGTGAAATATAAACCGGATATTGTCATCCTGGGATTTATGAAAGTCGATATGGTGCGTAATATGCTGTACTTCCGGGATTACGCGAAACCAAGATTCAGATTGATGAACGGTCGGCTCAGGAAGGAACATTCACCGGTTCTCCCGCCGGAAGCGATGCTGAAGAACGAATGGTGGAAACCAAAGATTATCGATGTGATAACTCTGTGTGTCTGTAAGCTGTCGCATCGAATGAATGATATTTCGGAAGAAGAAAAAGCGACCAATGCGATTCTCGAGGAAATCGTCAGGACGGTAAGAGACATGAACGCGGTTCCGGTTTTTGTATACTTGAGCGATATATTTCTCGAAGATGTCCCGGAGGAAACGCTGAAATATGAAAAAGCATTCTCTGTCTACTGGCAACGCAGGAATGTGCCGTGCGTGTTCGTACGGCCGCACATTCAGGCGGCCCGAAAAGAAGGGCTGACATTTAGAGAAACCGGGCATTTTGGACCGCAGGCGCATCGGGTTATCGCCCGGGTGATTAAAGATTTTTTGGTGAATCTTGACGGAGCCGGTAAATAGAGCTAATATTTTGGATATTCCGTTTTCCCAAAGATAATGTGAAATGCATATACTCATAACGGGCGCTACGGGTTTTATTGGCAGATACGTGACGAGAGAGTTGGCCGCAAAAGGTCATCGTGTGCGGTGTCTGATAAGAAGAACGAGTGATACCGCCGGTCTGCCGGATCAGGCCGGGCGGTGGTATGGTGACATACGTGAACCGGAAACGTTGCGGCATATCGCGGCCGGTATCGATATTGTGGTTCACCTGGCGGCGATAGGTACGATAAACGCCGTCTCGTCGTCATACGACGCACAATACAGAAAGGTAAACGTAGAAGGAACGAAGAACCTTATTGAAGCGTGTAAAGAATACGCCGGCCGGATCGGAACTTTTATCCATTTTTCTTCTCTTGCCGCCGTCGAATATAGAGAATCGGCGTACGGAAGAAGTAAATATGAATCTGAGCTGATCGTCAAAAAATCCGGCGTTCCTTACGTCATTGTGCGTCCTCCGTTAGTGTATGACTGGCAGAATCCGGATAAAGAACTGAAGAAGCTGGCTTCCTTTATTCGTCTCGGTATCGTTCCTGTCATCGGGGACGGCACCAGAAAGATTACCGCTCTGGACGTGCATAATCTGGTGGATGCGACCCTCGCGCTTATCCACAGAGAGACTGAAAACGATGCTTCCCGGACCTGGGAGTGGGACGTATGCCCGTCGCGCGATTCTGTTTTTTCTCCTGGGGAGAATAGAAGTTCCCCGCCGTTCCCGATTCATTCGGCGGCGCCCTTGGGGTATCGGAACGAAACGTATGCAATACGCGATAAAAAGTCATATTCGTTGAATGAAATGATTTCGTTGTTAGCGGAATCGTTACGCAAAAAGCCGTTTATCGTACATATCCCCCCGGCACTGGTAAGGATACCCGTGAGGATAATAGAACGGTTGGCAAAGGTATTCGGATTTGTTCCCCCTCTGACCCTGAAAAGGATGGAACGGATGAAGACGGCGGCTTCGACGACGTGAATTTTCCGTTATGTCGGAAGAAACGTATACGGCACGTTAATCTTTTCCCTTGTGTGTATTGGTGAATTGCGATTTTGGCGATGAATAGTCTCCCGTAATGAAGATAAAAAACCGGATCATTTTTGCCATAAAATATATGTTACAAAACCTTACGTTGCGCCGCGCCGCGCATTTGTTTTTATATGCCGTGCAGATGGTCGTAATTCCCCGGTCTCCCCGTTTCCCTTTCTCTGCCGTCATCGGGGTGACCGATCAATGCAATCTGAACTGTAGGATGTGTCCCCGGTTTGCTCCGGAGATAAAGAAAGACGGGTTGAGCGAAATGGATTTCGGGCATTTTCAGAAAATAGTCGATACCATGCCTTTTCTTTACGCCGTTACCCTGCTGGGCATGGGAGAACCTTTACTGCATAAGGATATTTTTAAAATGATCCATTACGCAAAAAAGAGAAAACTGCATGTCGCTCTTTTCACCAACGGGATGCTGTTGACCAATGACGTATCGTCGAGGCTGATTTCATCGGGAGTTGACCGGATTTTCTTCTCCATTGACGGAGCAACCGCCGCGACCGTGGAGAGTATCCGTGCGGGAGTGAAATTTGGTGTGCTGCTGGGGAATATCGAATGTATGATCCGACTGAAGAAAGAACGCCAAAGTTCCATTCGGCTGAGTCTGCGTTCAATTGTGATGAGGAATAATATACATGAATTACCGGCGTTGGTAGAGCTTGCCCGCAGGTTGGGGATATCCGAAGTCGGGGTTCAGGATATACAGTATGTGTATGAAACGGGCATTTCCACGGCGGAACATGCGCTACGCACCCTGCCGGCGGGAGAGAAAACAGAGATCCGTTCCCGTTTTCGAGAGACAGAGCAGGCCGCGGAAAAATACGGCATAAAACTCACCCTGCCGAAACTCAATCAGCCGCAGCGGTGGACGGGCTGTTATCAGCCCTGGCATGAAATGTCGATCACATCGAAAGGATTTGTCCTTCCCTGCTGCGTATTGCATAATATGTTTTTCGGGAACATCTTCGCGGAGCATCCTTTGCGCATATGGAATAATGAGCGATTTATCGATTGGAGGATTCGGATGAGGAGCGGTCGTCCTCCTCAGCCGTGCCTGCACTGCAATTGGTTTTAGTACGGTGAACATTCTGTTCGTATATCCCATTGAATGTCCGGGTTTCAATGATGTAGGGTATCATCACGGCTTGGGGAGTATTGCGGCCGTCCTGAAGGATGCCGGACACGCTGTCGAGCTTTTCGTCGCCCGCGCATTTCATCCTACCGGCATCGATACGTGTATCGACAGGGTGAACCCTCGTCTTATCGGCATATATGCCGCTTCGGATCAGATGACGCTCGTTGCCCGGTACGCGGGATACATATACGACCGGTATGGTCTCCCGGTGATCCTGGGCGGACCGCATCCTACCGCGGCCCCGGATGAAAGTATCGGGCTTAAAGGAGTGACGGGAATATGCCGGGGCGAAGGAGAATACGCCGTTCGGGATTTAGTGACGGCGTTGGAAAGACAAAAAGATATCAGCCGGATCAAAAACTTCTGGTTCAATAAAAACGGGCACGTGATAAAAAATGAGGTCGGGCCGCTTATAGAAGATTTGGATTCACTGCCGTATGCGGATCGAGAAATGTTCGATTATCAGAAAATAATAAATGACCGGAAATTTAAGGATGCCGAGGTCATGTCCAGCCGGGGATGCCTGTATAATTGTCCTTATTGCGTAAATAATTTCCTTCACAAACTTTACAGGGGAAAAGGCCGGCTTTTACGGCGAAGAAGTGTGGAGCATGTAATAGGCGAGCTGGAACAGCTGGCGGCGCGATATACATTCAACCGTATCACGTTTCATGACGACATCTTTACTCTCGAAGAAGAATATTTGAGTCGTTTTTGTAAAGAATATAAATCCAGAATTAACATGCCTTTTGGAATAAACGCCCGACCGGAGGTTCTGAACGAGAATGTGATGCGTCTTCTGAAACGCGCCGGATGCGACACGGTATGTATAGGTATCGAATCCGGTAACGTCTATCTCCGCAACCGGCTTCTTAGGAGAAACCTTACCGATGGACAGATAAAGAGAGCGTTTCAATTATGCGATACATACCGCATACGTACGTTTGGGCTGAATCTCATCGGGCTTCCCGGGGAAGATGAACATACCGTGCGCCAGACGATCGCACTCAATCGGCAGGTTCGTCCCACGTTTCCGGTTCAGTTTGTTTTCCGTCCTTATCCCGGGACCGAACTGTACGATACGTGTGTCCGGCAGGGTCTCATAAGTGAAAGAAAAGTAAAGGCATACAATGAGGGAAAAACGATATTGGATCTCCCGACGATCTCGGGAAAGAAGATTTGTTACTACCACAATGTGTTTTATTCGGAAGTCAAAAGAAATTTTCTGCTGCCGGTTGTCAGAATTCTGGCGGGTATTCATATCAAAGATACGACTCTCTATCTTCTCCTGTACCCTTACTATAGAAAGATGTATTATAAAATAAGACCTTTTTCCCGGTTTTTTCATAATTTTTTGCGGAAAGTTTTCTCGGGAACAATGGGAAAACGGACGGCAGATGACGATTATGTTTCAACACATACCGAGCATAATAGGGTATAATTTTTTCCGGTGGACGGGACATCCCAAAATGCTTCCGCGCGTTCTCACGCTTTGTGTTACCGATCGATGTAATTCAAGGTGCCGGACCTGCAATATCTGGAAAGCGCGGGGTGATCCGGCCCGGGAACTGACCCCGGCCGAATACGAGAAGATTTTCACCGGGTATGGCCGTCTTTTTTCCGTCACGATTATGGGCGGGGAGCCTTTTCTTCGTGACGACCTGGCGTGTATTATACAGGTTGTGTATGAAAAGACCAAACCGGAGTTTTTAACCATCGCGACCAACGGAACGCTTACCGAGCGGATTCATTCGGTCGCGGAGACGATCCTGAAGACGTGCCCGGGTTTGAATGTGATCATCAATCTTTCCCTGGACGGAGTCGGCAGGAAGCATGACGAAATACGCGGCCTGAGCGGCAATTTCGAAAGGTTTCTGCGTACGTTTTATGGGCTCAGAAAGATACCCAGTTCTCAATTAACGGTCGGAGTCAACACGGTTATATCGAAGTTCAATGCCGCTTTTTTCCGGGATATCTATGAATTCGTCCGGAAAATAAAGCCGGACTCTTATATCGCCGAATTGGCCGAAAACAGAGCGCGTTTATACAACTTTGATCTCGATATCACCCCGGATAAAGAAGAATATCGCGATATCCTCAGATTTCTATTAAAAGAAAGCGATTTTACCAAGAACGGCGGTACGCCGGCTTTGATCGGAAAATTGCGGAAAGCGTTTTATGCGCACCTGCTTAATGACGATTCTCTTGCCAACTTCGAAGGGATCGCGTCCGGTTACGTAATGTCTTCCGGGGAGTTATGCGCGAGTTACTCACGGGATTACGTGCTGGGGAATTTCCGGGACTGCGATTATAATTTCAGAAAAATATGGTTCGGGGAAAATTCGAAAGAGATAAGAGAGATGCTACGGGCTCCTGAGTACCGGAATCTTCTGGTCAATGTCTTTTATACGAATATAATGTGCCGGCCTTTCAGGTTATATCTAAACCCGCCGCAAAGATGAATCATGCCGGTAAAACGGGAAACGGCGGAATAATGGAACGGTTTTCAGAAAGATACGGTTTATTTCATCGGATGATGTTCTGGAGGCTGTTGAATCGTTTCTGCCGGATTTCTTGGCTCAGGTTTATCCTGCAAAGGATATACCGGAGAATATTCCCGTTTGTCCGGACCCTTCAGCTGCATATTACGTCAGCCTGCAATTACAACTGTATCTACTGCTACGCGGCCAAAAATGCGCCCGAAGTATTCCCTTCCGAGCGATGGATCCGTATTATTCAGGAAGCCGGAGCCATAGGCGTTTCCCATATCGATCTTATGGGAGGAGAGCCGTTTTTGTATAAGGATTTGTACCGGCTTTTAACGGCGGCGCAGCGAAGAGGCATGGGGGTGACGATAGTGACGAATGGAACGCATATAAACGACGAATGGCTGGAACGATTGAAGAAAATGAATAGCAATCTTATTCTGTGTGTCAAATACGATTATAACCGAAAGATATATGAAAAGCATACCGGTAGCGATCAATTCGAGAGAATAAAAAGAAATATCACTGCCTGCGTTCAAAACGGCATTATGGTGATTGCGTTTGTTGTCGTGACAAAACTCAATATCGGCCATATCAGAGAGATAATCAATGATGTCGTTGAAATGGGGGCTTTGCCGGTCTGTGAACGGTATATCCCTGTAAAAGATGAGAAGACAAATGAAGAACTGGAATTGTCGAGAGAAGAACTGTCCGAATTGTCGAAATCGGTAAAGGCGGTGTATTCCCGCTTGAACGATGTTATTGAAGCGAAAGCTCTTTTGCGTTCCAATCTGTGCACGTGTTTTGGTAATAACAGCGCCGCGATCATGCAGGATGGGTCCGTGCTGCCCTGTGCCGAAGCCCCCGCGGCGTTGCGTGTGGGTAATATCGGGGAAGAATCCCTTCTCAGTATATGCCGGAAACTTCAAAAGAAAAGGAAGATATGGAATGCGCTGCCGGCGGGCTGTGCGCGGTGTGAAAGCAGAAGTACGTGCGGCGGGGGATGCCATCTGTATTCTTTTCTCAAAAAAGGCTCCTGCCGGGAAAAAGATCCTCTCTGTAACGGAGATATTCCGCCTACCTATGGTCTTTGCGGGGTTAGCGCGATAAATTTATTAAAATCGGTCAAAGCCGGAGAGAGAAAGAAATTTTTAAGAAAGATCTGAGGGGGATTTTTTCAAAAAGGAAGCCAGACCTTTCACTTTCTGGGATACTTTACCTCGCAGGCAATCAGTGTTACCGGCAAAAAAATCGCTTTCTCTGGCGTAAATCTCCGCCCGGCATCCTTTGGGACATTCCCTTTCAAAAAAACAGGACCGGCAGGGCTCCTTGACAGAGTCAAGATCAAACAGGCGTGTGTACGTATCCGAATGCCAGATAGTAAGTAAATCTTCCTTAAGAAGATTGCCCAGAGGCATTGTGCGGGGTATTAACGTGCAAAAGTGAAGATATCCCTTATGGTCTATGTACGTGTAGATATTCGCATCGCACCGTTCTTTTATGTAAAATAACGTTTTTCCCCCGGGGGCGAGTGTGCGCTGCCAGAATTTTACCCAGCAGATATAAAAGAAGTAAGGAAGGGAGAAAATATCCTTATTCTGCATGCCGCATCCTATTCTGTTCAGGGAACCGACTGAAAACGTCCCGACGCCCAGACGCCGGGCGAGTCTGTATACGGAAGGAAGTTCACGGAAATTAACGCGGGTTACGGTAAAATTTATCTGAACCGGCAGTCCCAGCGACGTCGCTTTTTCGATGTTTCTTACTACTATGGGAAATACCGATTTTTCTCTCATATATCCGAAGGTTTCCTCCGTGGCGGCGTCCAGGCTTATGTGAAGGGAATAGATGCCGGTTCTTTTCAGCTGTTCGAGCATACTTTCAACAAGTAATGTGCCGTTGGTATTGATAGTGACCTGCATGTTTTTTTCTCGGATATATTCTATTATTTCCAATATGTCTTTTCGGAAAAAAGGTTCTCCCCCGAATAAATTCACAAGTTGAACATTGCTTTTTTTCAGGTTATCAATGATTTTCTTGATTTCCCGCAGAGGTAAATCTTCGTAATAAGGTTTCCCTTCGTCTGCCAGATAGCAATAATCGCAATGCAGATTGCAATTGCGCGTAATACCGAAATTGACTTTTATAGGATAAAAAAACTGTTTTCGCGACGCATACCTGCCCGCATGGATCGACCATGTATCGTGAGGCAGACCGGAGAATCTCTTATGGAGTAAAATACGGGGAGTTTCAAACCGCCGCTTATTTCCGCCGGCCGTGCGCGGGGAGAGAACAAAGTCTCTGTATTGTTCGTAATTTTCCGGGAACGTTTCCCTCAGGCCGATACTGCCGAGGTTTTCCGTAAACCGCTTTATTTCCTTTTCGTGTTTTTTTCGGATCGAATAGCCGTTTTTTTTGAGAGCGTTCTTTACTTCGGAGAAAATCCAGGGATTCTCCGTGAACGCAAGAATACGTGCGGCGGTCCGGTTGAGTTTTAACACGGTCGATTCAAAGTGCACACCGGGTGAGGGAAAAGGAATCTTGGTAAAGAATACGATGAGTATATTTTGTCCGTGAGATTGCCAGTTGAGATAGGTGGCGCTGTTTTTTTTCATGCACTTAAGTATTCTGCTGTATCTCTTTCCGGGCCCTGACAATGACGCTATTGCCGCACAGTCTGCCGTGAGGAAGGAAAATCAACTTTTTCCAGGGACGTTTTTTCGTGGGGATCTCCAGGCCGCCGTTACTGTAGGCTACCTTTTCAATTCTAAAATGAGCCCGTTGTAAATGATATTGTAACAGCCATAGAGGTAAGGGCATAATGTGCCGGTCCCGGTTATTTTTATCCACGCACGATGAACGCATATTGTAGAAATTGCCGTATTGCCCCGAAAATAAAAAAATAATTCTGGATATCAATGACGTGATATTGGGGGTCGAAAGAATGAGTGTTCCGCCGGGTTTTAGGATTCTTTGGAATTCATCGAGGCAGAGTCCGGGATTGCACAGATGCTCAAACGTTTCCACGCATACAATGCAATGAAATGTTTCGTCTTCGTAAGGCAGGTTGTCATTAAGGTCAACGTAATCACATGGAATCCGATCTAATTTGAATTGGCTTGTTTCTATGTCCGCCGCGGTTACCCGAAAACCTTTCTGAAGCAGCCGGTACGCCAGTATTCCTTCTCCCGCGGCAACGTCCAGCACGCATTCTCCTTTCTCATTTTCTATAAGGCCGAAAGCGATGTCGTGGGTATCGCCGAACGCGTGAGCTTGGATGTCGGATAACTCCATACGGGATTCCTCCTACCGGATCCTTACGATTTTATTGAACAGTTTTTTTATGCCTCTTACGGAAAACACGTATTTGATTATATACCGAATCCGGGAGGGGTGAAGATAAAAAAATAAGAACGCTTTTATCTGCAGAAATTTAATTCGCGTGCGCCCGATGCCTCCCTGAATACAATAGTGCGTGTAGTAATCGAAATCCTCATAAGGAAGGGGTATTCGATACGTTTGGTCATTGAGAATCATATCGTGAAGATATGTGCCTGCTAGAGGTGTGGTTAGGAAAAAAGACGCTTCTTCCAGGGGAAGATTTTTCGCGAAAGATATGGTCTTGCGGATATCCTGTTCCGTTTCCGAGGGCGCTCCCAGCATAAAGAATCCCATCGTATGAATCCCTGCCTTCCTTGTGGAAGAGACGACCTCTCTGATTTTCTCGATGTTCAGATCTTTATGATACACGGTATCGAGTATCCGCTGTGAGCCGGATTCTATACCGAAATGAATTTTCCGAAGGCCCGCCCGATGCATCATCTTGAGCATATCGTCATTGACGGTGTCAATCCTGCTGTTACATCCCCAGAGAATGGGTAATGTGTCGTGTTCCAACTCGCGGCAGAACTCCTTTATCCATGATGCGTGTGCGGTGAACGTATCATCGTGGAAGAATACGCCGTCGATATGATAGCGTTCTTTCAAAGTTCTGATTTCTTCAACCACATTGGCCGGCGAACGGGAACGGATTGTCTTCCCGAACATTGTGCGTATCGTCGGCTGGCAGTAACTGCAGGAAAAAGGACATCCCCGGGAAGTAATCATCGTTGTTCCGCATAGGCGCGGATTTATCGCATCCAGGTAATTCCAGTAGTCCAGATATTTTTCCATAGGGAACAGTCCCCTTTCGGGGAAAGGGATTTCATCCCAAGGAAGAAAATGATCACGGGGAGGGTTTTTTCTGATTTCTCCGTCCTTCCTCCACCATATATCCGGGATATGCGACAAATCTTTCATACCGTAACTCCGGACAATTTCGGCAAAAATGAACTCTCCCTCCCCGCGTACGATAACATCGGCGTGCCCGGCAAAGGCTTCCGAAAGAACCGTTGCCTGTGGTCCTCCGACGACAGTATACAGTTTATTATTTCTGGCCCACTCGGCGATAGTCAGAGTATCTTTCATCATGACGGCATCCGCATATATCCCTAGGATATCGGGAGAAGATTCTTTTATCGTTTTCAGCACAGCTTTCAAAGAGCGCATAAATGTTGCGTCGATGATTGAAACATTTACGTTACGAAGCGTTTTTTTCAGATACGAGGCGATATATCCTATTCCGAGAGGCGGATCTCCTGATATGTATTTCAATCTGGGGAAGAGGAGGCATATGTTGATTTTTGCCATACGTATTATCTGACCGCGGTCTTCAATCCGTAATCAGTCAGTGGGGAGAAATACTCATTATGTTTTTTTCGCTGCGACGATAGTTTGATAAACACTTTTCCCTTACAGCATTGACAATGTTTCCTGGGAAATGGTGTCGCATTGTCACGGTATCGCTATTCTATCAGAAGAAAAATGTTGAGTAAAGTAGGCAAGGGTGGCAGGGAGAGATAGGCGAGAAACATATTTTGTGATAAGTGGGGGCGAGGAAAACAAGGATTTGTTTGGATACTGTAAACTATTATTCGCAAATTGACAG